>CAWCFR010000001.1:0-147807 GCA_963794725.1 uncultured Actinomycetota bacterium
GCCACGGCGTATGCCGCGGAGGGGAATGTGTGGGCAGCGGTCAGTCCGAAGACCAATGCCATCGCTCCCATAGGCAGTGCGGTTGATGTGGGGGTACATGAGGTACTGGCCGCGCTTGGCGAGATAGCCCTGACGGGTGATCGCAGTGGACGGGGCAACCTGGGAGCCCGAGACGACGGGGTGGATGACGAACCACGCGACAGCGGACCGCGTCGTGCTGTCACCCGAGGGCCGCAGGCCGGTGTTGAGCGCGGTGACAAGGTTTCCGCCGATGAGCTGGACCTCCTGCACATCGTCGAAGTCGGTTGCGAGCACTCCTGTGGTGGGCCCCCCCGCCCCGTTGTTGCAGTTGCTACCGCTACAGAAGCCGACGGGAGTCTTCGCATCAGGCGGGAGGGTGTAGTGCTCGGAGTCGATGAGGCGTACGCCGAGGGACGGCATGCCGTTGCCGGTGGTGACCGATCTGGTGTTGGTGATCGCCCACACGGCAAGGGTGTCGCTGGAGGTGCTGTCGGGGTCGTTGGCGCTGACGAAGTACTCGGCCGGGGAGCTGCCGGTGGTCTGGGCGGGCTGGACATGACTCGCCAGCTGGCCGCCGACTGCAAGATTCTGGAACCACACGTAGTTGGGATGCCTGGCGCCGTTGACCAGCTGCTGCTTGGAGATCGCGTAGACCTGTGGGCCGTTGTAGTCGTTGAGGTCGGAGGTGAACTCCGAGGTGGTGACGTAGACGTTGTCGTGGTCGAAGCCGAGGATCGGGTAGTCCGCGAGGCAGGGGCAGTTCACGTGGTTGGGGTTGCTGGTGGGGATCCGGAAGATCCGCCAGCTGCCGCGGGGGTCGCTGCTCGCGCTCGTCGCGAGGTCCACGTGGGACTCGGTCACGCGGGTGCCGTCGGCGTTGAACTGGTACTCCAGGATGGTGGCGAACCAGCGGCCGCTCGAGGAGTCGAAGTAGACGCGCGGGTCGGAGGTGTTGGTGGCCGGGTCCTCTTTGAAGAACGTGTTCAGGTAGAAGGGTGAGCCGAGGCGGTGTCCGTTGGGTTGGTAGATCGCGCCGACCACGTTGACGAAGTTGACGACGTACCCGTTGCCTGCGCCGAGGCCCTCGTCTGGCGGCTCGAGGTCGAAGCCCGCGATCCGCTTGTTCTGCACGGCGTTCACACCGTCGAACGACTGCACGGGCGCGGCCGTGGCCCCGGCGGGCGTCGCCGCCGGGGCGGACGGCGCGGTCGCTGGTGACGCCTGTCGGCCACGGGGACCGCCCGGCCGCGCTCGCAGCACTGGGAGCCGGCGGTGGGCGCCGTGGGTGGGCGAACTCGTCGTCAGAGCGGCGGCACCAGGGGCGGCATCGCCAACCAGGACCGCGTTGCCGCGAGTCGTGGCTGCGGCACCGTCGTGACCGGCGGAAGCTGCCTGCCCCGCGTCCACGTTGATACCGGCACTCGCGGCGCCGAGCGCGAGTGCCGAGCCAACCACCGTCAGAAGGCGGCGGACATGATGGGCGCGAGTGGCGGTGCTGGTCATGGGACCTCCCCGAGGGCGCTTGCCGACAACTCTCGTCCTACGCCCACGTCAGCAGGGCAGTCAACGATTGAACTCCAGGGGATCGGCCAGGTTCTAGACCGGCGTCGTGAAGGGTGAAGCCCAACTGATCGCGAGGCCTTGCTGGCACGAGGGGTCCCCGAAAGTCGAGTGACATGGCGCATCTCTTCATGGAACCGCTGACCGTCGAGAAGGTGGATCTGCTCGAAGTCGAGAATGGCGACCAAGGAGAGCTTGCCCCTCGCTGGATCGGTCTCGTCGGACTGGGGTCCGACAGGGTGAAGAGGACGCCGTAGCCCCGAGGCGGGAGGCGTAGTGTCCGTGACACGGGGCCGTTCAGGCTTCCTCTCAGAGAGATCCGCCCATGAGTGACAAGTCACCGCGGCAGAGCATGTCCAAGAAGTCCGGCAAGTCCATCAGGAGAAGCGCGCCGAGAAGCGCGACAAGGGGTCCGAGGACACCTTCTCCGAGAAGATGCACCAGCGAAGAAGAAGTGACGCTCCTGGGGTTGGGTGTCATCGGCTCGTCGGCGAAAGAGAACGAGCGCCGACTGCCACTTCACCCGGACCACATCCCGTCCCCTGGACGCAGATGTGCGGGCCAGGATGACGCTTGAGCACGGCTATGGCGCACGGTTCGGCGCCTCCGACGCTGCCCTCGGCGATCACGTCGCCGGGTTCGCGTCGCGCGCCCAGATCCTGGCCGATTCCGACGTCGTGCTGCTCCCCAAGCCCCAGCACTCTGACGTTGCCGCGCTCGGCCCGGGACAGGTGCTGTGGGGCTGGCCGCACTGCGTGCAGGACTATGAGCTGACCCAGCTCGCGATGACCGACGGTTGACCCTGATCGCCTTTGAGGCGATGAACCACTGGACCCGTGATGGTGGCGTCGGTCTGCACGTATTCCACAAGAACAACGAGCTCGCCGGCTACGCGTCGGTGCTGCACGCACTCCAGCTGGCAGGCCTGACCGGTGACTATGGGCGGCGGTTGACCGCGGTGGTGATCGGGTTCGGCGCCACCGCACGTGGTGCCGTCACCGCGCTCAACGCGCACGGCATCCACCAGGTCGCGGTGCTGACCCACCGGGGCGTGGCCGCCGTGGGGTCGCCGATTCACTCGGTGCTGATCCGGCAGTTCGACCACGCCCCGGACGGCGAGCACCTGAGCCACGTGATCACCGAGCGGGGGCGCGAGCCGGTGGCGGCGTATCTGTCCGAGAACGACATCGTCGTCGACTGCACCCTCCAGGACACCGCCCACCCGCTCGTCTACCTCAACACTGGCGATCTGGCCGGATTCCGTTCGGGCAGCGTCATCGTGGACGTGTCCTGCGACTTGGGGATGGGCTTCGCTGGGCCCGGCCCACAACGTCGAGGAACCGACCTTCATGGTGGGCGACGACGTCCTCTACTACGCGGTCGACCACAGCCCGTCGTACCTGTGGAACTCCGCGACCTGGGAGATCAGTAACGCGCTGACCCCGTTCCTCCGACCGGTGCTTGAAGGTGCCAGCGGGTGGGATGCCGACGAGACGTTGAGTCGCGCGATGGAGATCCGGAACGGTCAGGTCGTCAACCCCACGATCCTGGCCTTCCAGGGGCGGGCGACGGAGCCGCCGTACGCACTGGTCTGAGGCACGACTGCTCCCGTGCTGGGCGGGTGTGGCACCTGCTCCGCGTGAGCGACGCTCGACACCTTGCTAGCTGAAGACGTGCGATGGTCACTGTGGTGAGTACCCGAAGAGCATATGAAGGAGCAACTGTTCGTTGTTCCACTTCATGCCGTCGGTTGGCTTGTGAAGTTCGGATCGCGGCAGATGCGGACGTTACGTCAGCGCCGGAGCCCCTTACCGCTGCCGAACCTGACGTCGTGGGGTCAAGAAGGCAGAATGGCGGCTGATCGTGCGTGTTGGAGCAGGACGTCTCCGCGCAATCGACGGCCCACGACCTCAGCTGCGACATCGGACAGCCGGCGCCCGTGGTCGCGTGCGTAGCGGCGGAGTACGGCGAACGCGACATCCATCTCCAACTCTGCGCTGGCGGCGAGGACACCCTTGGCCTGTTCCAGGACGACGCGGCTGTTCAGTGCGAGCTGGAGCTGGGTGTTGATAGTGGCGCGGTCGCTAGCGTTCTTGTCATTGACGACGGCGACGCAGGCGACGTGGACCAGCGCTTGGGCTAGAGCGAGGTCTGCGTCGCCGAGATGTCCAGTGCCTTCCCCGAACAGTCCGATGGCACCTAGAGCATGCTCTCGCAGCCGCAACGGAAGCGCGTGGACCGACCCGAATCCCCTCACCTCGGCGGCTTGCGAGAAAACGGGCCATCGCTGCTTCATGTCGGGCAGGCCGGCAGACACGACAATCTTGCCGCCGTGGTAGCAGTCCAGGCAGGGGCCCTCCTCGCGCTGCAGTTGGAAGAGCTCCAGCTCGCGGGTGCGCTCGGACGACGAGGCGACAAGGTGAAGGACGCCGTTCTCGTCGGCCAGCAGCAAGCCGGCGGAGGCGACATCGAGCAGGTCCGCGCAGCTGGCGGTGAGGGTCGTCAGCGTGTCGATGATGTCGTAGTCGTCGACGAGCTCGTTGGACAGGTGGACGAAGGCGTTGATGACCTTTCGTTCTCGCTGCTGGCCGAGGTCCATCTCGTTGGACCCCATCAGGTCGCGCCCTCGTCGATGTTGTGGTCGTCGCGTTCCAGGATCAGTTTGTGCTCGATGATCGCGAAGGCCACTTGGCTCGCGGTCTGGTTCGTGGCCATGGCGTGTGCGCGAAGCCGGGCCACAGCTTGGGCAGGGTCCACCTCGAGCTGGTGGATGAGCATTCCTGTGGCCTGGTAGATCTCCACCCGCTTCAGGTCCATCTCATCGGAGCGACCCTCGTAGGGCGAGCCCTGGCGGGACCCGTCACGGGCCTCCAGGTGATCGCGGTCGTCGCGATCAAGGGCGCCACGCGCGAGCAGGTCGAGCAGTGGGCGCGCAGCGACCTCGGCGGCCAACACCGCACCCGCGAGCTCGTCGTCTTGCAGCGGTCCGGGGTCGGCGCGGAAGAGGTCCAGGGCGCCAACACACGTCGCGGCGACCACGATGGGGAGTGCGAATACGCTACGGAACCCGTCGCCGAGCATCGCCTCGGCGAAGACCGGCCACCGCCGCTCATGCTGTGCATCGAGATCGGGGACCAGAACAGCCTTGCGTGAGGTCACTGCGTCGATGCACGGGCCTTCACCGAAGGTGAACTGGTATTCATCGAGGCGACGGCTGCTCTCGCTGCTCGAACCGAACGTCCACTGCGCCGCGCCCTCGTAGACCGTCGAGACTGCCGCCCCGTCGACTGCGAACAGGCCAACACATGCTGTGCACAGCTCGTTCGCGGCTGCAAGCCCTGGTTCGGCGCTCCCGACGGCGGCATTGAGTTCCGATCGCATGCGCTCCAGAGACGCCGTCACTACTACACCTGTCCCTTCGTCTTCGGATGCGCTCGAGTGCCACCTTTGGCGCGGGCTGGAAACAGAGTATCGAGATCGGGCGTCAAGACGCATCGCAGAACCGGACGTTGTCCACTGCCGCCGGGCCCTTGACCGCTCGCGGAACTCGCGGTGAAGAGAAGCACCCATGCCAAACGGCCGGATCGCGGCATTTCCGGAGGTGGCGCTGGGTGCATGTTGTCAACGAGCACGGCGGGCGAGCACAGTGCGCCGTATGACCCAGACTGGCCGCGACCAGCTCAACGCGCTCCTGCATGACGGTGATCTGGCGATCTGGTCCATCGCTGCCATTGCGTTGGCACTTCAGGGAGAGGTGTCGGAGGAACAACAAGCCGCCGTACAGGCGGTCCTGCAGGCAACGGGCGTGGATCGGACCGCCAGTCTGGGGGCGGAGGACGCAGGCGGCCTGGCGGCCCAGGCAGCTGCGTCGATCCATCAGGTCGCTGCCTTGCTTCGAGGCGACGGGCAGATGTGGGCCGCTCAGTCTGATGAGGCTCTACGTGCTCAGGGGCGGGCGAGTGCTCAGGGCGCCGCTGTATTTGCCCAGCGCGGGTTGCCGATGTTGACGGGCCTGCGGGAGAAGTTCGCCGAAGGGGCCCGAATGCTCGACGTCGGCACAGGAGTGGCCGCGATGGCGGTGGCATACGCCGAGTTGTTCCCACGGCTGACGGTCGTTGGGATCGACGTCATGCCTCGTGTGCTCGCCATGGCGGAGGAGACCGTGGCCGCGAGCTCGGTCAGCGACCGGGTCATCTTGCGCCGACAGGACGTCATCTCTCTGGACGAATCAGAGACGTATGCCTTGGCGTGGTTGCCAGCTCCGTTCATCCCTGAATCTGCGCTCGAGGTTGGTGTCCAGCGCGTCGTGGAGTCTCTACTGCCAGACGGGTGGCTGATGCTCGGGCACGGAAAGTACGGTGGATCCGCCTTGGACGACGCAGTTGGCCGGTTCAAGACCATCGCATTTGGGGGGACCGCGCTCGACGACGGGCAGGCCGAAGAGATGCTCAGGTCCGCGGGCTTGGTCGAGGTGAGGACGGTTCGTACTCCAGAGGGCGCGCCCGCAATCACCGTCGGACGCAATCCCTCGGCAACTGGATAGAGCTAGCCCGAGCAGCAGTGTGACGGGCCAGCGCGTCCCGTGACAGTTTCAACAGTCGCTCACCGACCATGACCGCTCGGACCGCGGCAGAAGATCGCGGCTCGAATGCTTCGTGACTCTGGCTGAATCCTGGCGATACCCGGACTGATAATTTCGCTGGGTGCAGCGTGGCGAACTGTGGTGGGCACAGATCGACGAGAAGCGACCGGTGGTTCTGCTCTCGTGTGATGCGCGGCCTGAGGTCCAAGTCGTACAGATCGTCGCACCGGCCACGGCGGCCGAGAGACGCGGCTTCTTGATCATGTCAGGTGACCAGGCCGTCGATGCCGACATCCGGCGCCGCAACGTCGCCGAGGCCCGCCAGGTCCATGCAGTCCTGATCGAGGTGTGGTTCGGCCGTTCGGAGGGGCTGGCAGAGGAAGGCGTTGTACGGGTCGCGCTCCCGCACGACGGGAGGATCTTCTGTACCTGGGGGACGAGCCTCAACGAGGAGTTTCTGGTCGAGCGGATCGGCGCCTGTTCGCCGGAGAAGCTCCATGAGCTCGATGTAGCCATGGAGTTGGCTGGCGCCTGAGGTTCACACCTGCGCTCCGCAGCTGCTCAGGTTCGGATCCCGCACCTGTCGCCGACGTCCCGATCCAGCTACGTGCAGGCTCAGTGACGGGTGTGTGCGATGAGACCCGGAAGGACCCGTGTGCCCTCCACCCGAACGGCCCTCAGATCGTTCGGTTGCAGCCCCAGGAGGGCGAGGATCGTGGGTGCCACCTGGGTGGTCTCGACCTCGGTGGATCGGACCTGGTGCGGGATCCGTGGACCGCTGACCAGCATCAGGACGTGACGGTCGCCGGGGTTCATGCCACCGTGCTCGGCGAGCTTGGTCGGCTTCGAGTAGACGATGCCCTGCTGCACCTTGCCGAAGACGTCGGGGTAGCGCCCGTTGTCGACCGGTACGCCGAAGAAGCGAGCGGCGTGCGCCCCCGCCCAGACCTGGGCCAGGCCCGAGTGCTGAACCGTGACCGGGTGCTGGTTGACGTCGAGTCCCTGGGCGGTGTGGCTCCACAGGTAGGCCTTGACGAAGTCACACGCGTCCTGCGAGTTGTCCGAGAGGTAGGACTGCCACAGGTCGTCGTCGGTGCCGGCGACGATCAGCTTGGTGTTGGCGGGATGCGTCTTCTGCCAGGCCGCGTTGACAGCGGTGATGATCGGGCCGTCCTGGACCGTGATGAGCGTGGCCGGATCCACCGGCGACTGGCCGTGCTTGGCCGTGACGATGATGGTCGTCGAGTCCGCCAGGCCGTCCTTGTGGATCTCGGAGACCATGCGGCCGAGCTGAGCGTCGACGTTGTCGAGGGCGCTGGCGACCACCGGGCCGGGAACGAGCTTCCCGTTGACCCGCTGGTAGCCACCGGGCTGCGGAGCGCTGGTCGTGTAGTCGCCCTTCGCGTCCGGACCGACCAGGGTCGTTGGCGTCGAGCGGATCTTCTGCGCGACCGAGACGACCTGGAAGTTCATGCCGAAGACCGCCGGAGTGCCTACCCGGTGCGTGCCCGAGTGGTCGCGACCGTCGATCTCGTGCAGGACGGCGCTGACCTTGTAGCCGTCGTACTGCTTGGTGGCGGCCTCGATGTGGGCCCAGTCGTCGTCCTGCGGGTACGGGACGCCGTTGGGCTCCACCGCCTGCGAGTCGATCTCCGGGCCGAAGTAGTCGTCGATGCTGTGGCCGTTGGAGCCAGGGCCGTTGAACGACAGGTAGACCGCGTGCTTGTCCGACCAGGCAGTGCGCAGGCCGGCACGGTGGACGACCTGGAAGATCGTGTTGTCGCGCAGGTAGTCCCATGGCATGACGTTCTTGCAGGTCGCCGGGTCGACCGGGAAGGCCGTGGTGTTGAACGACGTGGCGTTGTTCCTCAGGTTCCTGATCGCGGCCGGGTCGGTGTCGACACCCTTGGCGAAGATCGAGCCGTTCTCGTCGAAGGACGGGAACGTGCCGTTCGTCGGATCGATGAAGTCGTTGACCTGCGCCAGCGCGTCGTCCGGGGAGTCGTACACGGCGTCGCCGCCGGTGGCCGGGCGGCCCGGGGTGCAGGCAGCGCCCGCCTCGTCGGTCCGGTGGCTGTAGGCGACGTCGTAGTAGATGCCGGTCGACCTGGGGTTGCCGCCGGTCATCAGTGCCGTGCCACCTGGGTCGGAGTCCGAGGGGTTCGAGGTCATCGCCTGGGTGTACTCGGCGCCCTGGTGAGTCAGCCTGGCGAGCGTCGAGCCCGGGTGCTGGGCGACGTACCAGTCGAGGTCGCTCTGGTGCATGCCGTCGACCGAGATCAGCAACACGTGCTTGGTGGCGTGCGCGCGCGTCGCAGGCGCGGACTGGGCGCTAGCGCTGAACAGCGGGAACGCCGACAGCGCTGCGGCTGACACCACGGCGAGTGCGAGCGCGGCCGGACGGGTGTGCTTCGACATTCGACTCTCCAGGGGATGCGACAGAGGTGACCCCGCACGACACTGTGCTTGCGGCATGCCTATCGACCCCAGGCGAGCGGACAGCGAACCCCAGGTGTCCAACTCTGATCGATCCGGAGAACCCCGGTCGTGCCCGGTGGACTCCCCTGGGGCGGGGAGAGATCCGTCAGCGCACGAGTGGTGCTGATCGCTGATCGGCAGAGCCGGCGGCCTCAGGGTGTCCGGCCGGGGGTCCAGCGGGGAGGCGGACCGTCGCGAGGAGGCCGCCGCCCGGCCGCGCTTCGAGGATGAGCGCGCCGCCGTGTGCGCGCGCGATGCGGTCGACGATCGCCAGTCCGAGGCCGACGCCTGAGTTGTCTGTCTGGATCCGGTCGGTGCCGCGGCGGAAGGGCTCGGCGAGCGTGGAGACCAGGGACGGCTCGAGTGCCTCCCCGGTGTTCTGCACGGTCAGCCTCACGCCGGCGTGATCGGGCCGGGTGGAGACCCACACGATGCCTGCCTGCGGGGAGTTGTGGACGATCGCGTTGTGCACGAGGTTCGTCGCCATCTGCAGCAGGAGGGCGGCTGAGCCGGCCGTGGGTGCGATGTCGCCGTCGGTCTCGATGGTGATGCCGGAGGCGGTCGCGAGCGGCAAGAGCGTCTCGACGGCCTCCTCGGCCACGAGGGACAGATCGACGGGTTCGCGGGCGAAGGTGCCCTGGCCCGCGCGGCTGAGCAGGAGGAGTGCCTCGGTCAGGTCGATCGCTCGCGTGTTGACGATGGTGAGCCGGTCCAGCACGTCGTCGGTGTCGCGGTCGGGGTCCTTGCCGGCCACGTCGAGCAGCGTCTTGGTCACCGCGAGGGGGGTGCGCAGCTGGTGCGAGGCGTTGGCAGCGAACCGTTGCTGCTCGGCCACATGTGCCTCGAGCCGCTCGAGCATGCCGTCGAAGGCGTCGGCGAGCTCGCGGAACTCGTCGTTCGGCCCTTCCAGGCGGATCCGGTGGGAGAGCGAGCCCGTGGCAGCCCTGCGGGTGGCGTCGGTGATGCGCGGCAGCGGGGCGAGCATGCGGCCGGCGAGGAGCCACCCCCCTCCCAGGCCGAACAACAGCAGGAACGTCATCACGAGAAGGGCCGTCGGAGCGAAGGAGCGCAGCAGGTCGGCGTGGCTGCTCACCAGGAAGGTGACACCGGGGTGCACACCTCGTGAGAGCGAGAAGTAGCCCGCGACGAGCAGCACCGCCCCGGCGAGCATGAGGAAACCGGCGTAGCTGAGGGTGAGCTTGAGCCGGACGCTCAACCCAGGGGTCCTATCCACGGACGGTCTCCTCGTTCTCCGAGGCAGCCGGTGAGTCGATGCGGTAGCCGACGCCGGGCACGGTGGCGATCACCCAGGGCTCACCGAGCCGCTTGCGCAGCGCGGAGACAGTGATGCGCACGGCGTTGGTGAACGGGTCGGCGTTCGCGTCCCACGCTCGCTCCAGGAGCTGCTCGGCGCTGACGACCCCACCGTCAGCCGCAACGAGGACCTCGAGGACGGCGAACTGCTTGCGGGTGAGCGCGACGTAGCGCCCGTCGCGGTGCACCTCGCGACGGAACGGGTCCAGGCGCAGGCCGGCGATCTCGCGGATCGGGGGTCGGTGGTGGGCCCGCCTCCGATCGAGCGCTCGCAGCCGCAGGACGAGCTCACGGAACTCGAAGGGCTTGGTCAGGTAGTCATCGGCCCCGAGCCCGAACCCGGAGCTCTTGTCGTCGAGCCGGTCGGCCGCGGTCAGCATGAGGATGGGCATCCCGGAGCCTGAGGCCACGATGCGCTGCGCGACCTCGTCACCTGAGGGACCAGGGATGTCGCGATCGAGCACCGCGATGTCATAGGAGTTGATGCTCAACAGCTCCAGGGCGTCGTTGCCGTCACCCGCGATGTCGCCCGCGATCGCCTCGAGCCGCAACCCGTCACGGATCGCCTCGGCCAGGTAGGGCTCGTCCTCGACGATCAACACCCGCATGGGGTCGATGCTAGGGAGGGGACGCATATCGCGCGCGTATCGGAATCCTGATACGCGACGGCAACGCCGTGTCGCGTTGGCTTGACGACATGTCCAGGCCCTACCCGACTCCGGCGACAAGACGTCACGGACGATCGTCGTCGCTCGTCCTTCCGTTGGCCCTCGGCGCGGCCCTCCTCGTGCTGGCCGCCTGCCAGCCACACACCAGCTCCTCCGATCTCGCCTCGCCTCACCGAGCAAGACTGACCGTGCACCTGCCGCCGCGGGCGCCCGCGGCCCTTCCCGGCGAGCTCCCCCGACCTCCTCGGGCGAGTCAGCAGGGTGCCCTCGACATCGCCGACGGAGAGGTGCCGAACGGGGTCACCGTCTTCGACGACCAGTTCCCGGCGGTTGCCGAGCTGGATCCGGCCCTGCTCAGCGCCCTCCGTGGCGCCGCGAGGTCGGCTGCCCGGGACGGCATCGAGGTCTACGTCGACAGTGGCTGGCGCTCGCGCAGCTACCAGGAACAGCTGTTCCGTGACGCGGTCGCCAAGTACGGCTCCGCGCAACGTGCGGCCCGGTGGGTCGCGGCTCCGGGCACCTCTGCCCACGAGGCCGGGAAGGCGGTCGACCTCGGACCTTCCGGCGCTACGGCGTGGCTCTCCGAGCACGGCGCGGCGTACGGGCTGTGCCAGATCTACCGCAACGAGCCCTGGCACTACGAGCTGCGCTCCGACGCCGAGGCGCACGGCTGCCCGGCCATGTACGCCGATCCCACCGACGACCCACGGATGCAGCAGTGAGGTCAGGGCTCCGGCCGTACCCAGCACCACCGCATGGCCTGCTGCCCCACGACGGCTGGCTCGGCTGGACGAGCATGTACGAGCTCGTCGCGCGCACCACCGTGGCTCTCCTGCCCCTCGCACTGCTCGCCGTGTGGGCGACGGCCCGGCACCGGCAGCACCGAGGATCGCGCCCGGCGCGGGCCTGGCGCCTCTCGCTCGCCGAGGTGGGCATCGTCTACCTCACGGTGCCGGCGGTCTGGCTCACCATGCTCCCGGGCGCGCAGGCGGGTCATGCCCCGGCTCGCGTGAGCCTGGTCCCCCTGCGCGACCTCGTCACCATGAGCACGACCCAGGTCCTCGGCAACCTGCTGCTCCTCGCCGCGCTGGGCTTCCTCGTACCGGTGCGCTTCGCAGCACTCGCGTCCGTTCCGCGAGTGCTGGCCGTCGCAGCGACGTTCTCGACGCTCATCGAGACGGCGCAGTTCGTGCTGCCGCTGGACCGCGTGTCCTCGGTGGACGACGTCCTGCTCAACACCATCGGTGCCGGCCTGGCCGCCCTCGTCTCACGTCCGTGGTGGCGGCCAAAGTGTCCGTTCCCGGATCCTCTCGCGGTGGGGTCCCATCACGAGCCGCAGATCCGAGCGTCCTAGAGCAGCGCCCTCACGGCACGTACTCCTCCGACTCCGCGCCCTGGGTCACGGGTCGAGGTCTGCGCACCCACTGGACGTCCCATCGGCGCAGGATCAGTCGTGTCATGCCGGCGACGTCGAACAGAGCCACGAGGGGCACGACTACGGCGGCCCACAGGTACGTCCCCGCGAACGGGAGGTGGAGGCTGAGGTCGTCCACCACCAGGAGGCCGAGGGCGACGGTGAGCGCCACCACCGCCCGCTCCCACCGAGGACGCAGTCCGAGGCAGGCCAGGAACGGCAGGCACCAGAAGAAGTACCACTCGTGGACGACGGGGCTGAGGCCCACCTCGATGCACGTGATCACGGCCGCGCACCCCACGAGGCGGGCCGCCGTCCACGAGCGCGACGAGCAGAGCATCCAGGCACCCGTGGCCAGGAGTGCGCCTGGGGCGAGGTAGCGCCCCCACCACATCACCGAGCTCCCGGTGAGCCTGCCCGTCAGACGCAGAAGATCGGTGGCGGGCGCCAGCGGAGTCTGTGAGGAGAGCGGTGCGGACAGACCCTGCACCCAACCGAACCCGACGTCGCTCCAGAGACCGAGGAGCCAGACGACGCCCGCGGCGACCACGGTGACCAGAGCCAGCCGAGCGAGCCTCATGGACAACGACGCGCCCGCACGAGCGCTCGCCAGCGCGACGGGCAGCGCCACGACCAGCGCAGGGAACTTGACGCTCGCCGCGAGACCCACCAGCACGGCGGCGACCAGCACGTTTCTTCGGAGAGCCAGGACCAACGCGGCCGCGCTGAGCGCGGCGACCGGGAGGTCGAGATGGGCGGACACGAGCCCGTTGGCCACGGTGAAGGGGGAGGCCACGGCGATCCAGGTCGCCGTCCCAGGGTCTACGCCCGCCATCCGGGCGAGCTGCCCGACGGCGACCGCCAGCAGGACGAGACTCGCGACGGCGACGAGCCGGAAGGCGTACAGCTGGAGCCACGGCGAGCTGGTGCCACCGGCGACCACTCCGCCCCACCACAGCGGGAGCGGGCCGTACGGCGACGGGGTGTGCAGCCAGCGCGCGGACACGGCGTGCACGATCGGCCCGGACAGGGCCGCGGGCGTGACCTGGTAGGGGGAGGCGTGGCGAGCCATCACCATCCCGTCGGCCACGTAGCTCCACACGTCGTTGCTGAACATCGGCGGAGTCAGCGCAAGCGGCGCGAACCAGACGAGCGCTGCGACCACCGTCCGCTGGACCCCGTCGCTCGCACCACGGACGCGGTGCCGAAGCTGCCACCAGGCCACTGTGAGCACCACCAGGCCGACCAGCTGCAGGACGACACCCACGGCGAAGGCATGCGGCAGGTGGTGGGTCCAGACCAGGGGAGCGGCGGACGCCGTCGGGGCGATCCGTCCCACGAAGAGGCTTGCCACCGCCAGCACGGTCGTCCCGCAGAGGCCCAGGGCGAGCCCGGTCGAGCGCAGCCCTCCTACCCGGATCCCTCTGGCTCGCTCCTGGCCCCGCCCGAGGAGAGTTCTCGCTCTCACCAGGTCGGCCCGTTCCCAGTCGCGTCTCCCACATCGGCGAGGCTAGGGGTGCACCCTGTCTCCCAGATGACGAAGCGCCCCGAGGAGGGTCGCCGGGTGACGGAGCCGATACCCGGTCGCCGGGGGGCACGCTTGTCAGGCCTGAGTCATCTCCCACGTCCAGGCTGGGGTCCATGTTGATCCAGCCCGAGTCGCCCCACGAGCCAGCCCACGAGCCAGCCCCCCAGTCTGCCCCCGAGTCGGCCATCGTCGTGATCCCCACGTACAACGAGGCCGAGGGCATCACGGCGGTGCTGGACGCGACGCTCCGCGCCATGCCCGAGCTCACCGTCCTGGTCGTGGACGACTCCAGCCCTGACGGGACAGCAGAACGGGTACGGGCGCATCCGGCGTACGGAACCTCGGTCCACCTGCTCGTCAGGGCGAGCAAGGACGGGCTGGGTGCTGCCTATCGGGCGGGCTTCGCGTGGGCGATCGAGCACGGCTTCGACCGGGTCGCCCAGATGGACGCGGACATGTCGCACCCTCCGGCACGGCTGCCCGCCCTCCTCAGTGCGCTGAGCGACAGCGACGTCGCGGTCGGGTCGCGCTACGTCAGAGGCGGAAGCATCGAGAACTGGTCGTGGACCCGCCGGCTGATCTCGCAAGGGGGCAATGTCTACGTCAGGCTCGTCCTGGGGCTGCCGGTGCGCGATGCGACCGCCGGTTTCAAGGCCTTCCGACGCGAAGCCCTCGAGCAGATCGGTGCGCTCACCTCGGAGTCCAACGGGTACTGCTTCCAGATCGAGAACACCTGGCGCGCGGCCCGGCTCGGCCTGCGACTCGTCGAGGTGCCGATCACCTTCGCGGACCGCACCGTGGGTCAGTCGAAGATGACCAGCAGCATCGTCCTCGAGGCCATGGCTCGCGTCCTGCGGTGGCGTTGGCGTGAGCTGACCGTCGCTGTGCCCACGGTCACCGCGCGAGGCAAGGTCGGGGTCTGAGCGTCGTGCTCGGCGTCGGTCACTCCGACGCGCACAGAGCCAGCGGCTGCGGCGCGGCGCGCTCGGTGCCGTCCAGGAGGTAGACGAGCCGTCCGCACAGGGTCGCCACGATCCGGTATCGCGATCGCATGACAGGGCCGGCCGCGCTCGCGAGCAACGTGCTCTGCGTGTTCTGACCGCGCACCACCAACCACGTCGGAGCGTGGGGGCCTGCGAGAAGGGTCCCCAGTGTGCGGAAGTGCGGGTCCAAGGTCCTCGCCGGGAGGCTCCACAGGTAGGCGTAGCTCGGACTGAGTCCCGAGGCCTGGACGATATCGGCGCTACCCAGAGCGCTGACGATCGTGTCGCCCGGGTCGGCGGCCCGCCCGATGGACTCACCCACGGACGCGCCCACGTCGCGTGGCATGTGCATGAACCCTGTGGCAGCGGACACCAACGAGAGCAGGACCACGCACGCCACCAGCGGCCGGCCCGTACGCGGAAGGTTCGCGGCCACCAGGCCACCGGCGAGCGCCGTGGGGACCACCAGCTCCACGAGGTAGTGCGTCCAGTAGCTGCCTCCCGCCGCGATCGAGAAGACGTCGTAGACCGCCAGCGCCAGGACGGCAGGTGCCAGGACGCGCGCGTCGAGACCGACCGCTCGTCGCTGCTTGACGGCGAACAGGGCCAGCAGCGCGAGCAGGAGCGGCCCGAGGGAGAGCAGCTCCAACGTCGCGAGGCGCAGCAGTGCGACGACGTGGGCGTGCACGGAAGCGCCTTGGATGGGGTTCGCAGCCACGAGCCTGAAGGGGTACATCGCGTACCAGACCCCTGACACCGAGGTGCCGCGGATGACCGCGACGCCCAGCACCAGGGAGGTCACCGCCACAGCGCCGGCCGCCCACGAGAGGACCATCGATCCCCAGGCTCTCCGAGAAGGTCGACGCCACAGGGCGAAGAGGATCATCGCGACCCCGAAGAAGAGCACCCCGTCCACCATGTTCTGCTTCACCAGGACCGCAGCGGCCGCTGAGCCTCCGGACGCGGCGAGCAGCAGATGGTCCGGGGCGCTGCGACGGACCGATTCGCCCCAGCACCACAGCGAGGCCGCGATGAAGGGTGCCGCCAGCAGCTCACCGTTCACGGGCACCGCGCCGAGTGCCACGGACGAGTAGCCGACGGCGGCCACCGCCCCCGCGCAGAACCCGGCGATGTTCCCGCAGGCTCGGCGTGCACACATGGCGACCAGGAGCGTGGCTGCGAACGCCGCCAGGCAGCCGAGCAGGCGCAGCCCTACCGTCGTGCCGAGGTGCCCGGCGAGCCCGTACAGCTCCAGGAGCAGGGGTGGGCGGTCGACCCAGAAGTGCCCGTACAGGGACGTGCCGGGCCGCCACTGCCGAGCGATGATCGAGAACCCGGCCTCGTCCGGCGTGAGACTGGTGCCGAGGTACGGCAGGCGCATCACCGCAGCGGCGGTCGCCAGAGCCAGCAGATGCGGGGTGGTCCCCAGCCTCGCCCACCACGGGGCCGCCCGCGCCGCCCGAGCCGCGGTCGTCGTCCCCCGAGGCGCGCCGGGTCCACCCGGACGCGGCTCGACGATGGTCACGCGGCCAGCCTGATGGCTGGTACATGACAGGTCGCTGACGAGGGTGGCTGCGGCACGGCCTCTGCCAGGCTCAGAGGCCATGGGCGCGCCCGACTCTGACCGTGGCGTGATGACCAGCCCCTGACGGCGCTCATCACACGCTGGGGAACATGACGCAGAGGCGCGCTCCTCCGAGGGGAGATGCCTCGACCTTGACGTGTCCTCCGGCTGCGATGGTCACCTTGCGTACGATAGCCAGTCCGAGCCCGCTGCCCCCGGAGTCGCGGTGCCTCGCTTCGTCGAGCCGCACGAACCTCTCGAAGACCCGCTCGCGATCTGCCGGCGCGATCCCGTCGCCGTCGTCGTCGACGAGCAGCGTCACGAAGTCGTCGTCCACCTCGAGCGCCACCTGCACGCGGCTGCGAGCGTGACGGATCGCGTTCGACAACAGGTTGCGCACGAGCTGACCCATCAGGCTCGGATTCGCCCGCACCTCGGCAGCGTTGAGCCTGGGGGCCGTGACCTGGATGCCTGGACTGGTCTGGCGAGAGCGCGTGATCTCCTCGATCACGACGTCGTCGAGGTCGACCAGGGGAGGGCTGCCCATCTGGGTCGCGTTGTCGAGTCGTGCGAGCGTCAGCAGTGCGGTCACCAGCTCTTCCATGCGGCTCTCCTCGGCACGGACGTCGCGAGCGAGCTCCTGGGTGCTCGTGGAGGCGGGGAAGCGCTCCGCCACCTCTGTCAGCTGCCTCATGGAGGCGAGCGGCGATCGAAGCTCGTGTGAGGCGTCGGAGACGAACTGGCGCTGCAGCTGCTGCGCAGAGTCGATCCCGTCGAGCATCTCGTTCAGGGTCCGTGCCAGCAGCGATATCTCGTCGGAACCCTCAGGCACCGGCAGTCGCCGGTGCAGGTGCTCGGAGGTGATCGACGCGGCCTCGCGCCGCATGCCCTCCACCGGCCGAAGAGCCCGTCCGACACTGAGCCAGAGCACGGCGGCCAGCAGGGCGACGCTGACAGGCACCGCCACCAGCAGCAGGCCCACGGCCGTCGCGGTGGCGCTCTGCAGCTCCTCCTCGGACTTGCCGACCACGACGAGTGAACCGTCGTCGGCGTGTCGGCCCACCACCACGTACGTGTCGCGCAGCCCCCTGACGCGCACTCCTCGCGAGACACCGGGCGTGGTGCGGAGCGCCCTGGTCGGTCGTGGTCGGTCGTTGGCGACGACGACTCCGTCCGGAGCCACGATCTGGGTCGTCACGTCCGCGATCGCCCCGACGACGGCCTTGGTCGGGCTCGTCCCATCGTTCAGCTGTGCGACGACGGCGGCGGCCTGCTGCTCGGCCGAGGAGACCAACGACTGCTGCAGGCTGTGGCGCATCGACATGACGAACACCGTCGATCCCAGGGTCGCGCCGAGGAGAGCGACGACGGTGGCTGCCAGGGTCACGCGGATCCGGACCTGCGACTGGCGGAGGCGGTGCAGCCGTTCTCGCAGGCTCCTCCTGCGCCTCATTCCGCCGATCTCATCGCGTATCCACTGCCCCGGTGCGTCTGGAGGTCCTCGGTGCCGAAAGGCTTGTCGATCTTGCGCCGGACGCGCGCGACGTACACCTCGACGATGTTGGAGTCCGCCTCGAACTCGAAGTCCCACACGTTGGACATGATCTGCTTCTTCGTCTTCACCACGCCGGGATGCCTCATCAGGAACTGGAGCAGGGCGAACTCGCGCGCGGTCAGGTCGAGCTTCTGGTCACCTCGCACGACCGTCCGGGTCGCGGGGTCGAGCACCAGGTCCCCACAGATCAGCTTCACGGGGCGCTCGGTGGTTCCTCGACGTATGAGCGACCGGATCCGTGCGAGCACGACGTCGAAGCTGAAGGGCTTCATGACGTAGTCGTCGGCACCGGTGTCCAGACCCTCGATCTGGTCCCAGTCGCCGTCCTTGGCGGTGAGCATCAGGACCGGGGTCCAGTTCTCCTCGTCGCGCAGCTGCTGGCAGACCTTGTAGCCGTTGAGGACCGGCAACATGATGTCGAGCAGGATGACGTCGTAGGTGTTCTCCCGGGCGTACCAGAGGGCTTCGCCCCCATCGCCCGCGACGTCGACGGCGAAGCCCTCGCCCTCCAGACCCTTCATCAGCCCCCGGGCGAGTCTCTCCTCGTCCTCGACGACCAGCACTCTCATCGTCGCCTTCTCCAGATCGAGCTCACGCTGACATCCTTCACGACCTGCGATGACAGTGCGCTGACATGACTCAGGTCAGATGACAGTGACCTGACAGAGCCGAGATCGATTTTCAGCCCAGTGTCATCGCCGGACCCGGACAGTCGTGCCCATGACGACTACGGCCGCCAAGACACAAGCACGACTCATGCTGAACAAGGTCCCGGAGGTGACGGTCTACTTCTGGCTGATCAAGATCCTCTGCACGACCGTCGGCGAATCCTTCGCCGACTACATCAACGAGACGCTCGGCGTCGGCCTGACGAACACCACGATCCTGTTCGGCGTCGCCTTCGCGGTCACGTTGTTCTTCCAGTTCCGGCTCAACCGGTACGTGCCCGGGGTCTACTGGCTCACCGTCGTCCTGGTCAGCGTCTTCGGAACCCTGGTCACCGACAACCTCACCGACGGTCACAACGTGCCTCTGTGGTTCTCCACCACGCTGTTCTCGGTGATGCTGGCTGTCGTCTTCAGCATCTGGTACGCCCGTGAGCGCACGCTGTCCATCCACACCATCGTCACCACCCCTCGTGAGGCGTGGTACTGGACCGCAGTCCTGGTGACGTTCGCGTTGGGTACCGCTGCCGGTGACTGGACCCTGGAGCTCACCGGCTGGGGTCCGGGCCAGTCCGTGCTCCTGCCGCTCGCACTCATCCTCGGCATCCTGGCCACCTGGAAGCTCGGATGGACCGGCCCGGTGCTGTCGTTCTGGGTCGCCTACATCCTCACTCGTCCCCTGGGCGCCAACATCGGTGACTTCATGGCCTCGCCGAAGGCCGAGGGCGGTCTCGGCCTGGGCACGCTCGGCACGAGCGTGCTGTTCCTCAGCGCCATCCTGGCCACGGTCGTCTTCTTGACCATCACCGGTCGCGACCGTACGGAGAACCTCCAGGCGAACCGCGCCGGGGCGCTCACGACCGAGCCTCACAGCGCGTCCCTTCCCGGCTCCCACCACGACCAGGCCTGAGGCGCACGCCGATGTCCACCCAAGTGCAGGGCTACGACCCGACCAGCATCCACCGCGTCCTGGTTGTGACGGACGCTGCGGAGCCGAGCCCCTCACTCCGTGAGGCCATCCGGCACCGCGCGGAGACCCACGATGCTCAGTTCAGGCTCGTCGTCATCAACCCGGCCCGCGCCGAGGTCCACCTGCTTCATCCCGAACGGCATGACAAGGCCGTCGAGGCCGAAGCGGTCCTGCAGGCGGCGCTCCCGACGCTCGAGGACGACGCCGGTGGTCCGGTCATCGGGTCGGTCTCGGTCCGGCACGACCCGATGGACGCCATCGAGGAGACGATGTACAACGAGCCCGTCGACGAGATCATGATCGACGTGCCGGCACACAGGTTGTCCTCCCTGCTCCACCAGGACCTCGAGCACCGCCTGGGCCATCTCCACGTCCCGGTGATCGCCGTACGGCACGAGCAACGCTGATCTCCGCTCGGGGGTGAGTCGGCGGCGGCGACCTTGATCGACCTGAGGTGTCGCACGCCCGTGCAGTGCTGACCGTGTGCGCACGTGCCACAACGAGGTCGATCGGCCCGGGTCACCCATTTCGTGACAATTCAGACTGCTGAGCAGCCTCGCGCGCGCGCGTCGAGGCGTCCGTCACAGATTGGGAGGCGCCGCCGCGGGCATGTATGGGGTCATGGACCTCGGGGTGCTTCAGGGCTTGCTCACGGCAATGGCGATCATCCTCGGAGTCGGCGGGCTCCTCACCGTGCTGGCCCTGATGGAGCCCGACGCCACGGAGAAGTCGCCTCGTCGTTAGCGCCTCGGGTCCAGATCGATGCTCGTCATCGCACGTGCTCGGTGGCGTCGAGCGCGGCGAACGCGACGGCCGCGACGCTGCTCAGCAGCGCCATCCGGCGATGGGCGGGGAAGATGCGGGCGAAGCCGAGCATGGACACGGCGTGGATGAGGTCGACGCTGGTGTCGGCGGCGCGCAGCCAGGGTCGGTGCACGGTGAGGCCGACGCCGGACTGCAGCAGGTACCTCGCGCCCAGGATGCGCACGGTGCGGCGTACGCCGCTGCCGTCGGGTGAGCGTGTCCAGCGCACGGCGAGGTCGGGTCGGGCGAGGAGCCCGATCCCGAGGGTGAGCCGCAGGCTGTCGGCCGGTCGTGGCCGCGTGATCGTGGTCATGGGTCACCGGGCCCGTCGGGCCACGGAGCTGGCGACGGCCCCAGCCGCGAGCGCGGCGGCGCCCGAGCCCACCAGGACCCGGTGGCGGGAGGCCCACGCCTGCGGGGAGTGTGACGTGGCCTCGTCGTCGAAAGGGCCGTGCGCGCCGTAGTCGTGACCCGATCGATCGTCGGCCGGGCTCCAGAGGTTGTCGGGGGCGTCCGGTGGCTCTGCCTGGTCGGTCTGCTGGGCCGAGATGTTGGTCCGGGCCAGGTAGCGGTCGAGGAGTCCGCCCGCGACCCGGTTGGCGATGATCGTGCCCGCCGTGCTGGCGCCGACCCAGTACGCCCGGCGGCGCGGGTGGGCGGCGGCGTACACGACGGCGCGCGCACACACCTCGGGCTGGTAGACCGGGGCGACCGGGCGGGCGCGTTTCGGAAGTCGGGAGAGCACCCACTCGAACTGCGGGGTGTTCACCCCGGGCATCTCGACGATGGTGACGTGCACGTTGCTCTTGTCGTGCATGAGCTCGGTGCGCAGGGACTCGTGGAACCCCTCGAGTGCGTGCTTGGCGCCGCAGTACGCCGTCTGGAGCGGGATGCCGCGCTGCCCCAGGGCGGAGCCGACCTGCACGATCGTGCCGTGGTCGCGCTGGACCATCCGCTGCAGCGCGGCGCGGGTGCCGTGCACGAAGCCGAGGTAGGTCACCTCGGTCACTCGGCGGAACTCTGCGGGCTCGATGTCGAGGAACCGGGCGAACACCGAGGTGAAGGCCACGTTCACCCAGACGTCCATGGGTCCGAGCTCGGTCTCGACCTGGTCGGCGGCCCGCTCGACGGCCTCGTGGTCGGCCATGTCCACCTGGATGGGCAACGCTCGGACGCCGCAGGCCTCGACCTCGGCGGCCACGGCGTCGAGCCCGTCGCGGCCACGGGCGAGCAGGGCGACCGCGGCGCCGGCGCGGGCGAATTCGCGGGCGGTCGCGCGCCCGATCCCTGCCGTGGCGCCGGTGACGACGACGGTCGATCCGGCGATGCTTGGTGGGCTGGTCATCTGGTTGCTCCTGTCCTCTGGCTCTGTCATCTGTGTCGATCTCGTCATCGGTCGTCCGCGGTGAACCCGCGTGAGCTGATGTCGGCCTCACCCAGTCGTTGTGCGGCCTCGAGGGCCGCGGCATGGACGAAGGCCTGGGGGAGGTTGCCGCGCAGCTGGCGCTGCACGACGTCGAACTCCTCGGCGAACAGCCCGGGCGGCCCCAGGACGCCGCGGTTGCGCTCGAACCAGCGCACGGCCTCCTGGGTGTGGCCCAACCGCAGCTGGGCCAGCGACATGTGGAAGCCGCTGAGCACGAACGCGCCCTCCGCCTCGTGGAGCGGGGCGTCCTGGTCCTGGCGGAAGCGGTAGACGTAGCCGTCGTCGCTGAGCTCGGCCAGCACCGCGTCGACCGTGCGCACGTTGCGAGAGTCGTCGGGCGGCGACGGCACCGCGGATCCCGGGCAGCAGCAGGGCGGCATCGACCGCGGGGTCTTCGGGGGAGCGCTGCCAGCGGCCGGAGGGATGCAGGCAGTCGCGGTCCACGTCGCGCTGGAGCCGGTCGGCGAGCTCGGTCCATGCCGCAGCCTGGCCGCGCGCGGACCCTCGCCCACGGCACGCGGCCGCGGCGCGCAGCCCCGCGACGCACATCAGGCGTGAGTGGGCCCACCGCCGATCGTCGAGCTCCCAGATGCCGGCCTCGGGCTGGTCGGCGTGCTCGCGGACTAGATGCGCCAGCGTCTCGATCGCCTGCAGCCCGGTCGTGTCGAGGCGGTCGGCGTGGTCGGCGGCCGAGAGCAGGATCAGCGCCTCGCCGTACGTGTCGAGCTGGAACTGGTGCCGGGCGTGGTTGCCGACGCGGACGGGCGCTCCTGGATAGCCCGTGAGGTCGAGGTTCCGCTCCGGCGGCACGTCCTGGCCGTCGACGCAGTACGCCGGACGCAGGGTGGACTGGTCGGCGAGGACGCGCGCGCCCACGAACCGCACCGCGGCGTCGACGAGGGGATCGGCGCCCAGGGTCAGGGCCGCCAGCCCCGCGTAGCACTGGTCGCGGATCCAGGCGTAGCGGTAGTCGTAGTCACGACCGGACTCCGCACGCTCGGGCAGCGAGGTGGTGGCCGCCGCCACCATGCCGCCCTCGGCGCTGGTCAGTCCGCGCAGGACCGCCCAGGAGTGCAGCGACTCCCCGGGGGCGGCCGAGCCGCTGACGTCGGGGCGCGGGTCGGCCCAACGGCGCTCGGTGACCTGCCAAGCGGTGCACGCGTCGGGCGGCACCTGCGGCAGCCGGCCCGCGGTGATCTCGAGGACCAGGTCGTGGTGCTCGCCAGGGGAGACCGACAGGTCGGCGCACAGGCGCCCGCCGACGATCCGGGTGCCCTTGGGCGCGCCGCTCCAGCGATAGGACAGCCCACCGGTGCGTCCCTGCCAGACACCGTCGGGACTGCGTCCGAAGCTCATCACCCGGCTCCCGAAACCCGCGCGGCAGTCCAGCTCCACGTGGACGTGTGCCGGCCCCTGCACCGCCTCGATGCGACGCAGCAGCACCACCCGGTCCGGGTCCCCGGGGAGGGCCAGCGCCTCGCGGCACTCGATCACCGAGCGCGTGGTGACCCAGCGGCTTCGCCAGACCAGGCTGCCGTGCTCGTAGTGGCCGCCCCAGACGTGGTGGCGGTCCATCGGGGTGACGGTGTAGCTGCCCGCGCCACCGAGCAGGGTGGCGAAGACGGCGTCGTCGTGCCAATGCGGGGCGCACAGGAAGGCGATGTCACCGTGTGGGCCGACGAGTGCGCCACGCTCCCCGTCGGCGAGGAGCGCGTACTGACGCAGCGTCTCGGGTGGAAGGTCTGCACCGTGCATGGAACCCGGTTCCGCTCCTCTCAGGTCGCGCCGCCGTCATTACATGCTTAGCAGCATGTATGCTGCTAAGCAAATAAAGCAGGTGGAATCCGGAGGAGGCCCCGGTGGCAACAGCTCACGACGACCTTGCGGACGCGTTCGTCACGGCCAGCCGCGCACTGGTCGGCATCGCCATCAGGTCGGTGGAGGCCGCCGAGGTACCGGTCACGGTCCCCCAGCACCGGGTGCTGGTGCTGCTGGCCGCCGAGGGCGACCTGACCGTGGGCGACATCGCCAGCCTGCTCGGGGTGAACCAGTCCAACGCCAGCCGCATCTGCGACCGGCTCCAGAACCTGCGCCTCGTGCGACGTCAGCGCGCAACCGAGGACGGGCGCGTGGTGCGGGTGAGCCTGACCGTCACCGGCAAGCAGATCGTGGACGCCGTGACCCGAGCCCGTCGCCTCGAGGTCGAGGAGGTCCTGGCCCACCTCACCCTGCCCGACGTACGCAGGCTGGTCGCGGCGCTGGAGGCGTTCAACGACGCCGCCCACGAACGCGACGACCACCACTGGCGACTGGCCAGCACGTGAAGAGACGGGCGGGAGCATGGAGTCCGGCTCCGGGAGCTTCTTGTCTGAACTCCCGGAGCCTGCGGGTCACCGCGTCCATGGAATCAGCGAGGCCCGTGCCACAAGGGTGCCCGGAGAACGCCGATACATGCCCCGCCCGTCGGGAAGTCCGCCAGGCTGCGCCTCCTGCAGGGCTCGAGCGCGGCACGTCGACCCGCCACCGCTACGACGGACCGGGGTGGGGATAGGGTCTCGGCGTGGAGTCTGCAGGGGAGGGACTCGCGCCGGTCGGCTCCCCGCGCGCAGAAGGTGCCGGGGCCCGGCGGCCCGAGCCAGAGCTGGTCCAGGAGTCAGCAGAGGCTGCTCAGGACCAGGTTCGTCATCTGCTGGTGGCGCTGGAGCACCGGACGGTGACCGGCCAGGCGACGGGCATCGTCATGGAGCGATTCGCGATGTCCGCCGAGGAGGCGTTCGGCCTCCTGACCCGGCTCTCCCAGGAGCAGAACGTGAAGGTGTACGAGCTCGCCAGCCGCTTGACGCGCACGGGCGACCTTCCTGGCTTGCGGCCTCCACGCTGAGCTGTCCGTGCTGAGTAGGGTGGCCAACGCCGGCACAGCCGGGCTCGAAGCGGTCGAGGGTGAGGTCTGAGGTGGGTGAAGAGCTCAGCACGCCGATCCGGGTGCTGGTGATCGACGACTCCGCGGAGATCCGCGACGCGGTCCGCCTGGCACTCGCACGCGACGCCGACTTCGAGCTCGTCGCCGAGGCCTCCACCGGCGAGACGGGCGTGTCGGCGGCGATGACGCACCAGCCTGACCTGGTCCTGCTCGACATCGCGATGCCGGACATGGACGGCCTGCAGGCTCTGCCGTTGATCCGCTCTGCCGCCCCCGGCTCGGGCGTGGTGGTACTGAGCGGCTTCTCGGAGCAGGACGCGGCCGCCCTGGCGGTCGAGCAGGGAGCCCACGCCTTCATCCGCAAGGGTGTGAGCGTTCCCGACCTGCTCGGTCAGATGCGCGAGGTCGTGCGACGACGTCGCTGACGTCGCGGCGTGTGCGCCGGCCTTCGGCGACTCATGCCTCGAGACGCACCACGACGCCGCGCTCGAACTCGCGGATCTCGCCGGCCGTGATCCGGTCCAGGAGGTCGTTCACCTGACCTGCCTGCTCGAGCGCGCCCAGCTGGAGGAGCGCCACGCCGCCCGGTGCAAGATGCTGCTCGATCGCCCGCACACAGATCCGTACGACGTCCATCCCGTCCCCACCGCCGTCGATCGCCAGCGTCGGGTCCTCGGGGAACCGGGTCGTCTCGGTGCGCGGCACGTACGGCGGATCGGCGATGATCAGCGGGAAGAGCTCGTCCGGTTCCAGCGACTCGTCGATCCACCCGACGCGGATCTCGACGCGGTCACCGAGGCCAGCAGTGCGCGCGTTCCGCAGCGTGTACGCCGCCGCGACCGGCTCGGCGTCCACGCAGACCAGGTGCCGATCCGAGTCGACGACGGCACGGAGCCCGATCTGGCCGGCGCCGCAGCACAGCTCGAGCACCGGTCCCCGGGGCAGGTCGGGAAGGAGGCTGGCCGCCCAGAGCGACTGCTCCAACGTCCAGGTCCGCGGCTGCAGCACGCGCGCATCCCACGCGATGTCGAGGCCGCCGAAGGTCGTGCTCCGCACGGTCTGACCATCCAGGTCAGGGACGAGGTCGTGGTCGGTGCTCATGGGCCACGGTTACCCGGATCGCGCCTTCTCACGCGATCGGTCGTGGGCGTCCTGGGTACCGGGGGTTCATGAGCAGTGTCAGCCGAGTCATGCGCGCCACCCCCGACCAGGTGTGGGAGGTGCTGTCCGACGGGTGGCTCTACCCGTTGTGGGTCGTCGGCGCCTCCCGGATGCGCGAGGTGGACGAGACCTGGCCCGAGGTGGGGTCCGAGCTGCACCACTCGGTGGGCTCGTGGCCGGTGCTCCTCGACGACACCACCGAGGTCCTCGAGTGCCGGCCGCCGGGGAAGCTGGTGCTGCGGGCGCGGGCGTGGCCGAGCGGGGAGGCCCACGTGGTCCTGCACATCGAGGCGCACGACGACGGCACCACCGTCACCATCGAGGAGGACGTGGCTTCGGGTCCCGGCCGGCTGATGCCGGCCCCAGCACGCCACCCCCTGCTCACCTGGCGCAACACCGAGAGCATGCGCCGACTGGCCTTCCTCGTCGAGCGCCGTCAGCAACGCTCCTCATGACGTCGTACGACGCCGTGGTGATCGGCTCCGGGCCCAACGGGCTGGTGGCCGCGAACCGGCTCGTCGACGCCGGCTGGTCGGTGCTGGTGCTCGAGCAGCAACCGGACCTCGGGGGAGCGGTGCGCAGTGCGCGTGACGTGCATCCCGACTTCGTGCACGACACCTTCAGCGCCTTCTACCCGCTCGCGGGTGCCTCCGCGACGATCCGGGACCTGGGGCTCGAGGAGCACGGCCTGGCCTGGGAGCACGCTCCCGCGGTCCTGGGGCACCCGTTCCGCGACGGCTCCTGGGCGCTGCTGCACCGCGACCGCGAGGTCACGGCGACCCTCGCCGACGAGCAGCACCTCGGCGACGGCGACGCGTGGCTCGAGCTGTGCCACCAGTGGGACCTCGTCGGCGACTCACTGTTGGCCGGGCTGCTGACCCCGTTCCCTCCGCTGCGGCCGCGTGCCGCGGGGGCTGGTCGGGCTCGTCCGTGCCGGTGGCCTGGGCTTCGTCCAGACCCTGCTGACGCCCGCCCTCGAGCTGGCCCGGCACCGCTTCGACGGCCGCGGACCGCAGGCCTTGCTCTGCGGGAACGCAGGGCACACCGACATCCCGCTCGACGCCCCGGGATCCGGCCTGATGGCGATCCTGATGTCCATGCTCGGCCAGACCGTCGGCTTCCCCGTGCCCCGAGGTGGTGCCGGCGGGCTCACGCAGGCGCTGGCCAGACGTCTGGAGAGCAAGGGCGGCGAGATCCGCTGCGGTGCGACCGTCGAGCGGATCGAGGTAGGCGACGGTCGCGTCCGAGGGGTACGAACCGCAGACGGGAAGGTCGGCGCCGCGCGAGCCGTCGTCGCTGCCGTCACCGCCGTCCAGCTCTACGGCGCCGGCCGGCTCGGCCGCGACGAGGGACTGCTGCGCCGAGACGACGTACCGGCTCGGGTGCGCAGGGGAATGAGGCACTTCACCCTGGATCCGGCGACCTTCAAGGTGGACTGGGCGCTCAGCGGGCCGGTCCCATGGGCGAGTCCGCCTCCGCACGCACCCGGGACCGTGCACGTCGCCGACGACGTTCCGGACATGGCCAACAGCCTGGGCCAGGTGGCGGCCGGGTTCGTTCCCGCCAAGCCGTTCATGCTGGCCGGGCAGATGACCACGAGCGACGCCTCCCGGTCCTCCCGGGGCACCGAGTCGTTCTGGGCCTACACCCACGTCCCGCAGACGTGCAGCGGGGACGCCGGTGACGAGGGCATCACGGGGACCTGGGACCGCGACGAGTGCGAGAGGTTCGCCGACCGGATGCAGGCCAGGTTCGAGGACCTGGCTCCGGGATTCGGCGGACGGATCCTGGCCCGTCGCATCCTCGGCCCACGGGAGCTGGAGGCGCGCGACGCGAACCTCGTCGGCGGGGCCATCAACGGTGGCACCTCCCAGCTGCACCAGGAGCTGGTCTTCCGCCCGGTAGCCGGGCTGGGGCGCGCCGAGACCGGCGTCCGCGGGCTGTACCTCGGTTCGGCGTCTGCACACCCCGGCGGCGGCGTGCACGGTGCCGCCGGCAACAACGCTGCCCGGGCCGCACTGGCCCACGACCGCATCCGCCGTCTGGTGCCGCGGGCGGGTCGCTGACCCGGATCGGGCCTCAGTGCTTGATCGACTTGTGGGTGCTGTCGCACCACGGCATCCGCTGCGACTTGCCGCAGGCGCAGACGGCGACGACAGGCCGGCTCACGTGGTGAGCCTCGCCCCGGGCATCCACGATGCTCTCCGCGCCGCGCACCAGCAGGGGACCGTCCGGGCAGACCCGGACGGTCACCTCGCGCGGATCAGAGACACTCACGACGCCACCGCGGGCTCGTCGTCGTCTCGCCACGCATCGAGCAGCTCGCGGGCGAAGAGCGCGTCGAGGTGCAGCGCGCAGGCGGCGCCGAACAGCACGTCGTCTCGCAGCTCGGGGTCCTGAGCGACGAGCGAGCCGCAGAGGTCCCGCGTCGCCACCTGTTCGTGCACGGCGTCGGCCTCGACGTGCTCCTCGAAGTACGTCGCCGCCTCCGCTGGAAAGCCCAGCCTGTCCAGGCCGGCGGCCACCTTGCGCGACGGAACCGAGCTGGTGGCCTCGAAGGCGGCGAAGTGACCAGCACCGGCGCCCCGCAAGCGGCGGTTGAGCCCGAACAACGACATCACGTTGGCGCAGGCGAGGGCCGTTGCGGAGACCTCGTCCGCGTAGGCGCCGTAGGACGGGTCGAGACCGGTGGCCTCGAGCGTGCGCGCGAACAGGTGCTGGTGCAGGTTCTCGAGTCGGCCGGCGCCGAGCTCGTCGTACTGGATCTCGGCGAGGGCCACCTTGGCCGCTCCTTGGAGCCGCGGCAGCAGGAACGACTGCGGGTCGGACTCCTTGAGCTGTTGCAGGCTCCGCTGCCGCAGGTACTCCAACATCTGCTCGCGCTCGGCGTGCCGGTGCAGGAACGAGGCCAGCGACGGGCCCTCCTCGGTCGCGGTGAGGGTCAACAGCGTCTCGGCGACGCTCACCTCGTCGTCCGTCCGGGCCAGCAGGTCGCGCGTCGCCTCACGCAGCTCACGCTCGAACCGGCGCTCGATCGTCGCGCGGAGCCGGATCAGCGCGGGGTCCCACTCGTGGTCACCGACGGAGTCCTCGAAGCCGCGGTAGTGCAGCTCGTAGAGCACCCACAGCGCCAGCTGGACGTCCGGGTCCGTGGTCACCGGCTGCGGCCCCAGCGCCACCGGCAGGACCGGATCGCCGTCCTCGCTGGGCCTGCGCAGGGTCGCGAGGACGTGGCGGCTGACGGGGCCACGTGCGGAGGGAAGCAGCACCTGATGCCTTTCGGGTGATGATCGTCGCCTCGGGAGTACCCAGTTCGAGGGGCTCTCTCACCCCGGGCGGCGAACGAGCGGCCGGGTGGCCGGTCCCTCGAGGACCTCGCCCTCGGCGGAGAAGCGGGAGCCGTGGAGCGGGCAGTCCCAGCTGCTCTCCGCGTCGTTCCACTTCAGGGCGCCACCGAGATGGGTGCAGACGCCGATGACGCCGCACTCCGCGGCACGTGAGCGCCGGCCGGGGAGGTGGTCGGCGGCGGCGTGGGCCACCCCGCCGGCCAGCGCCAGCGCCA
Organism: uncultured Actinomycetota bacterium; assembly: GCA_963794725.1. Lineage (GTDB taxonomy): Bacteria > Actinomycetota > Actinomycetes > Propionibacteriales > Nocardioidaceae > Marmoricola. The sequence continues at coordinate 29,176 of CAWCFR010000001.1, forward strand.
CGCCCGCATTGATCTTGGCGATCTCCGCCGCGCCACTGGGGCGGGTGATCCGGTGGTGCAGGGGCCTGACCCACGACGGCTCCTCGCCCAGGATGCGACCGGACAGCACGCGGGCAGCGGCCACGGCATTCGTCATCCCCCACTTCTCGTAGCCGGTGGCGAGCTGGATCCGGCCGCCGCCGCGCGGGAGCGCTCCCAGGTACGGGACGCCGTCGTGCGAGGCGTAGTCCTGGGCCGACCACTGGTGCGTCTCGCGTGCGCCGGGGAAGTGCCTGGAGGTCCACTCGCGCAACCGATCGACGTGCTCCAGCTCGGAGGCGGTACGACCGACGACGTGCCCGCTGCCCCCGACGAGCAACGCCGACCCGCTCGGGCGTGGGGCATCACGAACAGATCGGCTGTCCGATCCGGCGGAGAGGTACATCCCTTCGGGAGCCGTCACCCCGTCGAAGGCCAGCCCGTAGGAGCGCTGCGGCTCGAGCTTCGCGAAGTACAGGCCGCGGTCGAGGACCGGTGTGCCCGTGGCCAGCACCAGCTGCTCGGCGGAGAGCTCGGAACCGTCGTCGAGGTGGGCCACCGGCCTGCCTCGCAGCGAGACGCGCCGGACGCGGTGGCCCTGGGTGACCGTGCCGCCATGTCGGCGGATCTCCTCGACGAGGGCGGTGAGCGCGTCCATGGGGTCGAACTGCGCCTGCTCGTCGAGCACCGTGCCGCCGTACGACGGGAACGGGACGTCGAGCGTCTCCTCCCACCGCACCGGTAGCCCCAGGGTGCGGGCAGCATCGTGCTCGCGCTCGACGGTTGTCCGCTCCGAGGCCGCCGCGGCGTAGGTGACCGCGGACCGGCGCTGGACCTCGACGCCGTGCTCGCCGCAGAAGCGCAGCAACCACTCCATGCCTTCACGATTGGCCTCGACGTAGGCCTGCCCCACCTTCTGGGACTGGTGCGCCAGGACGCGCGAGAGGTGCGTGCCCTGCAGCAGGGAGATCTTGGCCGTGGTGTTGCCGGTCGCCACTGCTCCCACCTGGCGCGCCTCGACGACAGCGACGGACCGCCCAGCGCGCGCGAGCAGGAGGGCCGTGACCAGACCGGTCAGGCCGGCGCCCACGACCAGGTCGTCCAGGGGTGTGTCGAGCGGCAGCAGGTCGTCGGGGATCGCGGGGCGTCCGTCCAACCACAAGGAAGTCACCCACCCACCGTGCCCAGCCGAGGCGAGACCATGCCGGGCCCAAGAGCTCACGTCGGCCCCAGCCTGCGGCAGCGAGGGGTCGAGGCGTGTGCTCCCGCCTGGAACGGGAACGGGTCTCGCATGACCACCACCAGCCGCACCTTCCAGGTCTCTCCGCCTCCCGAGATCGTCGTGCCGTACCTGACGGACTTCGCGCACGCAGAGGAGTGGGACCCGGGCACCGTGTCGTGCACGCAGATCACCGAGGGTCCGGTCGAGGTGGGTACGCAGTGGAGGAACGTCTCCAAGATCGCCGGCAACGAGACCGAGCTCACCTACACGCTCCAGGAGCTGGACGCCGGCAAGATCGTGCTCGTGGGCAACAACGAGAAGGCGACGTCTGTCGACACCATCGTCGTCACGCCGTCGGGTACCGGCAGTGAGATCACCTACACCGCGGTCCTGGAGATGCACGGCCTCGCGAAGCTGGCCACCCCGCTGATGAAGATCGTGTTCGAGAAGCTCGGCAACGAGACCGAGGAGGACATGGTCACGGTGCTCAACCGGTTGGCGTGAGCAGCGCAGCCACGACCGATGTCTCAGCCGGCGGCCGCGCGGAGCTTCTCCAGCAGCGGGCCGGCTGCCTGGTCGAGGAAGTCGTGCTGGCTGTCGCCACCCACCTGGACCAGTGCCACATCGGTGAAGCCCGCTTCCCAGAACGGCTTGACCGCCTGCACGATCGCGTCGAGATCGGGTCCGCACGGGATGTTGTCCGCGACATCCTCGGGTCGGACGAACTGAGTGGCTCCGGCGAAGCCGGCGGTCGTGGGGAGGTCGGCGTTGACCGACCATCCGCCGGCGAACCACCGGAACTGCTCGTGCGCGCGCTCCACGGCAGCCTGCTCGTCAGGGTCCCAGCAGATGGGGATCTGGCCGATGGCCCGGGCAGGGTCTCCGATGGTCGGTGCGCCGTCCGTGGCGTTCCAGCGTTCGACCACGTCGGGGAGCGGCTCGACGGCGATCAGGTGGTCGGCGAGGGGCGCGAGGTCGTCGACCGCCCTGTCGCCGGCCACGGCGACAGCGAGCTCGACCGGCCGCTCGGGCAGGTCCCAGATGCGGGCCGAGTCGACCTGGAAGTACTCGCCGCGGTGGTCGACCAGATCGCCGGTGTGCAGCTTCCGGATGATGCCGATCGCCTCGACGAGCATCGCCTCGCGTTCTTGGAGGGCCGGCCAGCGCCGGCCGACGACGTGCTCGTTGAGGTTCTCCCCGCTGCCGAGGCCGAGGGTGAACCGGCCTTCGGCGAGCAGCTGCACCGTCGCTGCCTTCTGGGCGACCACGGCGGGGTGGTACCGCACCGTGGGACACGTCACGTAGGTCATCAGGTCGACGCGTGAGGTCGCCTGGGCCACCGCACCCAGCACCGACCAGGCGTACGGCGCATGCCCCTGCGCGCTGAGCCACGGGAAGTAGTGGTCGCTCATCACCTCGAACTCGAAGCCGACCTCTTCCGCGCGCGCGGCGAAGTCGACGAGGTCGCGGGGTCCGCTCTGCTCGGTCATCAGGGTGTAGCCGAAGCGGGTCATCGGTCTCCTCGAGTGGGGTCGGTCTGGTCGGGTCAGTGGAGGGGCGAGAGGTACGTCTCCCAGTCGACGTCGCTCAGGTCCTCGGGATCGTCGGCGATCAGGACGGCACCTGCCTCACGCAGCTCGCCTTCGCTGTAGCCGCCGGACCGGAGCGCGAGGCACCTGAGCCCCGCCCTCGACGCTGACTCGACGTCGTAGGGAGTGTCGCCGACCATCACGGCACGGGTGACGCCGTCGAGGCGGGCCAAGGTCTCCTCCAGCAGGTCGGGCTCCGGCTTGGAGTCGTCCACGTCAGCGGAGGTGGTGAGCAGGGTGATGACGTCGCCGACGCCCAGCAGGTCGACAGCCTCCTGGGAGAACTCGGGGTCGCCGGAGGACGCCAAGGCGACCTGGTGGCCGAACTCAGCCAGGCGCCGGATCAGCTCGCCGGCCCCGGGCAGGGGGACCACCTCGGCCTTGATCCCGACGTACTCCTCGCGCCACGAGGCGCGCAGTTCGTCACCATGTCGGTCCTCGACCTCACCCCCCGCGACATGCGCGACCAGCTTGTCGCCGCCCATCCCCACCGCTCGGTGGATCCGCCACAACGGCAGCTGCAGTCCGATCCGGTCGAACGCGCGGTGCCAGGCCAGGGCGTGGTGGTACGTCGAGTCCACGAGGGTGCCGTCGATGTCGAGGAGCACGGCGCTGCTGGAAGTCGTCATCAGCGCAGGGGTACCCACCGTGTCCGGAGCCAATCTCGGGGTACGGGGATCGTGCCGAGAGGAGCAAGCCCATGCCGAGCAAGTCAGCGAACGTGAAGAACGAGAAGCAGTACGAGAAGCTCAAGGACAAAGGCATGTCCAAGCAGCGCGCAGCGAAGATCGCCAACACACCTGAGGCCTCGAAGCACGGCGGTGAGCAGAGCGGCAGCGGTGGTGACAGCTCGCAGGGAGGCACCACGGCCCAGAAGAAGAAGGCCGGTCGCAAAGGCGGCAAGGCCGCAGCGAAGAAGTCGTGACCATGACCGGTTCCGACGTGACTGATGAGGCCGAGGTGGACAGCTCGGGCGATGCCGAGAGCAAGGCCGCCCGGGAGAACGGCGACGACCGCACCGACAACGATCTCAAGGTGCATGTGGTCGCGGCAGCGGGTGCTGGCCGGCCGGTCGTGCTGATCCACGGTTGGCCGTTGTCCGGCGAGTCGTGGTCGGAGCAGGTCCCGGTCCTCAAGGACGAGGGCTATCGCGTCGTGACCTACGACCGACGCGGTTTCGGCGAGTCCGACCCGGGTGAGAGCTACGACTACGACGCACTGGCTGATGACCTGGACGGCGTGCTCACGGATCTCGACCTGACCGACGTGACCCTCGTGGGCTTCTCCATGGGCGGCGGCGAGGTGGCTCGCTACGTCGCCAGGCACGGCGAGGATCGACTGCACAGTGTCGCGTTCGCCGCCGCGGTGCCGCCCTGTCTCCTCCAGTCCGACGACAACCCGGACGGCCCACTGACCGAGAAGGCGGCCACGGGGATGAGAGATGCCCTCGAGGAGGATCGCGATGCCTTCTTCGACGAGTTCATCACTCAGTTCTTCTCCGCTGACGACGAGCTCAAGGTGACGGAGGAGCAGCGCGAAGCAGCCCTTGCCGTGTGCATGAAGTCCGACGAGAAGGCCGCCCTGGGCTGCATGGATGCCTGGGCCAGGACCGACTTCCGTCCGGACCTCGAGAAGATCACCGTGCCCACGTTGGTGATTCACGGCGACAGCGATGCGACCGTGCCGTTCGAAGGGTCCGGGAAAGCGCACCCACGAGGCCGTCGATGGCTCGCGGCTCGTGGTCCTCGAAGGGGCGCCCCACGGGTGCAACCTCAGCCACGCCGAGCAGTTCAACTCGGCCTTGCTCGAGTTCCTCACCACGTGAGGCCTGAGCGCTGTTCCTGAGTGCCTCGACCGCCCTGGGCGGACTACGGGCCGAACACCTGGGCGATCGCGGACTGCGGGACCCCGAGACCGGTGCACGGGTCCCAGCCGGGGCCGGCGTGGTAGGCGCCGTTGTTGCCGGAGGTGATGTCGCGCAGCCCTGGTGCTGAGCGGCCGGTGGCAGCACCGGAGTACAGGGTGGGCTGCAGCAGCCCGAGCGGCGTCCCGCTGAGCTGGCTCAGCCTGGCCACCAGCCCCGCCCACAGTGGTGCGACGGCGCTGGTGCCGCCGATCACGGCGGCCTGACCGTCGACGTAGACCTGGTAGCCCGTCGCCGGGTCGGCGTCGGCCGCGACGTCGGGGACGCCGCGACCACGCGTGCTGGTGCCCGACCGGACAGGGACCCCGACGTCGGCCTGCCAGTCGGGGAGCGCGAAGACATCACTGACGCCGCCACCGGTTGCACCGCCTTGGCCGCCGTCGTCCCAGACCGTCTCACTGGTGAGGGCGCCGTCACTGGCGCGCAGGCTGGTGCCGCCACAGCCGAGCGCGTGCGGGCTGGAGGCGGGGAAGTCGGCGTGCGCGCCGGAGCCCGCGTCGCTGCTCCCGTTGTCACCGGCCGCCACGGTGACCGTCACGCCCATGGCGACGGCGTCGGCGATCGCGTTGTCCATCGCCGTGCGGGCCTGGGCCGTCCACTGGTCCTCGTTCTCGCCCCAGCTGATGCTGATGGCCGTCGGCGCCGGGGTCGCGTGGGCGGCGGTCGCGATCGCGTCGAGGAAGCCGGCGTCGGTGTTGGGGGCGAAGTAGACGGCGATGTCGGCCGCGGGTGCCAGTGCGCCGGCGACCTCGATGTCGAGCAGCACCTCGCCATCGGCACCGGTGGGGTCCTGGCCGGCCTTGTTCGTCCCACCGTCGACGCCCGTCGCTGACACCGTGGGGCCCGTGATGCCCAGGCTCTGGAAGTAGGTGTCGAGGTCGGACTGCGCGAACCCGCCTCCCAGCTCGACGATCGCGACGGTCTGGCCGGTGCCGTCGGCGGCCGGCATGCCGTAGATCTGGGCGAGCTCGAGCGGGGTGTAGCTCGTCGTCACCGCCTGCGGGTCGGCGAAGACCGAGCGTTGGGTCGCCTGAGTCCGGTCGTCGAGGCCAAGGACGGCGGTGACCACGTCGGACAGCTCCGCCGGGATCGAGAGGCCGCCCTCTCGCATCCGCGTCTGGTCCGCCCCGTCGTCTCTCGTCACCCGGTACAGCCTCGTCCCGAAGAAGGCCGAGAGCGTGGCCGCGGTCCCCTCGACCCGGATCCGGCGCGAGGGGGAGTGAGACTCCAGGACCGTGATTCCCTGCTCGTGCAGGAGCCTGCTCACCAGGTCGAGATCGTCGGGGTGGGCGCCGTACTGCTCCCCGAGCGCCTGCGACGTGAAGGGTGCTCCGTCGGCACGGAGGTGGTGGTACGGCGGTTGCGTGGCTCCCGAGCGTCTGCGCAGGACCAAGGTCGCCTGCACCGCCTCGTCATCGGGGACGCTGCCCGTCACGCGTCCGACCGCTGCTCGCTCGCTGCCTGCCACGTGCTGCCGAGAACCAGTCACCTCCCCAGTATTGCTCCCGGACGCTCATCGAGAGATCCGGCCGCTCCATCGCCTTTCTGCCCACGGGGTTGCCTCGCAGACAGCACGGCTCTACCCTTTAACTATGATGTTAGGTAAAGCGAGTAGTGACACCGACGCGGAGACATCGCCGGTCGTGTTCACCCTCGACCCCACATCCGGGGTCCCGACGTACCTGCAGCTGGTGCACCAGGTCGAGAACGCGCTGCGACTGGGCTATCTCACGCGTGGCGATCGGCTTCCCAAGGTTCGCGAGGTCGTGGCGGACCTGGCGATCAACCCGAACACCGTGCTGAAGGCCTACCGCGACCTGGAAGGCAAGGGACTGACCGCTGGGCGCCCCGGTCAGGGGACCTTCATCGAGGGAACCCTCGACCAGATCGACCTGGCGGGTGTGACCGGGCTGCGCACGTCGCTGCTGGTCTGGCTCGGCGACGCCGACGCGTCCGGCCTCGACCAGGACGGCATCACAGCGCTGTTCTCGAGCACGCTGCGGGATTTTGCTGAGCGCCGCGGGACCGGCACCGCCCGCGGCGGCGCGACCGCTCGCGAGCGGGCGGAAGGCGGCGCGGCGTGAGCATCATCGAGACCCGCGACCTCGGCAAGCGATACCGCCGGGTCACCGCGCTGGAGGGCTGCAACCTGGCGATCCCCGAAGGCCATCTCGCAGCGCTCGTCGGGCCCAACGGGGCCGGCAAGAGCACGCTGCTCAACCTCGTCGTGGGCCTTGCATCCCCCAGTCACGGCGAGATCTCCGTCCTGGGTGGCGTGCCGGCCGGCTCACGCCACTCGCTGGACGGGATCGCCTACGTCGCCCAGGACATGCCCCTGTACCGCCACTTGTCGGCGACCGACATGATCCACCTGACCCGCAACCTCAACCACCACTTCGACGAGGCCTACGCACATCACCGACTCCGGGAACTCGATATCGCACCGCGTCGCAAGGCAGGCACCCTGTCCGGCGGCCAGCGTGCGCAGCTCGCGCTGACGCTTGCGCTAGCCCGGCGTCCGCGGCTGCTGGTGCTCGACGAGCCCACCGCACCGCTGGATCCCCTCGCTCGCCATGACTTCATGGCCATCGTGATGACCGCCATGGCCGAGGACGGCGTGTCGGTCCTGCTGTCCTCCCACGTCCTCGCCGAGCTCGAGCGGGTCGCCGACTACCTCGTCCTGATCTCCCACGGTCGGGTCCGCCTCGACGGCACGGTGGAGGACCTGCTCGGCAGACACCGGTTCCTCACCGGGCCGATCGACCAGCCCCGCGATCCTCGATGGCGAACCGTCAAGGACACCAGCGCCGGCGCCCAGAGTCACGTCGTGGTCGAAACAGAAGCTCGCGACTCGACGCCGCCTGGGTGGGAGGGGCGGCGCATCAGTCTCGAGGAGCTGACGATGGCCTACCTGCGCGAGGACACCCACGACCCGCGAGCGAAGCGAATGGAGACCATCCGATGAGTGCGCCCGCCCTGGCCATGATCCCATCTCCCACGCTCCGACCGATCCGGTGGCGACGCCTCGCCTGGGTCACCTGGCGGCGCCAGCGCACCACCATCCTCGCCACCACGGCCCTGCTCGGTCTGCTCGCGATCTACCTGATCGTCACGGGTATCCAGATGCGGTCTGCCTGGCACACCGTCCAGGCCTGCACCCCGCAGCGGTCGCAGGCCTGCGTCTTCATGTGGGTCAACTTCAAGGACACCCATTCGAACCCCGGACTGATCAGTGCACTGTTCATCTTCGCGCCGCTGCTGATCGGCGCCTTCGCGGGCGCACCGCTGCTGGGCCGCGAGCTGGAGACCGGCACCTTCCGGTACGCCTGGACCCAGGGCGTCGGCCGCACCCGCTGGTCAGTCGCGATGCTCCTGCCGGGAGCCGCCTGGGTCGCCGTCCTCGCGGGGGCCTTCGGCGCCCTCATCGCCTGGCACGACCACCCGCTCTGGCAGGCCGACGTCACCCCACGGCTGCAAGCCAGCGAGTTCCCGGCAACCGGACTCGCGGTCATCGGCTGGAGCCTGCTGGCGTATGCCGTCGGTGTGCTCGCCGGATACCTCTGGCGGCGCGTGCTCCCCGCGCTCGCCACGGCCATGGTGACCGGGTTCGCGTTTGCCCTCGTGACCTCGAAGCTCCGGTTCCACTACCTCGCGCCGCTCAGGACCAGGAGCCTCGACTATGTCGCAGGGTCCGAGCCCATCACCCAGTGGTGGGAGCACGCTGGCAGCCGCGTCAGCACCGCAGACCTCAACCTGGCTCTACGGGCGGCCGGTGTCCAGCAGATCCAGACCGGCGGGGGTGGGAAGAGCACGCCAGCCAATCCTGGCGAAGGCGCCGACCCGATCACCTACCTGCTCCACCACGGCTACGCCCAGTGGACCAGCTACCAACCCGCGAGCAGGTACTGGACCTTCCAGTGGATCGAGTTCGCCTGGCTCGCCGTGCTCGCGTCACTGCTCCTGGGCGCCACGTTCCTGCTCCTGCGCCGTCGCGACGCGTGACCATGTTGTCGCTCGTCAGCCGCGCCGGATCGTCAACCATGACTCCCAGGTGGCGTGGAAGATGAGCGCCGTGATGGTGAGTCGAGGCGCCTGCCGGCTCGCCAGCGGATCACCGCGGCGACCTCGTTGCCCGCACGCCGATTCGCCGCATGGTCGGCGTGCGACAGGGCGTCGTCGAGGAGTCGTCGGACGTGCGTGTTCGCAGCGACCCCCCTCACGGGCACATCGCGTCGTCCGTGCCAGGTCACTGCCTTCGGTCTCCTCGGTGAGCTGGTGAAGACCGATGAGTGCCCAGGATCGGCGCGGCTAACCTGCACAGTGCGAGGCGGGAGACCACCCACGAAAGTGAGCATCATGAGGAGTTCTCACGCGGTCGGCCGTGCCGACCTCGACAGTCCGAGCGTCACACCCGTCCTGGTCGCCGAGCTGCTCGCCGCGGGCGAGCGGATGCCGGTGTACGTGCATGTCATCGAGCACCCCGGCGGTCGCGTGCTCGTCGACACCGGAATGACCCGGCTGCACCCGGCGGTGGCCGACATGGATCCGCGCCTGGTGCCGCTGAGCCCTCAGTCCCGGCGTCATCTGTCGGGCATCGACGTAGTCGTCAACACGCACCTGCACTTTGACCACTGTGGCGGCAACCACCTCTTCGCCGAGACGCCGATCTACGTGCAGCGTCGGGAGCTCGACGACGCGCACCAGCTGGAGGACTACACGATCCTGGAGTGGGTGGACGCCCCCGGCGTGGAGTACGTCGCCGTCGACGGCGAGCTCGAGCTGCTGCCCGGTCTACGGCTCGTGCCGACGCCCGGACACACAGATGGCTCGCAGGTCGTCGTCGTCGAGACGGGCGGGCGCCCAGTCGTCGTCTGCGGCGACACGGCGGTCTTCTCCGCGGAGCTGGACGAGCCGCGCACCGAAGGCCAGCGGCTGGTCCGTTCGCTCGATCCGACCGAGGTCTGGCTCTCGCACGAGCACGAGCCGTGGCGGCCGCAGGTCCGAGCACCGAGTCTCTGACCTGACGCGGCAGCCAGTCATCTCGCCTGGTGAACATGCCGCGTGGCGGGGTGTCACAGAGCGCCCGTTCGGGCATCAAAGGGACGTCCACCCTCGATGCCCACGGGGAGCACCATGGAGACGCCCGCACCCAGCCACGCAGGCTGGTACCGCGACCCCGACGACCCCAGGAGACACCGCTACTGGGACGGCCGGCGCTGGACGAGGCGCTTTCCGTCCGGCGACTCGGCCGGCGGTAGATCCATGACGACGGACGACCCGAACCGCATCCCCACGCAGTTCCGACCGCCTTCCCCGGGGTCGGCAGGCTGAGTCGCCACAGGGCCCGCCGAGCGGGAGCGCGTTACTCGGTCCAGCAGGCGATCACGGCCGAGGCGACTCCGTAGGCGACCCCGGTGCGGGTGAACCCTGGCGGCAGGTCCGCGGCGGGCAGCCGGCTGGCGTCGACCCAGAGCGTCTTGTGGTCCTTGACGAACACCACGTCGCCGTGGCGGGTCTGGAAGGCGGGAAAGCCGAAGGCCGCGATGCCCTTGATCGTCCGCGGGGACGGAAGCGCGGCGCGGAGGTGGTCGAAGTAGGCGCGGCCGGCGGGCTCGGCGTCGAGGTCCTTGACCGACAACTGCAGCGTGCCGCCGACCGGCAGGCGGTAGCTGCACCGAAACAGGTGATCGGACCAGGCCGAGCTGTGGACCGGTGTGGAGTGGAGGGCGAAGGTGCGGACGACGGCCGCCTGGATCTCCTCACCGCACACCATCGACGCGGACTGCGAGGGCTTCCCGTCGACGCCGACGTGGTTGGGGTGTACATCGGATTCGACCCCGGTCCCGCTGCCGGGTGAGGAGCTCGGCTTCATGTCCGAGTCCTTCATCATGGTGCCGTCGGACATCCGGTGCATGCCCTCCGGCGTCGTCGCGTGCTGCGAGTCGTGGCTCGTCCCGCACCCCCCGAGCAACAGGGCCGCGGCCGCCGCAACGACGAGCAGAGTGCCTGCCCTCGATGCCCTGATCGCCGTTTTCATGGCCGCCCCACTCGCCTCGCCGTCGCCCGATCACGTCGGCTCCTACCAGGGAGTTCGGAGCGATCGGCTGCCCGGGTTGCCGTCGCCAGCATGCGACATTCGCCCCAAGCCGCTTGCCGGTCGGTGTCGAACTCCCCGCTACCAAGAGCCGTTCTCGGACGCACGCACGGTCCGCCATCGCTGGCTCTGCGACGAAGAATTGAGGCTCGAACCATGCGCAAGTCCTTACGCGTACTGCTTCCCCTGGCCCTTGCCAGCGCACCCATCGCGCTCGCACCGGGGTTGGCCAGCGCCGACAGCGGCTCGACGTTCTCGACCACGCTGAACCCGCTGAACCACGCCACCGGTTCGGGGATGGCCACCATCACGCTGAACGGCGACCAGGCGAACATCCACGTCACGTGGAGCGGCCTGGCCTCGACCTTCAGCGGCGGCCCGTACCCGCACGTGCAGCACATCCACGTCGGTGGTGCCGGCCACTGCCCGACGACGGCTGCTGACAAGAACAACGACGGCGTGATCAGCACGACCGAGGGCGGTCCGGCCTACGGCGGGATCGGCACGACGCTGTCGACCAAGGGCGACACCTCGCCGGCGGCCGGCACCAACATCAAGATCGCGCCAGCCGGTGGCAGCACCGACTACCAGCGCACGATCACGGTGACCAAGAACGTCGCCTCGCAGATCCGGGCCGGCAACGCGGTCATCGTGGTGCACGGGCTCGACCCGAGCACGCTGAGCAAGAAGGCGCAGAGGGAGAAGAGCGACCTCGTGCCCAGCCTGCCGCTGGCCGCGACCTCGCCGGCACTGTGCGGCGTGGTCTCCGCGATGCCGTCCGGCGGCGTCGCCACCGGCACCGGCTCCACCGCGGGCGTCGAGGATGCCGGGATCCTCGGCCTCGGCGGCGCGCTGCTGCTCGCCGGTACCGGGGTCGCGACCTTTGCGGTCCGTCGCCGGCGTCAGACCGTCCAGGCCTGATCGGGTCGAGGCGCTGATGGGCTCCAGGGACAGAGAAGGACGGCTCCGCCGACAGGGTGTGCTCGCGCTCGCCCTGGCGGTGGCAGCCGCCGGCCTGGTGCTCATCGGCGTCGCGGTCCATGCCCAGCAGTCGGCGCCCCAGGCACCGCGCTCCGTGGGCAGGATCGACCCGCCGGGCCCGTCGGCATCGCCGTCGAGGCCGGCCGGCCAGGCCGCGCCGGGACCGCTCGGGCCCTCGCGGCCGGTCCGCATCCGGATCGCCTCGATCGGCGTGAACACCGTCGTGAACCCGCTCGGCAAGAACAAGGACGGCAGCCTCGCTGTCCCGCAGCCGGGACCTCGGCTCGACCAGGCCGCCTGGTACGACGGTTCGCCCACCCCCGGCCAGCCCGGACCCGCGATCATCGAAGGCCACGTCGACAGCGTTCAAGGGCCCTCGGTGTTCTTCCGCCTCGGTGCGCTGCGTCCCGGGCAGCAGGTCGAGGTGACCCGCTCCGACGGGCTCCACCTCGTGTTCGTCGTCGACGCCGTCCGCGACTTTCCCAAGTCCAGCTTCCCCACCAGCCTCGTGTACGGCGGCAAGAACCTCTCCCGCCCGAGCCTGAGGCTCATCACCTGCAGCGACTTCGACCAGAGCACCCACCATCACGTCGGCAACGAGGTCGTCTTCCTGCACCTCTCCCGGGTGTCGGGCCAGCGCACGTCGTCGTGACACCGCCCGCCCAGATGCCCCGACCAGAAGAGAAGTCCATGTCACATGTCAGCTCACGAGCTCCCAGCTCACGACCCAGCTCACCGCCCACGTCGGTGGCCACGTCGGGCGGCACGTCCGCCGCTCCACTGCGTTCGCCGTGGCGCTGGCTCGCATCGTTACTCCTGCTCGTCGCGGGAGGGGCCCACGTGCCGCTCATCTCCGAGCACCTCGAGGAGGCGCCCTACATCGGCGTCCTCTTCATCCTCCTCGCGATCGTCTGTGCGGTCCTGGCAGTCCTGGTGGTCGTCGCCGACACCACGCTGGTGTGGGTCGCCTCGGCGGTGGTGACCGCACTCGCCCTCGCCGGGTTCCTGCTCTCACGAACGGTCGGGCTGCCTCAGATCGGCGACGACATCGGCAACTGGACCGAGCCGTTGGGATTCCCCGCGGTGGGTGCTGAGGCACTCGTGGTCGTGCTCGCCGGGCTCGTCGTCGGCCCGCACCACACACGGAAGGGTCGCCGTTCATGAACCGCACACGACACACCGCCCACCTCGCCGTCACGGCCTGCGCGCTCGGCGCCGTCCTCGCGCTCGCCGGCTGTGGCTCCTCGAGCACGCACGCCTCGGGAGGCACCTCGCAGGGATCCTCGAGCTCGCCCACAACATCCTCGGGTCCCTCGGCAGCCGGGTCGAGCAGCACCCAGTCCGCGATGATCACGATCAAGGACTTCACGTTCACCGGCCCGTCCAGCGTCGCGCCGGGCGCGAAGGTCACGGTGAAGAACGACGACAGCGAGGCGCACACCGTCACCGCCGACCAGGGCTCGGCGTTCGATGTGAAGATCGACCCCGGCAAGACCGCGACCTTCACCGCCCCGGCCACAGCGGGCAGCTACAAGTTCCACTGCACCTTCCACTCGAACATGCATGGCACCCTCACGGTCTCCTAGGGTGCAGGTCACGGCACCGAGCGCTCAGCCGGCGAGGAGCTCCGCGATGTCGGCCACGAGAAGACTGGGCGCCTTGTTCTTCTCCAGCACGAAGTCAGCACCAGCGACGTGTGCATCGAGCGTCATGCGCTCTGAGGAGAGCGCGGTCAGCACGACGACGACGGCGCGCGGACACGACTTCCGCGCCAGCGGAACCAGGACCAGGTCGGATTGCCCGGGCAGCCGGGCATCGACCACCACCACCTCGGGAGTGACGCGGCTCAACAGAGCCTCGGCCGCGTGGACGTCCGCAGCGTGCCCCACGAGGTCGAAGACCTCGGACCGCTCGATCGCGCGGCTCAGCAGGAACGCGAGGTCCGCGTGGTCCTCCAGGAGGACCAGGCTTCGTGGCGCACCGGCCGGCACGTGGCTCGTGATGACATGCTCCAAAAGTCGATCGGCGGGGTTGATCGTCACCGGCCGATGCCTATGCCGAGGGCTACCTGGATCCCCGAGAGTTTCCGGATGCTACGTGCGCGGTCGTGGCGCTGTATCTAGTGCGAATGCGGGGGAAGTAGACCAGCCCGTCCGGTCGAGTCCGAGGAGCGAGCGCCGCGTCCGCGGGCAAGGTTCGGGGTACAAGAGTGGTGACCGCCGAGCCGAGGAGCAATCGTGACCGATCCTGCCTCACCCCCACCCCTCGAGGGCACGGCGGAGGCAGCCCCGACCGCCGGCGAGAGGGCGGCTCGCGCGGATCCCCTGCGTACCTCGCGCACCAGCGGCGTCTGGGTCGCCGTCATCGTGCTGGCCGTCCTCTTGCTGCTGCTGGCGATCTTCATCCTCCAGAACACCCAGCGCGTGGAGATCTCCTTCCTCGGATGGAACGGACATGCACCCCTGGCAGCGTCCCTCCTGATCGCCGCAGTGGCCGGGGCGTTCCTCGTTGCCACCGCCGGCGTGCTGCGCATCTTGCAGCTGCGCCGGCGCGTCAAGCGGGAGCGGAAGCTCTGAGAGGAGCTTCAGCCGTCGATGCCCGCTGCCACGACGCCTTTCTTCTCGTGCAGCCCCTCGGTGGCGACGACCATGATCCGGGCGAGATCGCCGAGCGTGGCCGTGCCTGGAGCGAAGATGCCGGCGGTGCGCGTCGCAGGTCGCCGGCATCCCGAGCCGGCTTACCGCTTTCCCGGCAGCCGTGAGGCGGCGCCGCCCGGGGGTGGGGAAGCATCCGCGGACGGCGCCGGGTCGAGAGGCTGACGCGTGGTTGGAGGACCACATCCTCGTCGACCCCTTCGAGTGTCTGCCGACGAGGACTCGCCGGCGTCAGCGACACCTGGGAATCTCCTAAAGACCGCGCGCGGCGCTTGGGTAGTCTCTGGCCGTGCCTCGTCGACGTACCGCCGGGTCGAGCCGACCCTGGCGGGCGACCTGGGGCCGCAGCGTGCGTCTGTTCCGGGAGTTCCGGCTCGAGCAGTCCGATCCCCAGCGCTTCTACACGGTCCTGGCCGAGGACACCGCAGCGCAGGTCTCGGGCTTCGTGGACCTGCGCGGCAAGCTCCTGCTGGACGTCGGTGGCGGGCCAGGCTTCTTCCGCGACGCGTTCGTGGCTGCGGGCGCGTCCTACCTCGCCCTGGAGTACGACGTGGGCGAGCTCAGCGGCTTCGGTGGGGTCAAGGGCAGCTCGGTGATCGGCAGCGGGATGCAGCTGCCCTTCCGCGACGCCTCCGTGGACGTGGCCTTCTCCTCCAACGTCCTCGAGCACGTCTCGGATCCCTGGCTGATGGGCGCGGAGATGCTCCGCGTGACCAAGCCCGGCGGGACGATCTTCATCAGCTACGGCCCGTGGTGGGGTCCGTGGGGCGGGCACGAGACGGCGCCCTGGCACTACCTCGGTGGTCGGTTCGCCCGCCGTCGTTACACCCGGGTGCGGGGTCACGAGCCGAAGAACAAGTTCGGGGAGTCGCTCTTCGTGACGACCGTCAACGGTGGTCTGCGCTGGGGAGCGAGCCGCCACGACGCCGACCTGGTGGCGGCCTTCCCGCGGTACAACCCGCGCTGGTCGTGGTGGGTGTTGCGCGTGCCGCTGGTCCGCGAGCTGGTCACCTGGAACCTGGTGCTCGTCCTGCGCAAGCGCTGAGTGCGACATAAAGTATTTATCTATTGAACTGCGCTTTCAGGCATAACTCGGTCTTATTCGGGCAGTTATCAGGGTAGTGGATTGTCCGCATCGCACTCGGAAGGGCGATGGTATGACGGCAACGACGACGAACATCCTGATCCAACGAGGCCGGCGCTACGACGCCTCGATCGAGCTGCGGTGGCAGCTGCACCTCAGTGCCCGCCCGCGACGAGTCTTCTGCGCGCTCGTGCAGACGGCCACGGAGCGCGGTCGACTGCTGGCCGTGGAGAACTTCGGCGACACCCTGGTGTTCGCGCCGATGCGAGCCTCGTCGTACCCGTGCGAGCCGCTGAAGGCGGTCGTCCGCGACGACGGCCACGGTTCGCTGCTCACGTTCACGCCGGCTCCCGGTATCCGTGACGAGCGGGCGGTCGCGGCCGAAGCGGAGTCGGTGGGCAGCCTGATCAGGCAGCTGCGCGACCACTTCGCGCCGCCTGGCGCCTGACGGTCCTCAGGAGCGGGGGCGGTAGTCGAGGTCGACGGTGTCGGAGCCTCCCGGCCAGGTCACCGTGAACCGCCAGCACCCCGGCGCTGCCACGTCGATGAGGCTCGGGCCAGGACCTCCGGGGAGGGTGAGCCGCGACGTGGCGTCCGAGACGCTCGATCGCGCCACGACGTGTGCGGGCATCGCGTCGTTGGGGTCGCGGACGACCCAGAGGATCTTGTTGTTGCGCCCCGGCGCCGGGGGAGAGCTCAGGGGCCCGAACAGGATGGCGACCAGCCGCTTCTTCTGTCCCCAGACGTAGTTCGCGGGAGCATTCGGCGGCGTGAAGCCGGCGCGTGCCCAGGTGGGGAGCGGAGCGTGGACGGGCGCGCTGTGGCACTGCGTCGCAGCAGCGGGCGGATGTGCGGTCTGCGTGCCGCCCAAGGTGCCCGTGGCCAGGAGGATCGCGAGGACCGTCGCGGCCGCTGCGAGGGGCGCGACGACCGCCAGCCGTGGACGGCGGCGACGTCCAGCGCACCTCGCCGGTTGATCGGCAGCAGTCCTGATCTGCGCGCCCGTCCACGGCAGCTGGTGGCCGCGTGCGGCCTGGTGGAACTGGATTCGGAGCTCGGTGACCACACCCTCCTCGTCGGCGGGCGAGAGCGGGGCGGTACGGCGGACGGGGTTCATGACTGGTCTCCCTGCAGTGCGCGCAGCCGGGACAGCCCGCGGGCCGCTCCGCTCTTCACGGTGCCCGGCGAGATGCCGAGGATCTCGGCGACGTCCTTCTCGGACAGGTCGAGCAGGTATCGGAGCGTGATGATCGCGCGCTGTCGTGGGGCGAGCTGACGCATCGCCTCCACCACCGAGACCGACACCGAGACCTGGTCGGCGACGTCGGTGGCCGAGGCCACCGCGCTCGGGTGGTGGTCCTCGGAGGTCTCGGCGACCCGGCGGGCGCTGCGGCGCCATCGGTCGATGTTGGCGCGTGCGAGCGAGGAGAGGGCGTAGGAGCGGGGGCTCCCCGTGATGGTGTGCCAGCGCTTGTAGACGTTGATCAGCACCTGCTGCGTGAGGTCCTCAGCGTCGGACCAGTCCCCGCACATGGCGTAGGCGGCGTACAGGAGCCGGTTGCCCTCGGCTCGGACGAAGTCGTCGAACAGGCCGACGGCATCCTCGACCCGGGTGGGTGACGCGTGGGTCTCCACGGGTGCCTCCTCCGGATCGGGTACATCCATGAAGACGGTGGGTGCTCCCACCAGGTTGCCTGTCGTCACAGGATTTGTGGACTCGCCGATGAGTACGGGGAGGCCCGGCGGTCAGTCCTCTGTGCTGGAACCGGAGCAGACGCGACAAGACAACGTGGAGGCAAGCGTGGCGAAGTACCTGGTCCTCATCTACGGCGACGAGGCGACCTGGGAGGCCTGGACCGAGGAGGAGGACCGGCGCAACGGCGAGGCGCACGCGGCCTTCGGTGCGGTCGCCGGCTCGGCGGTCAAGGCGGTGCACGAGGTCCAGCGGTCCTCGACCGCCACCAGCGTGCGCGCGGGTCAGGACGGCAAGCCCGTCATCACCGCGGGGCCCTTCCACCAGACGCCGGAAGCCATCGGAGGCTTCTACATCCTGGAGGCCTCCAGTCACGACGAGGCGGTCGCCCTCGCCGCCCAGATCCCGGAAGCCACCGCCCCCACGAGCGGGGTCGAGGTGCGGCCCATGGTCGGACCCAGGACGGAGGAGGGCTGATGAGCCTGCCGGACATCGTGACGCAGGACGAGTGGGTGACGGCCCGCAAGGCGCTGCTGGTCGAGGAGAAGGCGCTGACGCGGTCGCTGGACCGCCTGAACGCCGATCGGCGCAGGCTGCCGATGGTGCGACTCGACAAGGACTACGTCTTCGAGGTCCCGGCGGCCAGGTCTCCCTGCTGGGGCTGTTCGAGGGCCGGAGCCAGCTGATCGTGCGCCACTTCATGTTCGACCCGAGCTGGGAGGACGGCTGCCCCAGCTGTACGTCGGCGGTCGACGAGATGGCGCCGGGGCACTTCGAGCACCTCGCGGCACGCGACACGGCGTTCGCCGCGATCTCCCGGGCGCCGCTCGACAAGATCGAGCGGTACAAGGCCAAGCGGGGCTGGGAGTTCCCGTGGTACTCGTCCTTCGCCAGCGACTTCAACTACGACTTCCACGTGACGCTCGACGAGTCGGTCGCCCCCCTCGAGTACAACTACCGGTCACCCGAGGAGCACATGGCCGCGGGCACCGGCTGGTACGTCGAGGGCCAACAGCCGATGGAGCGCCCGGGTCTCAGCTGCTTCCTCCGCGTGGGGGACGACGTCTTCCACACCTACTCGACGTACGCGCGAGGCGACGACAGCATCGTCGGCAGCGTCTACGGCCTGCTCGACCTCACCGCGCTCGGTCGCCAGGAGGACTGGGAGGAGCCGAAGGGGCGCGCCGACTCCGTGCGGGGCGCGGACCCCGACCTCTCGCAGTAGGCGTCCGGGGCGTCAGCGCCAGCCGGGCGGAATGTCGAGCCCGGCGCGCTCGTCGTCCCACATCGCCGAGAAGATCCGCCACCCGGCAGGGGTGCGCAGGAGCTGAAGGGTCTTCATGCCCCGACCTCCGAGATCCGCGGCACCCCGGCGTCCTTGCTTCTCGTAGCTGCAGAAGCAGTGCGCCACGTCGCCGAAGACCCTGATCTCCGCGACCAACGGCCACTCCCTGAAGTCGACGACGTCCGCACGCGAGAGCAGCGTCTGCCGCGGACGCACGAACTCGTCCGCGTCGTAGACGACCGCGTCGTCACCACAGGTCCGGACGATGCGCACCTCGTCGTGGAACCACCCGCGCAGCCGCTCCAAGCGCCCGGTGAGGTCGCCGTCGGAGGTGAACGCGTCGAAGAAGTCCTCGACGATGCGCGCGACCTCGTCGGCATCATCGCGCTGGTGGCTCGGTGCGACGATCGAGAGCTCCATGTCGCGACCCTAGGGGCTCATGGTTTCCGCAGGATGCTCGCGATCGGGCGCCTGGCCTCGAGCCGCGACGGGATCGCCGTCAGGACCGTCACGAGGACCACGGTCAGCAGCGACAGCCCGAGCAGCTGCAGGAGCGAGGGCATCACCGGGTGCGCGACGGACAGCGCCCGGAACAGGACCACGCCCGTCAGCCAGCCCAGCACGAGCCCCGCGACGGCCGGGACGAGCTGGGAGATGCCGACACCCACCGCGGTCTCGGCGGGGGAGGCGCCCAGCGAGCGGACGACGGCGAGCAGGCGCCGGGCATCGACCGTGGTGGCTCGGGTCACGAAGACGAGGTTCACGGCCGCCATGATCGTGAGCAGCCCGGTCAGCGCCACCATCACGGCGTGCAGCTGGGCCGCCTGGGGATCGGCCGGCCCTCCGGACGCCCCACGCTCGGCGCCGAGGCTCGCCTGGGCGCAGAGGACGACGACGCCCCCGCACACGGCCACGGCGACCGACAGGCTCGTCAGGACGGCCCGGCGGGGACGGCGGGCCGCCAGTCGCACGCCGAGCAGTGCGGGCACCGGCATCCGGGTCGAGAGTCGGTTGACCAGGGGCCTCCTGCGGGGGGCCCGGCCGGACTCGGCGAGGGCCTCGACCGTGCTGCGCCGAGCCGCCCGCCACGAGGGGACGAGGCTGGCGAGCACGACGAGTGCCACCACCGTGCCCACGACGACCAGGACGTCCGTCCCGGAGACGGAGGTCGAACCGACATGGCCGAGCAGACCGGCGCTGCGGCTGACCAGGGTCGGGGCGAGCAGCCGGCCGGCCAGCAGACCACATGCCGCGGCTACCAGGCCCAACGCGAGGTAGGAGCTGACCAGCACGAGGGCGATGAACCGTGGTGTCGCTCCGGTCGCCTTGAGCAGTCCCACCCGGCGGCCCTCGTCAGCAAGCCGCCCGCCCACGAGCACGACGAGCGTCGCCAGGGCGAGGACCGCGAGCAGGCTGCTGCCGAAGACCACGACGGTCCGCTCGTTGGCGAGCTGCTCGGCCTGTCGGTGGGCGACGTCCTGCCACGGGAGCAGCTGGGGCCGGCCGGAGGGAGGGCCGTCGTCCCCCCAGCGGGTGGCGAAGGCAGGAGCCGTGGACGGGTCGTGCAGCCGGAGGTACTGGAACCAGACCAGCGGTTCCCGCTTCGTGGCCAGCGCTGCGGCGTCGGCCCGCGTCGTCCAGACGAGTCCGGGCTGGGCGGAGAACCAGCTGGCCCGGTCGAGGATGCAGCCGATGGTGCACAGCTGGGGGTACGGCGGGAGGGCGGCCGAGACCCCGATCCCGACCACCCGTGGGTGCCCACCGCCCAGCTGCACCCGGTCCCCGAGCCGGATGCCCATGGACCGGGCGAAGGAGCGCTCCACCACGACGCCGGCGGGGCCGACCCAGTGACCGCTGACGATCTCGGGCTGGTCGACGGTGGACCGGCCCTGGTCGCGGCCTTGGACCTCGGCCACCCCGGCGACGTTCCCCGACCGGATAGCGGCCCAGGTCGTCGGGAAGGCGCGGCTGTGACCCGAGACCCCCGGACGGCTCGCGAGCTCCTGCAGGCGAGCCCGGTCGGCCGCCGTGAGCGTGCGGCCGGGGGCCGGGAACAGGGTCGCGACGATGTCAGGACCTCCGGTGCGGGCCCGCGTCTCGGCGTACGGCACGGCGGTCTGTCCGTGCAGCACCAGCCCGAGCGTGAGCGTGGTCGCGGCCACGGTCAGCGCCAGCACGAGCAGCAGGGACTCGGTCCAGCGGCGGCGGAGGTCGCGCAGCGCGAGCCGGACGGCGAGGCGAAGGGCGCGCATCACAGCCCGTGACTGCTCGGGTGGTCGAGGGTCAGGACCTCAGCGGCACTCGCCGAGTGTGCGACCAGCGCCACGTCCTCGACGAGAGCACCGTCGCGCATGGCGACCATCCGGTCGGCCGTGGCCGCGGTGCGGCGGTCGTGGGTGACCACGACCAGCGTCTGGCCGTGGCCGCGGAGGTCGTCGAAGAGCCGGAGCACCTCGGTCGTGGCGGCGCTGTCGAGGTTGCCGGTGGGCTCGTCGGCGAGCACGACGGTCGGCTCGTTGACCAGCGCGCGAGCCACGGCCACACGCTGCTTCTGGCCACCGGAGAGGGTCGCCGGGACGTGGCCGGCCCGGTCGGCGAGACCCACCCGGTCGAGCAGCGCGATCGCGCGGTCCCGGGCCTTGGTCGGAGAGGCACCCGCCAGCAGGGCGGGCAGCTCCACGTTCTCGAGCGCCGTGAGGTCCTCCATCAGGTGGAACTCCTGGAACACGAACCCGATCGCGTGGCGCCGCAGCATGGCGCGGCTGCGCTCCGAGGCCCGGTCGATGCGACGTCCATCGATCCAGACCTCCCCGGAGGACGGCAGGTCGAGGCCGCCGATCAGCTGCAGCAGCGTGGACTTGCCGCAGCCGCTCGGGCCGGTGATCACCACGGCCTCGCCCGCATGGACCTCGAGGTCGACCCCGTCGACGGCGCGCACCAGGGCCTCGCCGCGGCCGAAGTGCTTGGTCAGTGAGGTCACCCGCACCGCGGCGCTCATCGTCCGGCCTCCCAGGCGCGCTCGCACGCGTCCAGCCAGGTCAGGTCGGCCTCGATCCGCAGGATCACGCCCTCGAGCAAGAGCGTGGCGTCGGAGGCGTCGGGCTCCGCCATGGCGGCCCGCTGTGCGTCGCGCAGGCGGCGTACGAGCTCGCGACGCTGGGCCGCGACGAGGTCGACCGGATCGGCGAGGTGGCTGGTCGCGGCGATCACGAGCTTGAGGTGGAAGTTGGTCAGGTCGGGGCGTGGCCAGGTGACGTCGTCGAGCCACTCGGCCACCCGGTCGCGCCCGGACGGCGTGAGCTCGTAGACCCGCCGCTCCGGGCGGTCGACCGCGGCCGCACGCGTCGAGGTCACCAGCCGAGCCTGCTCCAGCCGCGCCAACGTCACGTACATCTGGCCCGCGTTGAACCCCGTCGCCAGGGGACCCAGGGCCTGCTCCACGCGGGCCCGCAGCTCGTACCCGTGCGACGGCTCCTTGGCGAGCAGCGCCAGCACCATCTCCTGTTGCACCATGCACCCCTAACGGTTAGAGGTAGAGGCTAACCGTTATCTGCATCCACGTCGAGACCGATGTCCAGGGCGGGGGAGGAGTGCGTCAGGGCGCCGACGGCCAGGAAGTCGACACCCGTGGCAGCGACGCCGGGGGCCTGCGCGAGGGTCAGGCCCCCGCTGGCCTCGAGGAGCACCCCGGGGTGGGACTCACGCACGCGTCGCACGGCGGTGGCGAGCTCGTCGAGACCGAAGTTGTCGAGCAGCACCTGTGTGGCCCCGTGCTCGAGGGCCTCGTCGAGCTGGTCGAGCGAGTCGACCTCCACCTGGACCACGATCGATCCGTCGGGGTGGGCGGCGAGCGCGGCGTCGACCGCCGCTCCGATGCCGCCGGCCGCGGAGACGTGGTTGTCCTTGACCAGGATCGCGTCGTCGAGGCCGCGCCGGTGGTTGGTGCCGCCGCCGCAGCGCACGGCGTACTTCTGCAGCGAGCGGAGCATGGGGAGCGTCTTGCGGGTGTCGCGGATGCGGGCGCCGGTGCCGGCCACCGCCTCCACCCACGCCTGGGTCGCCGTGGCGACCCCGGAGAGGTGGCCGAGGAGGTTCAGGGAAGTGCGCTCGACGCGGAGGACGTCGCGCGCACGGCCGTCGAGCACGGCGAGCCGCTGGCCCGCGACCACGTGGTCGCCGTCGGCGACGAGCGGCGTGAGGTCGCCGGCCTCCTCGGCGAGCACCGCCAGGACGGGAAGCCCGCACACCACTCCCGCGGCACGGGCGACGTAGGAGACCCGCAGCCGTGCCTCGGCCGGGACGGTCGCGTCGGAGGTGAGGTCGCCGGCGGTGCCCAGGTCCTCGCCGAGGGTCGACCGCAGGAGCGATCGGATCTCGGCGGGGTCCAGGCCGGCCCGGCGCAGGATGTCGTCGTGGCTCTCCGGGCCGCTCATCGTCCACCAGCCAGGACCGCCGGCTCGTCCAGCCACCCGTCGTCGACGCGGCGGGCCAGCGCGGCTGCGGTGATGGCGGCACCGACCCGGCAGGTGGGGTCGTGCTCGGCTCGCGCGGCGAGCCAGGCGTGCGCCTCGGACAGGCCCTCTTCGCTGCGCTCGACGCCGACGTGCTGGTCCATGACGGCGGCTGCCCGCGCAGCGAGGTCGGGGTCGGCGCGGAGCTCGAGCGATCGCATCGTCCCTGCCGGCCGGGCGGGGAGCTCGAGCGTGAGCCCGGCGGCGACACGCGCGCCGTACACCAGCCCCTCGAGGAGTCCGTTGGAGGCGAGCCGGTTGGCGCCGTGCACTCCTGTGCGGGCCACCTCGCCGACGGCGTACAGGCCCGGCACGTCGGTCGCGCCCCAGCTGTCGGTGACCACGCCGCCGCAGTGGAAGTGCTCCGCGGGACGCACGGGGACGAGGTCGCGGGCGGGGTCGATGCCGATCTCGTCGCACGAGGCGGCGACCGTGGGGAACCGACGGCGCACGTCGTCGACGCCGCGGCAGTCGAGCCAGGCGGCGCCGGTCTCGGCGACCGCGCGATGCACGGCGGCCGCGACCACGTCGCGCGGCGCGAGGTCGGCCATCGGGTGGAGGCCGGCCATGAACGCGAGCCCGCGTGCGTCGTGCAGGACCGCGCCCTCGCCGCGCAGCGCCTCGGTGACCAGGGGCAGCTGCCCGCCCACAGCACCGGTGTCCAGTGCGGTCGGGTGGAACTGGACGAACTCCAGGTCGGCCGTCCTCGCGCCGGCGAGCAGGGCCAGAGCCAGACCTTCCCCACGTACGCCGGAGGGGTTGGTGGTGGCGGCGTACGAGTGCCCCAGCCCGCCCGTGGCGAGCACGACTGCGTCGGCGTGGACCCTCACCTCCGCGCCGCCGGGGGCGGTCGCTGTCAGGCCGGTGACGTTGCCGAGCGTGACGAGCAGCCCGGTGACGCGGGTGTCGCGCAGCCGCCGCAACCCGGCATCATCCGCGGCGTGCTGCAGGGCGCGCCAGACCTCGGCACCGGTGGCGTCGCCGCCCGCGTGCAGCACCCGGGCACGACCGTGACCGCCCTCGCGCGAGCGGAGGAGGCGCCCGTCGGCCGACCGGTCGAGCCGGGCTCCGCGCGCCATCAGCTCGGCGACCCGCAGCGGCCCTTCCTCGACGAGCCGGCGGATGGCGTCGGCGTCGCCGATGCCGCGGCCGGCGACGTCGGTGTCGTGCGCGTGCTCCTCCGGGCGATCGTCGCCGAAGGCGGCCGCGACGCCACCCTGCGCCCACCGGGTGGAGCCGTCGCCGTCCTCGACGACCAGGACGTCACGCGTGGTCGCGAGACCAGCGCGGCACTCATCCCGGCAGCGCCGCTGCCGACGACGACCACGTCGGCGCGCAGCGGTCCGGTGCTCACTCGCCGCCGCCGGAGTCACCCAGCGAGATCATCCGCTCGACGGAACCGCGGGCCCGTTCGGCGACGTCGCTCGGCACGTGCACCTCGTCACGACCCTCGCGCAGGCAGCGCAGGAGCAGCTCGGGGGTCGTCATCTTCATGTAGCGGCACGAGGCCCGCTCGTTCATCGGCAGGAACTGCACGTCGGGCCGGGCTCGGCGCAGCTGGTGCAGCATGCCGACCTCGGTCGCGACCAGAACGGTCCCCGCGGTCGAATGACGCGCCGCCTCGACCATGCCCCCGGTCGACAGGACGTGCGTGCGCTCGGCCGGCAGGACGCCCTCGCCTGCCAGCCACAGCGCCGAGGTGGCGCAACCGCACTCGGGGTGCACGAGCAGCTCCGCGTCGGGGTGTGCGGCGACCTGCCGGCGTACGTCGTCGGGGGAGATGCCCGCGTGGACGTGGCACTCACCGAGCCACACGTGCAGGTTCGTCCGGCCGGTCACACGGCGCACGTGCGCGCCGAGGAACTGGTCGGGCAGGAACAGCACGGGCACGTCGTCGGGGATCGAGCGCACGACGTCCACGGCGTTCGACGAGGTGCAGCACACGTCGACCTCGGCCTTCACCGCGGCGCTCGTGTTCACGTAGGCGACCGCGACCGCCTCCGGGTGCTCGGCTCGCCAGCGGCGTACGTCGTCGGCGGTGATGCTGTCGGCCAGCGAGCAGCCGGCCTCCGCCGTCGGGACCAGCACCCGCTTGTCAGGGCTGAGCAGCTTGGCGGTCTCGGCCATGAAGTAGACGCCGCACAGCACGATGGTCGACGCCTCGGTCGATGCCGCGTGCCGGGCCAGCGCGAGGGAGTCGCCGACGACGTCGGCCACGTCCTGCACCTCGGCGGTCATGTAGTTGTGGGCGAGCACGAGAGCGTCCTGCTCACGGGCCGACCGACGTACCTCGTCCTGCCACGCGGAGACGCTCATCGCCATGGGTGCCATGTTTTCGCCTAAGAGTCGATAACTGAGTGGGCCCAAACTACCATTGCGCGGGTGGAGCCGTTCCCCGCCTATCCCCACGAGGTGCTGGCCGTCGTGCTGTCGGTGCGCGGGGATCGCCTGCACGTCTTGCTGTGGCGTCGCGCTCAGGCCCCCCACGCCCGACGCTGGGCGCTGCCCGGAGGAGGCGTGGGGCAGCGTCAACGGCTGCGCGAGGCGCTGTCCCAGCACCTGGCCACGAAGGTCGACGTCCACGACGTCTCCTGGCTCGAGCAGGTCGCGACCCACAGCAAGGTCGACCGGGACCCACGCGCACGCGTGCTGGCGACCGGCTACCTCGCGCTGGTGCCCCCGGACGTGGAGCCGGAGCTTCCGGCCGACACCGCGTGGTTCCCGGTGGACGACCTCCCGCGCCTGGCCCTCGACCACAGCTTCTTCGTGGACGCCGCGGTCGAACGGTTGCGGGCCAAGCTCAGCTACACCAACATCGGCTTCGCCCTCGCGCCGAGCGAGTTCACGATCCAGCGGCTCCGCGAGGTGGTCAGCGCCGTGCTCGGCTACGACGTCGGCGCGACGAACCTCCAGCGGGTGATGACCCGCCGCGCCATGATCGAGCCGACTGGGGATCGCAGCTCTCCGGGCCCCGGCGGCGGCCGCCCCGCTGCGCTGTACCGCTTCTGCACGCGCACGCTGGAGATCACCGACCCGTTCGCGGTCTTCCGGCCGCCCCGGTGAGATCGAGCATCTCCGCGCGGCTGCGGGTGGTCGCCTTCGTCAGCCTGCTCGCGAGCCGCACCGAGGGCGTCGACACCTCCGTGGGGTGCTCCACCCTCCGCAGGGTGGTGCCTGCTCACCTTGACCGATGGCACGCTCCGAGCAGCCTGGTGGAAGGGGGTGAGCATGGAGCCTCCCGCGCCCGGAGTGCGGCTGGTGCCCCTGGTCGGGCAGCTGCGCGGCTACGACCGGTCCTGGCTGCGGCACGACCTGATGGCGGGCCTGGTCGTGGCGGCGCTGATCATCCCGAAGAACCTCGGGTACGCCGGGATCGCCGGCGTACCTCTCGAGAACGGCCTGTACGCCGCGGCGGCGGGCGCGATCCTGTACGCCGTCTTCGGGTCGTGCCGCCAGATCTCCATGGGGCCGAGCTCCGGGCTGGCCGCGGTCGCCGGCAGCGCGGTGGTGAGCACCGGTCTCACCGACCCTGGGGACGTCGCCACCCTCGTCGCGGGCATCACGTTGGTCAGCGGACTGCTGTTCCTGGTGCTGGCCGTGCTGCGGATGGGCTGGCTCGCGCAGTTCCTCTCACGGGCCGTCGTCACCGGCTTCCTCTTCGGGGCAGCCATCGACGTCGTCGTCGGTGAGCTGCCCAAGCTGACCGGCACCGACGCCGAGGGCAGCAACCCGATCCAGGAGCTGCGCTCGTGGCTCTCCACCCTGGGCGACGTCCACGTCGCGACCCTGGTGGTCGGGCTGGTCTCGCTCGCGGTCGTCTTCGGGCTCCGATCGGTCGCCCCCGCGGTCCCCGGGGCGCTCGTGCTCCTCGTCGGCGGCCTGCTCGCGTCGGCCCTGCTCGACCTGGACGGCCACGGGGTGGCGCTGGTCGGCCACATCCCCCGAGGGCTCCCGTCGGTCGCGGTGCCGCACGTCGACCTGCTCGTCGACCATGCGAGCACCGTCCTGCTGGCTGCCTTCGCCCTGGTGATGATCGGCTTCTCCCAGACCGCCGGTGACGCGCGCGCCTTCGCCGCCAAGCATCGGTACCAGGTCGACATCGACCAGGAGTCGGTCGCCCAAGCGGCCGCCAACATCGGAGCGGGCCTGGTCCACGGCATGCCCGTCTCGACCAGCCTCTCCGCGAGCTCGCTCAACGACCGTACCGGCGCGCGGACCGGGCTCGCGTCCCTGAGCTCCGGCGTGGTCGTCCTGCTCGCGCTGGTCGCGCTCGCTCCGCTCTTCTCGTCGCTGCCGAAGCCTGTCCTGGCGGCGCTGATCATCGAGGCCGTGGTCATGGGCATGATGGACGTCGCCGGGATGCGGCGGCTCCGGCGGGTCTCGAGGGTCGACTTCTGGGTCGCCCTGGCCGCACTCGTAGCCACGCTGGTCTTCGGCGTGCTCGCCGGCGTCGTCATCGGGATCGTCTTCTCCCTGGTCTGGCTGGTGTACGTCGCCACGCATCCACGGCTCTCCCTGCTCGGCCGTGAGCACGGGACGCAGGTCTTCCGCGACCTCGACGAGCACGTCGAGGACGAGACCGTCCCGGGCGTCGTGATCCTGCGGATCGACGGCGGCATCTTCTTCGCCACCGCCGACACGCTCGAGGACCGGGTGCGCACGGCGCTCATGGAGCCCGACGTGCGTGGGCTCGTGCTCCACTTCGCCGGCGTCAACTTCGTGGACTCCCAGGGCGTGGGGACCATCACCGAGATCGTCCGGATGACCGAGGAGTCCGGGGTCGAGCTGAGGCTCGCCGCGGTGCGCCCCGCCGTACGCCGGGTCCTGGAGCAGGATCCCGCCTTCACCCGCCTCGCCGGCGGGCGGTTGCACGGCAACATCCACCGGGCCGTCCTGGCGTTCAGCTGGACCGACACGCGGCTCGAGGGACCACAGATCGAGGAGGCAGAGACATGACCACGAACCACGAGAGCACCCAGCCCGCGCTGGTGGGGGTGATCCCGCGCTGGGAGTGGCGCACGTTCGACGGCCTCGAGGACGAGAACGACCTGCTGGCCTCGCTGCGTGACCTCGTCCCCGCCGAGAGCAAGGAGACCTACTTCGTGTCCCTGCACGGCAACGCCTCGGTCAAGGTGCGTGCCGCGCTGCTGGACATCAAGGTCCTGCAACGGGTGAGCCGCTCAGGTCTGCAGCTCTGGGTGCCCACGACCAAGGTGCCCTTCCCGGTCGACACCGCCGCGGTGACGGCGATGTATGCGGCGCTGGGCCTGCCGCCCCAGACCCCTGCGCCGACAGCTGCCCGTTCCGGCCTCACCTACGAGGAGCTCGTCGCCGAGGTGGTCGGCTCCCGCGACGACGTGCGCGCCGTGGAGGTCAGCAAGAGCCGGCACCGGACCGAGATCGACGGGTGCATGGTCGAGTACACCGTGCTTGTTGCGGACGGCCGGACCACTCCGACCGTCGCCGTGGAGTCACCGGACCAGGACCTCGTGCTGCGGACCATCACCGCGCTGGGGCTCGAGGGCCTGGCCAACACATGCGTCGCCGAGGGCGTGAAGGCGCTCCTCGGATGGCAGGCGCCGCGGTACGCCGTGCTCGACGTGGGCACCAACTCGATCAAGTTCACCGTGGGCGAGCGGGGGGCGGACATCGCGCCGGGCGTCACCGTCGACACCGCCGTCGTGACCCGCCTGGGTGAGGGCGTTGCCGAGACCGGCGAGCTGAGCGAGGCCGCGATGGCCCGCACGGTCGACGCCGTCGCCGGGCTCGTGGAGGAGGCCCTCCGCGACGGACCCGTCGAGATCGCCGCCGTCGGCACGGCCGGCCTGCGGCAGGCCGGCAACACCGAGGCCTTCCTCGTCGCCGTGCTCGAGCGGACCGGGATATCGATCGAGGTCATCTCCGGGCCCGAGGAGGCGCGGCTGGCCTACCTCGCCGCCGTGTCGAGCCTGCCCTTGACCGGTGACCGCCTCCTCGTCTTCGACTCCGGCGGCGGGAGCAGCCAGTTCACCTTCGGCAGCAGGACCAGCATCGACGAGCAGTTCAGCCTCGACGTGGGCGCGGTGCGGTACGCCGAGCGCTTCGGCCTCACCCGGGCGGTGGACCGCGCGACGGTCGACGACGCGCTCGCGGCGATCGGGGAGGACCTCGCGAGCGTGGCCGGCCGACCACGCCCGGACATGGTGATCGCCATCGGTGGCACCTCCACGAACCTCGCGGCCGTCAGCCACGGCCTGGCGACGTACGACCCCGACGTGGTGCACGGCTCGCGGGTCGACCTCGCCGAGATCGACCGGCAGATCGAGCTCTACCGCCAGCGCTCGGCCGACGAGCGGCGCGAGATCCCGGGCCTGCAGCCGGCGCGGGCCGAGGTCATCCTCGCCGGCGCCTGCATCGTGCGCACGATCCTGACCACCACCGGCCAGGAGGCGGTGACGGTCAGCGATCGCGGACTGCGGCACGGCGTGGTCGCGGAACGCTTCAGCGGATAGGTCCGTAGTTCGCCCGGCTGGCCGCACTCAACCTCCGAGGTCGCCGGACCAGCGCTCCTCGATGCGAGCGAAGCGCCAGACCGAGCCTGCGACCACCCACGAGACGACGAACAGCCCGACGATGGCGTAGCCCGCGTAGTCGAGGTTGATGTCCGCAATGGCCGCGAGCGGGCCGCTCTGCACCGAGAACCGCTCGACGAGCACTCCCACGAGCTCGATGGTGCCGATGACGAGGGCGACCAACACCGAGATCGAGGTGATGGTCAGGTTGTAGAAGACCTTGCGCACCGGGCGCTCGAAGGCCCACCCGTAGGCGGCGTTCATGAAGACGCCGTCGACGGTGTCCATCAGGCACATGCCGGCGGCGAACAGGATCGGCAGCACCAGGATCGAGTACCAGGGCAGGCTGAACGCGGCTGCGCCGCCCGCAAGCACGAGCAGGCCCACCTCGGTCGCGGTGTCGAAGCCGAGGCCGAAGAGCGCGCCGATCGGGTAGATCTGCCAGGGCTTGGTGATCGACTTGGTCAGGCCGCCGAGGAAGCGGTTCATGAAGCCGCGGGAGTCCAGCCGCTTCTCCAGCTCGGCCTCGCTGTAGTGGCCGGAGCGCATCTCGCGGAAGACCTTGAGGATGCCCAGGAGGGCGGCGAGGTTCAGGATGCCCAGCACCCACAGGAACGTGCCGGAGACGAGGGGACCGATGACCCCGGTGATCGTGTGCAGCGTCGAGCCGGAGTCCTGGAGCGGGCCGACCAGCGACTTCACGCCGGCCGAGAGCAGGAACGCGAGCGCGAAGACGATCGAGGAGTGCCCGAGCGAGAACCAGAACCCCACCGCCAACGGCTTCTTCTGCGGACCCTGACCAGCGGTCTCGCGGGCGAGGTTGTCCCCGATCAGCTTGCGGGTGGTGTTGTCGACGGCGGCGATGTGGTCGGCATCGAAGGCGTGCCGGAGTCCGAAGGTGTAGGCGAGGACACCGACCCCGACCGTGAAGACCGAATGGCTGCCACCGAGGTGGTAATTGCGCGGCGCGACCAGCGCCATCAGCACGAAGAACCCCACCGCGTGGAGCAGCACGATGAACAGCGCCATGCCGGCCAGGGCCCGTCGGTCGCGGCGGGTGAGGCTCTGCCGGAAGGCCTGGAGCCGGGACGTCGGGGCGGGTGCGGCCTCGGCCACCTGATGCGACACCGTCGACCTCCCTCCGCGACTCTCGCTACCTTTCCGCTGTTGCAACTTATATGCAACAAGCGGCTAGCCCAGAGGTGGGTCAGCAGCCGGGGGTCATCAGCAGGGGGTCATCGCCACCTCCGCGCGTGAGGCAGCTGGTGGCGTCCTCGCGCAGAATGGACGCTGACCGCCAACGAGGAGGACCGATGAAGCTCAGCGCGCGCAACCAGATCCCCGCCCGGGTGACCAAGATCAACAGCGGCGAGGCCATCGCCAACGTCGAGCTCGACGCGAACGGCGTACGCCTCGTCGCCTCGATCACTGTCGAGGCGGTCACGGCGCTGGGGCTCTCCGAGGGGGCGGACGTCACGGCGATCGTCAAGGCCTCCGACGTCATCCTGGCCACCGACGACTGAGCCTGCGCCGATGGTCCGGGAGAACGAGGTCCGGGCCGGCGAGGTCGCGGTCGAACCGCCGTCCGCGACCGACGCGGGGCTGGTGTTCATCGGCACGATCCACACCCCGTGGACCGCACGGCTCGAGACGCCACGACAAGGACGCGACGACGGCCCCGCCTGCCGGATCGAGGTGTTCGAGCCCTGGGTCGAGGCGCTCGACGGCCTACTGCGGTTCGAACGGATCGAGGTCCTGTACTGGCTGCACCTGTCCCGGCGCGACCTGGTTCGGCAGAGCCCGCGCAACGACGGCACCACCCGCGGCACCTTCGCCCTGCGCTCACCGGTCCGGCCGAACCCGGTCGCCACGTCGATCGTCACCCTCGAGAGCATCGTCGGGGCGAACCTGACGGTCCGGGGCCTCGACTGCATCGACGGCACCCCGCTGCTCGACCTCAAGCCGGAGCGCAGCCTGTTCGCCCCGCTCGCACCTCCGCAGCCGGGGGACTTCCAGGTGGGCTGAAGCCTGCCGGTGCGATGACTTCGGACCGGCTCGCCGGTCGATACGCGCAACCCGATCGATCTCGGAACGGAAGGGGCACATCGTGGAGCAGGCCGGGCTCGCCCGCAGGATGTTCGACCTCGTCGAGCCGATCGGCGTGATCCCCTACTCGGCCGACGAGCCCAACGAGTCGATGTTCGCCCTGGGGTTCACCGACTACTGGGACACCTACTTCGCCGGCCGGGCCGCCCCGCTCGGCAGCTCGGTTCCCGCCGAGGTCGTGCACGCGCTCTTCTACAACTTCGCCCCGGGCGAGGTGGCCCGCCACATCCCGAAGGTCTGGAGCACGACGACCCCGGAGGCCGCGATCGCCGCCCGGCAGGAGGGCTGCGTCAACGCGCTGCGCCGGGTCCTCGGCGATCTCGTCGACACCCCGGACTTCACGCGAGCCGTCGAGCTGCTGACCACGGCTGCGACCAGCGCCCCGCTCGAAGGCCGACCCATGTACGCAGCTCTCCGCGCTCTGCCCGTGCCCGAGGAGCCGGTGGCCCGCCTCTTCCACGCCGCCTCGCTGCTGCGCGAGCACCGGGGGGACGGGCACATCGCGGTGCTGATGGCCGAGGACATCGGCGGCCTCGAGGCCCACGTCCTCCTCGCCGTCGACCTCGGGATGCCGGCTAGGACGTTCGGCCGGATCCACCACCTGCCTCCCGCCCTGCTGGCCGACCTGGTCGACGGCATGAAGCGGCGGGGTCTCATCGAGGACGAGTCGACGTTCACCCCGGTCGGGCGGCTGACCAAGGACCGGATCGAGGCGCTGACCGACGAGCTCGCTGCTGCGCCGTACGAGGTGCTGGAGCCAGCCGAGCTCGACCAGCTGATGGCAGCCCTCGAACCCCTCGCCCGGC
This sequence comes from uncultured Actinomycetota bacterium, assembly GCA_963794725.1. GTDB lineage: Bacteria > Actinomycetota > Actinomycetes > Propionibacteriales > Nocardioidaceae > Marmoricola. Next base: position 61,694 of record CAWCFR010000001.1, read on the forward strand.
GGCTCACCGCCGCAGACGCACCGACAGACACGTGACGCAGCCCTCGAGCTTCTCGTACTCCGTCAGGTCGATCGCGACGACCCGTAGCCCGCGGTCGGCGAGCAGCTCCGCCGTCCGGGGTGCGCTGGTGGACATCAGCACGGTGTCCTCGTCGAGGAGCACGACGTGCGAGCCGGGCTCCTCCGGGACCTCGAGGAAGCTCGGCCAGGTCGTCGGGTCGTCGACCAGGGGCGGGTAGCCGATCACGGTGCCGTCGGGCAGCGCCGTGACGGCGGACTTCAGGTGCAGCACCTTGGTGAGTGGTACGCCCACCACCCGGGCACCGAGCGGTTCCAGCGCCGCGGCGAGCTGGTCGAGGCCTGATCGGTTGGTGCGACCGCCCTGGCCGACCCACACCGTGCCGTCGTGCTTGAGCACGTCCCCGCCGTCGAGGGTGCCGGGTGCCTGGATGCGCTCGATGCGATAGCCCAGCCGCCTCAAGGTGTCCTCGACCGCGGCCGTCTCGGGCTTGCGCTCGTCGGCGCCCGGACGCGAGATGACGGCCAGGTCGCCGTAGACGACGACGGTGTCCTCGACGAAGACGGCATCCGGACAGTCCTCGGCGGGCGGCACCTCGACCGTCTCCCACCCCTCGTCGTGCAGCGCGGCGACGTACTGGTCCCACTGACGCTGCGCCAAGTCCAGCTCGATGCTCGACCGCTCGATGTGGGTGACCAGTCCCTCGGCGAGACGAGCACCGGGTCGTCGTACCAGGGCGCGCTTGTCCACGCGCCGAGGGTACTCAGGGTCCTGACCGTGCCTGCGAGACTCGACGGCATGGAGCTCTACCGAACCCCTGAGGCCGCGTTCGACCACTGCCCGGACTTTCCGTGGGAGCCGGCGTACGCGGAGGTGGCCGATCCGGACGGAGGCACGCTGCGGGTGGCCTACGTCGACGCGGGGCCGGCCGACGGACCGGTGGCGCTGCTGCTGCACGGCGAGCCGTCGTGGTCGTTCCTCTACCGGCACGTGGTGGCGGTCCTCGTCGAGCGCGGGATCCGGTGCGTGGTGCCCGACATGGTCGGCTTCGGCCGCTCGGACAAGCCGTTGGACCACGGCGACTACACCTACGCCCGCCTGGTCGAGTGGACCCGCGAGCTCGTCTTCGACCACCTCGACCTGCGTGAGCTCACCCTGGTCGGCCAGGACTGGGGTGGGTTGCTCGGGCTCCGGCTGGTCGCCGAGAATCCCGACCGCTTCGCCCAGGTGGTCGCCGCCAACACCGGCCTGCCGACCGGCGACGTCGACATGCCCGAGATCTGGTGGCTGTTCCGCCGCGCGGTCGAGGAGGCCGAGGTGCTCGACATCGGCCGGCTGGTCGCTGCCGGTTGCGCACGTCCGATGGCCGACGACGTCCGGGCGGCGTACGACGCGCCGTTCCCCGAGGAGCGGGCCAAGGCCGGCGCACGTGCGATGCCGACGTTGGTGCCGACGCGGCCGGACGACCCGGCCGCCGACGCCAACCGCGCGGCGTGGGAGGTGCTCTCGACCAGCGAGCTGCCGTTCCTGGTCGCGTTCAGTGACAGTGACCCGATCACCGGAGCGATGGCACCGATCCTGCGCCAGGTCGTCCCCGGCGCCCGCGACCTCGACCACCCGACCATCCAGAACGCGGGCCACTTCCTCCAGGAGGACGCCGGTTCCGAGCTCGGCCAGGTGGTCGCGGACTTCATATTGGGTAACCAGTGAGTTACGGTAACTTCTGAGTTACGAAAGGGAGGCCCATGTCCTCGGAGCCGATCTGGTCCACCATCCACGCCGAGCGCGAGGCCTTGGCCGACGACCTGGCCGGCCTCTCGGCCGAGCAGTGGCGGCACGCTTCGCTCTGCGAGGAGTGGACGGTGCACGACGTGCTGGCTCACCTGCTCGGGCTCGCCCTGATGACGCCGTTCGGCTTCCTGCGCCGGCTCGCGGGCGCCCGCTTCGCGTTCAACCGGTACGCCGACAGCCTGATCGCCGAGGTGCGCCGGGAAGCTCCGAGCGAGACCCTGGCGGCGTTCCGCGCGGCCACCCCGCGCACCAGTGCTCCGCCCGGACCGAAGGACACCTGGCTGGGCGAGCACATCGTGCACGGCGAGGACATCCGCAGGCCGTTGGGGCTGAGCCACAGCTACCCCACTGATGCAGTGCTGCGAGCCCTGGACTTCTACGCCCACAGCAACGCCATCATCGGCGGCAAGGACCGCGTCGCCGGCATCACGCTCCGCGCCACGGACGCCGACCACGCGGTCGGCAGCGGTCCCGAGGTGACCGGTCCGGCGCTCGACCTCCTGCTCGCCGCCTCCGGCCGCCCCGCCGGCCTGGCCGCGCTCAGCGGACCCGGTCTCGAGACGCTCGGCTCGCGAGTGAACAGCTAGCCGCCGCCCGCACCGCTCTCGGACGTCATGCGTGCTGGCTGTCATAGCGACCACGTCGTATGACGTCCGAGCAACGTCATACGTTCTGGTCGTCATCGCGACCCCTTCGTATGACGTCCCGGCGGCGCGGAGACGCGTCCGGGCTTCGCCACTACGATCGTTCGGGAGGAGAGGGGCCATCGTCGTGAAGTACCTGAAGCGCTACACGATCTGCCTGCTGGCGAACCACAAGTGGCTCAGGATCGGCTACCCCGTGGGGTCGGACGGTGAGGTCGGCGGCTACTTCCTGCGGTGTGGGCGGTGCGAGAAGGAGGACCACAACGCCGGCACCGTCCCCCGTGGTGCGGGCGGCGCCTAGCCAGACCCGCGATCAGCTGACGTGCACGTGCGGGCGCCGGTCGCGGTCCGGCTCGGCCCGGCGCAGCACCTCGCGCGTGGTCGGCGCGACCTCGCCGACGCCGAGCAGCAGGAACCGGAGGAAGTTGCGCACCGGGTTGCCCTCGGTCCACTCGAAGTAGAGGTGCGGCCGGCACGCCGGTCGCGGTCGCGGACGTCCAGCGCCAGCGCGGCCAGCGCGTTGGGCACGCTCGAGGACTCCAGGGTGAGCACGCGGTAGCGCCCGTGCGGACCTCGCCGTGCACGTCGAGGCGGCTCTCGAAGTCCGAGGGGTCGGTCACGGTGACCTCGACGAAGATCATGTCGGCGTCGGGCGGGAGGTCGTGGTCGCGCCGGATCTGCGCGCTCCTTGTCGGCGTACTCCTCGCGCGTCGCGGTCGTCCGGCTCGTTGGCGACCAGCCGGATCGTGCGGCGCGCGCAGTCGCGCACGAAGCGCTGCGCGGTCTCGTCGAAGGAGATCTCGGTGGCTGCGCAGCTCGAAGGAGCGGCCGAGCCGGGACAGCAGCGAGACCAGGATGATCGCCGCGATGAAGCAGGCGCCGATCTTCACGCCGTCGGGGCGCTCGAGGATGTTGTCGACGCGTCGTGTAGACGAAGACCGCGGTGATCAGCGCCGAAGGCCACGGTCAGCTTGCGCTGGCCCGCCCGCCGCGCCGCCAGCGTGACCGCGACCGCGGCGCTGGTGATCAGCACCAGCACGCCGGTGGCGTAGGCGCCGCCCTGGGCGTCGACGTCGGCGTCGAAGATCCAGGTGATCAGGAACGCCGCAACCGGTGAGCACCAGCACCAGGGGACGTACGGCGCCGGCCCACTCGGGCGACATCCCGTAGCGCGGCAGGTAGCGCGGGATCAGGTTGAGCATCCCCGCCATCGCGGAGGCGCCGGCGAACCAGAGGATGGCGATCGTCGAGACGTCGTACGGCCGTGCCGAAGCCGTTGCCGAGGTACTGGTGGGCCAGCAGCGCCAGCGCGCGCCCGTTGGCCGGCGCCGCCGGGCTGGAACTCCTTCGCCGGGATCAGCAGCGTGGTCGCGAACGAGCTGGCGACCAGGAAGACGCTCATGATCACCGCGGCGGTGGTGAGCAGCGCGCTTGGTGCCCGGTCGGCATCCGCGTCTGGCGTCGCCGCGCACGTGCGGCATCACCGCGACGCCGGTCTCGAAGCCGGAGAGGCCCAGGGCCAGCTGCGGGAAGACCATCAGCGAGACGGCGACCATCATGACCGGGTCGCCGTGCTGCTGGACGAGCGCCTGGGTCCAGTCGGGCACGACGCGCGGGTTGTGACGATGTGGGCCAGCGCCACGGCGAGGACGACGGCGTTGAGGACCAGGTAGACGCCGACGAGCACCGACGGCGATCCCGATCGCCTCCGGAAGCCGCGCAGGAACACCGCGCCGAGCAGCGCGAGCAGGAACAGCGTCACCCAGAGCTGCTGGCCGTGCAGGAACGACGGGCGCGTAGGGGTTCTCGATCAGGTGCGCCGACGCGTCGGCCGCCGAGAGGGTCATCGTGATCACGAAGTCGGTGGCGGCGAACCCGAGCAGCACCAGCACGAAGACCTTGCCCCGCCAGAAGGGCAGCAGCCGCTCGAGCATCGCGATCGAGCCCTGGCCGTGCGGGCTCTCCTGCGGCGACCCGGCGGTAGACCGGCAGCGCGCCCGAGCAGCGTGAGCGCGACGAGCACGAGGGTCGCGATCGGCGAGAGCAGACCGGCCGCGAGCGCCGCGATCCCGGGCTGGTAGCCGAGCGTGGAGAAGTAGTCGACGCCGGTCAGGCACATCACCTGCCACCACGGGTCGCTTGTCACGCTCCTCGACGGTGTGGAGATCGGTCTCCCCGGCCTGTGCCAGGGCATGCGCGTGGGTCGCCGCGACAGTGGTTGTCACGCCTCCATGCACAGCACCGGCGAGCGTCCGACCCACGCGTCCTAACAGGATCCTGACGCCGGTGTGAGCGAGGTCGCGGGCAGGCTGTGCAAGGGACACGTCAGGAAATCCGCGCCGGGCGTCAGGATCGCGTTAGGAGGACACCCGACGCGTCGTGCGAGGGCTGTGATGGATCCATGTCCATCGTCCTTCCGCGCACTGCCACTCGGGTCGTGCACCCGACTCCTCGCATGGTCGAGGAGACCGGCGTGCGACTCGGGCTCGCAGAGGCCGCGCTGCTGTTGACCGTGGCGCTCGTGGTCGCGCTGCACCCGCCCGTCGGCACCTCGCTCGTCCTCCTGGTGGCGCTGGCCCTTGCCGCCGGCGTCCTGGCTGCCGCTCGCCGCCGGCGCTGCTCACCGGGCTCTCCTGCTGGGCCATGCTTCACCGGCTTCGCCGAGCACCGGTACGGCGTCCTCACGCTGTCGGCCCGACGACCTGCTGCGGCTGGCCGCGATCGTCGCCGTCGCGGCGCGGCCTCCGTCGTCACCTGGTCCATCGGGAGGGCGCGCCGATGAGCGACCTGCTCTACCTGGTCCTGACCGTGGCCTTCTTCGTGCGTCGCTCTGGCTGCTCATCAAGGTGAGTCGACCGGTGAGCGCCGGCGACCTGGTCGGGCTCGTCCTCAGCGTCCTGCTGCTCGGCTACCTCGCTGGTCGCCCTCCTCCTCCCGGAGCGTTTCTGACATGCCCGACACCCTCGCCGGCCTGCTCCAGGTCGGCGCTGCTGGTCCTCGCCCTCGCGCTGTGCTGCCGGCCGCTCGGCGACTACCTGGCCCGCGTGTTCACCACCGAGCGCGACCTCGCGCGTCGAGCGCGGCCATCTACCGCGTCGTCGGCGTCGACGCCGACGCCGACCAGCGCTGGCCGGTCTACGCCCGCTCGGTGATCGCCTTCTCGGTCGTGGGCGTGCGTGCTGCTCTACGCTGCTCCAGCGGGTGCAGTCGCACCTGCCGCTCTCGCTCGGCTTCCCCGACGTCGACCCGGCGCTGGCGTTCAACACCGCGGTCTCGTTCGTCACCAACACCAACTGGCAGGCCTACTCGGGCGAGTCGACGATGGGCCACCTCGTGCAGATGGCCGGCCTGGCGGTGCAGAACTTCGTCTCGGCCGCCGTCGGCCTCGCCGTCGCGGTGGCCCTGATCCGCGGCTTCGCCCGCGGCGCGCACCGACCGGATCGGCAACTTCTGGGTCGACCTCGACCCGCGGCGCTGGTCCGGGTGCTGCTGCCGCTGGCCTTCGTCGCGGCGATCGCTGCTGGTGGCCATGGGCGCGGTGCAGAACCTGTCCTCCGGCCACGACGCCACCACGCTGCTCGGCCAGCACCAGACGATCACCGGCGGGCCGGTCGCCTCGCAGGAGGCGATCAAGGAGCTCGGCACCAACGGCGGTGGCTTCTACAACGCCAACTCCGCGCACCCGTTCGAGAACCCGAACCCGCTCAGCAACCTGTTCGAGATCTTCCTGCTGCTGCTGATCCCGGTCTCGCTGACCCGCACGTTCGGGCGTGATGGTCGGCGACCGGCGCCAGGGGTACGCCGTCCTCGCCGTGATGGCCGTCCTCTGGGGCGCCCTCGATCGGTCGCCGTGACCGCGCTCGAGCTGCACCACCCGGGCACCGCCGCCCAGCTCGCGGGCGCCTCGATGGAGGGCAAGGAGACGCGGTTCGGCGTGCCCGGCGTCGTCGCTGTTCGCCGTCTCCACGACGGGTACCTCGACCGGCGCGGTCAACTCCTTCCACTCGTCGTACGGCGGCGTCGGCGGCGGCCTGCTGATCCTCAACATGGGCCTCGGCGAGGTCGCGCCCGGCGGTGTCGGCTCCGGCCTCTACGGCATCCTCGTGCTCGCGATCCTAGCCGTGTTCGTCGGCCGGGCTGATGGTCGGGCGGACCCCGGAGTACCTGCAGCAAGAAGATCACCGGCCGCGAGATGAAGCTGGTCTCGCTCAACATCCTGACCATGCCGCTGCTGGTGCTGATCGGCACCGGGCTCGCGATGTCGCTGCCCAGCTGCGCGCGCGTCGATGCTCAACCCGGGGCCGCACGGGCTCTCCGAGGTGCTCTACGCGTTCATGTCGGCGGCCAACAACAACGGCTCGGCGTTCGCCGGGCTCAGCGCGAACACGACGTTCTACAACATCGCGCTCGGGCTGGCGATGCTGCTCGGCCGGTTCGTGCCGATCCTGCTCGTGCTGGCCCTGGCCGGCTCGTTGGCCCGCCAGCAGCCGGTGCCGCGAGACCGGCCGGCACGCTGCCCACCCACGGGCCGCTGTTCGTCGCGATGCTCACCGGCGTCGCCTCATCGTCGCCGGCCTGACGTTCTTCCCGGTCCTCGCCCTCGGCCCGCTCGCGGAAGGACTCGCATGAACGGCCACCGTGCAGCATCCGGCGTCGGCGTGGTGCGTTCGACCCGGCGATGCTGCTCACCTCGCCTGCCCGACGCCCTGCGCAAGCTCGACCCGCGCGTGATGGTCACGCTCGCCGGTCATGTTCGTCGTCGAGGTCGGCGCGGTCTTCTCGACCGTCTCGGCGGTCGTGCGACCCCAGCGTCTTCGCCTGGACGATCGTGGTCTGGCTCTGGCTGACCGTGCTCTTCGCCAACCTGGCGGAGGCGGTCGCCGAGGGTCGCGGCAAGGCCCAGGCGGCGACCCTGCGGCGCGCCCAGCACCGAGACGACGGCCGCGACGGCGGCTCGGCGACGACGGCACCGAGGAGCCGGTGCCCGCGTCGGCGCTGCGGCTCGGCGACCGGGTCGTGGTCGAGGCCGGCGAGGTCGATCCCCGGCGACGGCGACGTCGTCGAGGGCGTGGCCAGCGTCGACGAGTCCGCGATCACGGGCGAGTCCGCGCCGGTGATCCGCGAGTCCGGCGGCGACCGGTCGCTCGGTCACCGGCGGCACCAAGGTGCTCTCGCGACCGGATCGTCGTACGGATCACCGCCAAGCCCGGCGAGAGCTTCATCGACCGGATGATCGCGCTGGTCGAGGGGGCCGCGCGGCAGAAGACCCCCAACGAGATCGCGCTCAACATCCTGCTGGCCAGCCTGACCATCGTCTTCCTCGGCGCGACGGTCACGCTCCAGCCGTTCGCGATCTACAGCGGCGCCGGGCAGTCCGTGGTCGTGCTGGTGGCGCTGCTCGTCTGCCTGATCCCGACCACGATCGGCGCCCTGCTCTCGGCGATCGGCATCGCCGGCATGGACCGGCTCGTGCAGCACAACGTGCTCGCCATGTCGGGCCGCGCGGTCGAGGCCGCCGGCGACGTCAACACCCTGCTGCTCGACAAGACCGGCACGATCACGCTCGGCAACCGGCAGGCCTCGCGAGTTCCTGCCCGTCGGCGGCGTCGACGCCGCGAGCAGCTGGCCGACGCGGCCCAGCTCTCCAGCCTCGCCGACGAGACGCCCGAGGGGCGCTCGATCGTGGTGCTCGCGAAGACGGAGCACGGCCTGCGCGAACGCGACGCCGGGTGAGCTGCCGCACGCCGACGTTCGTGCCGTTCACCGCCCAGACCCGGATGTCGGGCGTCGACCTGCCCGACCGCGAGGTGCGCAAGGGCGCGGCCCGGCGGTGCTCGGCGTGGGTCCGCGAGCACGGCGGCGCCGCCGACCCCGAGGTCGGCCGGCTCGTCGACGTCGATCTCCACCGCCGGCGGTACGCCGCTCGTGGTGGCCGAGCAGCGTCGACGGCGACGGCCCGGGCGCTCGGCGTGGTCCACCTCAAGGACGTGGTCAAGGAGGGGATGCGCGAGCGCTTCGACGAGATGCGCCGGATGGGCATCCGCACGGTGATGATCACCGGCGACAACCCGCTGACCGCGCGGGCGATCGCCGAGGAGGCCGGCGTCGACGACTTCCTCGCCGAGGCCACGCCCGAGGACAAGATGGCGCTGATCAAGACGGAGCAGGAGGGCGGCCGGCTGGTCGCGATGACCGGCGACGGCACCAACGACGCCCCCGCCCTGGCCCAGGCCGACGTCGGGGTCGCGATGAACACCGGCACCTCGTCGGCCAAGGAGGCCGGCAACATGGTCGACCTCGACTCCAACCCGACCAAGCTGATCGAGATCGTCGAGATCGGCAAGCAGCTGCTGATCACCCGCGGCGCGCTGACGACGTTCTCGATCGCCAACGACGTCGCGAAGTACTTCGCGATCATCCCGGCCATGTTCGCCGGGGTGTACGGCGGCCTCGACACGCTCAACGTGATGCGGCTCGCACAGCCCGGAGTCGGCGATCCTCTCCGCGGTCGTGTTCAACGCCCTGATCATCGTCGCCCTGATCCCGCTGGCCCTGCGCGGCGTGCGCTACCGCCCGTCGTCGGCGGCCGCGATGCTGCGCCGCAACCTCGCGATCTACGGCCTCGGCGGCATCGTCGCTCCCGTTCGTCGGGATCAAGCTGATCGACCTCGTCGTCTCCCAGATCCCGGGTCTCTCGTGAGGAGCGAACGTCCATCGATGTCCGGCTCGGCCAGCTCGGCCCGGCGATCCGGGTCGATGCTGCTGCTGCACCGTGCTCCTCGGGCTGGCCTACCCGCTGGCCGTGACCGGCGTCGCCCAGGTGGCCTTCCCCGGCCGCGCCGACGGCTCGCTGGTGCACGTGCACGGCAGGTGGTCGGCTCCTCGCTGATCGGGCAGTCGTTCGCCGCAGGGCCGCGGACGGGGCTACTTCCAGAGCCGGCCGTCCGCCGCCGGCGCGACGGCTACGACCCGCTGGCGACGGTCGCCAGCAACCTCGGCGCTGGACAACCCCGTGCTGGTGAAGGCGGTCAGGCAGCGACGGGCCGCAGGTGGCCCGGGCCGACGGGGTCGCCCGCGTCCGCCGTACCTCCCGACGCGGTGCTGGCCAGCGGCTCCGGGCCTCGACCCGCACATCAGCCCGGCGTACGCCGCCATCCAGGTGCCGCGGGTCGCCCGGGCGCGGGGCCTGTCCGAGGCCGCGGGTACGGCGGCTGGTCGCCGAGCACACGCAGGGCCGCACGCTCGGGCTTCCTCGGCGAGCCGCGGGTCAACGTGCTGGCGCTCAACCTGGCGCTCGACCGCACGCGGCACTGAGCGGAGCAGACTAGGACCGTGACGCACGCAGGGACGCATGGGGCTCCTCGGGCACGCGGACGGCTGCGCGTCTACCTCGGCGCCGCCCCGGGGGTCGGCAAGACCTACGCGATGCTCGGCGAGGCCCGGCGCCGGCTCGAGCGCGGCACCGACGTCGTGGTCGGCTTCGTCGAGACCCACGGGCGCGAGCACACGGCCGAGATGCTCGGCGGGCCTGGAGGTGGTGCCCCGGCGCAGCCTCGACCACCGGGGCGCGGAGTTCGAGGAGATGGACGTCGACGCGGTCCTGCGCCGGGCCCCGGCGGTGGCCCTGGTCGACGAGCTCGCGCACACCAACGTGCCGGGCTCGCGCCACGCCAAGCGGTGGCAGGACGTCGAGGAGCTGCTCGACGCCGGCATCGACGTGATCACGACCGTCAACATCCAGCACCTCGAGTCGGTCAACGACGTGGTCGAGAAGATCACCGGCGTCCCCCAGCGCGAGACCGTGCCGGACGCCGTCGTCCGGGCGGCCGACCAGATCGAGCTGTGCGACATGTCCGGCGAGGCGCTGCGGCGCCGGCTGGCCCACGGCAACGTCTACGCGCCGGAGAAGATCGACGCCGCGCTCGCCAACTACTTCCGCCTCGGCAACCTCAACGCGCTGCGCGAGATCGCGCTGCTGTGGACGGCCGACCGGGTCGACGACGCGCTGCAGGCCTACCGCGACCAGCACGAGATCACCGGCACCTGGGAGACCCGCGAGCGCGTCGTCGTGGCGCTCACCGGCGGACCGGAGGGCGAGGCCCTGATCCGCCGCGCCGCCCGGATCGCCGCCCGGGCCAGGGCGGCGAGCTGCTGGCCGTGCACGTCGCGCAGTCCGACGGGCTGGCCGGTGGTCAGCCAGGCGATGCGCTGGGCGAGCAGCGACGGCTGGTGGAGTCGCTCGGCGGCAGCTACCACCAGGTGCTCGGCGACGACGTGGCCGAGGCGCTGCTCGCCTTCGCGCGGGCGGAGAACGCCACCCAGCTGGTGCTCGGGGACAGCCGCCGGTCACGGCTCGCGGCGCTGTTCACCGGCCCGGGGATCGGGTCGTCGACGATCCGCAGCTCGCGGCGACATCGACGTGCACATCGTCACCCACGACACAGGCCGGTGCCGGCCGGCTGCCCCGTCGTCACGGCGGCGCTGAGCCGGCGACGCCGGATCAACGGGTTCGTGCTCGCGGTGCTGCTGCCGGTCGTGGTGGACGCTGCTGCTGGTCCCGCTGCGCGGCGACCTCAACCTGGTCAGCGACATGCTGATCTTCCTGCTGATCGACCGTGGTGGTCGCCTGGTCGGCGGGACTGCTGCCGGCGCTTGGTCGCCGCGGTCATCGGGTCGATGCTGCTCAACTACTTCTTCACCCCGCCCCTGCACACGCTGACGATCAGCGGACACCAACAACGCCCTCGCCCTGTTCGTGTTCATCGTCGTCGCGATGCTCGTCTCCTCGGTCGTCGACCTCGCTGCCCGTCGTACACGCGAGGCGGCGCGCTCGGCCGCCGAGGCGCGCACGCTGGCCAACCTGGCGACCTCGGTGCTCGCCGAGGGCGACGCGCTCGGCCAGATGCTGGAGCGGCTGCGCGAGGCCTTCGCGCTGGACTCGGTGACCCTGATCGCAGCAAGAAGGCGACCGCTGGCGGGTCCTCGCCGCCACCGGCGTGCCCTGCGCGCCACCCGGACGAGGCGGAGATCGTCGGTCCCGGCCGGCGAGGGGACGGGTCCTCGCCATGCGCGGGCGACCTCCTCGAGGCCGAGGACCGCCGCCTGGTCGGTGCGTTCGGCACGCAGGTCGCCGTGCTCCTCGACCGGATCCGGCTCCGCGAGGCAGCCGGCGGCGCGCCGAGCTGAGCTCGAGGCCGCCAACCGGATGCGTACGGCGCTGCTGGCGGCCGTCGGGCACGACCTGCGGACGCCGCTGGCCGCGGCCAAGGCATCGGTCTCCAGCCTGCTGCAGCAGCGACGTGCGACCTCGACCGCCAGGACCGACGCGACCTGCTGGCCGCCGCGGACGAGTCGCTGGACCGGCTGGCCGGGCTGGTCGACAACCTGCTGGACATGAGCCGGCTCCAGGCGGGCGCGCTCTCGATGCACCTCCAGCCCACCGCGGTCGACGAGGTCGTGGCGCGGGCGCTGGACGACCTCGGCCCCGACTCGGGGCGGGTGCGCGTCGAGGTCCCCGACGTCCTGCCGGTGGTCTCCGCCGATCCCGGCCTGCTCGAGCGCGTGCGTGGCCAACCTGCTCGCCAACGCCCTGCGGTTCTCGCCCGCCGACCAGTGCCCGCTCATCACCGCGAGCCGGCTGGGCGGACGCCGTCGAGCTGCGCGTGGTCGACCGCGGGCCCGGGATCCCCGAGGGCCAGCGCGACGAGGTGTTCGTGCCGTTCCAGCGGCTCGGCGACACCGACAACACCACCGGCATCGGGCTGGGCCTCGCGCTCTCGCGCGGGCTGACCGAGGCCATGGGCGGGAGCCTCGACGCCGAGGAGACCCCCGGCGGGGGCCTGACCATGGTCGTGCGGCTGCGGGTCGCGGCGGGCGAGCAGGAGCCGGAGCCGGGGCTGCGGGAGCGTGCCCAGGAGGCCCAGGTGGCCGAGTCTCGTGACCCGCGTCGTGGTCGTCGACGACGAGCCGCAGATCCTGCGCGCCCTGTCGATCAACCTGCGGGCCCGCGGGTACGACGTGCAGACGGCCGCCTCCGGCGCGGAGGCGCTGGCCGTGGCGGCGGCCCACCGGCCCGAGGTGGTCGTGCTCGACCTGGGGCTGCCGGACATGGACGGCGCCGAGGTGATCGCCGGACTGCGCGGCTGGACGACGGTGCCGATCCTGGTGCTCTCGGGCCGCTCGGACTCCTCCGACAAGGTCGAGGCCCTCGACGCGGGCGCCGACGACTACGTGACCAAGCCGTTCGGCATGGACGAGCTGCTCGCCCGGCTGCGCGCGGTGGTGCGGCGCGGCGGCCAGGGCGGGGACGAGCAGGCCGGTCGTCGAGCTGGGGGACGCCACCGTCGACCTGGCGGCCCGCCGCGTCGTCCGCGACGGCGCCGACGTCCACCTCACGCCGACGGAGTGGCACCTGCTCGAGGTGCTCGTGCGGCACCCCGGCCGGCTGATGAGCCAGCGCCAGCTGCTGGCCGAGGTGTGGGGGCCCGGCTACGAGACCGCGCAGGGCAACCTGCGGCTGTACATGGGGCAGCTGCGGCGCAAGCTCGAGCCGGACGCCGCCCGGCCGCGCCACCTCGTCACCGAGCCGGGGATGGGCTACCGCTTCGAGCCGTGAGCGGTGATGTCCGCCACGTTCCACGGTGTCGCCGAGGGCCGCCACAGGGTCCGCTCAGGATCGCCCGATAGCCTCACACGTCTGGTCAGTCCACCGAAAGGTCATCTGTGCTCCGCCGTTTCCGCCGTCCCGCTGCCGTCATCGTCCCGATCCTCCTGCTCGCCCCGGTCCTCGCGGCGTGCGGCAGCAAGGCCGACGACAGCAGCTCACAGAGCCAGAGCGGCCTCTCCGGAGTCACCCTGACCGGTGACGTGGGCAAGGGCATCACCGCGAAGTTCCACAAGGCGATCGCCACTCCCAAGTCGAGCAAGGTGACCACCCTCGTCAAGGGCTCGGGCGAGAAGATCGCCAGCGGTGACACGGTGAACACCTACCTGTGGGTCGGCGACGGCACCACCAAGAAGGTCGCCTACAGCGACTACCAGAACGGCAAGGCCGAGCCGATCCCGAACAATGCGCATCTCAGCCCGGTCTTCACCAAGCTCTTCGACGGCGCGACGTACGGCTCCCGGGTGGCCACGGTGACCACGCCGGCCGACCTGCTCGGCTCCGCCTCCGGTGGCGCTCAGCTCGGGATCGGTGCGAACGACAGCATCGTCCTCGTCGCCGACTTCGTGAAGAAGGCCGAGGTCTCCCCGACGCCGTCCGACAGCAAGGCCCACGTCGTCCCCCAGAAGAAGCAGCCGAAGGTCGTGCTCAAGAAGGGGAAGCCGGTCGGGTTCGACTGGTCCGGCATCGCAAAGCCCTCCCTGACCACTCCGGTGCAGCGCGCGATCCTCAAGCAGGGTCACGGCGCCGCCGTGAAGGCCACGGACACGGTGACCGTGAACTACCTCGGCGAGACCTACAAGGCGAAGAGCCCGTTCGACGAGAGCTACTCCAAGAAGGCCATGACCGCGCCGCTCAGCCAGCTCGTCCCGGGCTGGAAGATCGGTCTGGCCGGGGTGAAGACCGGCAGCCGGGTGCTGCTGCAGATCCCTCCGGCCTACGGGTACGGCGCCCAGGGCAGTGGCTCCACGATCCCGGGCAACGCCACCCTGTGGTTCGTCATCGACGTGAACAAGGTCGCCAAGTAGCAGGTGACCGCCGGCGTGCAGCCGGGGTCAGCGCACCCCGGAGGGGAACCTGATCGCGTAGAGCAGCCACGGCGACTTCAGCGTGTGCCGCTCGAGGTCGAGGCCGAAGACGCCCTTGCTGGTCGGCACGACCACCTCGGCCGTGTAGCCCGGCTGCGCGGGCGGGGTGGCCGAGACGTGGACCTTGCCGGTGACCTTCATCTCGGGGATGTTGCGTGGGTCGTCGTAGGCGTAGACGGCCTGCGCGGAGTCCGAGAGCAGCGGCTTGAGGCGCGCCCACCAGGCGTCGTAGGCGACCCCGCGCTGCGCGAAGGCGGCCCACACCCGTTCACCGGCCCCGAGCGGCGTGCTCGCCGAGGCGGTGGGGGTCAGCACGCGGGCTGGCCGAGGCAGCGGCCGGGCTCGGGTCGGACGAGGCGGCGTGGTGCTTGGGGGCGCTGCTCGGCGTCCCGCCGCACCCGGTCAGCAGCGTCGTGACCACGGCGAGGGTGGCGGCAGCGGCCGGGCGGCGGTTCACGCGTGCCCCCACGGCGGTGCCCAGCCGAGGTACTGCATGTGCCACGGCCCGTCGGTGATCGCGGAGGCCGGCCCGATGCCCACGCGCCCGTTGGAGAAGACGTCGGTGCTGGCGATCTCGCCGTTGCCCAGGTAGGTGACCACGTGCCCGGCCGGGTTGGTGGAGTCGCGGTAGTACAGCCAGGCGCCGACCGGGGGCGTGACACCGTCGGGGTTGGTCACCAGGTGCGCGACCCCGTCGGCCTCGAAGGTCTGCCAGGCGTCGAGCGCCGTGCTGTAGCCGGACGAGGCCCGCCCGGCGAGGACGGCGACGAAGTGCTGGCACTCGTCGTGCCAGCCGCTGCCGCCGTTCTTGGCGAGGTCCAGCGCCCGGCTGTCCAGCGCGTTGGGCGGGAACGGCCCGACGTACGGCGTGAGGGAGTCCGAGGAGAACCGGCCGCGGACGGTGGCCGCCTCGCAGTCGGCGACGGCCTGTGCCCGGGCGGCCAGGTTGGCCAGCCCCGCTGCTCCGGTGCCGGTGGTCAGCCCGTTGATCATCTTGACCGCCTGCGCCGTAGTAGGGGGCGTACACGTCGGGGTTGAGGTTGTGCTCGGCCGCGTGCGCCGCCAGCGACGGTGGCATGTTCTGCCAGGCCTTGACCTTCTTCAGCTCCTGGTAGAAGACGGCGGCTGCCGCGGCGGCGTCGGGCTGGCTCTTGGCGGACGCATGGTCGGGGTCCGGGCCGAAGAGGCCGTTGACGATCGTGGTGCCCGGCGCCGGGTGTCCCGCCGTGGTTCCCAACGAGGAGGCCTCGAGCGCGGTCATCACCGCGAGGGTCTGACCACGCTCGGGCACGTGGAACGGCGCCGCCGCGTTGATGATCGCCGTGGCGTTCTGCACCTGCTCCTTCGAGAGCCCAGGGACGGGGGCGGCGATGGCCTTGAGCACCTGGGGGCTCGGCGTGCACGCGCCCGCACGGGTCTGCTGAGGAGCAGCTTGGGCCTGGCCGACGAGCCCGGCGCCACGATCACCCCGGTCGCCAACGGGAGCAGCAGCGCTCCGGTGAGGGCGCGGAAGGCCAGGCGGTTCATCGGCGGCTCGACTGAGGGTGAGGGATGGGCGACGGATGGCGACAGGACGGGCGGGTCCAGGGACATCCTAGGAGGAGCAAGACAACTCGGGGCTGAATGTCCAGGACGGCGAGCGTAGGGTTCGACACGTGCCTGACGAGTCCGACCAGATCGCCTACACCGCTCTGCAGCCCGGGACCCCCGTGCAGACGAACGACGGACAGCACCTCGGCACCCTCGAGGCCGTGCTCCAGGTGGAGGAGCTCGACGTCTTCGACGGGCTGGTGGTGAAGACGGAGCAGGGAGTCCGGTTCGTCGACGCCGACCAGGTCGGGCTGATCTTCACCTCGCACGTGGAGACCAAGCTCACCACGCAGCAGGCGGCCGACCTGCCGCAGCCGGACCAGGACGCGGTCTACGAGGCCGACGCCGACGACGACACCGGCAACTCCATCGGCGACCGGTTCGGGCGCATGTTCGGTCGCGGGAAGTGGCAGCGCGAGCGCTAGCCGTTCGTCACACGACCAGCGATCAGGCCTGCGTGGTGGTGAACTGCTTCATGCCGCTGCCGTCGAGCCAGTCGTGCCACGGCACGTCGTAGTCGGCGTACCCGTTGTCACCGGGCGCCTTGCCACGCGGTGAGCCGGTGATCGTCACGGGGTCACCCTGCTTGGTCAGGTTGTAGTACCACTGCGCGTCGCTCCACGACAGGTGCACGCAGCCGTGCGAGCCGTAGCTGTGCCCGGGGTACGGGTCACCGGTCGAGTAGTGCAGGAACGTGCCGGAGTTCGTGATCCGCACGTCCCACGGCAGGGTCAGGTCGTAGAAGTTCGGGTCCTTCTTGTTGCACGCGATCTGCACGCTGCACGACGTCATCCGGACCGTGCGCGACTTGCCGACGACCGCCATCGTGCCGTCCCACGACGGGAAGCTGGGGCTGCCCGCGTCGCTGGGCATGCTGCGCATCACCTTGGTCGGGCCCCGGGTGACCACCGTCTTGTGCTGGTTGACGTAGACGTGGGTGCGCACGTCCGAGCCGATCTTGAAGGTCCGGGTGTAGCTGTGCGTGCCGTAGCGGCCGTAGCCGTCGCCGACGTGGTTGAGGCTGGCGACCATGGACACGGTCGTGCCCGGCTTCCAGTAGCCGCGGGGACGGAAGTCGACCCGCTGGTCGCCGAACCAGTGCCAGGCCCCGGTGACCGGGGTCGAGGTCTTGAGCTGCATGTGCTTCTCGATCTGGCGGCGGGCGCGGGGCTTGACCGGGTCGGTGAACACGATCAGAGATCGGCATCGCGACGCCCACGGTGGTGCCGCTGAGGGGGGCGATGCTGTCGAGCAGCATCGGGGGGCCCTTGGGGTAGTGCTTCTTCTTGGGCTTGGCGGCGTGCGACGGGGTCGACGACGGTGAGGACGACGCCTTGCTTCCGGTGACCGGGGCGCTGCTCGGCGAGGAGCCGTCGGCACAGCCGGCGACCGCCAGCAGGAGCCCGGCCACGGCGAGCGTGACCCAGGCGCGGGGGCTGCGGGTGTGCTTCATGGGTGAACGGGGCTCCAGGGGTCTGGCTCTGTCACTGACATCATTCCCAGACTCTGCTGGGTGGAACCCCATTGAACAGCGCCGGACCAACGTGTTCCGGGACACAGGGCCGATTCGCGAGATCGGATCGCCGTGCCGCCGTGCGGGTCGGCGTCGACGTCAGTGGGCCATCACCGCGGTGGGATCGACCGTGCGAGCGGGCTTGCTGCGCGGCAGGAACGCGGCCGGGATCAGGCAGAACGCGAGCAGGATCGTGGCCACGAGGAACACATGGGCGTAGGAGAGCGACATCGCGTGGTTGGCCTGCCGGGCGAGGGCGGCGAGGTCGGAGGGTTGCAGGCCGAGGTGCTGGAGGATCGCGGCGAGCTTCGCCGGTTGCTTCGCGGCCTGGGCCACCGCGTTCGCGGCCTGGATGGAGGGGTGGCTCTGGAAGGCGTTGGTGAGCAGCACGGAGAACAGCGCCGTACCGATCGAGGCGGAGACCTGCTGGGTGATGTTCATCAGCGTGGACCCGCGGGCGATGCTCGCCTCCTTCAGGCTGGCCAGCGCCGCCGACATGATCGGCATCATGGTCGCGCCCATGCCGAGACCCATGATGAACAGCGCGGTCAGCAGGTAGGCGTAGCTGGTGGTCTCGTCGGTGAAGATGAACATGCCGAGGCCGATCACGTCGACGACGAGGCCGGTGAGGACCACCTTGCCCGGGCCGATCTTGTCGGCCAGCATGCCGGCGGCCGGCATCGTCAGCATTGCCCCGATGCCCTGCGGGGCGAGCAGGATGCCGGAGCGCAGCGGCGTCTCGCCGTGCACCTGCTGGAAGTAGAGCGGGAAGAGCAGTCCGGCACCGAAGAACGCGATCGCGAAGAGGCCCATCGCCACCACCGCGATCGTCATCGCGCGCTCCTGGAAGAGCCGCAGGTCGACGAGCGGGTGCTTGTTGCCCGGGCGCAGTGCCCAGGGCACGAAGCCGGCGATCAGCACGATCCCGATGAGGGAGCACACGACCACGCGCGGGGTCCACATCGTGCCGTGGTCCTGCTGGGCCTGCGGGATCGAGGAGACGCCGAAGAGCAGGAGCGCGAGGCCGGGGGAGAGCATCAGCATGCCGACGAAGTCGAAGCTCTCCGAAGGCTCGACGTGGTCGCGGGGCAGCACCATCGCGGCGTACACGACGGCGCCGATGCCGATCGGGACGTTGATCAGGAAGATCCAGTGCCAGCTGGCCACGTCGATCAGCCAGCCGCCGAGGATGGGACCGAAGATCGGGCCGAGCAGCATCGGCACCCCGAGGACGGCCATCACGCGCCCGATGCGCTCCGGGCCTGCGGCCCTGGTCATGATCGTCATGCCCAGCGGCATCAGCATGCCGCCGCCGAGGCCCTGCAGCACGCGGAAGCCGACCAGCATCTGCAGGCTCTGGGCCGTCGCGCAGGCGGCGGAGCCGAGCGTGAACAGGACCACGGCCATGATGTAGAGGCGCTTGGTGCCGAACCGGTCGGAGGCCCACCCGGTCATCGGGATCACCGCGGCCAGCGCCAGCGTGTAACCGGTCATGGTCCACGCGACCTCGGCCGGGGTGGCGTCGAAGATCGTCTGGAAGGTGCGCAGACCGACCGAGACCACCGTGATGTCGAGGATCGACATGATGGCGCCGAGCACCACGACGCCGGCGATGACCAGCACCTTCTTGTCGAGCTTGTCGTCGACCGGTCCGGTCGGGGCCACGGGCTGCGACGTCTGCGTCACGGCGTACTCCTGGATCGTGTCGAGCAGCCTCCGCCTCTGCCCGCCGTCACGGTCCAGCTGTGCTGCCGGGGCTCATCGTAGATTCCGGAACTGACAAGTCGCGAATTGATTAGCGGTGACGAACCCCACGCGCGTCAGTGCAGGTGGTACGACGCTCGCGCGACCGTGAAAGCGGCGTGGGTCCTGGTGTTCCGACAGGTGACGCCGGTCGGCGCCGAGGTGCAGGTGATGTCGCGATAGGCGACTGACTCGCCGTACGGAAGCCCTGCTCGCCGCAGCCGCGGGCCGCCGGCGTTCGGCGTCGTCACGGTCGGGTCGCGGTGCGGGTCGAACCAGGTGGTCATGTCCTCGGGACCGGTGCCGGGCAGGGCCGCCTCGTCCGCGACGGTGTCGCCCACGCACAGGAGCGTCGCGCGCCTGTCGATCTCGAACGAGGAGCCGTAGTCCAGCGGGCACGAGGCCGGTCGTGACGGGGCCGGATAGCTGTGCTCGGCGATGTCGCACCGTGCCTGCGCCGATCCGGCCGGGTCGGCGACGCCCATGATCTCGCAGGCGATGTTGCCCGAGGGGCTGACGAACGCCGCCCCCGGGCGGGTGCTGGCCACCACGACGATGTGGATCGCCCTGGTGGGGGTGGCGGTGGCCGTGGCCGTGGCGGTGCCGGTCGCCGTGGGCGCCGGGGTGGCGGAGGCGATGCCGGGCCGGGCTGGCACTGCTCGGCTCGGGAGTCGGCGTCGAGCCGGCCGACGCGTTCCCACGTCCGCCGCACCCGGTCAGCACGGAGGCCAGTACGGAGGCCAGCAGCACGAGACCCGTCATGGCCCAGGCCCGACCCGGAGACGACAGCGGACGGGCTCGGGGCACCTGCTCAGGCTAGTGAGGTGCGTTGCGCGAGGTCGGTTGCGACGCGTCGGGCCCTCGAACGAGGACACTGGTGGCCATGACGGTCCCACCCGGCCAGGGCGCGGCAGGCGGAGGCAGCCCGTCCCTGCCGTGCCGGTGCCGGTGCGACCGCCCCGCCGCGCGATGGTCCGGCGGGTCGTCGTGCTCGTGCTCGTCGTCGCGATCACCTGGACCCTCTTCAACCTGATCGGTCAGATCGACTGGTCGGCCGTCCGGCGACGCGTTGGGAAAGATCACGGTCTGGGAGCTCGTCGCCCTGGTCGGTCTGCTGATCGTGCGCCAGGTGCTGGACTCGGTCCCGCTCGCGCTCTACACGCCCGACGTGGGGATCCGCCGCGCGGTGATGAACGACCTCGGCGCGAAGACGATGGTGGCCGTCGCGCCACCGCCGAGCGACTTCGCTCTGCGTGTATCGATGTTCAGCTCGTGGGGCATCCCGACGCCCATCGGGCTCGCGGGCACGGCGATGAACATGGTCACCTTCTACATCGTCCGCTTCACCACCCCGCTCGTCGGCTTCGTCGTGCTGATCCTGATCGGCCAGCCGCCCGGCCTACGGCTGCTGGACGTCGCGTGGATCGCGGCCGGCATCATCCTGCTGGTCGGTGTGCTGCTCGTCGTACGCAGCGACGGGCTGGCCCGCTGGGTCGGTACGAGGGCCGCGCGCTGGGTCGGCCGGGTGCGGCGCCAGGTCGACCCCGAGGCGTGGGCGGAATCGTGCGTGGCCTTCCGGCGCGACATCGCTGACCGCTTCTACGGAGCCTTCCCACCGTCGTTGCTCAGCCAGGCGGTGATGCTCACGGTCGAGCTGGTGATGCTCGTGCTGTGCCTGCGCTTCGTCGGGCTGACCGCCGACCAGGTGGGCTTCTGGGACGTTGCGGTGGCCTACCTGTTCGCTTACCCGATGACGATCCTGCCGTTCAGCGGGCTGGGTGTCGTGGACGCCCTGCTCGTGGCCAGCATGGTGCAGGCCGGCGGTGCCGACGTCGAAGCCGCTGCGGTGGCCGGCCTGGTCATGTGGCGGGTGGTCACCCTCGGTGGGGTGTACCTGATGGGTGCCGCCTCGATCCTGGTGTGGCGGCACAGCGTGCGGACGAGCGCGGTCGTCAGCCCCTCGAGCCGGGCCTGAGGAGATCGACAGCGAGAACGCCCGCCCCCAGACTGGTCAGATGCGCGGTCGGCCTTGGTGGCCCTGGATCATCGTCGCGGTGCTGACTGCTCGTCGTGGCAGGGCTGGTCGGCTACCTGCTCGGCCACGGTGGGTCGTCCGGCTCGACGTCGAGCCGCGCGTCCTCGGGCAGCACGTCCGTCTGCCCCGCGACCCGGTCGCCGAGAAGGTGCTGCCCTCGGTGGTGACCATCTCGGTCGGCGGCCCGCAGGGGAGCGGTGTGGGCACGGGCGAGCTGTACAAGGCCGGCGGCTACATCCTCACCAACGAGCACGTCATCTCACCGGCGACCGGGGGCGCGCGTCTCTCCGTGCGCTACAGCGACGGCACCCAGTCCGGCGCGAAGCTGATCGGCGCCGACGCCCTCACCGATCTTGCGGTCATCAAGGCCGACGACGGCGCGCCCAAGCGTCCGCTCATCGACCTCGGCTCGTCGAGCGACGTGCGCGTGGGCCAGCCGGTGGTGGCCCTCGGTGCGCCGCTCGGTCTGTACAGCACCGTCACCGCCGGCATCGTCAGCGCCCTCGACCGCCACGTGCCGGTGCCCACCTCTCCGACGCAGACGGCGCACCTGCTCGACGCCATCCAGACCGACGCGGCCATCAACCCCGGCAACAGCGGCGGTGCGCTCGTGGACTGCGACGGCGCCCTGTCGGGGTCAACTCCGCGATCGCCACCGTGCCCAACGCCGAGGGCGTGTCCGGCGGCGGCAGCTCGGGTCTGGGGTTCGCGATCCCGGTCGAGCTGGCAACGCCGATCGCGGAGCAGCTGCTCAAGACCGGCAGTGCCAACCACCCCGAGATCGGGGTGGCCGCGCAGACGCTGCCCGCGTCGGGCAACGCGGCGCCGTCCGGCCTCCTCGTGACCGGGGTGCAACCCGGGAGCCCGGCCGCGACCGCCGGCCTCCGCACGGGCGACGTGATCACCGAGCTCGCCGGTGACCCGGCCCGGAGCGCCGAGCAGCTCGTGCTCGCCACCCTGGGCAAGCAGCCGGGGGAGACCGTCTCGCTGGTCTACCTCCGCGACGGCAAGAGCACGACGGTGGAGCTCACCCTGACCAGGCCCTGAGCCGCGAGGCAGTCCTCGCCGCTGGACAACCGTCTCGCCGTGTGGGCATCCTCGAACTTCGTGACGTCCTGCCGAGGCGGGGCGGCTGAGGAGGAACCGTGACGGCGGTCGAGACGCAGGAGCCGCGCGTCGGCGGCACCATGAGCGTGCCAACTCTCACGGCCATGGTCGTCGGCTCGATGGTGGGTGCCGGGGTCTCTCGTTACCGGCCCGCTTCGGGGTCGCGACCGGGATCCTCGGCTCCCTCATCGCCTGGGCCGTCGCCGGCACCGGCATGCTGATGCTGGCCTTCGTCTTCCAGAGCCTCGCGATCCGCAAGCCCGAGCTCGACTCCGGCGTGTTCATCTACGCGAAGGCCGGGTTCGGCGACTACGCCGGCTTCAACTCCGCGATCGGCTTCTGGGCCAGCACGGTGGCGGGCAACACCTTCTACTGGGTGTTCATCAGCGCGACGCTCGGCGCCTTCTTCGACGGCTTCGGTGAGGGTGCCACCTTCCTCGCGGTGGCGATGTCGACCGTCGGGGTCTGGCTCTTCCACATCCTGATCGCGCGGGGTGTCCGCGACGCTGCCGTGATCAACAGGATCGTGACGATCTTCAAGATCCTGCCGATCCTGGTCTTCATCGTCGTGCTGTTCGTGAACTTCGACGCCGGGGTGTTCTCCGACAACTGGCTGGCCACGGGGTACGGCGACCTGGGCAGCCTCAACGAGCAGGTCCGCAACACGATGCTGATCACGACCTTCGTGTTCATCGGCATCGAGGGGGCCAGCGTCTACTCCCGCTACGCGAAGAAGCGCGAGGACGTCGGTCGCGCCACCGTGCTCGGCTTCCTCAGCGTGCTCTCGATCTTCGCGCTCGTGACGCTGTCGAGCTACTCGTCGCGCCCCAGCCCGAGCTCGCCCAGACCCGCCAGCCCTCGATGATCGGCGTCTTCGAGGGCGTCGTCGGCGAGTGGGGCCGGGTGTTCATCAGCATCGCGGTGATCGTCTCCGTGCTGGGCGCCTACCTGGCCTGGACCCTGATGGCGGCCGAGGTCATGTACATCCCGGCGCGCCAGGACGACTTCCCGCAGTTCCTCGGCCAGGAGAACGCGCACGGCACGCCCATCACCGCCCTGGTGGCGACGTCGCTCGGCGTCCAGGCACTGCTGGGGCTGACCCTGTTCGTCAACGACGCCCTCAACTTCATGCTCGACCTGTCGACCAGCCTCGCGCTGCTGCCGTACTTCCTGGCTGCGGCGTACGCACTGAAGCTGGGTCTGACCGGCGAGTCCTACGAGGGGATCTCCGCCGGCATCCGCCGGCGCGAGACCGTCTTCGCGGGCGTCGCCACGGCCTACACGATCTTCCTGTTCGACGCGGCGGGCGGGAAGTTCCTGCTCCTGATGACCGTGCTGCTCGCTCCCGCGACGCTGCTCTACGTCAAGGCCCGCAGCGAGCACGGACGACGCCTGTTCTCCCCGGCCGAGCTCGGGCTGTTCGTGATCATCCTGGCCGGCGGGATCAGCGGCGTCGTCGGCCTGTGGACCGGCCGCATCACCGTCTGAGCAACCAGCACATCCCAGCAGAGAGGCGGACGAACATGGCCAACAACGTGGTGTCGTCGTACGGCGTGCACTCCGAGGTCGGGCGGTTGCGGAAGGTGATGGTCTGCGCGCCGGGCCTGGCGCACCTACGGCTGACCCCGAGCAACAACGACGACCTGCTCTTCGACGACGTCATGTGGGTGGAGAACGCCCAGCGCGACCACGCCGACTTCGTCAACAAGATGACGCAGCGCGGGGTCGACGTGGTCGAGCTGCACGACGTACTGGCCCAGACGATGCAGGTGGACGGGGCCCGCGACTGGCTGCTCGACCGCAAGATCACGCCGAACCAGGTCGGCCTCGGCCTCGTCGACGGCACCCGCGCCTACCTCGAGACGCTCGCTCCGCGCCAGCTGGCCGACTTCCTGATCGGCGGGTTCGCCACCAACGACCTGCCCGAGGACTTCCGCTCGGGCTACATCAGCCTGGCCCGCGAGTCGGCCGGCGTGCGCGAGTACCTGATGCCCCCGCTGCCGAACACCCTCTACACCCGCGACACCACGTGCTGGCTGTACGGCGGCCTGACCATGAACCCGCTGTACTGGCCGGCCCGCAAGGACGAGACGCTGATCTACAAGGCGATCTACGAGTTCCACCCCGACTTCGCCGGGTCCACCGTCTGGTGGGGCGACCCGGAGCGGGACTGGGGCGAGGCCAGCTTCGAGGGTGGCGACATCATGCCCGTCGGCAACGGCGTCGTGCTGATGGGGATGAGCGAGCGGACATCGCGGCAGGCGATCACCCAGGTGGCCGCGGCGATGTTCGCCCAGGGCGCGGCCGAACGCGTCGTGGTCGCGGGGATGCCCAAGCTCCGCGCGGCCATGCACCTCGACACGGTCTTCACCTTCGCCGACCGCGACATCGTCACGCTCTACCCGACGATCATGGACGCGGTGCACACCTTCACCCTCCATCCCGCAGACACGGCGCCCGGGGTGGAGGTCGAGGACCACGGCGATGCCGCGTTCACCGACGTCGTCGCAGGCGCGCTCGGCCTGCCCTCGCTCAACGTGATCGAGACCGGGGGCGACGTCTACCAGTCCGAGCGGCAGCAGTGGGACAGCGGCAACAACGCCGTCGCGCTCGAGCCCGGTGTCGTCTTCACCTACGACCGCAACACCCTGACCAACACCCTGCTGCGCAAGGCCGGCGTCGAGGTGATCACCATCGTCGGCGCCGAGCTCGGCCGGGGTCGCGGTGGCGGCCACTGCATGACCTGCCCGATCATCCGGGACCCCGTCGACTTCTAGCCGGGTCCCGAGGAAGGGCCCAAGGCCGTTCGCCCCGGTCACTACCTCTGGCCTCCGAGGCTTGCACCTCAGGGAAGGGGTGACGGACGAGCAACCCGTCAGTGCACGAGCGGGGCGAGGAAGCGGCGCGCGTAGTCGCGCACCTGCCGCTCGTCGGTGACGTCGAGGCGGCCGCGCGGGTTGAGCAGATAGGTCCAGGCGACGCGCAGCATGAGCTCGGCGGCGGTCTCGAGGTCGTCGTCGGGCATGGTCGCCCCTGCGCGGCGCAGGGTCGCGGCGACCCGCTCCGCCGACCGGAGCACCAGCGTGGTGTGCGACGCGGCGCCGGCCGCGGTGACCAGCTCGGGCTCGGTCTCGGTCAGCCGGGCGAGCAGCGGGATCTCGCGGGTGAGCGACATGCCGCGGGCGAAGCACTCGACCACCGCCTCGTGCGGCGGCAGGCCGGCGGCCACCCGGTCGAGCTCGGTCAGGAAGGCGTCGAACTCGGTGACCAGCACGGCCTCGAGCAGCGCCTCCTTGTTGGGGTAGGCGCGGTACAGCGTGCTGCGGCTGACGCCCGCGGCCCGCGCAACGTCCTCCACGTTGGCTCGCCGTGCGCCGTACTGCTCGAAGACGCGGCGGGCGGCGTCGAGGATCGTCGGGTGGGCGACGACGGTCATCGGCTCACACCCGCTCGAGGTGCACAGGCACGCCGTCGCGCGGGAACGGCAGCGCGGTCAGGTCGATCGGCCAGACGTAGTCCTCGGGCACCGACCAGCGGTAGCTGCGCAGCAGCTCGTGGAGGATCGCGCGCACCTGCATGCCGGCGAAGTGCATCCCGATGCACTTGTGCACGCCGCCACCGAACGGCTCGAACGCCATCCGGTGCGAGCGGTCCTCGCGACGCTCCGGCGAGAAGCGGTCGGGGTCGAAGCGCTCGGGGTCCTTCCAGATCTCCGGCAGGTAGTGGTTCATGTACGGCGAGACGGTCACGAACGAGCCGCGGGGGATGAAGTACCCCTGGATCGCGGTGTCGCGGACGGCGACCCGGGGGAGCGACGGCACCGGCGAGCACAGGCGGAGCGACTCCTTCATCACCCGGTCGAGCACCTCGAGGCCGAGCACGCCGTCGTAGTCGAGGTCGCCCGCCGCGACCGACTCGGCCCGCGCGCGCTCCTGCCACTCCGGGTGCTTGGCGAGGTAGTAGGCCATCGAGCTGAGCGTGATCGTCGTGGTGTCGTGCGCGGCCATCAGCAGGAAGATCATGTGGTTGACGATGTCCTCGTCGGAGAACTCCGATCCGTCCTCGTCCTGCGCGCGGCACAGCTGGGCGAACAGGTCGTCGCCACCGTCGCGCCGCTTGGCCGGGAGGTGGCTGCGGAAGAAGTCCTCGAGGAAGGCCCGCGCCTTCAGGCCGCGTCGCCACGGCGACCCCGGCACCGGCCTGCGCACGATGGAGGTGCCCGCCCGCACCGCCGCGATGAACGCGCGGTTGACCTCGTCCTGCTGCTCGGCGCTGAGGTCGACACCGACGAACGTCTCCAGCGCCAGGTCGAGGGTGAGCGCCTTGAACCGGTGGTGCATCCGCACCTGGGTCCCGTTGCGCGCTGATCTGCCGGCCCGGCCCACTGCGCCAACCCGGAGCGCACGTGCGGGGTCATCACCGCGTGGTAGCTGCGCAGGGCGTCGTTGGTGAAGGCGTGCTGCAGGATCCGCCGGTGGTGCAGGTGCTCGTCGAAGTCGAGCAGCATCAGCCCGCGGTGGAAGAACGGCCCGATGAAGTGCGACCACGCCGGGCCGTTGGCGAAGCTGCGGTCGCGGTTGACCAGCACCTGCTCGGCAGCGTCGGCGCCGGCCGTGACGTGCAGCGTCACCCCGAAGGCCGAGAGCCTGTAGAGCTCGCCGTAGGCCTCGCGCAGGAAGAGCGTTGTGCTCGATCGGGTGGTAGCGCAGCTGGAGCAGGTGGGGGATCCCGAGCACGGGTCCGCGCGGTGTCTTCAGTCCCTCGGGCGCGGCGACCGCCATGGCTCCTCCGTGGAACTCTGGAACAGATCTGTGTCAATGTATCAGCATGCACTCTGCCCCGTGGGCGCTGGCGCGCTGGGACCGGACTCGCTCACCTGGCGCTACTTCGGCGACCGGCGGATGGTCCTGCTCGGGCCCCGCGCGGCCGTGCTGCAGAACATGCTCCCCGCGCTCGGGCAGGGCGTGGAGGACCACTCGGTGTGGTTCGCCGAGACCCTGGCCCGGCTCGAGCGCAGCATCCCGCCGATCTACAACACGGTGTACGGCGCCGACCCGGTCACCAGCGGCCACGGGGTGCGCGACTTCCACCGCTCGATCAAGGGCCGGCTGCCGGACGGCTCGCCGTACAGCGCGCTGAACCCGGAGACCTACTACTGGGCGCACGCGTGCTTCGTCGAGCACCTGATCACCGCCACCGACACCTTCATCCGCCCGCTGAGCCGGGCCGAGAAGGAGCAGCTCTTCGCCGAGTCGGTGACCTGGTTCGAGCGCTACGGCGTCAGCTCGCGCGGGACGCCGCAGACCTACGCCGAGTTCGAGGCGTGGTTCGACGAGATGCTCGAGCAGCGGCTCGTGGCTCACCGCACGGCGGCGTACGGCGTGGGCTACGCGACGAAGGGCTGGCCGCGACCGCGCAGCGTCCCGCGCCCGGTGTGGTGGGCGATCCGGCGGCCGGTGAACGCGATCAGCTCCTCGATCACCATCGGCGGGATGCCGCCGCGTGCCCGCGAGATCCTCGGCCTGCCCTGGGACGACCGGCGCGAACGCCGCTACCGCCGCTTCGCCCGCACCTGCCGCCGCCTCGCCCCCCTCTACGAACGCCTCCCCGCCCGCTGGCGCCTGCACCCCATCCCGCTCCGCGCGTACGCCCGGGAGGGTCGGCGCGGCTGAGCATGTAACGCGGAGTTATTGCCGCTGAACACGCGGTACTCCGCGTCGCACACCGTCCACGACACCGCGTTACATGTGCTCCGCGGGCTCCTAGGCTCGCCCCATGACGCAGACCAGCGAGCGCACGACGTACCCGACCGGGCCGGGGCGGGAGCGGCAGACCGAGATCTACCGCGCCGGGGTGTTCGGCCGGCGTCCGGCCGTGCCGACGAACTTCGAGGAGCTCGAGCGCCGAGCGCGCCGGGCCTGCTCCGAGATCGGCTGGGCGTACGTCGCCGGGGGAGCCGGCGAGGGGCAGACGATGCGCAACAACCGGGCCGCCTTCGACCGGTGGCAGATCGTGCCGCGGATGGCCCACGGCATCACCGAGCGCGACCTCTCCGTCGAGCTGCTCGGGCGGCAGCTGAAGACACCGATGCTGCTCGCCCCGGTCGGCGCCGGCCAGGTGATCGACCCCGACTGCGACCTCCACGTCGCCCGGGCAGCGGCCGCAGTGGGCGTGCCCTACGTCTACACCAACCAGGGCGGCACCCCGATGGAGCAGCTCGCCGAGGCGATGGGGTCGGCGAACCGGTGGGTGCAGCTCTACTGGAGCGTCGACGAGGGCGCTCGTCGACAGCCTGATCGGCCGCGCCGAGGCGATCGACGCCGGCGCGCTCGTCGTCACCCTCGACACGACGATCCTCGGCTGGCGTCCGCAGGACCTGAACCTCGCCTCGCTGCCGTTCGCCCAGGGCCTCGGCATCGGGCAGTACACCTCCGACCCGCGGTTCCTCGAGCTGGTCGCCGAGCGAGTGTCACAGCGGGTACGACGCGCCGACGGGCCCAAGGAGAAGACCGAGGTGACCCTGCAGGCGATCCGGTCGCTGATCTCGATCACCCGCTCCTACCCGGGGCGGTTCCTGGACAACCTGCGCTCGCCGATGCCGCGGGCTGCGGTCGAGACCTTCCTCGACATCTACTCCAACCCCGGGCTCAGCTGGGACCACCTCGCCACCCTGCGCGAGCGCACCCGGCTGCCCGTCGTGCTCAAGGGGATCCTGCACCCGGACGACGCGCGCACGCGCCTTCGACATGGGCGTCGACGCGATCGTGGTCTCCAACCACGGCGGCCGCCAGGTCGACGGCGCGATCGCCTCGCTCGACGCGCTCGTGGAGATCCGCGAGGCCGTCGGCCCGGAGCCGACCGTGCTGCTCGACAGCGGCATCCGCTCGGGCGCCGACGTGTTCAAGGCCCTCGCCCTGGGCGCCGACGCGATCCTGCTGGGCCGGCCCTACTTCTACGGCCTCGCGCTCGCCGGCCAGCACGGCGTCGAGGAGGTCGTGCGCAACATCGTCGCCGAGCTCGACCTGACGATGGCCCTGACCGGCGTGCGGTCGGCGCGCGACGTACCGGCCGAGCGTGCTGCGGGCCGGCTGAACACCTCCCAACCGGTGGGCGCGCGTCCTACGCTCTGGCCGTGACCTTCGGCGACCTGGCGCTGATCTGTTTGGTGGGGCTGGCCGGGCCCCTGCTCGCGCTGCGCCAGCAGTGGCACCTGCCGGTGGTCCTCGGCCCGCTCCTCGGGGGAATCCTGCTGGGCCGCACCGGCTTCCAGGTCCTGCACCCCGCCGACCCGACCTTCACCTTCCTGGCCGACATCGGCTTCGCGCTGGTGATGTTCGTGGCCGGCACCCACGTCCCGGTGCGCGACCCCCGCCTGCGCCCGGCGCTGCGCACGGGGGTGGTGCGGGCCGTGGCCGTGGGCGCCGTGGCCGGCGTCCTGGGGTACGTCGTCGCGCGGGCGATCGGGACCTCGCATGCCCCGCTCTACGCCGTCCTGATGGCGTCCTCGTCGGCGGCGGTGATCCTGCCGGTGGTGGAGTCGGTGGGTCTCGGCGGCGACAAGGTCATCGCCCTGCTGCCCCAGGTCGCCATCGCCGACGCCGCCTGCATCGTGCTGCTGCCGCTGGCCATCGACCCGACCACGCGCTGCGGGCGGCCGTCGGGGCGGTGGTCGTGGTCGCGGCCGGCGTGCTGGCGTACTTCCTGTTCCGGCGGCTGGAGTCCTCCGGGATCCGTGCACGGGTGCACCACGTGTCCGAGCAGCGCCACTTCGCGATCGAGCTGCGGGTCAGCCTGGCCGTGCTGTTCGCGATGGCCGCGATCGCGGTGTCGGTGCACGTCTCGATCATGCTGGCCGGCTTCGCGCTGGGGCTGGCCGTCTGTGCGGTGGGCGAACCGCGCCGGGTGGCCCGGCAGCTGTTCGCCGTCACCGAGGGCTTCTTCGCACCGCTGTTCTTCGTCTGGCTCGGCGCGTCGCTGCAGATCCGGGCCCTGGCGTCGAGCCCTCGGATGATCCTGCTCGGCGTGCTGCTGGGCGCCGGCGCCGTGGTCGCGCACCTGGTCGCTGCTCCTCCAGGCACCCCCGCCGCTCGCGATGCTCGCCTCCGCTCAGCTCGGTGTGCCGGTCGCCGCGGCGACGATCGGCAGCCAGCTCGGGCTGTTCCGCCCCGGCGAGGCGTCGGCGCTCGTCCTCGGCGCGCTCCTGACCATCGCGGTCGCCGTGGCCGGTGGCGGTCTCGCCGCCCGCGCCGGGTTCGTCGACGAGCGGCCCCGACGTGAGCGCCGACCCCGTCGAGATCACCGCGGACTTCGAGTCATGGCTCGCCGGACACCTCGACGTCGTACCGGCCGGCGTCGCCGAGAAGCACCGGGTGATGGCGCGCAGCGAGCTGTCGTTCCTGCGCGGCTCCTACTACCTGTGGCTCGTGCGGGTGGCCGAGCGGATGCCGGAGGTGCTGCGCCGCGCTGCGGTCCCGGCGGTCGGCGACCTGCACGTCGAGAACTTCGGGACCTGGCGCGACCACGACCAGGTGCGGCGCTGGGGGGTCAACGACCTCGACGAGCTCGCGCACGGTGCCTGGCTGCTCGACCTCCTCCGACTGGCCACCTCGGCCGCGGTCTCGGCCCACCTGCACCTGGGCCACCGCGAGATCGTCGAGGAGCTGCTCGCGACGTACGCCGCCAGCGAACCGGGCGTCGCGGTGGACATCGCCGACCACGGAGCGCACCACCTGGCCGCACTGGTGCCGGTCTTCGCCGACCCGGACACCTTCTACGCCGGATTGGCCGCGGGGGCGCCGACGACGGTGCCGCCCGACGTCGCCCGCGCCGCCGCCACCGTGGCCGAGCCGGGCTGGCAGCCGACTTGGCACGAGCACGAGGCCGGCACCGGGTCGCTCGGCCACCGGCGGGCGGTCGGGGTCGGGCCGGCCGCCGACGGGACGCTGCATGCCCGCGAGGCCAAGCAGCTCGGACCCGGCACGGCGCTCTGGGCCGCCGACCGGATCGCCCACCCGCCGGTGCCGGATCCCTCGCTCTACGGACGCGTGCAGACCGCGCTGCTCGGCCCGGCGGGAGCCACCCGGGTCGAGGAGTGGCAGGTGCGCGACCTCGCCCCCGACGTCGTCCGCATCGAGCTGTCCGGACTTCCCGGACACGACGCACGCCGGCTCCTGCGCTCGATGGCGCGGGCCACGGCGGACGTGCACGGCAGCGACCCGGCGGCCGGGCGCGCCGCACGGTCCGAGGCCGGGACGATGAGCCCCGAGGATCTCGCCGGGCTCGTCGCGGAGATGGCCTCGGTCACGAGCGCCGACCTGGCAGTCTGGCGCCAGCATTCCGGGGCCTAGATTTGGCGTATGCCGACCGTCCCCGCTCGCCCTGCTCGACCTCGACTCGCTGATCGGCGAGGAGGAGCGGGCGATGCAGAAGACCGTGCGTCAGTTCGTCGACGAGCGGGTCCGGCCCGACGTCGCCGAGTGGTACGAGACCGGCAAGGTCCCGGTGCGCGACCTCGCCCGCGAGCTCGGCGAGATCGGCGCGCTCGGGATGCACCTCGAGGGGTACGGCTGCACCGGGGCGAGCGCGACGGCGTACGGGCTGGCCTGCCTCGAGGTCGAGGCCGGTGACTCCGGCGTGCGCTCGCTGATGTCGGTGCAGGGCAGCCTGGCGATGTTCGCCATCTGGAAGCACGGCTCGGAGGAGCAGAAGGAGCAGTGGCTGCCCCAGATGGCCCGGGGCGAGAAGATCGGTTGCTTCGGCCTGACCGAGCCCGACTTCGGCTCCAACCCGGCCGGCATGCGCACGCGCGCCAAGCGGGACGGCTCGGACTGGGTGCTCGACGGCAGCAAGATGTGGATCACCAACGGCTCGGTCGCCGACGTCGCGATCGTCTGGGCGCAGACCGACGACGGCATCCGCGGCTTCGTCGTACCCACCGAGACCGAGGGCTTCTCGGCCCCCGAGATCAAGCAGAAGATGTCGATGCGGGCCTCGGTGACCAGCGAGCTCGTGCTCGACGCCGTACGGCTGCCCGAGGACGCCGTGCTGCCGGAGGTGACCGGGCTGCGTGGCCCGCTGAGCTGCCTGACGGAGGCGCGGTTCGGGATCGTCTTCGGCTCGATCGGAGCGGCGCGCGACTGCCTCGAGGCCACGCTGCGGTACGCCGCGGAGCGCGAGATCTTCGACAAGCCGCTCGGCGGGTTCCAGCTGACCCAGGCCAAGCTCGCCGACATGACCGTCGAGCTCGGCAAGTCGATGCTGCTCGCACTCCACCTCGGCCGGCTCAAGGACGAGGGCCGGATCACCGCCGAGCAGATCAGCTTCGGCAAGCTCAACAACATCCGGGAGTCGCTGGCGATCGCCCGCGAGTGCCGCACGATCATGGGCGCCGCCGGCATCACGCTGGACTGGCCGATGATGCGCCACGCCAACAACCTCGAGTCGGTGCTCACCTACGAGGGCACCACCGAGGTCCACCAGCTGGTGATCGGCAAGGCGCTGACCGGCCAGGACGCCTCTTCCCGCTGAGGCGAGTCCGTCTGAGCCCGCACCGTCACGCTTTCGAGCAGGATCCAGCGGCCGAATCCCGGGCTCCCGATGCACTACGGTTGAAGGCACAAGGACCGTCCAGTCTCGCCTCGGTCCTGATGCGTGTCGCAGCATTCCTAGCCGGTGCTCCACGCAGCCACAGCCAGTCACACGACTTGTCGACGGACGCCGTCCGTCGTGGCTCCTTGGTGGGACTCCCACACAGTTAGTAGAACTCCTTGACTTCGTTCATCGAGCTCGGCGTCCCCGCCGAGCTGTCCGACGTGCTCGCCTCCGCGGGCATCACCGAACCCACTCCCATCCAGGCAGCGACGCTGCCTGACTCCCTCGCCGGCCGCGACGTCCTCGGCCGGGGCCGCACCGGCTCCGGCAAGACGATCGCGTTCCTGCTGCCCCTCGTCGCGCGGCTGACCGCGTCCGGCACCCGCCGTACGCCGAAGCGGCCGCGCGCCCTGATCCTGGCCCCGACCCGTGAGCTCGTCGCCCAGATCGACGCCGCCCTGGCGCCGCTCGCCGCCGTGGCCGGCCTCAAGACCCGCACCGTCTTCGGCGGCGTGGGGCAGGACCCGCAGGTCCAGGCGCTCAAGAACGGCGTCGACATCGTCATCGCCTGCCCCGGTCGCCTCGAGGACCTGATCAACCAGGGCGCCTTCGACCTCGGCTCGGTCGAGGTGACCGTGCTCGACGAGGCCGACCACATGGCCGACCTCGGCTTCCTGCCGGCCGTCCGCCGGCTGCTCGAGCAGACCCCGCGCGGCGGTCAGCGGATGCTGTTCTCCGCCACCCTCGACTCCGGCGTCGGCGTGCTGGTCAAGCGGTTCCTCGACCGACCCGGCCACCCACGAGGCCGACTCGGCCCAGTCGCCGGTCTCGACGATGGACCACCACGTGCTGCACCTGCACCGCGAGCAGCGGGTCCCGGTCCTGGTCGACCTGACCAGCGCTCCCGGGCGCACGCTGGTCTTCACCCGCACCAAGCACGGCGCCAAGGCGCTGGCCCGCCAGCTCAACTCGCGCGGCGTCCCCGCCGTCGAGCTGCACGGCAACCTCGCCCAGAACGCCCGCACCCGCAACATGGAGGCCTTCCACTCCGGTCAAGCGCGACGACGCTGGTCGCCACCGACATCGCCGCGCGCGGCATCCACGTCGACGACGTCGCGCTGGTCATCCACGCCGACCCGCCGGCCGAGCACAAGGCCTACCTGCACCGCTCGGGCCGTACGGCGCGCGCCGGTGCCGCCGGCACGGTCATCACGCTGATGACCGACCAGCAGGTCAAGGACGTCCGCGACCTGACCCGTGCCGCCAAGATCAACCCGACCACCACCCGGATCTCCGGGCCCGGAGCACGCGATGCTCAAGCAGCTCGCGCCCGGGTGAGCGGGTGCTCGTCGCCGGTGGTCTCGTGGACGACCGGCCGACCCGCACGCAGCCCGAGCGCGGCGCACGCCGCAGCCAGGGCGGGGCGGCGGTGGCCGTCGCGGCGGCCAGGCGGCCAGGGCGGTCAGCGGCGGCCAGGGTGGTCAGCGGGCGGTCAGGGTGGCCGCAACCGCTCCGCAAGGCGAGTGCTCAGCAGCGCACCAGGCTCGGCAACCACAGCGCGGCCACGTTCAGCGGCCGCCGGGGTCGCTGAGCCCGTCGCGCTTCGGGACGGCCCTTCGAGACAGGACTTCGTCCTGTCCTCCGGGACCGGTCCGGACCTCGTCCCTCCTCGGGACCTGAGGAGCGGCGGGTCAGTCCGGACGCCGTTCCTCGGTGTACCGAGGGGCTCCTCGGGGAACATAGGCGTCGACCCCCTCGGGGGATGTCGGGGGGACGTCAGATGGATCCGTACGCGCTGCTGGGCGTGAAGCCGGGGGCTGACGAGCGCGAGGTGCGCACGGCGTACCGGCGCGCGGTCCGACGGCTCCACCCCGACCTGCAGCCCGCGCACCTGCGCGAGCAGAGCGGGCGTGCGGCTCCAGGCGGTCAACGCCGCGCGCAACCAGGTGCTCGAGGACGCTCCGTCGCGGACGACCGCGCCGCGTCTCCGAGCCGGTGCCCGAGCAGCGTCGGCCACCGTCACCGACCGCATCGACGGGTACGGCGACGCGGCCACCTGGGCCGCCCGTCAGGCGTGGCTGCGTCCAGCAACAGCGCCACATCGACGACTGGAACGCCTCCCGCGCGGCGCGTGCGGAGCAGCGGCGACGGGAGTCCGAGCGTCGGCACCACCGGGTGACCCTCGCGTGGTCGGCCCGAGGCCTGGCCGACACTGCTCGTCGCTGGTCGCTCGTCCTGGCCGGCGCTCCTCGTGGGCGCCGTCCGCGGCGCGGAGGCGGCGATGGCCGCCGGAGCCCGGCTGCAGCCGATCTCGCGGCCGCACGCGGACCTCGACCTCCAGCAGGTGCTGGCACTCTTGGACTCATGGAGGTCCTGACCCCGCGTGACGTGCCGCTCGGGGCCTCCGGGCGATGACCGTGCGGCGCACCCTCCCGCAGCGACAGCGCACGCTGATCGGCGCCTGGTGCTTCGTGGACCACTACGGTCCCGACGAGGTCCGCGAGACCGGCGGCAGGGGATGGTCGTGCCGCCGCACCCGCACACCGGGCTGCAGACGGTCAGCTGGCTGTTCAGCGGCGAGATCGAGCACCGCGACTCCGCCGGCCACCACGCGTTCGTCCGGCCCGGCGAGCTCAACCTGATGACGGCCGGTCGCGGGATCAGCCACAGCGAGTACTCCACTCCCGGCACCACCACGCTGCACGGCGCCCAGCTGTGGCTGGCCCTGCCCGACGGCTCGCGGCAGGTCGACCCGGGCTTCGAGCACTACGCGCCCGATCCCGTGCGCGGCGAGGGCTGGGAGGCGCGCGTCTTCCTCGGCTCGCTGCTGGGGTCGAGTCGCCGGTCACGACCTACAGCCCGCTGCTGGGCGCCGAGCTCGTCCTCCAGCCGGTACGACGCTGCGCCTGGCCGTCGACCCGGCGTACGAGCTGGGGATGCTGGTCGACACCGGCGACGTCCGCGTGGACGGCAAGCCCCTGGCCGAGCACGACCTCGGCTTCCTCGAGCCGGAGGCGGGGTCACGCGACCTCGCGACCGAGTCCGGGGCGCGGCTGCTCGTGCTCGGTGGGCCGCCGTTCGGCGAGCGGATCGTCATGTGGTGGAACTTCATCGGCCGCGACCACGACGAGGTCGCGGCGTACCGCGCCGCAGTGGGAGCGCCTGCTGGAGGCCGGCGCCGACGCGCCGGTTCGCGCTTCCCGCCGACGACCCGCACGACGCGCTGCACGCCCCGGCGCTGCCCCACGCGCGGATGCTGCAGCGAGGTCCTTGACGCCAGCGACCTAGGCTCGTCCGGTGACCCAGACCAAGAGCTCCGCCCTCGTCGACCTCGCCGCCCACGGGCCCGTGGTGGTCGACGGCGGCATGGGCACGCTGCTGCAGGACCAGGGCCTCGACGACGGCGGCTCGGGTGAGCTCTGGAACGTCGAGCGGCCCGACGTCGTGCGGGAGGCCCACCGTGCCTACGCCGGCGCAGGCGCACGCGTGCTGACCACCAACACCTTCGGGGGCACCCGGCCCCGGCTCGAGATGCACGGGCTCGGTGACCGGGTGCACGAGCTGAACGCCGCCGCCGCGAGGCTCGCGCGCGAGGTGGCCGACGAGCACGGCGCCCTGGTCGCGGGCGACCTCGGACCCACCGGAGAGCTGATGGAGCCGCTCGGCACGATGGACGCCGACGCTGCCCAGGCGATCTTCGAGGAGCAGCTGCGCGGGCTGGTCGAGGGCGGCATCGACGTGGTGCTGATCGAGACCATGAGCGACCTCTCCGAGGCGCTCGCCGCCGTGGCCGCCGCCCGGGCCGTCGTGCCCGAGCTGCCGGTCATCGCGACGCTCAGCTTCGACACCAACCTGCACACGATGATGGGCGTGGGGCCCGGCGCGGCCGTCACCGCGCTCGCCGAGGCCGGGGTCGACGCGGTCGGCGCCAACTGCGGCCGCGGACCCGAGCGAGATGGCCCAGATCGCCGCCGAGATGGCCGCCGTACGTCCCGAGGGGCTGCTGCTCGCCGCGCAGTCCAACGCCGGGCTGCCGCACGTCGTCGGTGACCACTTCGAGTACGACGCGACGCCGGAGGACATGGCCGCGCACGCGACCGAGCTCAGCGACCTCGGCATCGAGCTGATCGGCGCCTGCTGCGGCTCGACGCCCGGCGCACATCGAGGCGATGAGCCGGGCCCTTGGACCCGCCGTGACGGCAGCGGTCCGTGGGCGAGGACGGCGTACGCCGCTGCCCGTGGGCCGCGAAGCCCGGCACGATGCGGGACTACCACGACACCGAGTGGGGGGTGCCGGTCCGCGGCGAGCGCGGGCTGTTCGAGCGGATGTGCCTGGAGGGCTTCCAGGCCGGCCTGTCCTGGTCGACGATCCTGAACAAGCGCGAGCGGTTCCGCGAGGTGTTCCACGGCTTCGACGTCGACCGCGTCGCGGCGATGACCGACGCCGACGTCGAGCGGCTGATGGGCGACACCGGCATCGTGCGCAACCGGGCCAAGATCATGGCCACCCGAAGAACGCCCGCGCGTGCGTCGGCCTTGCGCGAGGACGGCGGGCTCGAGTCGTTCATCCGCGGCTTCCGTCCGGACGCGACCCCGGTGCCGCGGGTGCCGGGGGAGGTGCCGACGGTCTCGGCCGGAGTCGAAGGCGCTGTCGAAGGCGCTGCGCAAGCGCGGCTTCGGCTTCGTCGGGCCGACCACGATGCACGCCTGATGGAGGCGACCGGGCTGGTCGACACCCACTTGGTGGGCTGCCACCGCCGCGGGGACCAGCGGGGAGTGGCCGGCCTAGTCGTCGGGCCGGCTCGTCAGAGCTTGTCGGATGCCGCCGACGGAGGCCTCGCCGGCGTCCACCGGACCCGGCGCCCGGTGGGCGCCGCCGTCGCGGGAGGTGTCGCACGGCGCCTCGGCCGAGACCGCCTGCGCTGCGTCGTGCTCGGCGCGCGCGGCCGCGCTGGCCGACGTCGCTCGCAGCTCGACGGGCGGCATCAGCAGCAGGATCAGGAACGCGAGCAGCATCACGATGCCGCCGCACAGCAGCACCATGCTCATCGAGTCGGCGAAGCCGACCTTGAACGGGTGGCGAGCACCGCGCTCATCTTGCCGATGATCGAGGAGTCGTTCTGCACGGCGGAGAAGACGCCGCCGCCCGACGCCTTGCCCTGCAGGCCGGCCAGGACCTGGTGGTCGAGCGGCGTTTGCGGGATCTGGCCGTTCTGCGTCGCCTGCTGGATGCCCGGGCCGGCGGAGGTGAAGGCCTTCTTGATGTTGCCGCCGAGCGTGCTGAACAGCAGCGAGAGGAACACCGCGACGCCGAGCGTGCCGCCGAGCTGGCGGAAGAACGTCGCCGAGCTGGTGGCCACACCGATCTCGCGAGGGGGTACGGCGTTCTGCACGATGATCGTCAGCGGCTGCATGCACTGGCCGATGCCGAGGCCGACGAACAGCATCCCGAGCCATCACCCAGCCCAGGCTGGTGTCGGCGGTGACGAAGGACAGCGCGATCATGGCGCACCCGGCGAGGGCGGAGCCGAAGATCGGGAAGCCGCGGATCTTGCCGGTGCGCGAGGTGATCTGACCGACGGTGATGCCGGCGCGTCATCATGCCGACCACCATCGGCAGCATCATCAGGCCCGCCTCGGTCGGGCTGGCGCCGTGCACGATCTGCATGTACTGCGGCAGGATCGTGATCGCACCGAACATCGCCGCGCCGACGATCACGCTGGCGCCGATGACGACGGCGGCCGCGCGCAGCCGGAAGATCCGCAGCGGGATCAGGGCGTCGTCGCGCATCCGGTGCTCGGCGTAGACGAACGCCGAGCGCGCCGGCCAGGCCGATGACGTAGCAGGCGAGCGACCGGGCGGAGCCCCAGCCCCAGATGCGGCCCTGCTCGGCCACGGTGAGCAGCGGGACCAGGGCGACGACCAGCATCGAGGCGCCCCACCAGTCGATCCGGGCCTCGCGCCGGACGTGGTGCAGGTGCAGGTTGCGGGTGACCACGAACAGCGCGGCGATGCCGATCGGCACGTTGACCAGGAAGACCCAGCGCCAGCCGGTGATGCCGAGGATCGACTCCTGGCCCGGCGAAGAGGCCGCCGGCGACCGGGCCGAGCACGCTCGAGGTGGCGAAGACGGCCATGAAGTAGCCGGTGTACTTGGCGCGCTCGCGCGGGGAGACGATGTCGCCGATGATCGCGAGCACCAGGGTGAACAGGCCGCCGGCGCCGAGGCCCTGCACGGCGCGGAGCGCCGCGAGCATGTACATCGAGGTGGCGAACGAGCACGCGGCCGAGCCGATGATGAACACCGTGATCGCGAACAGGAACAGCTTCTTGCGGCCGTAGAGGTCGCCGAGCTTGCCGTAGATCGGCGTGGTGATCGTCGAGGTGATCAGGTAGGCCGTCGTCACCCAGGCCTGGATCGAGAGGCCGTGCAGGTCGTCGGCGATGGTGCGGATCGCCGTACCGACGATGGACTGGTCGAGCGCCGCGAGGAACATGCCCAGCAGCAGGCCCGGACAGGATCGTCAGGATCTGCTTGTGGGAGTACTCGCCGGTCTCGTTCGGCCGGAAGAGACCGGGTCGCGCTCGGTCAGTGGTCGTCACCCCACCACGATAGTTGCGCGGTGCAATCAGTGCGAATCGGCGAGCGGCCGTCCTCGAGGGCCGCGAGGACGAGCAGGCGGCGTCGGGACGGGCGTTGTGGCCCATCAGACCGATCCGCCACACGGTCGCGGCGTACTCGCCCGCTCCGGCGCCGATCTCGATGCCGTGCCGCTCGAGCAGCTCGCCGGCGTACGGCGGCGGAGTCGACGCCCTCGGGCACGCGCACGGTGGTCAGCTCGGGCAGCCGGTGGCCCTTCTCGGCGAACAGCTCGAGCCCCATCGCCTCGAGGCCGTCCTGGAGCAGCTGCCCGGCCTCGGCGTGCCGGGCCCACACCTGCTCGAGCCCCTCCTCGAGGATCCGGCCGAGCGCCGCGTGCAGCGAGACGACCATCGCCGTCGGCGCGGTGTGGTGGTAGGTGCGCTCGGCCTTCGACTGCTCGTTGGCCTGGGCCTCCCCGACGTAGCCGCCGAGCAGGCCGAGGTCGAGGTACCACGACCGCGGCTTCTCGACCCGGCGCTCGAAGGCGCGGTCGTTGATCGTGAACGGCGCCAGCCCCGGGGCGACGCCGAGGCACTTCTGGGTGCCGGCGTAGCCGACGTCGACGCCCCAGTCGTCGGCGCGCAGCTCGATGCCGGCGATCGAGGTGACGGCGTCGGCGACCAGCAGGGCGTCGCCCTTGCCCGGCGCCGAGCGCCGCGATGTCGGAGCGGACGCCGGTCGAGGTCTCGGCGTGCACGGCCGCGATGATCGCCGGGCAGGGGTGCGCCGAGAGCACGCGGTCGACGTCGACCGGGGTGCCCCACTCGTGCTCGACGGCCACCACCTCGGCGCCGCAGCGCGCGGCGACGTCGCACATCCGCTGCCCGAACAGGCCGTTGACCGCGACCACGACGACGTCGCCGGGGTGCACGGTGTTGACGAAGGCCGCCTCCATGCCGGCCGAGCCGGTCGCCGAGAGCGGCAGGGTGCGCGCGTTCGTCGGTGCCCCAGACCTCGCGCAGCCGGTCGCAGGTCTCGTCCATCAGCTCGAGGAACACCGGGTCGAGGTGCCCGAGCAGCGGCAGCCCGAGCGCGGCGGTCGCCTCGGGGTAGGGGTTGCTGGGGCCGGGGCCGAAGAGGTGCCGCTCACGATGGCTCGGCTCGTCGAGGTCACAGGACTGCTCCAGGGTTGAGGATGTGGTCGGGGTCGAGGGCGCGCTTGACCTTCCAGCTCAGGTCCATCACGTCCTCGCCGAGCTGCTCGGGCAGGGCGGCCTTCTTGGCGCGGCCCGACGCCGTGCTCGCCGGTGATCGTGCCGCCCAGCGAGATCGCCAGCGACATCACCTCGGCGAAGGCGAGCGTCGCGCGCGCCGTCACGCTCCGGGTCGGTGGGGTCGAAGACGATGATCGGGTGGGTGTTGCCGTCGCCGGCGTGCGCGACGACCGGGATCTCGACGTCGGTGCCGCGCGGCGATCGCGGCGATGCCGTCGACCAGGTCGGGCAGCAGCGGGATCGGGGCGCCGACGTCCTCGAGCAGCAGGGTGCCCTTCTGCTCCAGGGCGACGAACGCGTTGCGCCGGGCGGAGACGAACATCTCCGACTCCTCGGCGTCGGTGGTGACCGCGACCTCGGTGGCGCCGGCCGCCGCGCAGGCCCGCTCCATCACGGCGATCTCGAGCTCGCGGGCGGCTCCGGGGGCGTCGGACTGGGCGACCATCAGGGCGCCGGCGGAGCGGTCGAGGCCGTGGGACTTCCAGTCCTCGACGGCGTTGATGGAGGCGTTGTCCATCAGCTCCATCATCGAGGGCCGCACCTCGGCGCCGATCGCGACGACGGCGCGGGAGGCGTCGGTCATCGAGTCGAAGCTGGCGCACCAGCGTGGCCCGGTCGCCCTGCGCCGGCACGCAGCCGCAGGATCGCGCGCGTGACGATGCCGAGCGTGCCCTCGCTGCCGACGAACAGCTTGAGCAGCGAGAGGCCGGCGACGTCCTTGATCCGCTTGCCGCCGAGCGTCACCAGCGTGCCGTCGGCGAGCACCACGTCGAGCCCGAGGACGTAGTCGGTCGTCACGCCGTACTTCACGCAGCAGAGGCCGCCGGCATTGGTGGCCACGTTGCCGCCGATGGAGCAGATCTCGAACGACGAGGGGTCGGGCGGGTACCAGAGCCCGTCCTTCGGCCGCGGCCCGCTTGACCTCGACGTTGAGCGCGCCGGGCTCGACCACGGCGACCCGGCAGGCGGTGTCGATCTCGATGTCGCGCATCCGGTCGAGGCTGACCACGATGCCGCCGTCGACGGCCGAGGACCCGCCCGAGAGGCCGCTGCCCGCGCCGCGCGGCACGACGGGCACGCGGTGCTCGGCCGCCCACCGCACGGCGGCCTGCACGTGCGCCGGCGTCGCGGGCGCGTACGACGGCCGCCGGCACCCCGGCGTCGGGGTCACGGCTCCAGTCGAAGCGGTACTGCTCGAGCGCGTCGCTGTCGGTGAGCACGACGCCGTCGCCGAGCGAGTCCGCCAGGGCCGCGATGGTGGCAGCGTCCGGGTGGGCCATGGCTCCCACCCAACCACCCCGCTACGGTTCCGGCCATGGCGGCGCAGAGCGAGCGATCCCCAGGCCGTGGCGAGGACCTCGCCGAGCTCGACCCGGGGCACGTCCCGCAGACGCGGGTGCACGCCTTCGGCGACGACGCCCTGGGCGAGCACGACGCCGTCGGGCTGGCCGCGGAGATCCGGGCCGGCCGGGTCTCGCGGCGCGAGGTCGTCGAGGCGGCGATCGCCCGCACCGAGAAGCTGGACGGCGTGCTGCACGGGCTGGCCTGCCGACCGGTTCGCCGACGCCGTCGCCGAGTCCGGCTCGCCGCACGAGGGCTACTTCGCCGGCGTGCCCAGCTTCGTCAAGGACAACAGCGACGTCGCCGGCCTGCCGACCCAGCAGGGCTCCCGGGCCTGGGTGGCCGGGCCGGCGGAGGCGGACGGCGACTTCGCCCGGATGTACTCCCTGATCGGCACGACCGTTCCTCGGCAAGACCCGGCTCTCGGAGTTCGGGTTCAGCCCGAGCGCCGAGTTCACCGGTTCGACGAACCCGTGCGCAACCCGTGGCACACCGGCCACACCTCGGGCGCCTCCTCGGCCGGCTCGGCGGCGTTCGTCGCCTCGGGCGTGGTCCCGATGGCGCACGCCAACGACGGCGGCGGCTCGATCCGGATCCCGGCCGCCTGCTGCGGCCTGGTCGGGCTCAAGCCGACCCGGGGCCGGACGCCGACGGACAAGATGAGCCGCGAGATGCCGGTGCGGATCGTCTACGACGGCGTGGTCACCCGCTCGGTCCGCGACACCGCCGCCTTCCTCCGCGAGTCCGAGCGGGTCTACCGCGACCTCGAGCTGCCGCCGGTCGGCGACGTCACCGGCCCGGGCACGCCGCGCCTGCGGGTCGGCGCTGATGGTCGACTCGATCGGCGGCCGGGTCACCGACGAGGAGACCCGCGCGACCGTGACCGCGCACGGCCCGACCTGCTCGAGGACCTCGGCCACACCGTCGAGGAGGTGGACCGGTGCCCGACGTCGGCCGCTTCGCCGACGACTTCCTCCTCTACTGGGCGAGCATCGCGCTCTACCTCTCGCGCACCGGGAAGCTCACCTTCGACTGCACCTACGACCGCCGCCGCACCGACAACCTGACCAAGGGCCTGGCCCGGCACGCCGCTCGCAACGCCGTGGCGGCTGCCCGCCGCGGTCCTCCGGCTGCGCCGCAGCGCACCGGATCACCCAGCGGCTCTTCGACGCGCACGACGTCGTGCTCACCCCGGTGATGTCGCTGACCACCCCGCAGATCGGCTGGCTCGACCCGCGGCAGACCTACGAGACCGTCATCGGGCGGATCCTCGAGTGGGTCGCGTTCACCCCCGTCCAGAACGCCACCGGCGACCCCGCGATCTCACTGCCGATGGGGATGTCCGCGGGCGGGCTGCCGATCGGGGTCCAGCTCGCGGCCGCCCGCGGCTACGACCGGCGGCTCCTCGAGGTCGCCTACGAGCTCGAGGCGGCCCAGCCCTTCGCCCGGATCCAGGACTGACCGGACTCCGGCCGCGCGGGGTTTCGAGGCCCTCGCCTGGGGGCTCGGGCACCTCAACACCAGCAGCATGGCCGGGCGGGGGGTGACGAGGAGGGCCTGGGCGGAGCGGGCCACCTGCCCCTGCTCGTCGTACACGTCGGAGGCGGCGAGGCCGACCGAGCCCGGGCCGAGGGTGGTGTGGGCGCGCAGGCAGACCCACTCGCCGACGGGCGGCCGCACGACGTGCACCGTGAGGTCGGTGTTCATGAAGTTCCACTGCTCGGGGTCGAGCGCGGACGAGGCGCCGGAGGCCGAGTCCACGCAGCAGAGCAGCCGTTGCAGCGGGCTCATCGCCTCGCCCGGCACGAGCGGCAGCCGCGGGCGCATCCACACGGTCGCCGGTCCGGGCCGGGTGACCGCGCCCTCGATCCACTGCCACTCCATCGAGTCGAGGTAGCCGCGGGCCCACGACGCCGGCGGGTCCTCGAGGTGGCCCTCGGCCGGGCCGTGCGGCAGGGGTACGCCGGGATCGCCGGGCCCGGGGCGTCGGGGAAGGTCCAGGCCTGGGCACGGGCGACCACCCGGCCGTCCGGGCGCGCGAGCTCGGCCTGGCGCAGCGAGACGGACCGCCCCGGCCGCAGCACCGACGCGGTCAGCGTGAGGTCGGTCACCGGCACCGGCCCGAGCAGGTCCATGGTGAACCGGCCGACGACACGGGGTGCTCCCTCGTCCAGGCCCTCGATCGCCCGGGCCAGCAGGGCCGCCGGCGGGCCGCCGTGCTGGGCCTCGCGCGCTCCAGGGCCCGGCGGTCGCGGGGGTCGAGCGGAACCGGTCGTCCCCGAGGGGCTCGTAGAAGGTGTCGACGGAGGTCTCGGCAGCGGTCACAGCAGCATCATCCCGGCCTCGGGTGCCGGCCCGATCACGGGCCCGTCGCGGATTTCGAGATGCGCTGGGCCGCTGTGTATCCTGCTCGCTGGCCCTGGGTGCTCGCACCGAGGGCCGTGCCCCTTTAGCTCAGTCGGCAGAGCGTCTCCATGGTAAGGAGAAGGTCTACGGTTCGATTCCGTAAAGGGGCTCTGGGAATGGCAGGCCCACGGCTGGCTGTTCCTTGAGGCGGGGTAGCTCAGCTGGTTAGAGCGCACGACTCATAATCGTGAGGTCGCGGGATCGAGCCCCGCCCCCGCTACTCGACATCTCAAGCAGGGAAGAAGGCACGAACGTGGCCAGCAAGAGCTCCGACGTCCGCCCCAAGATCACCTTGGCGTGTGTGGAGTGCAAGGAACGCAACTACATCACCAAGAAGAACCGCCGCAACGACCCTGACCGTATGGAGCTGCGGAAGTTCTGCCCGCGTTGCCGCACCCACACCGCCCACCGCGAGACGCGCTGAGCGCGTCGGACACCAGCCTGGCCGCTCTCACCACCCTGCGGCTGGGCGGCCCTGCGACCGAGCTCGTCGAGGCCACTGACGAGGCCTCCCTCGTGGAGGCGGTCAGCTCC
Organism: uncultured Actinomycetota bacterium; assembly: GCA_963794725.1. Classification (GTDB taxonomy): domain Bacteria; phylum Actinomycetota; class Actinomycetes; order Propionibacteriales; family Nocardioidaceae; genus Marmoricola. Next base: position 106,615 of record CAWCFR010000001.1, read on the forward strand.
GCCGACGCCGACGGCACACCCGTCCTGGTCGTCGGCGGAGGCAGCAACCTCGTCGTCGCCGACGAGGGCTTCGCGGGCCGCGTCGTGCTCGTCCGCGGCAGCGCGCCTGGACGTCGAGGCCGACACCTGCGGTGGCGCGTACGTCGAGGTCGGCGCCGGCCACGACTGGGACGACGTCGTGCGGACGGCCGTCGAACGCGAGTGGATCGGCATCGAGGCGCTCTCCGGGATCCCCGGCACCACCGGCGCGACCCCGATCCAGAACGTCGGCGCCTACGGCCAGGAGGTCAGCCAGACGATCGCCCGGGTGCGCACCTGGGACCGCAAGCTGCGGGGGATCCGCACCTGGACGGCCCAGGAGTGCTCGTTCGGCTACCGCACCAGCAGGTTCAAGCAGGACCCGTCCCGCTTCGTCGTCCTCGAGCACCACCTTCCAGCTCACCCTGGGCGACCTCGGCGCCCCGATCCGCTACGCCGAGCTCGCCGACGCCCTCGGCGTGGAGGTCGGCGAGCGCGTCCCGACGGCCCGCGTGCGCGAGGCGGTCCTCGGGCTGCGTCGCCGCAAGGGGATGGTGCTCGACGCCGAGGACCACGACACCTGGAGCACCGGCTCGTTCTTCACCAACCCGGTCGTCCCGGCCGACGCCGTACCCGTCGGGCGCTGCTGCCTGGCCGCAGGCCGACGGGTCGGGGACCAAGGTCAGTGCCGCCTGGCTGATCGAGCACGCCGGGCTTCGGCAAGGGCTACGGCAACGACCGGGTGCGGCTCTCCTCCAAGCACACGCTCGCGCTGACCAACCGCGGCGCGGCCACCACGGCCGACCTGCTCGCCCTGGCCCGCGAGGTGCGCGACGGCGTGCGGGCGCGCTTCGGCATCGAGCTGGTCAACGAGCCGGTGCTGGTCGGCTGCGGCTCTAGCTGCGGCCTCGGTCCTAGGTGCTCGTGCCGCTGAAGCCGCCGCTCGAGGACGTCGAGACGGCGAGCACCACGAACAGCACCACGCCCACGATGGCGACGAAGAGCAGGACCGTGCCGATGATGCCCATGATCATGCCGGCGCGCGCCTGGGAGCGACCGCCCAGCCGACCCTGCGAGGCGTCGATCTCCTTGACGCGCGTTGCGCCCGAGGGCCCAGGCGAAGGGGGAGAGGAACAGGGTCACCCCACACGCCAGCAGGATCCCGACCAGGCCGATGATCCCGAGGACCATCGCGGTGGTCGACTGCGGGTGGTTCGGCGGGGGAGGGGCGTAGGCCCCGTACGGCATCGGCGCGTACGGCGGCTGCCCGTACTGCGCCTGCCCGTACGGGGGCTGCTGGCCGTACTGGGGCTGGCCGTACTGGGGCTGGCCGAACGGAGCCCCGAACTGCGGCTGCCCGTAGTGATGCTGCTGGTACGGGGGTTGTCCGTACGGGGGCTGGTCTGACGGCGGCTGGCTGTACGCCGGCTGTCCGTACTCCGGCTGTCCGTACTCCGGCTGTCCGTACGCCGGCTGTCCGTACGCCGGCTGTCGTACGCCGGCTGTCCGTACTCCGGCTGGGCCGGCTGAGCAGGCGTCGGGTCCGGAGCGGGTCCGGGCGGGGTCGGGGTGATCGGCGCGGTCAGCTCGACCCCCTCCGAGGGGTCCCCCTGCTGCTCCTGTGCCCGGGCCTGCTCGGCGACCTCGTGCTCGTCGGGCGACTGCTCATCAGGTCGGGGCGGCTCGCCGGGGTAGGTCGTCATGTCTCCATTGTCTCCAACCAGTCGTCGATCTCGCCCAGCCAGGTGCGTCGGTCCTCCTCCGGGGCCCGCGAGGCCGCGATCGAGGAGCGGGCCAGGTCGGCCAGCTGGGCGTCGGTGAGGTCGTGTGCGGCGCGCATCGTGGCGTACTGGCCGGCCAGCCGGGAGCCGAACAGCAGCGGGTCGTCGGCGCCGAGGGCGATGGTCGCGCCGGCCGCCATCAGGTCGGTGAGCGGCACCGACGTCAGGTCGCTGTAGACGCCGAGCGCCACGTTGGAGACCGGGCAGACCTCCAGGGCGATGCCGCGCTGGACGATCAGGTCGAGCAGGTCAGGGTCCTCGGCGGCGCGGACGCCGTGGCCGAGGCGGTCGGCGTGCAGGTCCTCCACGCACACCCGGACGTGGTCCGGCCCGGCCAGCTCGCCGCCGTGTGGCACGAGCAGCAGTCCGGCCCGTTCGGCGATGCGGAACGCCGGCGCGAAGTCGCGCGTCGTGCCGCGGCGCTCGTCGTTGGACAGGCCGAAGCCGACCACGCCCCGGCCGGCGTACTGCCCGGCGAGGCGGGCCAGCGCGCGGGCGTCGAGCGGGTGCCGGATGCGGTTGGCCGCGATCACCACGGCCATCCCGATCCCCACGTCGCGCGAGGCCTGGGCGACGGCGTCGAGGACCAGGTCGGTGAAGGCGGTGATGCCGCCGAACTTGGCGGCGTACCCGCTGGGGTCGACCTGGATCTCCAGCCAGCGGCTGCCGTCGCGCAGGTCGTCCTCGGCGGCCTCGCGCACGAGCCGGCGGACGTCCTCCTCCGTGCGCAGCACCGACCGGGCGACGTCGTAGAGCCGCTGGAAGCGGAACCAGCCCTTCTCGTCGGCGGCCGACAGCACGGGCGGCCAGTCGTCGGTCAGCGCCTCGGGCAGGTGGTGGCCGTCCCGCTCGGCGAGCTCGAGCAGCGTCTCGTGCCGCATCGAGCCGGTGAAGTGAAGATGGAGATGGGCTTTGGGAAGCTCTTCGAGCTTGCGAAAGCCCATCGCGGGACTCTCGGGCTTCGCCCTCGTCATGGCTGGGTACGCGTCAGGGCGACACCTGCTCGGCCGAGGCGAGCAGCACGCAGGTGGCCACGGCCTCCATCGCCCGGCTGACCTCGGCGAGCTCGGGGAAGGTGGGGGCCAGGCGGATGTTGCGGTCGCGCGGGTCCCGGCCGTACGGGAACGACGAGCCGGCCGGCGTCAGGGCCACCCCGGCCTCCTTGGCCAGCTCGACCACTCGCGCCGCGGTGCCGTCGAGCACGTCGAGGCTGACGAAGTAGCCGCCGGTCGGGTCGGTCCAGGTCGCGACGTCGAGGCCGCCGAGCCGCTCCTGGAGGATGCGCTGCACCTCGGCGAACTTCGGCGCGATGATCTCGCGGTGCAGGGTCATGTGGTCGCGCACGCCCTGGGCGGAGCCGAAGAACTGCGCGTGCCGCAGCTGGTTGAGCTTGTCGGGTCCGATGGAGCCCTTGCCGAGGTGGGTGGTGTACCACTTCACCGTCTCGGCCGAGCCGGCCAGGAAGCCCACGCCCGCTCCGGCGAAGGTGATCTTCGAGGTCGAGGCGAACATGATCGGCCGGTGCGGGTGTCCGGCCGCCGAGGCCAGGCTGAGCACGTCGGCGCTCTTGGCCTCGTCGGCGGTGAGGTGGTGGAAGGCGTAGGCGTTGTCCCACAGGATCTTGAAGTCGGGCGCCGCCGTCGTCATCGAGGCGAGCCGCTCGGCGACCTCCTGGGAGACCACGGAGCCGCTGGGGTTGGCGTACGTCGGGACGATCCAGATGCCCTTGACGCTCGGGTCGGAGGCGGCCAGCTCCGCGACGGCGTCGACGTCGGGGCCGTCGTCGTGCATCGGCACGGTCACCATCTCGATGCCGAACCAGTCGGTCAGCGTGAAGTGTCGGTCGTAGCCGGGCACCGGGCAGATGAAGGTGACCTTCTCCTCCTGGCTCCACGGCCGCTCGCTGTCGACGCCGCCCTTGAGCCAGAGGTCGGTGAGCACCTCGCGCATCAGCACCAGGCTCGAGTTGTTGCTGGCCACGACCTGGCCCGGGCTCGACCCACAAGCAGCTCGGCGAACATCTCGCGCAGCTCGCGGATGCCCTCGAGGCCGCCGTAGTTGCGCACGTCGACCCCGTCGGCATCACGCACGTCCTTGGGCAGCGACAGCAGCCCGTCGGAGAGGTCGAGCTGGGCCGAGGACGGCTTGCCCCGGGTGAGGTCCAGCTTGAGCGCGGCATCCTTGAGGGCCGCGTAGGCCTGCTGCTGCTCGGTCAGGAAGGCGGCGAGCTCGTCGGGGGTACGGTCGGGACAGAGGGGGTCTGCTGCGCGGTCACGCCACCATGGTCCCAGAGGAGCGAGACGGTGCGACCCGAGGTCGGTGCTCGGTTCGACTTTGCCTCCCGGCCCCCCGTAGACTGCCGATTTGGTGTCCCCGGCCAGTGTTTCGGCCTGCCCGGAGTGCGCCATAGGGCACTAGCTCAACTGGCAGAGCATCGGTCTCCAAAACCGAAGGTTGGGGGTTCAAGTCCCTCGTGCCCTGCAAGAGTGGCCAAGAGAAGTACGACCAGCTGAACTGGAGAGGACGACCGTGGCGGACAGCAAGACGGTGCGCGCGAACAAGCCTTCGCGCCAGCGCACCAGCCCGGTGACGTTCTACCGCCAGGTGGTCGCCGAGCTGCGCAAGGTCGTCTGGCCCACACAGCAGCAGCTGGTCACCTACTTCCTCGTGGTGATCGTGTTCGTGCTCGTGCTGATCGCCTACGTCTCAGTGCTCGACCTCGCCTTCGGCAAGGGCGTGTTCTGGCTGTTCGGCGAGAGTCACTAGTAGCCCCCGCCGGCCGGGTGCGTCCCGGCATCGGCATCATGAGTGTTGGAGTTCTGGAGTCAAGGTGTCTGAGCAGTACGACGAGCAGCCGATCGAGTCCGAGGCGTCCCCCGAGGAGGCGTCGGAGGACGTCCTGACCGACCCCGAGACGGGCGAGACGGTCGTCGCGCCGGCCCCGGCCGAGGGCGAGGTCCCCGACGAGGTCCTCCGAGGAGACGCCCGAGAACCTGCCGAGAGCCGACCGCCGAGGAGTCCGAGGAGTCCGAGGCCGACGAGGCTGACGATGACGCCGCGGCCGCCTCGATCGACACCCCCGGTGACCCGCTGGAGGAGTTCCGGGCCGCGCTCCGCGAGAAGGAGGGCGACTGGTTCGTCGTGCACACCTACTCCGGCATGGAGAACAGGGTGAAGGCCAACCTCGAGAACCGGATCACCTCGCTGAACATGGAGCCGTTCATCCACGAGGTCGTCGTGCCCACCGAAGAGGTGGCCGAGATCAAGAACGGTCAGCGCAAGCTCGTCAAGCGCACCGTGCTCCCCGGCTACGTGCTGGTGCGGATGGACCTGACCGACGAGTCGTGGTCCGCCGTACGCCACACGCCGTCGGTGACCGGCTTCGTCGGCCACAGCCACCAGCCGGTGCCGCTGAGCCTCGACGAGGTCGAGAACATGCTGGCCCCGGCGATCCAGGCCCAGGTCGAGGCGGCCGCCAGCGGCCGAGAGCGGCAGCGGCACCTCCAGCCAGCCGGCCGCGCGCCAGCAGGTCGCCGTGGCCGACTTCGACGTCTCCGACTCCGTGATGGTCGTCGACGGCCCGTTCGCGACGCTGCACGCGACGATCACCGAGATCAACCCGGAGTCCCAGAGGGTCAAGGCCCTCGTCGAGATCTTCGGCCGGGAGACCCCGGTCGAGCTGAGCTTCACCCAGATCCAGCAGGTCTGAGAAGCAGCAGCAGCAACACCCGGTGGCAGGGGCGTCCGCCCCGTCATGACCACGAGAAGGAAGAGATAGAGGAATGCCTCCCAAGAAGAAGGTCGCTGCCCTGGTCAAGGTGCAGCTCCAGGCCGGTGCGGCGACACCGGCACCGCCCGTCGGTACCGCCCTCGGTCCCCACGGCGTGAACATCATGGACTTCTGCAAGGCCTACAACGCCCAGACCGAAGCCATGCGCGGCAACGTGATCCCGGTCGAGATCACGATCTACGAGGACCGCTCGTTCGACTTCATCACCAAGACCCCTCCGGCCGCCGAGCTGATCAAGAAGGCTGCCGGCGTCGCCAAGGGCTCCGGCGTGCCGCAGCGCGACAAGGTCGGCAGGCTGAGCAAGGACCAGGTGCGCGAGATCGCCACCACCAAGCTCCCCGACCTCAACGCCAACGACATCGACGCGGCGATGAAGATCGTCGAGGGCACCGCCCGCTCCATGGGCATCACGACGGAGGGCTGAGGACGATGCAGCGCAGCAAGACCTACCGTGCGACCGCCGAGGGCATCGACCGGACGAGCTCTACGCCCCGCTGGCCGCGATCAAGCTCGCCAAGGGCGGCTCGAAGAAGAAGTTCGACGAGACCGTCGACGTGGCCATGCGCCTCGGGGTCGACCCCCGCAAGGCCGACCAGATGGTGCGCGGCACCGTCAACCTGCCCCACGGCACCGGCAAGACCGCGCGCGTCCTGGTCTTCGCCAACGGCGACAAGGCCGAGGCCGCCCGTGAGGCCGGCGCCGACATCGTCGGTGGCGACGAGCTGATCGAGCGGGTCAACGGCGGCTGGATCGACTTCGACGCCGTCGTCGCCACGCCCGACATGATGGGCAAGGTCGGCCGACTGGGCCGGGTGCTCGGGCCCCGCGGCCTGATGCCCAACCCGAAGACCGGCACCGTCACCCCCGACGTCGCCAAGGCCGTCTCCGACATCAAGGGCGGCAAGATCGAGTTCCGCGTCGACCGGCACGCCAACCTGCACTTCATCATCGGGAAGGCCTCCTTCTCCGAGGTCGCAGCTGGCCGAGAACTACGCCGCGGCGCTCGAGGAGGTGCTCCGGCTCAAGCCGGCCAGCTCCAAGGGCCGCTACATCAAGAAGATCACCCTCTCCACGACCATGGGCCCCGGCGTCCAGGTCGACCCCAACCGCACCCGCAACGTCGCGGTCGAGGACGAGGCCAGCTAGAACCCGCCGAGCGGGGGATCCCTGCACACGTAGAGACCCTCGAGCGGGGGTTTCGTGCACACCAGGTGTGCGCGAAACCCCCGCTCGGTGCGTCTGGGCGTGCACGGATCCCCCGGTCAGCGGGTTCAGGATTTGGCCGGTGGACGGGCTGCCCGTAGGCTTGGCTGCTGAAGCCGAAGACCGCCGGCCGGTCACCACGTCGAGCGGTGACCCGAAGGTTCGCCGAGGAGCGGACGACCTGCGCAGGTGACACCGAGTGGACGCGACATCAGTCGCCGTACGCCCTGTGCACCGGCACGGGGCGTTTCTTCTTCTCCGGTCCGAGGCCCGGGTGCCGCGCAAACCTGTGCGGCCACCACGAGCTGGAAGGAGACCCATGGCGCGGCCAGACAAGGCAGCAGCCGTCGCGGAGATCGTCGACTCGTTCAACGACTCCGCCGGCGCTGTGCTGACCGAGTACCGCGGTCTCACCGTGAAGCAGCTGCAGGACCTGCGGCGCAGCTCTCGGCGAGAACGCCAACTACGCCGTGGTCAAGAACACGCTGACCAAGATCGCCGCCAAGGAGGCGGGCGTCGAAGGATTCGACGACCTGCTCACCGGCCCGACCGCGATCGCCTTCATCCAGGGCGACCTGGTCGAGGCGGCCAAGGGTCTGCGTGACTTTGCCAAGGCGAACCCCGCCCTCGTGATCAAGGGTGGGTACGTCGACGGAGCCTCGATGGACGCCGGCCGAGATCGCCAAGCTGGCCGATCTCGAGTCCCGCGAGGTGCTCCTGGGCAAGCTGGCGGGCGCGATGCTCGCCTCGCTGAGCCAGGCCGTCTACCTGCTCAACGCCCCGCTCGCCCAGGCCGCCCGGCTCGCCGGTGCGCTCCAGGCGAAGGCCGAGCAGGACCCCTCGATCCTTGCTGGAGGCGCCGGTACGCCGGCCGTCGAGGAGACACCCGCGGACGAGGCACCTGCCGAGGCCGCGCCCCGGAGCGGCCGAGGACGCACCAGCGGAGTCCGCGTCGGCGGAGCCCGCCGAGAGCACCCGCCACCCCCGAGGCCACCGAGAGCACCGAGGCCTGACCCACCCCGCCGTACCCCGACGGGGTGCTGCACCAACCGAAAGGAACGCCACCATGGCGAAGCTCAGCACCGACGAGCTGCTGGACGCCTTCAAGGAGATGACCCTCCTGGAGCTCAGCGAGTTCGTGAAGCAGTTCGAGGAGACCTTCGGCGTCACCGCGGCCGCCCCCGTGGCCGTGGCCGCCGCCGGCGCTGCCGGCGGGGCTGCCCCCGCCGAGGAGGCCGCCGAGCAGGACGAGTTCGACGTCGTCCTCGAGGCCGCCGGCGAGAAGAAGATCAACGTCATCAAGGAGGTGCGCGCCCTCACGAGCCTCGGCCTGAAGGAGGCCAAGGACCTCGTCGAGGCCGCCCCCAAGGCCGTCCTCGAGAAGGTCACCAAGGAGGCCGCCGAGAAGGCCAAGGAGGCCCTCGAGGGCGCCGGCGCCACCGTCACCCTCAAGTGACCTCGCACCTGATCTGACGCACCGACCCGAGACCGCCCCGGACCGCCTGGTCCGGGGCGGTCTTGTCGTGTCCGGTACGGTGCCGAGCGCGACAGTTGGTGAACAGTTGTGCTATTTGGTGAGACAGGTGCCCGCCAGACGGTGACGAGCAGGCACGATCCTGCCGTAACTTAGCCTCCGGCTACTCGTTGGTACGCGTGGGTGGGGAGACCCGCGCGCACTGTCGCTGCACCCAGCACGGAAAACGAGTCAGGACCGAGGGAGAGGAAGCTCGATGGGCGTCGAGATCGAGATCAAGGACCTGACCAAGAGCTTCGGCAAGCAGCTGATCTGGGGCGACGTCACGCTGACCATCCCCGCCGGCGAGATCTGCGTGATGCTCGGCCCGTCCGGCACCGGCAAGTCGGTGCTGCTCAAGACCATCATCGGCCTGCTCAAGCCCGACCGGGGCAGCGTCGTCATCGAGGGTGTCGACATCGCCTCCTGCCCCGAGAAGGACCTCTACGAGATCCGCAAGCTCTTCGGCGTGCTGTTCCAGGACGGCGCGATGTTCGGCTCGATGAACCTCTACGACAACATCGCCTTCCCGCTGCGCGAGCACACCAAGAAGTCCGAGTCCGAGATCCGCGACATCGTCATGGAGAAGCTCGACCTCACCGGTCTGCTCGGCACCGAGGACAAGCTCCCCGGCGAGATCTCCGGCGGCATGCGCAAGCGCGCCGGCCTGGCCCGCGCCCTGGTCCTCGACCCCGAGATCGTGCTCTTCGACGAGCCCGACTCCGGCCTCGACCCGGTGCGCACGTCGTTCCTGAACCAGCTGATCGTCGACCTGAACGCCCAGATCGACGCGACGTTCCTGATCGTGACCCACGACATCAACACCGCCCGCACGGTGCCCGACAACATCGGCCTGCTCTACCACAAGCACCTCGCCATGTTCGGCCCGCGCGAGATGCTGCTCTCCTCCGAGGAGCCGGTCGTGCGCCAGTTCCTCAACGCCCAGCGGGTCGGCCCGATCGGCATGTCGGAGGAGAAGGACGCCGACGAGCTCGAGGCCGAGAAGGACATGGACCTCCCGCCGCTGCCGCCGATCCCGCTGCAGATCGAGCCCTCCAACGGCCAGCCGCGGCGCAGCCAGCGCGACCCCGGCGCCTGGTGCAAGGAGAACGGCATCGAGCCGCCTCCCGGGTCGTTCGAGGAGAACATGAACATGACGACGGGCGCGTGAGCCGCTGATGGCTTCTGCTGTCGCGACCCGGGTCCTGAGCGCCGGTCGGGACCGCCGGGCAAGCTCTTCGCCTTCGGGCTCGACGTGGCGCGCAACCTGTTCAAGCGACCCTTCCAGCTCCGCGAGTTCATCCAGCAGGGCTGGTTCATCGCCTCGGTGACGATCATCCCCACCGCGCTGGTCGCGATCCCGTTCGGCGCGGTCATCGCCCTCCAGGTCGGCGGCCTGATCAAGCAGTTCGGCGCCCAGTCGTTCACCGGCTCGGCGTCCGTGCTCGCGGTCGTCCAGCAGGCCGGCCCGATCGCCACCGCGCTGCTGATCGCCGGCGCCGGTGGCTCGGCGATCGCGGCCGACCTCGGCGCGCGCAAGATCCGCGAAGAGCTCGACGCGATGATGGTGCTCGGCATCGACCCGATCCAGCGGCTCGTCGTACCCCGCGTGCTGGCCTGCATGATGGTCTCGGTCTTCCTCAACGGCCTGGTCAGCGTGGTCGGCGTCGCCGGTGGCTACTTCTTCAACGTCGTCCTCCAGGGCGGCACGCCCGGTGCCTACCTGGCCAGCTTCACCGCGCTCGCCCAGCTCCCCGACCTGTGGATCGGCCTGATCAAGGCGCTGATCTTCGGGCTGATCGCGGCCATCGTCGCCGCCTACAAGGGCGTCAACGCCGGTGGCGGCCCCAAGGGCGTCGGCGACGCGGTGAACGAGTCGGTCGTCATCACCTTCCTGCTGCTGTTCGTCGTCAACCTCGTCCTGAGCGCGATCTACCTCCAGCTCGTCCCACCGAAGACGGGCTGAGCGCATGGTCGACCTCAAGGCAGCCTACCAGAAGCCGCTCTCCGCCGCTGGACACGATGGGCGAGGAGCTCGCGTTCTACCTGCGCGCGCTCCGGGCGACGCCGCGCTCGGTCACGCGCTACCCGAAGGAGATCCTGCGGCTGCTCGCCGAGGTCACCCTCGGCTCCGGCGCGCTGGCCGTCATCGGCGGCACCGTCGGCGTGATCACGGCGATGACCTTCTTCACCGGCGCCCAGGTCGGCCTCTCCGGGTACGCCGCGCTCAACCAGATCGGCACCGCGGCGTTCGCCGGCTTCGTCTCGGCGTACTTCAACACCCGCGAGATCGCGCCGCTGGTCGCCGGCATCGCGCTCGCCGCCACCGTCGGCTGCGGGTTCACCGCCCAGCTCGGCGCCATGCGCATCTCCGAGGAGGTCGACGCCCTCGAGGTGATGGCCGTCCCCTCGATGCCGTTCCTGGTCACCACCCGCATCGTGGCCGGGATGGTCGCGATCATCCCGCTCTACGTGATCGGGCCTGCTGTCCTCCTACTTCGCCACCCGGCTGACCGTCACCCAGTTCTACGGCCAGAGCTCCGGCACCTACGACCACTACTTCAACCAGTTCCTGCCACCGGGCGACGTGCTCTGGTCCTTCGGCAAGGTGCTGGTCTTCTCGGTCGTGGTGATCCTGATCCACTGCTACCACGGCTACACCGCCAGCGGCGGCCCCGCCGGCGTGGGCGTGGCCGTGGGCCGCGCCGTGCGTACCTCGATCGTCGCGGTCAACGTCATCGACCTCTTCCTCTCCATGGCCATCTGGGGCTCCACGACGACCGTGCGGCTGGCGGGCTGAGGCGTGAGCAAGGTCCTGATGAACCACCGCGTCCTCGGGGTCATCTTCATCGGCTTCCTGGCGCTCGATGCTGTGGCTGGTCAACGCCGTCTTCACCCAGAAGTTCATCTCCTTCGACAACGTCAGCCTGAAGACCGACACCATCGGCCTCCAGCTGCCCAAGCAGGCCGACGTCAAGGTCCGCGGCGTGATCGTGGGCCAGGTCAACAAGATCGCCTCCAACGGCAAGGGCGCGACCCTGACGCTGGGCATCAAGCCCGACAAGATCAGCCAGATCCCGGCGAACGTCACCGCGGCGATCCTGCCCAAGACCCTCTTCGGTGAGAAGTACGTCGAGCTGCAGATCCCCAAGGACCCGTCCTCGACCTCGCTCAAGGCCGGCGACACGATCACGCAGACCAAGCTGCCGATCGAGGTGGAGAAGGTCCTCAACGACCTCTACCCGCTGCTGCGCACGGTCCAGCCCGCCGAGCTGAACTACACGCTCAACGCCCTGGCCACCGCCCTCGAGGGCCGCGGCAACAAGATCGGCGAGAGCCTCGGTGACCCTCGACGGCTACCTGAAGCGGATGAACCCCCAGCTGCCGGCGCTGATCACCGACATCAAGCTGCTCGCGCAAGGTCACCGACCTCTACGCCGACGTCACCCCGGCGCTGGCCGCGACGCTGCGCAACACCGTGAAGACCGGCAACACGCTGCGGAGCAAGGAAGCGACGCTGCAGAAGTTCCTCGACGACACCGCGGCGTTCTCCGACACGGCGACCGTCGTTCCTCAACGACAACGGCGACAACATCATCCGGCTCGGCCAGCTCGGCGAGCCGATCCTCGCGCTGCTCGCGCGCTACTCACCGGAGTTCCCGTGCCTGCTCGACGGCATCGTGCAAGCAGGCCCCGCAGCTCGGCCAGACCTTCCGCGGCTTCATCTTCCACATCAACCTGCGCCTGATCCCGAAGCAGCCGCGCGGCTACACCGCCGCCGACCAGCAGGTCTACGGCGCCGACAACGGCCCGAGCTGCGCCGCACCTGCCCAACCCGCCGATCCCGTACTACCCCAAGGGCGGGGAGTTCCCGAACATCAACGACGGCGTCAACAACCTCGGCAAGGGTGACAACCAGCGCACCGCGACCGGCTTCGGCCAGCGCCAGCAGTCAGCAGCCGTCAGCGTCGCGTGTCCCGGGCGGCACCACCGAGCAGAAGCACCTGGTCAACTCGCTCACCGCGCCCGTGCTGGGCGTCCCGGCCACCAGATGTCCGACGTGGCGACGCTGCTCTTCCTGCCGGCCATGTCCGGCACGGAGGTGAGCGTGCAAGTGAGCATCCTGGACAAGAAGACCCGCGGCGACCTCGTCAAGCTGGTCATCTTCATCGTCGTCACCAGCCTGGCCACCGGCGTGCTGGTGGTGCTGATCGGCAACATCACCTTCCAGCAGCTCGCAGCGACTACAAGGCGGTCTTCTCCGACGCCACCGGTCTGGTCAAGGGCGACGACATCCGCATCGCCGGGGTCAAGGTCGGCAGCGTCAAGAAGGTCGAGATCATCGACCGCGACCGCGCGCTGGTCTCCTTCAACGTCGCCAAGAGCTCGATCGTGACCAAGAGCTCGACGGCGACGATCCGCTACCGCAACCTGGTCGGCCAGCGCTACATCTCGCTGACCCAGGGCGTCGGCAACCTCGACCAGCTGCCGGCAGACGCCACCATCCCGCTCAGCCGCACCCAGCCGGCCCTCGACCTGACCGTGCTGTTCAACGGCTTCAAGCCGCTGTTCGCCGCGCTCAGCCCCGCCGACATCAACAAGCTGTCGGCCGAGATCGTGCAGATCTTCCAGGGCGAGGGCGGCAACCTCAACCAGCTGCTCACCAGCACCGCCTCGCTGACCAACACCCTGGCCGACCGCGACCAGGTGATCGGCGACACGATCGACAACCTCAACTCCGTGCTCGGCACCATCGCCGGGCGCGACAAGGAGCTGAGCTCGCTGATCGTGCAGTTCAAGAACTTCATGGCCGGCCTCGTCCAGGACAAGGACGTCATCCTCGGCTCGCTCGACTCGGTCTCGGCCCTGGCCAACCAGACCGCCGACCTGACCGTCGGGATCCGCCCCTCGTTCGTCAAGGACGTCAAGCAACCTGCGCTCGGTGGCCACCAACCTGAACGCCGGCCGCGACGAGCTCGACCGGGCGATGCAGATCCTGCCGATCAAGCTGCAGAAGATCGGCCGCACGGCGATCTACGGCTCGTTCTTCAACTTCTACCTGTGCCAGTTCCAGGGCAACGTGAACGCTCGCCGGTCAGTCGATCCCGATCACCTACAAGCACCAACACCTTCGGCAAGGACGCGAGGTGCAACCTCAAGTGAGCACCCCGTTCCGTGAGCGCAACCCCGTGACCATCGGTGCGATCAGCATCGCGGTGCTGATCGCCCTGCTCGTCGTCGCCTTCGAGGCCGGCAACCTGCCGCTGATCGGCGGCGGCGACACCTACCACGCCGAGTTCAAGCGAGCTCGGCGGCCTCAAGCCCAACGACGAGGTCCGCATCGCCGGCGTCCGCGTCGGCAAGGTGACCGGCATCGAGCTGGACGGCAACAAGGTCGACGTCACCTTCAAGGTCAAGACCCCCTCGAAGTTCGGTCCCGAGACCGAGGCCAACATCAAGGTGAAGACCCTGCTCGGGGCGATGTACCTCTCCCTGGACCCCAAGGGCTCCGGGCAGCTGGCCAAGGGCTCGACCATCCCGGTCTCGCGCACCACCTCGCCGTACGACGTGGTGCGAGGCGTTCTCCGGCCTGGCCGACCGCGCCGAGAAGATCAACGTCAACCAGCTGGCCGACTCGCTCGACACCCTCGCCGCGCTGACCCGGGACACCCCGGCGGCCTTCCAGGGCACCCTGCGCGGGCTCTCGCGGCTCTCGGCCACCGTGGCCAGCCGCAACCAGCAGATCGGCGAGCTGCTCCAGAACCTCAACTCGGTCTCCGACGGTCCTCGCCGACCGCGACCAGGACCTCGTCTCGCTGATGAAGAACAGCGACATCCTGCTGCGGGCGCTGGTCGCGCGGCGCGCGGCCGTGCACACGCTGCTGGTCTCCACCAGCCGGTTCTCCGTCGAGCTGACCGCGCTGGTCCGGCAGACGCGCGGCGACCTCAAGCCCGCGCTGCAGCAGCTGCAGGGCGTGGTCAACCTGCTGCTGAAGAACCAGTCCAACCTCGACGAGAGCCTGCGGCTGATGGCGCCGTTCTACCGGGTCTTCGCCAACACGCTCGGCAACGGGCCGTGGTTCGACACCTGGATCGCCAACCTGCCTCCGACGCCGGCGGTGACGGCATGATGAAGGTCCTGAACAAGACCACCGCGCTGATCGCCGGCGGCCTCGTGCTGCTGGTGCTGGTCGCGGCGTACCTCGTCTTCCGCCCCGGCGACAAGCAGGTCCACGCTGACCGCCGACTTCCCGCGCACCGTCTCGCTCTACGAGGGCTCCGACGTCAAGATCCTCGGCGTCCCGGTCGGCAAGGTCGACAAGGTCACCCCGATGGGCACCAAGGTCGCGCGTCAAGATGCACTACGACGCCAAGTACAAGGTGCCCGCCGACGCCAAGGCGGCCGTGATCTCGCCCTCGATCGTCGGCGACCGGTTCGTGCAGCTCACCCCGGCCTACACCAAGGGCGCGCGTCATGCAGACCGACGCCCACCTCGGCCTCGACCGGACGGCGACGCCGCTGGAGCTCGACGAGATCTTCAGCAGCCTCAACGACCTCAACAAGGCCCTCGGCCCCGACGGCGCCAACAAGGCCGACGCCGGTGGCGTCGGGCCCGCTGACCCGGCTGCTCGACTCCACCGCCCGCAACTTCGGCGGCCAGGGCGTGGAGTTCAACAAGACCCTGAAGAACTTCGGCGCCTTCACCAAGACGCTGGCCGACAACAAGGACGCGCTGTTCGGCACCCTCGAACAAGGTCGAGGACTTCACCAGCACCCTGAAGAAGAACGACACCACGGTGCGCCGGTTCAACGACTCGCTGGCCCAGGGCGCCAACCTGCTCGCCGGCGAGCGCCAGGACCTCGCCGCGGTGCTGCACAACCTGAGCGTCGCGATGGTCGAGGTGCGCAGCTTCGTCAAGGAGAACCGGGCCTCGCTGACCAGCAACATCTCCGGCCTGAACCAGATCTCCAAGATCCTGGTCAAGCGTCGCGACGCGCTCGACGAGATCCTGCGGGTCGCCCCGGCGGCGCTGAACAACCTCTACCTCGCCGGCAACGTCAAGCACGGCACCCTCGACACCCGCGACAACACTCGGCGAGGCTGGTCACCAAGCTGACCACCAACCCGGCCGAGACCCTGTGCGCCCTGGTCGGGCTCGGGCAACGCGCACGGCGTGCAACGTGATCAAGCAGGCGCTCGGCAACACGGCGCTGCCGCGACCCAAGCCGTTCGCGGGTGACCCGTCGGCCGCGCCGCGGGTCGTCGAGCCCATCGACACGTCCATGGGCGGGCTCATGGGGGTGTCGCGATGAGGCGCCGCCGTGGCCCTGCGCGCGGACTGCGCGCTGCTGGCGGGCCTGCTCGTCTGCGGCGCCCTGCGTCGCTCTCCGGCTGCTCGATCTACGACGCGCCGCTCCCGGGCGGACCCGACACGGGCAAGAACCCGATGAAGGTCACCGTGATGTTCCGCGACGTGCTCGACCTGGTGCCGCAGTCGACGGTCAAGGTCGACGACGTCACGGTCGGCAAGGTCACCAAGGTCACCCTCAAGGGCTACGTCGCCAAGGTGACCGATCGCGCTGCCCCACGACGTCGACCTGCCCGACAACGCCGAGGCGACGATCCGGCAGACCAGCCTGCTGGGCGAGAAGTTCGTCGACGCTCGCGCCGCCGCGCAACCCCAGCAGCAACAAGCTCGCCAACGGCGACGTGATCGGCCTGGACCACACCGGCCGCAACCCCGAGGTCGAAGAGGTCCTCGGCGCGCTGGCCCTGCTGCTCAACGGCGGCGGGGTCGGCCAGCTCAAGACCATCGCCGCCGAGCTGAACAACGCCTTCGGTGGCCGCGAGAGCGAGGTCCGCTCGGTGCTCGACCAGATCCGGGTGTTCACCGGCACGCTCGACGCAGAACAAGTCCTCGATCGTCGCGGCGCTCGAGAACACCAACCGGCTGGCCGGCGAGCTGCGCAAGCAGGACGAGACCATCAAGGCCACCCTGGACGACGTCCCCGGCGCGCTCGCCTCGATCAACCGCCAGCGCGACGACCTGGTCAAGCTGCTCAAGGCGCTGACCCGGCTCAGCGGCGTCGGCGTCAAGGTGATCCAGGCCTCCAAGGAGTCGACGATCAACAGCCTGCGCGACCTCGCCCCGGTGCTGGACGGCTTCGCCAAGGCCGGGCAGAACTTCCCGAAGTCCTTCCAGGTCTTCCTGACCTACCCCTTCGTCGACGAGGCCGTCGGCCGTGACCCGCAGGTGGCGCGCAACCTGCACATGGGCGACTACACCAACCTCTCGGTCAACCTCGACCTCAACCTCGAACCTGCTCAAGGGCCTCCTGCCGACGCCTGCCCCCGGTGCGTCTGCCCAGGTCGTGCAAGACGGCGAAGGCGCACGCTGACGAGCGCCGCCGACCAGGTCGATCGACAACCTGCCGGCGCCGCTGTACACGCCGGCCGACAAGAAGAAGCTCAAGGACGGCGGTCGCCGGCCACGGTCGCGGCGCTGAACTGCGACGACGGCGAGCCAGACCAGATCGCCGACCGCAGCTCGTCGGCGCCCTGATCGCCAAGCTGCTGCCCGTCGCTCGCGCACCGCCGCTGTGCAGCCAGTCCCCAACAACCCGCTGTGCGGCGTGCTCAGCGGAGCTCGACCGCCGCGATCCCGATCCCGATGCCCGACCGGCACTGCCGGTGGCGCTGACCGGCGGCCTCGGCGGCCTGCCCCGAGCCCAGCTCGGCGAGGGCTACCAGGACCCGACGCCGATCGACCCGTTCGGCCTGGCGGCCAAGGGCTACGACCCGGGCGTGGGCACGCTGCTGTTCCAGGGGGTGGCGACGCAGAGATGATCACCTCGACCACCAAGAAGCAGCTGCTCGTCTTCGTCCTGATCACCCTCATCGGGGTCTCCTACGTCGGCGCCCGCTACGCGCGGCTCGACCGGCTGTTCTACGACTCGACCTACACCGTCACGGCGCACTTCACCCAGTCCGGCGGCATCTACACCGGCGCCGAGGTCGGACTACCGCGGCGTCGGCATCGGCCAGGTCTCGGACATGAAGCTGACCGACAAGGGCGTCGACGTGATCCTGTCGATCGACAAGAGCCAGGACAAGATCCCGAAGGACTCGATCGCCCTGGTCGCCAACCGGTCGGCGGTGGGTGAGCAGTTCGTCGACCTGCAGCCGCAGAAGGACGGCGGCCCCTACCTCAAGCAGGGCTCCTCGATCGCCACGCCGGACACCGCGATCCCGGTGTCGACGACCGAGATCCTGACCAACCTCGACAACCTGCTCGAGTCGGTGCCGCAGGCCGACCTGCGCACGGTGGTCGCCGAGTCGGGCGCCGCCTTCCACGACGCCGGCCCGAGCCTCGGCCAGATCATCGACACCTCGAGCTCGTTCATCGACGCCGCCGAGGCCAACTTCGACACCACCACGGCGCTGATCCGCGACAGCCGCACGGTGCTGCAGACCCAGGTCGACAAGGGCTCCGACATCCGCGCGCTTCACCCGCGACCTGGCGCTGTTCAGCGGCACCCTCGCGGCCAACGACAAGAACCTGCGCTCGCTGATCGACAACGGCTCGGCCACGGCCAACGAGCTGCGCACGTTCCTGGAGCAGAACAAGGTCAACCTCGGCTCAGCTGATCAACAACCTGGTCACCACCGGCGAGGTCACCGTCAAGCACCTCAAGGGCATCCGCCAGATCCTGGTGATCTACCCCTACGTCGTCGCCGGCGGCTTCACGGTGGCCAAGAAGGGCCCCGACGGGCAAGTACGACGCCCAGTTCGGCCTGATCCTGACCCAGGACCCGGCCGTGTGCCACCAGGGCTACCACCCGAGCCAGGTCCGCGCGCCGCAGCGAGACCTCGCGACAAGCCGATGGACACCACGGCCGGCTGCACCGACGGCGAGCCCTGAACCCCGCGTGGGCCGAGAAGGCCCCGAACGGCCGCGCCGGGACCGACTACCGCCCACCAGTGGCCACGTACGATCAGAAGACCGGCAAGGTGACCTGGGGCACGCCGGCCCCAGGAGCCCGACATCGCCTACGACGGCGGCGCCGCCCAGCTGTTCGGGTCGGACTCCTGGAAGTGGATGCTGCTCTCAGCCGTCGATGGCCGACGACCAGGAGTAGAGACGCTTGTCCTCCCACGACCTCGGGATCGAAGATCCCGACCAGACGCCCGCGCCTGCCCGCCAGCCGCCGGGGCAGCCGCGCGCGCGCGCCATCCTCGCTCGCGGTGCTGATCCCGCTGCTCGTCGCTCGGCGCTGGTGGCCTGCGGCTACCTCGTCTTCCGGTGGCAGCACCCCAACGAGGAGCCGTTCAACCCGGTCTCCGGGTGCCGACTGCGCTGCCCAGTGACCACGACCGGGCGCGAGGTCGACCGCGACGGCCGCAGCAGTTCGCGCTGCGGATGGACGACGTCGACGGCACCAAGTTCGACGCCTACGTCAAGGGGATCGAGCAGCTGCTCACCACCAAGGCCAAGGCGAAGAACAAGCAGGTCTTCGACACCATGGGCAAGACCTACGCGGCGGCCAAGATCAAGGGCACCGGCAAGGTCCTGCTCAGCGGCGTCGCCGACATCGACTCCGACTCCGCCACCGTGCTGGTCGCCCACGACGCGACGCGTGAAGACCACCCAGGGCACCCTGCAGCACCACTACCGCTGGAACGTCGACCTGGTGAAGGTCGGCGGCAAGTGGCTCGTCGACGACTTCAACCCGGTGAACTGACATGACGGCGACGACACCGACCCCCGGCTCACCCACCTGGTACGACGTGCTCGGCGTCGACGCGCGACGCGACCCCCGAGGAGATCAAGGCCGCCTGGCGACAGGCCACCGACCGCTTCGAGCCCGGGTCCTCGCTCGGGCCAGTTCCGGATGTTCAACGAGGCCGCCGACGTGCTGCTCGACCCCCAGCGGCGGGCGGCGTACGACGCCATGCTCACCGGCTCCGCCCCGGCCGGCGAGGCGACGGCAACCGCAGCCGATCCGCTGGCCGACCGGGCTCCGGTCGAGGAGCCGGTCCCGGCGGCCGCGCCGAGCGCCGACGAGGCCAGGAGCCCGAGGACTCCTCGCCCCGGCCCCAGAGCGGCTTCGTGCGGGTCCTGGGCCGGGTCAGCCCCGTCGTGCTGGCAGTGCTCGCCGTGCTGACGGCGGCCGCGGTGATCGTCGCCGTCGTGCTCGGGGTCAAGGTGCACCAGAAGGCCGACGTGGGCACCGCCCGCGACGAGGCCCCGGCGGCCGCCGAGCAGGCGGTCAAGGCGCTGTTCTCCTACGACTACCGCAAGCTCGACGCCGACCGGACGCGCGCCAAGAACTACCTGACCGGGACGTTCGAGAAGACCTACCTGAAGCAACTTCGACGCCCTGGAGAAGCAGAAGGACGGCTCCCCGGGCCTGGCCGTGCAGAGCAAGGCCGTGGTGACCGCCGACGTGCAGGGCTCCGGCGTGGTCGACGTCAACGACGACGGCACCGTCGGCGCGGGTCCTGGTCTTCGTCAACCTGGTCTCCCGCAAGGGCACCGCCGACCCGCAGATCTTCCAGAACCGGGTCGCGATGACGATGCACAAGGACGGCGACCGCTGGCTGGTCAGCAACGTCGACTCGTACTGAGGCCCCGGCTTGTAACACACTTGGGCCGTGTTGTAACCTAAATCTTTGCGCCCTCCCTCAAATGCAGCCTGCCTGACCCGGTGGCCGGTTTGTGGTGGGACGGCGCCGCCACACATGTGAGCCTCGGAAGGACCACTCTTGGCCGCCTCGCGCAGCAAGAACAACTCCCGCACGTCCCGACGCATCTGCTTCGCCAAGATCTCCGAGCCCCTCGAGGTTCCGCAGCTCCTCGCCCTCCAGACCGACAGCTTCGACTGGCTGATCGGCAACGAGAAGTGGCAGGACAAGGTCGCGGAGCGTCGTAGCGCCGGCGAGGACGTCTCCCAGAAGTCGGGCCTGCACGAGATCTTCGAGGAGATCTCCCCGATCGAGGACTTCTCCGAGACGATGTCGCTCTCCTTCGAGAACCCCGTCTTCCTCGACCCGAAGTACACCGAGGAGGAGTGCAAGGAGAAGGACTTCACCTACTCCCGCCCCCTCTACGTCTCCGCCGAGTTCACCAACGGCGAGACCGGTGAGATCAAGGGCCAGACGGTCTTCATGGGCGACTTCCCGATGATGACCCGCAAGGGCACCTTCATCATCAACGGCACCGAGCGCGTCGTCGTCTCCCAGCTGGTCCGCTCGCCGGGCGTCTACTTCGAGCGCACCGCCGACAAGACCTCCGACAAGGACATCTTCACCGCCAAGGTGATCCCGTCGCGGGGCGCCTGGCTGGAGTTCGAGATCGACAAGCGCGACATGGTCGGCGTCCGCCTCGACCGCAAGCGCAAGCAGAACGTCACGGTGCTGCTCAAGGCCCTCGGCTGGACCAACGAGCAGATCCGCGAGGAGTTCGGCGAGTACGAGTCGATGATGCTCACCCTGGAGAAGGACCACACCGAGGCCCAGGACGACGCGCTGCTCGACATCTACCGCAAGCTGCGCCCGGGCGAGCCGCCCACGCGCGAGGCCGCGCAGACGCTGCTGCAGAACTACTACTTCAACCCCAAGCGCTACGACCTCGCCAAGGTCGGCCGCTACAAGATCAACAAGAAGCTCGGCACCCACGAGGCCTTCGACCAGCAGACGCTGACCATCGACGACATCGTGGCGACGATCCGCTACATCGTGGAGCTGCACGCCGAGAAGGAGCACCTGGTCGACGCGCAGGGCAACGAGGTCAAGAACCTCAACGGTGACTCGATCGAGGTCCGCAAGGACGACATCGACCACTTCGGCAACCGGCGCATGCGCACGGTCGGCGAGCTGATCCAGAACCAGCTCCGCACCGGCCTGGCCCGGATGGAGCGCGTGGTCCGCGAGCGGATGACGACCCAGGACGTCGAGGCCATCACGCCGCAGTCCCTGATCAACATCCGGCCCGTGGTGGCGGCGCTGAAGGAGTTCTTCGGCACCTCCCAGCTCTCGCAGTTCATGGACCAGACCAACCCGATCGCCGGGCTGACGCACAAGCGGCGTCTCTCCGCGCTCGGCCCGGGCGGCATCTCGCGTGACCGTGCGCAGATGGACGTCCGCGACGTGCACCCGTCCCACTACGGCCGCATGTGCCCGATCGAGACTCCTGAGGGCCCGAACATCGGCCTGATCGGCTCGCTCGCGTCCTACGGCCGGATCAACCCGTTCGGCTTCGTCGAGACGCCGTACCGGGTGGTCAAGAAGGGTCGCGTCACCAACGAGATCCACCACCTGACCGCCGACGAGGAGGACTCCAAGGTCATCGCGCAGGCCAACGCCCGCCTCGACGACAAGGACAACCTCGATCGACGAGCGCGTGCTGGTCCGCATGCGTGGCGGCGAGGCCGTCGACATCCCGCGCGACGAGGTCGAGTACATGGACGTCTCGCCGCGCCAGATGGTGTCGGTCGCGACCGCGCTGATCCCGTTCCTCGAGCACGACGACGCCAACCGCGCGCTGATGGGCGCCAACATGCAGCGCCAGGCCGTGCCGCTCATCAAGAGCGACGCGCCGCTGGTCGGCACCGGCATGGAGTACCGCGCCGCGGTCGACGCCGGCGACGTGGTCACCTCCGACGTGGCCGGCGTGGTCAGCCTCGGTCACGCGCCGACGAGATCGTGATCATGACCGACGAGGGTGGCGACAAGTCACACCGTCTGCTGAAGTTCACCCGCTCCAACCAGGGCACCTGCATCAACCAGCGTCCGCTGGTGGCCGAGGGTGACCGGGTCGAGGTCGGCTCGCCGATCGCCGACGGGCCGTGCACCGACGAGGGCGAGATGGCGCTGGGCACCAACCTGCTCGTCGCCTTCATGCCCTGGCAGGGGCACAACTACGAGGACGCGATCATCCTGAGCCAGCGCCTGGTGCAGGAGGACGTGCTCACCTCGATCCACATCGAGGAGCACGAGGTCGACGCCCGCGACACCAAGCTCGGTCCCGAGGAGATCACCCGCGACATCCCGAACGTCAGCGACGACCTGCTCGCCGACCTCGACGAGCGCGGCATCATCCGGGTCGGCGCGGAGGTCACCACCGGTGACATCCTCGTCGGCAAGGTGACCCCCAAGGGCGAGACCGAGCTGACCCCCGAGGAGCGGCTGCTCCGTGCGATCTTCGGTGAGAAGGCGCGCGAGGTCCGCGACACCTCGATGAAGGTGCCGCACGGCGAGTCCGGCACGGTCATCGGCGTCCGCGAGTTCAACCGCGAGGACGGCGACGAGCTGCCCCCGGGCGTGAACCAGCTGGTCCGGGTCTACGTCGCCCAGAAGCGGAAGATCTCGGTGGGCGACAAGCTCGCCGGCCGCCACGGCAACAAGGGCGTGATCGCCAAGATCCTGCCGATCGAGGACATGCCGTTCGCCGAGGACGGCACCCCGGTCGACGTGATCCTCAACCCGCTGGGCGTCCCGCGACGGATGAACATCGGCCAGATCCTCGAGCTCCACCTCGGGCTGGCTGGCCAAGCAGGGCTGGGACCTCGACCTGCACGACAACAAGGCCGACGCCGACTGGAAGCAGCGCCTGATCAAGATCCACGCCGACAAGGCCGACCCCGACACCAACGTCGCCACCCCGGTCTTCGACGGTGCCCGTGAGGACGAGATCGTCGGCCTGCTCGGGGCGAGCCACGCCCAACCGTGACGGTGTCCGCATCGTCGGGGAGAACGGCAAGGCCAACCTGTTCGACGGTCGCTCGGGAGAACCGTTCCCGGAGCCGGTGGCCATGGGCTACATGTACATCCTCAAGCTCCACCACCTGGTCGACGACAAGATCCACGCGCGCTCGACCGGGCCGTACTCGATGATCACCCAGCAGCCGCTCGGCGGTAAGGCCCAGTTCGGTGGCCAGCGCTTCGGTGAGATGGAGGTCTGGGCGATGGAGGCGTACGGCGCCGCCTACGCCCTGCAGGAGCTGCTCACCATCAAGTCCGACGACGTGCCTGGTCGCGTCAAGGTCTACGAGGCGATCGTGAAGGGCGAGAACATCCCCGACTCCGGCATCCCGGAGTCGTTCAAGGTGCTCGTCAAGGAGATGCAGTCGCTCTGCCTCAACGTCGAGGTGCTGTCCCAGGACGGCAGCGCGATCGAGATGCGCGACGCGGAGGAAGACGTCTTCCGCGCCGCCGAGGAGCTCGGCATCGACCTGTCCCGTCGCGAGCCCAGCTGGGTCGAAGAGGTGTGAGCGGTGGGCGGTGCGTCTCCGGAGCACCGCCTCGACCCCCGGCCCCCACACGATCCATTTTGAACAAGTAGAACGAGGGAAGCAGCCACCGTGCTCGATGTGAATTTCTTCGACCAGCTCAAGATCGGCCTGGCCACCGCGGACGAGATCCGCGCCTGGAGCCACGGCGAGGTCAAGAAGCCGGAGACGATCAACTACCGCACGCTCAAGCCCGAGCGTGACGGTCTCTTCTGCGAGAAGATCTTCGGTCCCACCCGGGACTGGGAGTGCTACTGCGGCAAGTACAAGCGCGTGCGCTTCAAGGGCATCATCTGCGAGCGCTGTGGCGTCGAGGTCACCCGCTCCAAGGTCCGCCGCGAGCGGATGGGCCACATCGAGCTGGCCGCCCCGGTCACGCACATCTGGTACTTCAAGGGTGTGCCCAGCCGGCTCGGCTACCTGCTCGACCTGGCGCCGAAGGACCTCGAGAAGGTCATCTACTTCGCGGCCTACATGATCACCCACGTCGACGAGGACGCCCGTCACCAGGACCTCTCCGACCTCGAGGGCAAGATCGGCCTGCAGCGCAAGAGCCTGGAGAACCGTCGCGACGTCCAGATCGAGGAGCGCTCCAAGAAGCTCGAGACCGACCTCGCCGCCCTGGAGGCGGAGGGCGCCAAGGCCGACGTCAAGCGCAAGCTGCGTGACGGCGCCGAGCGCGAGATGACCAACGTCCGCAAGCGCTCCGACGCCGAGCTCGCCCGCCTCGAGGAGGTCTGGGACACCTTCAAGAACCTCAAGGTCCAGGACCTGATGGGTGACGAGCTGCTCTACCGCGAGATGAAGAACTGGTTCGGCAAGTACTTCGAGGGCCACATGGGCGCCACGGCGATCCAGAAGCGCCTCGAGACCTTCGACATCGCCGACGAGGTCGCGCTCGCTGCGCGACACCATCGCCAACGGCAAGGGCCAGAAGAAGGTCCGTGCGCTCAAGCGGCTCAAGGTCGTCGACGCGTTCCGCAAGACCGGCAACAGCCCGATGGGCATGGTGCTCGACGCCGTCCCGGTGATCCCGCCGGACCTGCGCCCGATGGTGCAGCTCGACGGTGGCCGGTTCGCCACCTCCGACCTCAACGACCTCTACCGCCGCGTGATCAACCGGAACAACCGGCTCAAGCGGCTGCTCGACCTCGGCGCGCCCGAGATCATCGTCAACAACGAGAAGCGGATGCTCCAGGAGGCCGTCGACTCGCTGTTCGACAACGGCCGCCGTGGTCGTCCGGTCACCGGCCCGGGCAACCGGCCGCTGAAGTCGCTCTCCGACATGCTCAAGGGCAAGCAGGGCCGCTTCCGCCAGAACCTGCTCGGCAAGCGCGTCGACTACTCCGGCCGTTCGGTGATCGTGTCCGGTCCGCAGCTCAAGCTGCACCAGTGCGGTCTGCCGAAGTACATGGCGATCGAGCTGTTCAAGCCGTTCGTGATGAAGCGGCTGGTCGACCTCTCCCACGCGCAGAACATCAAGTCCGCCAAGCGGATGGTCGAGCGCGCCGTACGCCCCGAGGTCTGGGACGTGCTGGAGGAGGTCATCGCCGAGCACCCGGTGCTGCTGAACCGCGCACCGACGCTGCACCGCCTCGGCATCCAGGCCTTCGAGCCGCAGCTGATCGAGGGCAAGGCCATCCAGATCCACCCGCTCGTCTGCTCGGCGTTCAACGCCGACTTCGACGGTGACCAGATGGCGGTGCACCTGCCGCTGTCCGCCGAGGCGCAGGCCGAGGCCCGGATCCTGATGCTCTCGACGAACAACATCCTCAAGCCGTCGGACGGTCGCCCCGTGACCATGCCGACCCAGGACATGATCATCGGGATCTTCTTCCTGACCCGTGCCGACGAGGGTGCGGTCGGCGAAGGCCGTGCGTTCTCCTCCGTCGGCGAGGCGATCATGGCCCTCGACCAGGGCCAGATCACGCTGCAGTCGAAGGTGCGGATCAAGCTCGAGAACGTCGTGCCGCCGGCCGACGTCGAGCTCCCCGAGGGTTGGGAGCCCGGCGACCCGGTCACGCTGTCGACCACGCTCGGCCGGGCGCTGTTCAACGAGACGCTGCCCAGCAACTACGAGTACGTCGAGTTCGGCGTCGGCAAGCGCGAGCTGGGCCGGATCGTGAACAACCTCGCCGAGCGCTACAGCAAGGTCGAGGTGGCCGCCTCGCTCGACGCCCTCAAGGACACCGGCTTCGCCTGGGCCACGCGCTCGGGTGTCACCGTCTCCATCGAGGACGTCGTGACGCCGGCGAACAAGGCCGAGATCCTGGCCGAGTTCGAGGCGAAGGCCGCGAAGGTCCAGCAGCAGGCCGACCTCGGTCTGATCACCGACGACGAGCGTCGTCAGGAGCTCATCGAGATCTGGACCCAGGCCTCCAACAAGGTCGCCAAGGCGATGGAGGAGAACTTCGACAAGAAGAACCCCATCTTCATGATGGTCGACTCCGGTGCCTCCGGGAACATGATGCAGATGCGTCAGGTGGCGGCCATGCGTGGTCTGGTGGCCAACCCGAAGGGCGACATCATCCCGCGTCCGATCAAGGCGAACTTCCGTGAGGGCCTCTCGGTGCTGGAGTACTTCATCTCCACCCACGGTGCTCGCAAGGGTCTCGCCGACACCGCGCTGCGGACGGCCGACTCGGGCTACCTGACGCGTCGCCTGGTCGACGTCTCGCAGGACGTGATCATCCGTGAGGACGACTGCGGCACCGAGCGCGGCATGAACAAGGTCATCGGTGTGCGCGGCGAGGACGGCGTGGTCCGCAAGGACGAGAACGTCGAGACCTCGGCGTACGCCCGGACCTCGGCGGTCGACATCGTCCACCCGGAGACCGGCGACGTGCTGGTCCGGTGCCGGTGGGGACCTCGGCGACGTGCAGATCGAGGAGCTCGTCGCGGCCGGCATCGAGTCGGTGAAGGTCCGCTCCGTGCTGACCTGTGACGCCAAGACCGGTACCTGCGCCAAGTGCTACGGCCGCTCGCTGGCCACCGGCAAGCTGGTCGACATCGGTGAGGCCGTCGGCATCATCGCCGCCCAGTCGATCGGTGAGCCCGGCACGCAGCTGACCATGCGTACCTTCCACACCGGTGGTGTGGCCTCGGCCGACGACATCACGCAGGGTCTGCCCCGCGTGGTCGAGCTCTTCGAGGCGCGTCAGCCCAAGGGTCGTGCTCCGATCTCGGAGTCGGCCGGCCGGATCGAGATCGAGGACACCGACAAGGCCCGCAAGGTCATCGTCACCCCCGACGACGGCTCGGACGTGCAGGAGTACCCGGTCAGCAAGCGCTCGCGCCTGCTGGTGGGCGACGGCGACCACATCGAGGTCGGCGACCAGCTCACCCAGGGAACTCCCGACCCGCAGGAGGTGCTGCGCATCCTCGGTGTCCGCAAGGCCCAGGAGCACCTGGTGGCCGAGGTCCAGCAGGTCTACCGCAGCCAGGGCGTGTCGATCCACGACAAGCACATCGAGATCATCGTGCGGCAGATGCTGCGCCGCGTGACGGTCATCGAGTCGGGCGACACCAAGCTGCTGCCCTCCGACCTGGTCGACCGGGTGCGCTACGAGGAGGAGAACCGCCGCGCGGTCTCCGAGGGCACCAAGCCCGCCTCGGGTCGTCCGGTGCTGATGGGGATCACCAAGGCCTCGCTCGCGACCGAGTCGTGGCTCTCGGCGGCCTCCTTCCAGGAGACCACCCGGGTGCTCACCGACGCTGCCATCAACGGCAAGTCGGACTCGCTGCTGGGTCTGAAGGAGAACGTGATCATCGGCAAGCTGATCCCGGCTGGTACCGGCCTCGAGCGGTACCGCAACATCCGGGTGGAGCCGACCGAGGAGGCCCGCGCCGCGGCGTACGCCGTCACCGGCTACGACAGCTACGGCGAGGACTACTTCGGCGGCGGTGCCCCCACCGTGGCCCTGGACGACTTCGACTTCGGGTCCTACCAGAGCTGATCGGGGCTGCCGGTTTCACCGGCCAACCAGTGAAACTGCGGGAAGTGCGCGAATTAACGCGCGCTTCCCGCAGTTTCTGTCACACAGTGACGGCGTTCTAGGCTGCCCGGATGCCGACGCCCGAGGAGATCACGCGGCACCACGACTCCCGGCCGCCGGAGGGTGCCTCGGCCTGGGTGCCCGGGAAGCGACCGCGGGTCGGGATCGAGGTCGTCGAGCCTGACCCCGCATGGCCGTGGGCCTACGCCCAGCTCGAGGAGCGGATCCGTACGGCGCTCGGGGCCGACGCCCTCGCGATCGAGCACGTCGGCTCGACCGCGGTGCCCGGCCTGCCCGCCAAGCCGGTCATCGACATCGACCTGACGGTGGCCGACCCGGCCGACGAGGAGGCGTGGCTGCCCCGGCTGGAGGCCGCGGGCTTCGAGCTGGTGATCAGGGAGCCGTGGTGGCACGAGCACCGGGCGCTCACCCACGACGACCCACGCGGCAACCTGCACGTCTTCGGTCCGGACAGCCCCGAGACCGATCCGGCACCGGATCTTCCGCGACTGGTTGGTCGCGCACCCCGAGGACCGTGACCGCTACCGCGACGCCAAGCTCGGCGCCGCCCACGAGGCCAACGCGGCGGGGGAGCACGTGATGGACTACAACGCGCGCAAGGAGCCGGTGATCCGCGAGATCTACGACCGTGCGTTCCGCGCCGAGGGCCTGTTGCGAGAATGACCTCGTGACCACGACCCCGATGCCGGCGCGGACCGAGGTGCTCGTCGTCGGCGCCGGGCCGGCTGGGTCCGCCGCCGCGGCCTGGGCGGCCCGCAGCGGTCGCGACGTCGTGCTGGCCGACGCTGCGGTGTTCCCGCGGGACAAGACCTGCGGTGACGGCCTGACCCCGCGTGCCATCGGCGAGCTGGAGCGCCTCGGCCTGGGGGAGTGGGTGCGAGCCCACACCGTCAACCACGGCCTGCGTGCCCACGGCTTCGGCCAGACCCTGCTGCTGCCCTGGCCAGGCGGCTCGCTGCCGGCCTACGGCTCTGCGGTCGCCCGCACCGAGCTCGACGACCACCTGCGCACGACCGCGATCAAGGCCGGTGCGGTCGGCGTCGACGGCGCCCGCGCGGTCGACGTACGGCGGGATGGCGGGCGGGTCGAGGCGGTGGTCCTCCGCAAGGACGGCCAGGACGTCGAGGTCGCGTGCGACCACCTCGTCGTCGCCGACGGCGTGCGCTCGCCGCTGGGCAAGAAGCTCGGCCGGGAGTGGCACCGCGAGACCGTCTACGGCGTCGCCGCGCGCTCGTACGTCGACTCCGAGATGAGCGACGACCCGTGGATCAGCAGCCACCTCGAGCTCCGTGGCCCGTCGACGAGCTCAGGGACCCGAGGGGAGATCCTCTCCGGCTACGGCTGGATCTTCCCGCTCGGCGACGGCCAGGTGAACATCGGCGTGGGCACGCTCGCCACCGCCCGACGCCCAGCCGACCTGGCGCTGCGCCCGCTGATGGAGTTCTACGCCGACGAGCGGCGTGAGGAGTTCCGGCTCCACGGCGACCTGCGCGCCCCCACCAGCGCGCTGCTGCCGATGGGTGGCGCGGTCTCGAACGTGGCCGGTCCGAACTGGGCGTTGATCGGGGACGCCGCGGCGTGCGTGAACCCGCTGAACGGCGAGGGCATCGACTACGGGCTGGAGACCGGACGTCTCCTCGTCGACCTGATCGACGAGGGGGCAGACCTCGCGGTTGCCTGGCCCGCCCTGCTCGCGCGAGCACTACGGCGAGTCGTTCTCCATCGCCCGCCGGTTGGCCGGGCTGGTCACCGTGCCCCGGCTGCTGCCGACGCTCGGACCTGCCGGCATGCGCAGCGACTGGCTGATGACCCTGGCCCTGCGCTGGATGGGCAACCTGGTGACCGAGGACGACCGCGACCGCGCGGCGCGGGTCTGGCGCTGGGCGGGGCGGCACTCGGTCCGTCTCGACGACCGGCCGCCGTTCAGCTGATGACGGCTTCGGGCGACCCGGTCTACCGGTTCGTCAACGCCGTCGGCCGCGCTGCCCTGCGTGCCCTCGCCGTGGACGTGCGCTGGAGCGGGGTCGAGCACGTGCCGACGCACGGACCGGTCGTGCTGGCGGCCACGCACGTGTCCTATCCCGACTTCATCTTCCTCGAGAAGGCGGCGGTCACCCGGGGTCGGCTGGTCCGCTTCATGGCCCGTCACGACGTCTGGGAGGTGCCGGTGCTGCCCTGGTTCATGGACCGGATGCGGCACATCCCGGTCGACCGCCAGGCGCCGGCGCACGCCTACCTGCGGGCACGCTCACTGCTGCGGCAGGGCGACGCGGTCTGCGGCTTCCCCGAAGCGGGGGTCTCCTTCTCCTTCACGGTCCGCCCGTTGATGCGCGGCTTGGTCTCCCTGGCGCGCGAGACCGGCGCTCCCGTCGTACCCGTCGGCGTCTGGGGGACCCAGCGGATCTTCTCCGTCGGTGACCCTGCACCGCCGATCGACTGGACGCGCGGCCGCCGCGTCGACCTCGCCTTCGGCGCCCCGGTGTACGTCGGGGCGGGGGATGACCTCACCGAGCGCACCCTCGAGCTCGGCCACCTGCTGACCGGCCTGCTCGAGGGCCTGCAGCGGCTGCCGCACCACCGGCCGCGACCGGGAGAGGTGGCGACCTGGTACCCCGCCCACCTCGGCGGTCGGGCGCCGACCAGGCGCGAGGCCCTCGTCCTGGACAAGGTGCCGCTCAACGCCGTGCTGCCCACGTGGGGCCCCACGCCGGAGGTCTTCGACGACGTCAGCCGGCGCGCGCCCGACGCCACCTGAGGAATCGGCGCAGTCGCCGGGGCGATCATCGCGATCAGGCGCTGCGCGCCTTGCGCCAACGCAGGTAGGTGTTCACCGGGTCGACGATCACGTTGAGCCGGCTCGAGACCGGCTTCCAGGCAAGGAACAGCGCCAGCCCGATCGCGCCGACGGTGACCAGGGGGAAGGCGATGACGGGGTGGTCGGCCGTCCAGTTCCTGAAGCCGAGGAACTCCAGCCCCAGGATGAAGAATCCGTGGAAGAGGTACACCACGAGCGTGGCGCTGCCCAGCGAGGTGAACCAGCCCCTGGTCCGGGGGACCAGGACGAGGAACGCCAAGGCGCCGGCCGTGCCGATGAGCAGCAGCGAGAGGCGGATCACGATCGCTCGCATGTTGTCGGGGTCCAGGGCGTCGTAGCGGGACCGGTAGTAGAGCCACTCGGTCTCCACCCAGGTGCCGGAGAACCGCGCGAGCACGAAGATCGCCACGAACACCCCGATCGCGTACCAGCGCGCGCGCCGGTAGCGCATCAGGTTCCAGTGGCCCTCGTGCATCTTCAGCCCCAGCACGAAGAACGGCAGCATCCCGAAGATGCGCGCGTTGTCGAGGATGTTGTTCGCGTAGAGGCCGGCCAGCAGGCTGATCGCCACCGCGACGACCACCTTCGCCGGCATCCGCTTGAAGATCGGGGTCATCAGCCGCCAGAAGAACAGCGCCGACAGGTACCACATCGGCCAGTGCGGGTTGGCCCAGATCAGCGCGAAGTGGACGCCACCGAAGGTGTGCCGGAACCACACCAGCGCTCCCTCGAAGATCACGTAGGGCACCGCCACCGTGGTGACCAGCGAGAACATCCGCGGGCGGGTCCACTCGAAGGACGCCGAGAGGTAGCCGGTGACCAGGACGAAGGCCGGGATGTGCCAGAAGTAGAGGAAGTCGTAGGTCCAGTCGTCCCAGGTGTCGTGCGGCAGCAGCGTCCACGAGTGCCCGATGACCACCAGGATGATCAGCGTCATCTTCGCGTTGTCGAACCACGGGTCGCGTCGCTTCGCCTGGGGCGTCGGGCTGGGCGCCTCACGGGGCACCTCGTGGGCTTCGGCTGGGACCACGGGCACACGCTACCGGCCCTCAGAGGTCGCGCGGACAGGGCGAATGTCGCAGCGGCGGACAACGCGTCGCCGCCAGCACGCACCTGAGCACCTTCTCCTCAGTCGCCGGGCCTCCGGCCCGTCTCCCTCGTCGGCGGCACTCATGCACGCACTGGAACGACGCCCCGCTCGACAGCCCCTGTCCGCGCGACCTCTTAGACTCCGCTCCATGTGTCCGGATCCTGTGGATCTGCCAGGGGGGCCTCCCAGGCGCCAGCGCGTGGCGGCGTACGCCGTGATCAGGCGCGGGGGTGACGTGCTGCTCTCGCTGATCTCGCCCCGGATCGCCGACGGGGAGGTCTGGACCCTGCCCGGCGGCGGGATCGACTTCGGCGAGGATCCCGCCGACGCCGTGGTGCGGGAGGTCTATGAGGAGACCGGGCTGGACTGCACGCTCGGTGAGCCGATCTGGATCGGCTCCGCGCGCCGGGTGGTCCAGCGCGACCCCGACACGGTCCCGACCGACCTGCACTCGGTGCGGCTCGTCTACGAGGCCTGGGTGCCCGCCGACGCTCCCGAGCCGCACGTCGTGGAGGTCGACGGCTCGACGGTGGAGGCACGATGGACTCCCCTCGAGGAGGTGCTGAGCGGCACGATCGAGACCGTCCCCATGGTGCGCGACGCGTTGGAGCGACACGAGACCGCGCGACGGCAGCGGGTGGCGGCCTACGCGCTGGCCCTCCGCGACGACCAGGTCCTGCTCACCCGGCACTCCCCGCGCGGACCCCGCCCCGGCACCTGGTCCCTTCCCGGCGGCGGCGTCGAGCACGGGGAGGTGCCCGCGAGCACGGTGCTCCGTGAGCTGCGCGAGGAGACCGGGCTCGACGCGACCCTCGGCGAGCTGCTCGGGGTGCACAGCGAGCACTTCACGGGCACCGCGCCCTCCGGGCGCGAGGAGGACTTCCACGGGATCGCGCTGGTGTTCCGGGCTGTCGTCGGACCGGGTGACCCGGTGGTCACCCCCGGAGACGGCACCGCGGACGCGGCCGCCTGGCTGCCGCTCGCCGAGGTGGGATCCGGGCGCGTGGCCGTGAGCCCGGTGGTCACTGCTGCGCTGGCGATGACGCCCGGCCGATAGATTGCCGGTGTGACCGAACACCCCCCGAAATCGCGCAGCGAGCTCGCTGCGCTCGCGTGGAACACGATTCCGCGGGGGCCCCGATGAAGAGCGAGACCGTCTTCACCTACGGCGCCCCCGGACTGAAGTTCGGCGAGGGTGCCTCCGACGAGATCGGCTACGACCTCTCGCAGTACGACGTGACGCGGGTCCTGGTCATCACCGACGCCGGGGTCGCCGCCACCGGCCACCCGCAGCGGGTGGCCGACCAGATGGTCCGGTTCGGCATCGAGGTGGCCGTCTTCGACGGCGTCCACGTGGAGCCCACCGACGCCAGCTTCGAGGAGGCGATCGCGCACGCCCGCGACACTGGCCCGTGGGACGCCTTCGTCGCGGTCGGCGGCGGGTCCTCGATCGACACCGCGAAGGCGGTCAACCTGCTCACCAGCAACGACGGCGAGCTGATGGACTACGTCAACGCGCCGGTGGGCAAGGGTCGCGACCCAGAGAAGCCGCTGAAGCCGCTGGTCGCCGTACCCACCACGACCGGGACCGGCGCCGAGTCGACGACCATCTGCGTCCTCGACGTCCTCGCCCAGCACGTGAAGACCGGCATCAGCCATCCGCGACTGCGTCCGACGCTCGCAGTCGTGGACCCTGCGCTCACGCTCACCCAACCCGCCGGCGTCACCTCCGCGGCGGGGATGGACATCCTGTGCCACGCGCTGGAGAGCTACACCGCGCGCCCCTACGGCTCGTACGAGAAGAAGGAGCCGGAGCAGCGAGTGCCGTACTGCGGCTCCAACCCGATCTCGGACATGTGGTCGGAGAAGGCGATGTCGCTGCTGGCGGGGGCCTTCCGGCGAGCGGTGCACCACGGCGACGACCGCGAGGCGCGGCACGAGATGGCGATGGCGGCGACCTTCGCCGGACTCGGTTTCGGCAACGCCGGCGTGCACATCCCGCACGCCAACGCCTACCCGATCGCCGGCAGGGTCAGGGAGTTCCGGCCGGAGGGCTATCCCGGCGACGAACCGATCGTGCCGCACGGCATGGCGGTCTCGTTGACCGCGCCGGAGGCCTTCCGCTGGACCTTCGAGGCCGCTCCGGAGCGCCACCTGCGCGCGGCCGAGCTGCTCGCGCCCGACCACTCCTACGAGGGACCGGACGCCCTGCCCGCCGTGCTCAGCGACCTGATGCGCGACATCGCGATCCCCAACGGACTCGGCGCCGTGGGCTACGAGGAGGGTGACGTCGACGACCTCGTCGAGGGCACCATGAAGCAGCAGCGACTGCTCGCCACGGCCCCCCGCGAGGTGACCGAGGACGACGTGGCCGGCATCCTCACCCGCTCCCTCGAGCTGTGGTGACCACTGACCTCGTCGAGGCGCTGCACCGGGCTGGGATCCACGACGTCGACGACTCCGCGCTGGCGCGGTCGCTCTACGCCAGCGACGCCTCGCTCTACCGGGTACCGCCCCGGGTGGTGGTGCGGCCGCGGGACACCGACGAGCTGGTCGCCACGATGGCGGTCGCCCGGGAGACCGGCACGCCGTTGACGATGCGCGGGGCCGGCACCTCGATCGCAGGCAACGCCGTCGGGCGGGGCATGGTCGTCGACACGACGCGGCACCTCAACCGGGTGCTGTCCCTCGACACCGACGCCCGCACCGCTCGCGTGCAACCCGGCACCGTGCACGCGGTGCTGCAGAAGCAGGCGATCGCTGCGGGGCTCCGCTTCGGCCCCGATCCCTCCACGCACACGCGCTGCACCGTCGGCGGGATGATCGGCAACAACGCCTGCGGCTCGCGAGCGCTCGCCTACGGCCGCACCGTCGACAACGTCGAGGCGCTGACGGTCCTCCTCGCCGACGGCACGGTGCTGTCGACGAACGACGGTGGTCCCGACTCCCTCAACGCCCTGGTCGACGAGCACCTCGGCACGGTCCGCACCGAGTTCGGCCGCTTCGGGCGGCAGGTCTCGGGCTACTCCTTCGAGCACCTGCTCCCCGAGCACGGGCGAAGGTTCGACCGGTTCCTGGTCGGCACCGAGGGGACTCTCGCCGTGGTGCTCGAGGCGACCGTGCGCCTGGTCGAGGACGCGCCGGCCCGCGCGCTCGCGGTCCTGGGGTACGCCGACATGGCCCAGGCTGCCGACGCGGTGCCGGACCTGCTCACGCACGGGCTGGTGGCGTGCGAGGGTCTCGGCGAGCGCATCGTGGCCACGCTGACGCGTCATCCCGAGCTCCCCGCCGGCGGCGGCTGGCTCTTCGCCGAGGTCACCGGCGCGACGCCCGAGGAGGCCGAGGCCAGGGCAGCGGCCGTGGCGCGCGACGCGGGAGTGGACCACCGGGTGGTCACCGACGTCGCGGAGCAGCTGGCGTTGTGGCGGATCCGTGAGGACGGAGCCGGTCTGGCAGCCCGCTCGCTGACGCGCCAGGCACAGGCAGGATGGGAGGACGCCGCGGTCCCGCCGGAGAGGCTGGGCGACTACCTCCGCGACTTCGACGTGCTGCTGCGCGAGCACCGGCTCGACGGGGTGCCCTACGGCCACTTCGGCGACGGCTGCGTGCACGTGCGCATCGACTTCGAGCTCGACGACCGGGGCGGCCGGTCGACGTACCGCCACTTCGTGGAGTCCGCCGCCGACCTCGTGGCGTCCTACGGCGGCTCGATGTCCGGCGAGCACGGCGACGGCCGAGCGCGCTCGGAGCTGCTGCCGCGGATGTACACCCCGCAGGCGATCGCCCTGATGGAGCAGGCCAAGCGGATCCTCGACCCCCAGAACCTGCTCAACCCCGGCGTGCTCGTCGACCCCGCCCCGTTCGACGCCGACCTGCGTCTGGCCGTGCCGCAGCGGAGCACCCGGACCGCCCTGCGACTCACCCACGACCACGGCTCGTTCTCGACCGCCGTGCACCGTTGCACGGGCGTCGGCAAGTGCGTCGCCGACAACACCTCTGCGGGCGGGGTGATGTGCCCGTCGTACCTCGCCACCCGTGAGGAGAAGGACTCCACGCGCGGACGGGCCCACGTGCTGCAGGACGTCGTCACCGGGGAGCTGGCCTTCGACGACCCGGCCGTCGCCGAGTCGCTCGACCTGTGCCTGTCCTGCAAGGGCTGCGCCCGCGACTGCCCGACCGGCATCGACATGGCCACCTACAAGTCCGAGGCCCTCTCCCAGCGGTACGCCGGCAAGCTGCGACCGCGCTCCCACTACGCGTTGGGCCAGCTGCCCCGCTGGGCCCGGATGACACCGCCGCGACTGGCCAACGTCGCCCTGAAGGTGCCTGCGCTCGCCCGGATGGCGAAGGCGGCGGCCGGAGTCGACCAGCGCCGGAGCCTGCCGCGCTTCTCCGAGGCTCCGCTGCGCGGTGCCCACGCCCCCCTGGCCGCCAACGTGGACGTGTGGATCTGGGCCGACTCCTTCACCGACCGCTTCGCTGCCGACACCGGGCGCGCGGCGATCGCCCTGCTCGAGACCATGGGGCTGCGCGCCGCGGTGATCCCCGAGTCGGCCTGTTGCGGACTGACCTGGATCACGACCGGTCAGCTCTCGGCCGCCCGGCGGATCGTGGGCCGGACCGTGGGGACGCTGCACTCCTACGTCGCGAGCGGCAAGCCGGTGATCGGGCTGGAGCCCAGCTGCCTCGCCGCGTTGCGCGAGGACGCCGCGCAGCTCGTCGACGACCCGCGGGTGACCGAGGTGAGTGCGGGTGTGCGGTCGCTGGCGGAGTTCCTCGCCGCACGGGTCGAGGACGGCTCCTGGAGCCCGCCCGACCTCTCCGGCCTCGAGGTCGTGGCCCAGCCGCACTGCCACCACCACGCCGTCCTGGGCTGGGAGACCGATGCCGCGCTGCTCGCCAGCACCGGCGCCCGGGTCACCCGCGTGGGCGGCTGCTGCGGCCTGGCAGGCAACTTCGGGGTGGAGCTGGGGCACTACGAGGTCTCGGTGGCCATCGCCGAGCACGACCTGCTGCCCGCCGTACGGAATGCCGGGCCGGAGGCCGTTGTTCTTGCTGACGGCTTCTCCTGCCGGACCCAGCTCGACGACCTCGCCGGACGCGGGTTGGCCGGCCGGAGGGTGCTTCACCTGGCGCAGCTCCTGCATCCGCAGGCGCATTTGGACCGCGGGCGGGCCTCCCGGTAGGCTTGACCCTTGTGTCTGGGTGAACCAGGCCTGTTGGCGTGCCCTCTTCTCTCAGGCGCCGCCACCCGCACCATCGCAACAGCGCAAGACCGTCGTGCCCGGCAAAGCGTCGGGTACTGAGAGCAGACAGGAAAGGGAACCACCAGGTGCCCACGATCAACCAGCTGGTCCGCAAGGGCCGCCAGGACAAGGTGTCGAAGAACAAGACGCCTGCCCTGAAGGGTTCGCCCCAGCGACGCGGTGTCTGCACCCGCGTCTACACCACCACCCCGAAGAAGCCGAACTCTGCCCTGCGCAAGGTCGCCCGCGTGCGCCTGTCCAGCGGCATCGAGGTCACGGCCTACATCCCGGGCGTGGGCCACAACCTGCAGGAGCACTCGATCGTGCTCGTGCGCGGCGGCCGGGTGAAGGACCTTCCCGGCGTCCGCTACAAGATCATCCGCGGCTCGCTCGACACCCAGGGTGTCAAGAACCGCAAGCAGGCCCGCAGCCGTTACGGCGCGAAGAAGGAGAAGAGCTAATGCCCCGCAAGGGTCCGGCCCCCAAGCGGCCGATCGACATGGATCCCGTCTACGGGTCCCAGCTCGTCTCCCAGCTGGTCTCCAAGGTGCTCATGGACGGCAAGAAGCAGGTCGCCCAGCGGATCGTCTACAGCGCCCTGGAGGGCACTCGCGAGAAGACCGGCACCGACCCCGTGGTCACGCTCAAGCGCGCGCTCGACAACGTCAAGCCGTCGATCGAGGTCAAGTCCCGCCGCGTCGGTGGCGCCACCTACCAGGTGCCGATCGAGGTCAAGGCCAACCGCTCGACCACGCTGGCGCTGCGCTGGCTGGTGGGCTACGCCCAGGACCGCCGCGAGAAGACCATGTCCGAGCGGCTGATGAACGAGATCCTCGACGCCTCCAACGGCCTCGGTGCCGCGGTGAAGAAGCGCGAGGACACCCACAAGATGGCCGAGTCCAACAAGGCCTTCGCCCACTACCGCTGGTGACCCTGTCGCCGTACGGCGATCCCGTGCGGCGGCGGCCCACCGGCCCACTTTTTCCGACGTAAGGAAACGAACCGACAGTGGCTGTCGACATCACCACGGACCTCAACAAGGTCCGCAACATCGGCATCATGGCTCACATCGATGCAGGCAAGACCACCACCACCGAGCGCATCCTCTTCTACACCGGCATCACCTACAAGATCGGTGAGGTCCACGAGGGTGCGGCCACGATGGACTGGATGGAGCAGGAGCAGGAGCGCGGCATCACGATCACGTCTGCCGCGACGACCTGCTGGTGGAAGGACCACCAGATCAACATCATCGACACCCCCGGGCACGTCGACTTCACCGCCGAGGTGGAGCGCTCGCTGCGCGTCCTCGACGGTGCCGTCGCGGTCTTCGACGGTGTCGCCGGTGTCGAGCCGCAGACGATGACCGTCTGGCGCCAGGCCAACAAGTACTCCGTCCCGCGGATGTGCTTCGTCAACAAGCTCGACCGCACCGGCGCCGACTTCTTCCGCTGCGTCGACATGATGGTCGAGCGCCTGAACTCCACCCCGCTGGTGCTCCAGCTGCCCATCGGCAACGAGGCCGACTTCATCGGCGTCGTCGACCTGGTCGGCATGCGCGCGCTCACCTGGCGCGGCGAGACCACCATGGGCGAGGACTACGAGATCGAGGAGATCCCGGCCGAGCTGCAGGCCCAGGCCGAGGAGTACCGCGAGAAGCTGCTCGAGACGCTGGCCGACGCCGACGACGAGATCATGGAGAAGTTCCTCGAGGAGGGCGAGTTCACCGTCGCCGAGCTCGACGCGGCCATCCGTCGCGCCACCCTCGCCGACAAGCTGAACCCGGTCCTGTGCGGCACCGCCTTCAAGAACAAGGGCGTCCAGCCCCTGCTCGACGCGGTCGTGAAGTACCTGCCGTCCCCGCTGGACGTCGAGGGCATCCAGGGCCACGCGGTCAACGACGAGGACGAGATCATCGTCCGTCAGCCCAACGACAGCGAGCCGTTCTCCGGCCTGGCCTACAAGATCGCCACCGACCCGCACCTCGGCAAGCTGATCTACGTGCGCGTCTACTCGGGGAAGCTCGAGGCCGGCGCCAGCGTGCTGAACTCCGTGACGGGCCGCAAGGAGCGGATCGGCAAGGTCTACCAGATGCACGCCAACAAGCGTGAGGAGATCGCGTCGGTCGGCGCCGGCCAGATCGTGGCCGTGATGGGCCTGAAGGACACCAAGACCGGTCACACCCTGTGCGACCAGGCCAACCCGGTGATCCTCGAGTCGATGACCTTCCCGGCACCGGTGATCGAGGTCGCCATCGAGCCCAAGACCAAGGGTGACCAGGAGAAGCTCGGCACCGCGATCCAGCGGCTGTCCGACGAGGACCCCACGTTCACCGTCAAGGCGGACGAGGAGACCGGTCAGACGATCATCGCCGGCATGGGCGAGCTCCACCTGGAGATCCTGGTCGACCGGATGAAGCGCGAGTTCCGCGTCGAGGCCACCGTCGGCAAGCCGCAGGTCGCCTACCGCGAGACCATCCGCCGCAAGGTCGAGAAGCACGGCTACACCCACAAGAAGCAGACCGGTGGGTCCGGCCAGTTCGCGAAGGTCTCGGTCAGCCTGGAGCCCAACATCGACCCCGAGACGGGTCACGGCGCGGGCTACGAGTTCGTCAACAACGTGACCGGCGGTCGCGTGCCGAGGGAGTACATCCCCTCGGTCGACCAGGGCGGCCAGGACGCCATGGAGTTCGGCGTGCTCGCCGGCTACCCGATGGTGGACGTCAAGTTCACCCTCGAGGACGGCGCCTACCACGACGTCGACTCCTCGGAGCTGGCCTTCAAGATCGCCGGCAACCAGGCCTTCAAGGAGGCCGCCCGGATGGCCAAGCCCGTCCTGCTGGAGCCGATGTTCGCCGTCGAGGTGGTCACCCCGGAGACCTACCTGGGTGACGTCATCGGCGACATCAACTCGCGCCGCGGCCAGGTGCAGTCGATGTCGGAGCGCTCCGGCGACCGGGTCGTCGACGCCCTCGTGCCGCTGTCCGAGATGTTCGGGTACGTTGGTGACCTGCGGTCGAAGACCTCCGGTCAGGCGTCGTACTCGATGGAGTTCGACTCGTACGCCGAGGTTCCCCAGAGCGTCGCCGACGAGATCATCAAGAAGGTTCGCGGCGAGTAGCGTCCGGACCCCGGCAGCACACCAGCGGCACTACGAGTCCCCACCAAGTTTCAAGCACAACAACAGGAG
This sequence comes from uncultured Actinomycetota bacterium, assembly GCA_963794725.1. GTDB lineage: Bacteria > Actinomycetota > Actinomycetes > Propionibacteriales > Nocardioidaceae > Marmoricola. The sequence continues at coordinate 146,569 of CAWCFR010000001.1, forward strand.
GAGCCACAGTGGCTAAGGCGAAGTTCGAGCGGACCAAGCCGCACGTCAACATCGGAACGATCGGTCACATCGACCACGGCAAGACGACGTTGACCGCAGCGATCACCAAGGTGCTGCACGACAAGTACCCCAACCTGAACGCCGCCTCGGCGTTCGACGAGATCGACAAGGCACCTGAAGAGCGTCAGCGCGGTATCACCATCTCGATCGCGCACGTCGAGTACCAGACCGAGGCGCGCCACTACGCGCACGTCGACTGCCCCGGTCACGCGGACTACATCAAGAACATGATCACCGGTGCCGCCCAGATGGACGGCGCGATCCTGGTCGTGGCCGCCACCGACGGCCCGATGCCGCAGACCCGTGAGCACGTGCTGCTCGCCCGCCAGGTCGGCGTGCCGGCCCTGGTCGTCGCGCTGAACAAGTGCGACATGGTCGACGACGAGGAGCTCATCGAGCTCGTCGAGATGGAGGTGCGCGAGCTCCTCTCCGAGTACGAGTTCCCCGGTGACGACATCCCCGTCGTCAAGGTCGCTGCCTTCCCGGCGCTGCAGGGCGACGCGAAGTGGGGCGAGTCGATCATCGAGCTGATGGACGCGGTGGACGAGTCCATCCCGCAGCCGGTGCGTGAGACCGAGAAGCCCTTCCTGATGCCCGTCGAGGACGTCTTCACGATCACCGGTCGTGGAACCGTCATCACCGGTCGTATCGAGCGCGGCATGGTCAAGGTCAACGAGACCGTCGACATCATCGGCATCCGCGACGTCAAGCAGACCTCACGGTCACCGGCATCGAGATGTTCCGCAAGCTGCTCGACCCGGCGAGGCCGGCGAGAACGTCGGGCTGCTGCTCCGCGGCACCAAGCGCGAGGACGTCGAGCGCGGCATGGTCGTCATCAAGCCGGGCACCACCACCCCGCACACCAACTTCGACGCGTCGGTCTACATCCTCTCGAAGGAGGAGGGCGGCCGTCACACGCCGTTCTTCAACAACTACCGCCCGCAGTTCTACTTCCGGACCACGGACGTGACCGGCGTGGTGACCCTCCCCGAGGGTCGCGAGATGGTGATGCCGGGCGACAACACCGACATGTCGGTCGAGCTGATCCAGCCGATCGCCATGGAGGACGGCCTCCGCTTCGCGATCCGCGAGGGTGGCCGCACCGTCGGCGCCGGTCGGGTCACCAAGATCACCAAGTGACCGCCTGATCTGAGCACCACCGCACCGGCCCCGGACCTT
>CAWCFR010000002.1:0-151601 GCA_963794725.1 uncultured Actinomycetota bacterium
GACGCCGAAGAACGGCGCGCGCCACGAGTGCTCGCCCAGGACACCACCGATCAGCGGTCCCGACGCGATCCCGATGCCGAGCGCCGCCTCGAACAGGATGATCGCCTGTCCCGTCGACCCACGCGCGGACATCACGATGGTGGCCAGGGCGGTGGCGACGAACAGGGCGTTGCCCAGGCCCCAGCCGGCGCGGAAGCCGACGATGGCGCCGACCGAGTTCGACGACCCTGCCAGGGCCGGCGAACACGATGATGAGCACGAGGCCGGAGATCAACGTGCGCTTGGGGCCGATGCGGTTGAAGACCACGCCGGTGACCAGCATCGCCACGCCCATGATCGCCATGTAGCTGGTGAACATCAGCGAGACCTGGCTCGGCGTGGCATCGAGCTGCGAGGGCGATCGACTTCAGGATCGGGTCCACGAGGCCGATGCCCATGAATGCGATGACGCAGGCGAAGGCGACGGCCCAGACGGCACGGGGTTGCCTGAGCATCATGTCCTTCGGAGGAGGTCGGAGAGGACCGGCCACCGCCGTGGCCAGGTCCTCGGTGGAGCGGCCGGAGGCCGCGATGCGGTCGGCCACGAGAGCAGCGTTGCGGCGGCGTACGGCGCCGAGGCGCTCGCGACCGGCCGTGGGGGGTCATCGAGACGAGGTTTGCCCTGGCGTCGTCAGGGTGCGGTTTCGCGTCGTACCCAGCCCTTGGGTGACCAGGCCGTTGACGATCCCGGTCATGGTCGGCTGGCTGCAGCGGTCCTGCGCGGCCAGGTCGCTGACCGTGCTGGGGCCGAGCTCGTCGAGCAGGCTCAGCAGGCGCGTCGTCGCCGCGGGGAGCTCGGCGTTGTGACGTCGTACCTCCCGCACGAGCCGCGCGCTGAGCACGACCAGGTCGTTGCTCAGTGACTGGCACTGACTTGGTTGCTCACGTCCACCAGTTTACATAGGGAGCCTATGCATGTCAGGTCGACGAGGTGTGGTTCGTGTCACCACCTCAGAAGGGCGGGCGGCCGGTGCCGCTGACCCGGAAGCGGCCCCAGGGGTCGAGGTCGGTGAGTCGTCCGGCGGCCTCGCCGTGCGGCGTGACCAGGGTGAGCGGGCGCCTGACGTGTGCTGGCGTCGAGGGCCTCGTTGGAGGCGACCCTGCCCCACCAGTGGAACCGGCCGTCGATGGGCTCGAAGTGGCCGCGCAGGCGGACCTCGACCGGCGTGCCGGCGATCGTGGCCGGGCCGTCGTAGGACTCCCGGGGTCGTGCGTCGTGCGCGTGTCGCTCCCGCCACCAGTCGCAGCCGGCCCTCGCGATCGACGCGCACGCCGTGCTCGCGGGCGATGCCCTCGAAGGCGTGCCAGACGAACTGGCTGAGGTGGCGCGAGACGGCAGCCCGGCTCATCGTCTGGCGTCGCAGCCACCACTCGCCGGTCGAGAGGCCGAGACCGACCAGGCCGTAGGCCCACGGCTCGGCGCCGCCGGAGTCGAGCCGAGCTCGCAGAGCCCGTCGCCGAGGGTGCGGGCCAGGGTGGCCGCGACCAGCTCCTTGCCGTCGGCCAGCGGGTCCTCGCTGCTCGGGTGGTCGACGAGCAGGAAGAACACGTGGGGGTGCCGCGAGATCAGGGTGAGGTACGCCGTGCAGCCGCGCTCGACCCGCTGGCGCAGCGGCTTGTCGCTGAGCAGCACGGGGACCAGGCCGTCGATGACCTGGTTGGCGCCCCACCAGCCGACGGCGCGGTAGAGGTCGTCCTTGTCCTCGAAGTAGCGGTAGAGGACCGGCTTGCTCACCCCCGCCGACTCCGCGATCTGGGCGATGCTCGCGGCCGGCCCGTGCTCGTCGATCGCGGCGACGGCGGCGTCGACCAGCTCGGCGCGCCGGTCGGCGCGGTGCTCGTCCCAGCGCGTGGCGCGGCCGTCGGTCCTTGACGATTCGCCTCATGTGCCTCACAGTAGCGGATAGCCGTTACTCGAAAGTAACAGTTACTTCGATTCAGGAGGCGACGTGACGCCACGCTGCACGTCCAGCGACCCGCTGCCGAGCGGTTGCTGCAGGTCCTCGGCCCGGCACTCCTACGACCCCGAGGTCGACATCGACTGGGAGGCGCCGGTCGATCCGTCGCTGTGGGGGATGCAGCCGGAGCGGATGTCGCTCTACGGCACGCCCCTGTGGGACGGGCTCACGGAGGAGCAGCGGATCACGCTGTCGCAGCACGAGGTCGCCTCCATCGCCAGCGTCGGCCTGTGGTTCGAGCTGCTGCTGATGCAGATGATGCTGCGCGACCTCTACGACGACGACCCGACCGGGGCGCACATGCACTACGCGCTGACCGAGGTGGCCGACGAGTGCCGGCACTCCACGATGTTCGGCAAGTCGATCGCGCCACTTCGGGGTGCCCGCCTACGGGCCGCCGCACAAGATCCACCGCCTCGGCCGGCTGTTCAACCACGTCGTGCGCGGGCCGAGCGCCTACGCCTCGATCCTGGTGGCCGAGGAGCTGCTGGACACCTGGCAGCGCGACCTGATGAAGGACGAGCGGGTGCAGCCGATCACCCGGATGGTGGCGCGCATCCACGTGCTCGAGGAGGCCCGCCACATGACCTTCGCCCGCGAGGAGGTCCAGCGGCAGATGCGAGGGCCTCTCCCGGCCGCAGCTGGTGCTGCAGCAGACGATCACCGCCCAGACCTGCATGATGGTGGCCGCTCGCTGGTGAACCCGCAGGTGTACCTCTCCGTCGGCATCGACCCGCGCGAGGGCCGTCGTACGGCGCTGGGCAACCCGCACTACCGCGCCACGATGCAGTGGATGGGCGAGAAGCCCCTGGCCTTCCTGCGCGAGAACAACCTGCTCCCGAAGAGCCAGGAGAAGGTCTGGCGGGCGTCGCTGCTGCTGGGGTGAGGGCGGTGCCAGTTTGGTAAGACCGGTTTCCTCACGCGCCGAACGCTGTTCGCCGAAGAGCGAGTGCTGAGTGAGCTTCCTGTGCACGGGAGAAGTATCCGTTCTCAAACTGGGAAACCGTCACCCCGACCGCAGGCAGCACCCGCCCGTCACCTCGCCGAGGGTGATCCGGCCGCCGGAGGTGCCGGGGGCGGTGGCGCGCAGGGTGACCTCGTCGCCGTCCTCGAGGAACGTGCGGCCGCGGCGAAGGGCTCGCTGCCGCCCCAGCTCAGCTCGAGGAACGAGCCGCGCTGGTCGCGCTCGTCGCCGCTGATCGTGCCGCTGGCGAACAGGTCGCCGGTGCGCAGCGAGGCGCCGTTGACGGTCATGTGGGCGAGCATCTGGGCGGGCGACCAGTACATCGCGGCGTACGGCGGCCGGCTGACGACCTCGCCGTTGAGCACCACCTCGAAGGCGATGTCGTAGCCCGCCGGGTCCTCGACCGCCAGGTAGGGCAGCGGCGGCGGGTCCTGGCCGGGCAGCGGCACCCGGGCGGCCTCGAGGGCGGCGAGCGGCGTGACCCACGGGCTGATCGAGGTCGCGAACGACTTGCCGAGGAACGGGCCGAGCGGGACGTACTCCCAGGCCTGGATGTCGCGCGCCGACCAGTCGTTGAGCGGGGTGACCCCGAAGACGTGGTCGGCGAACGCGTCGGTCGGCACCCGGGCGCCCTGCGCGTGGGGACGCCGACGACGAAGCCGAGCTCGGCCTCGATGTCGAGCCGGCGGCTCGGGCCGTAGGTCGGGAGCGCCGCCGCGGCCCTGCGCTGCCCGGACGGGCGCACCACGTCGGTGCCGGAGACGACGACGGTGCCCGCGCGGCCGTGGTAGCCGATGGGCAGGTGCCGCCAGTTCGGCGTCAGCGCTTCGCTGTCGGGGCGGAAGATCCGGCCGACGTTGGTGGCGTGCTGCAGCGAGCAGTAGAAGTCGACGTAGTCGGCGACCTCGAACGGCAGGTGCAGCGTCACCTCGTCCAGCGGGATCGGCTCGGCGTCGCGCCGCGGACTCGAGTGAGCGCCGCGCGCGCCTCGCGCCACGCGTCCGGGCCCAGCGCCATGAAGGCGTTGAGGTCGCCGGTGAGCATCTCGTCGAGCCCGGTCGACCGGTGCGCGTCGACCACCGACGTCGCCCAGTCGTACGCCGACCCGCGGCGCGTGCCCGGGACGCGAGTAGACGCCGTAGGGCAGGTGGTCGAGCCCGAACCCGTCCGGCCGCTCACAGTCAGCAGGCCCAGCTCGACGAGGTCCTCGTGCGCCTCGAGCACGCTGCACGACGCCGAACGACTCGAACCAGCGCCGGGTGCGCGCGGCCAGGTCGGGGTCGTCGAGCAGCCGCTTGGCCAGCGCGGTGCCGTCCTGCTGCTCGAGCACCTCGGCGACGTCGGTCGCGGGGGCCGCCGTCGAGGCGAGGCGCGGGTGGCGAGCAGGACGTTGAGGAAGCCGTGGTGCTCGAAGCCGGTCTCCTCGTCGCGGTGGCGTACGGCGTTGTGCAGGCCGGCGGTGCACTTGAACGGCAGCTCGCGGTCGAGCGCGGCCTCGAGGCGCGGCCAGCCGGTCGAGGGGAACAGGTCGGCCGACACCCGCCGGTGCGGAACTTCAGGTGCAGCTCGCGCGCGGCCAGCTCGTCGAGCGCCGCCAGCCAGCCGGCCGTGGGCGGCGCCGTCGGGCACGGCGGCTCGGCGTACACGACGACGTCGTCGAGCTCCTCGGCGCAGCGAGTCGATCGACCGAGACCAGCCGGCGGGCGTTGTGGGCGAGGTCCTCCTCGTCGCGCAGCGCGAACTCGACGGCGCGCAGCGACAGTCCCTCGGCGCGGGAGACCCAGGTGACGGCCGGCTCGATCGCGCCCGCGCCGCCGGTGACGACGAGGTTCAGGTCGAGCGGTGCTCGCGTCGCTCGACCGACGAGGGCGGCGAGGTCGGCGATCTTGGTGTCGCTGACGACGAAGCCGCCGACCAGGTCGGCGTACTCCTCGGCCGCGGTGGTCGACGTGGTCGGTGACGGCCTGCTCGAGCGGCGCGTTGCCCGGCGGGAAGATCGCGGCGTCGTCGACGAAGGCCTTCAGGAAGCGTCGGGACTGGCACGGTTGCCACGTTAGTCAACCGGCGTTAGGTTGGCAGCGTGGCTTACTACCGCTCCGTGGGAGACGTCCCGCGCACCCGGCACACCGCCTTCCGCGACGACGCGGGGCAGCTCCGCTACGAGGAGCTGATGGGCGAGGAGGGCTTCTCCTCCGACTCCTCGCTGCTCTACCACGCGCGGCGTGCCGTCGGCGATCGTCGACAGCCAGGTCTGGGAGCTGCCCGACCTCGCCACGACGCCCAACCACCCGCTGAAGCCGCGACACCTCAAGCTGCACGACCTGGCTCGGCCCGACCAGGTGGTCGACCCGGTCACCGGGCGGCGGCTGGTGCTCGGCAACGGCGACGTGCGGATCAGCTACGTCGTCACCGGCGAGGCCTCGCCGTACTACCGCAACGCCGTCGGCGACGAGTGCGTGTACGTCGAGCAGGGCAGCGGCACCGTCGAGACCGTCGTTCGGGGTGCTGTCCTACCGGACCGGCGACTACGTGCTGGTCCCGCGCGCGACGACGCACCGCTGGCTGCCCGCGCGAGGAGAGCCGGCTCTACGCGATCGAGGCCAACAGCCACATCGCGCCGCCGAAGCGCTACCTCTCCCGCTTCGGCCAGTTCCTCGAGCACGCGCCGTACTGCGAGCGCGACCTGCACGGCCCGGCCGAGCCGTTCGTCGCGGACGGGCACCGACGTCGAGGTGCTCGTCAAGCACCGCGGCAACGGGCCGTCCGGCCTCGTCGGCACCCGGCTGACCTACGCCACCCACCCGCTCGACGTCGTCGGCTGGGACGGGTGCCTCTACCCCTACACGTTCAACGTCGAGGACTTCATGCCGATCACCGGCAAGGTGCACCAGCCGCCGCCGGTGCACCAGGTCTTCGAGGGCTACAACTTCGTGGTCTGCAACTTCTGCCCGCGCAAGGTCGACTACCACGAGCAGTCGATCCCGGTGCCCTACTACCACTCCAACGTCGACTCCGACGAGGTGATGTTCTACGTCGGCGGCGACTACGAGGCGCGCAAGGGCTCGGGCATCGGCATCGGCTCGATCTCGCTGCACCCCGGTGGCTACGCGCACGGTCCGCAGCCGAGCGCGATCGAGGCCTCGATCGGGGTGGAGTACTTCGACGAGCTCGCGGTCATGGTCGACACCTTCCGGCCGCTCGAGCTCGGCGAGGCCGGGCTGGCGGTCGAGGACCCGGCGTACGCCTGGACCTGGGCGGGCCGTTCGGACCGACAGACCGACGGCGGCGACGCCGTGTTCTCCAACAGCTGATGGCGACGTTCGTGGCCTTCCTGCGGGCCGTCAACGTGGGCAAGCGGAAGTACCCCATGGCCGAGCTGCGCGAGGCGCTGACCGACGCCGGGTTCGAGGAGGTGGAGACCCACATCCAGACCGGCAACGTGCTGTTCCGCACGAGCCTGCGGTCGCGGGCCAAGGTGATCGCGGCGCTGGAGAAGGCGATGCGCGAGGACCGCGGCTTCGAGGTGCCGGTCGTGCTGCTCACCCCGGCCGAGCTCACCGAGACCGCACGCCGAGGCGGTGCGACTGGCCGACGGGCGCACGCTCAAGGGCCACTACCTCAGCCTGCTGGCCGAGAAGCCGACCAAGGCCGGGCAGCGAGGCGCTCGAGGCCCGCTCCGACGACGGCGAGGAGATCCGGGTGGGGGAGCGGGCGGTGCACCTGATGCTGACCAGCAAGCCCTTCCACGAGGCGAAGACCGGCAACGCCGAGGTGGAGAAGCAGCTCGGCGTCGCCACCACCCGTAACCTGACGGTGATCACCAAGCTCGCCGAGAAGTGGGGTTCATGAGCGACGACGACCAGTGCCGATTTCCGGGGCCAGCGAGTGGTGGCGGCACGCCGTGATCTACCAGATCTACCCACGCTCGTGGGCCGACGCCGACGGCGACGGGCTCGGCGACCTCCCGGGCATCACGGCACGGCTGTCGCACCTGGCCGACCTCGGCGTCGACGCGGTCTGGCTCTCGCCGTTCTACCCCTCGCCGCAGCACGACGCGGGGTACGACGTGTCGGACTACCGCGACGTCGACCCGCGGTTCGGCACGCTCGCCGACGCCGACGCGCTGGTCGCCCGCGCCCACGAGCTGGGCCTGCGGATCATCGTCGACATCGTCCCGAACCACTCCTCGAGCGAGCACGCCTGGTTCCAGGAGGCGCTCGCCTCCGGGAAGGGGAGTGCGGCGCGGGCGCGCTACCTGTTCCGCGACGGCGTGGGCGACGACGGCGCCGAGGCCCCCAACAACTGGCAGAGCGTCTTCGGTGGGCCGGCGTGGGAGCGCACCGACGACGGGCAGTTCTACCTGCACATGTTCGACGTCAGCCAGCCCGACTTCGACTGGACCAACCCCGAGGTCGGCGACGACATGGAGCGCACCCTGCGCTTCTGGTTCGACCGCGGTGTCGACGGCTTCCGCATCGACGTCGCCAACGGGCTGGTCAAGCAGGAGGGCCTGCCCGACGTGGCACCGCTGCGCGACGGCGAGGACGAGCTCACCAGGCCGATGCCGATGTGGAACCAGCCGGGCGTGCACGAGGTCTACCGGCGGTGGCGCCGGGTCGGCGACTCCTACGCCGTCGCGGGCGAGGACGCCGACCGGATCTTCTGCGCCGAGGCCTGGGTCGATCCCGTGGCGGCAGCGGAGTACGTCCGCCCCGACGAGCTCCAGCAGTGCTTCAACTTCGGCTTCCTGCTGACGCCCTGGATCGCGAGGGACCAGCGCGAGAGCATCACCCGGTCGCTGGCCGTGGTCGCGCCGTACGACGCCGCCCAGACGTGGGTGCTCTCGAACCACGACGTCGTGCGGCACGCCTCCCGGCTGGGCTACCCGCCCGTGCGCGGCAAGGTCGGCCTGCCCGGCATCGGCGTGGGCGACCCCCAGCCCGACGCGGTGGTCGGCCTGCGGCGGGCGCGCGCGGCGACGACGATGATGCTCGCGCTGCCGGGCTCGGCGTACCTCTACCAGGGCGAGGAGCTCGGCCTGCCCGAGGCCACCGAGCTGCCCGACGACGTGCGCCAGGACCCCACCTGGGAGCGGTCGGGCCACACCCACCGCGGCCGCGACGGCTGCCGGGTGCCGTTCCCGTGGGAGGGCGACGCGCCGTCGTACGGCTTCGGACCGGGCGCGAAGACCTGGCTCCCGCAGCCCGAGGTGTACGGCGAGCTGGCGGTCGACCGGCAGAGCGGGGTGAAGGGATCCACGCTCGAGCTCTACCGCGAGCTGCTGCGGCTGCGCCGGGCGCACGACCTCGGGCTCGGCGAGCTGACCTGGGTCGAGGGGCTGCCGGAGCACGTGGTGGCCTTCGAGGTGACCTCGCACGAGGGCGGTGCCGTGCGCGTGCTCGCCAACGTCGGCGGGGAGGCGGTCCCGCTCCCGGCGGGGTGGGAGGTCCTGGTGTCCTCCGAGGAGCTCAACGGCGGCTTGCCGACCGACGTGACTGCGTGGCTGCGATCTTCTCCATGACGTCGCGGTTCCAGTCGTGCTCGCGGATCAGCCGGTAGCGCTCCTTCGCCACCCGGATGTAGGCGTCGGCGCCGGTCTCGTGCTCGCCGCGGACGCCGGCGTCGTCGATCAGCGCGACCACGGGCGTGTACTCCTCGTCGAACCAGCGCCGCGCCATCGTCTCCCGGTCGAACCAGTCACGCTCGCGCTGCATCAGGCGGCACGCCCACGCCTCGACCATCTCGGCGAGGCGGGGGTAGTCGGTCGGGTCGGTGCAGTTGATCTCCGCGCGGCGCTCGCCGGTGAGGGGGACGCGCTGGAGGAACCGCAGGCCCCAGTTCTTCCCCTCGAGGTCGCGGGGACCGCCGATGCCCTCGGTGTCGATCACGGTGTCGATCTGGACGACGTGGGCGTCGATGTCGGTCGCGCCCTGGGCCCGCGCGACGGAGACGCGGTGGTGGCCGTCGCGGACGAAGTACAGGTTGCCCAGCTGGTAGACGTCGATCGGCGGCAGGTACTCGCCCAGCCGGCTCTTCTCGGCCAGCCGCTCCCAGCGCTGGCGGCTCCGGTCGGAGGTCGGCCGGAACCGGCGGTCGAAGTCACGCACCTTGTCGACCGAGCCGACGATCCGGTCCAGCGGGATCAGCTGCAGGCCCACGGTCGTGCTCGCCACGACGCCCCAGGGCCTCGACGACGTCGCTGAACGAGAGCGTCTCGGTGAGCACGTCGGTGTCGCCGCGCATCCGGGCCGCGAGCTTGGACAGGGTCTGGTGCCGGCGTACCCGGAGGAAGTCGCTCTCGGCTCCCTGTCGCGGTGAGCCGACGTCACGCATCATGGCGCCATTGTCCTCCCGTCAGGGGGTCGGCGATGACCGTGCCGGCCGTGCTCTTCGTCCCACCGGCGCCCGCGCGGGGCTCGATGTCGATGATCCGCCAGGGGATGACGTTGCGGAGGGTGGTGCGGCCGACCTGCCGGTCGGGCAGCGCGGCGCCGTACGGGTGGATGTGCCCGTGCAGCAGCCAGGTGGGCTCGAGCCTGGCCAGCACCGTGTGCAGCGCCTCGATGCCGCGGTGGGCCGGGTCCTCGGCGTCGCCGAGCCCGGAGGGCGGGGCGTGGGTGAGCAGCACGTCGACGGGTCCGCCGAAACGCGCGGACCGGAGCAGCCGTCTGGCCCGGCGCGCGTACTGGCGCTGGGTGTACTGGTGCGGGCCGGACCGGTAGCGCACGCAGCCGCCGAGCCCGGCGATCCGCAGGCCGGCCACCTGTCGCGGTGCGTCCGTCGACGTCGACCGCGCCGCGAGGACCGGGCACCTCCGCCTCCCACCGCAGCCCTACGTCGCCGCGTGGCCGGCGGGTCTCCGGGTCGTGGTTGCCGGGCACGAAGACGACCGGGGCCGAGACCGCGTCGCCGACCCACTCGACGTACTCCCACGGGAGGTCGCCCGCCGCCAGCACGAGCTCGGGGGCGAGGTCGCGCAGCGTCGCCGTCGAGAGGCCGGGCGCCACCTCGTCGGCGATCACCAGCGTGTGGACCATCGTCCGACCCTAACGCCGATAGCGTCACGGCCATGAGCGAGCTCGAGGTGCACCTCTCGGACGACGTCCTGCGGCTGACCTTCAACCGGCCCGACCAGTTCAACGCGCTGACCGGCGAGATGGTGGTGCGGCTGATCGAGGAGCTGAGGGGAGCGTCCGCCCGCGACGACGTACGGGCCGTGCTGCTCACCGGGGAGGGCGCCGCGTTCTCCGCGGGAGCCGACATGGCGGGCGAGGAGGCCCAGGAGCGCTACGACGCCAGCTCGGTCGACGGCGCCAACCTGGTGGTGCGCTCGCTGCTCGAGCTCGACAAGCCGGTCGTGTGCGGCCTGAACGGGGTCGCCGCGGGGGTGGGCATGTCGATCGCCCTGGCCTGCGACCTCGTCGTCGCGAAGGAGTCGGCCGCGCTGACCCTGGCCTTCGGCAAGATCGGCCTGATGCCCGACGGCGGCGCCTCGGCGCTGGTGCCGGCCTCGGTGGGTCGCGTGATGGCGATGCGGCTGGCGCTGCTCTCCGACGTCCTCGGCGCCCGCGAGGCCTTCGCCGCCGGGCTGGTCAGCCACGTCTTCGCCGACGACGAGTACGACGCCGGGCTGGAGAAGGTCCTCCGCCGGCTGGCCACCGGGGCACCGCTCGCCCTCGCGGCGACCAAGAAGACCGTCAACGCCGCCTCGCTCGCCCAGCTCGAGGACATCTTCCAGCGCGAGCGGTCGGGCCAGTCGGTGCTGCTCCGCACCGAGGACGCCCGCGAGGGCATCGCCGCCTTCGGCGAGAAGCGCCGGCCGGTCTTCCGCGGCCGCTGACCGGGGCTTCCGTGCGGACGCTCTGGAGACGCCGAGCGGGGGATTGATGTACGCCGGGTGAGCAACAAACCCCCGCTCGACGCCTACGGCGTGCACACAAACCCCCGGTCGGCGAACTAGGCGAGCTCGACGCCCGCCTCGCGCATCTCGGCGAGTGCCTTCTCGCTCGACTCGGGGGCGACGCCGGCGCAGAGGTCGGTCAGCAGGCGTACGTCGAACCCGTTGCCCACCGCGTCGAGCACGGTCGCCCGGACGCAGTAGTCGGTGGCGATCCCGCAGATGTCGACCTGCTCGACGCCCTTGCCGCGCAGCCAGTCGACGAGCGTGGTGCCGTCGGTGGTGGTGCCCTCGAACCCGGAGTAGGCAGCCTCGTGCTCGCCCTTGAGGAAGACCGCGTCGAAGGGCTGCGGGTCCAGGTTGGGGTGGAACGCCTCGCCGTCGGTGCCGACCTTGCAGTGGACCGGCCAGGTGTCGACGAAGTCGGGTTCCTTCGACCAGTGGCCGCCCGGGTCGATGTGGTGGTCCTTGGTGGCCACCACCACGTCGTACGACGGGGCCTCCGGGTCCTGGCGCGTCCAGTGGTGCAGCAGCGCGGAGATCTCGCTGGCCACCCGGGCGCCCCCGGTGACGGGCAGGGAGCCGCCCTCGCAGAAGTCGTTCTGGACGTCGACGACGATCAGCGCCTGCTTCATGGACGGGAGGCTACCGACTCTCCTCGAAGACGGTCTCGATGGCCGGCTCACCCTTGGAGAGCTGGTGGGCCGACATCGGCAGCTCCGCGCGCGCCCGCACGTGGCGCTCGCGCGCGGCCGTCAGCGGCTCGCGCCCGACGACCTCACCACCGGCGACCAGCTGGACGAGCAGGTCGCGGTCGTCGCCGTCGTTGACCGCCGGGCTGCCGATCCCGAGGACCTCGGCCTCTGCCGTGCCGTCGGGGGTGAGGCGGCGCAGCGCGTACTTGCGCCCGCCGACCGAGATCTTGTCCTTGCTCTTCTTCGCCACGCCGACCATCTGCCCGTCCGAGCCCTCGCGGGCCACGAGCTTGTAGACGAAGCCGGAGGTCGGTGCCCCGCTGCCGGTGACCAGCTGCGTGCCCACGCCGTACCCGTCGACGGGAGCGGCCGCCAGCCCGGCGATCGCGAACTCGTCGAGGTCGGAGGTGACGATGATGCGGGTGTTGGTCGCGCCGAGGTCGTCGAGCTGCTTGCGGACCCGGACGGCGAGCGGCGCCAGGTCGCCGGAGTCGATGCGCACGGCGCCCAGGTCGGGGCCGGCGACCTCCACCCCCAGCGCCACCGCCTCGGCGATGTCGTAGGTGTCGACCAGGAGCGTCGTCCCCTTGCCCAGCGAGTGCACCTGCGCCCGGAAGGCGTCGGCCTCGCTGTCGTGCAGCAGCGTGAACGAGTGCGCGCTCGTGCCGCGGCTCGGCACGCCGTACTCCAGTCGCGCCTGCAGGTTGGACGTGGCGTCGAAGCCTGCGACGTACGCCGCACGGGCGGACGCCACCGCCGCCATCTCGTGGGTACGGCGCGAGCCCATCTCGATGCACGGCCGGCCGCCGGCCGCCCAGGTCATCCGTGACGCCGCCGAGGCGATCGCCGAGTCGTGGTTGTAGATCGAGAGCAGCACGGTCTCCAGCACCACTCCCTCCGCGAACGACGACTCCACCGTCATCAGCGGGGAGTAGGCGAAGTAGGTCTCGCCCTCGGGATAGCCCCAGATGTCGCCGTCGAAGCGGTAGTCGGCGAGCCAGTCGAGGGTCGGCGTGTCCACGATCTGCTGGTCGCGCAGGAAGTCGATCTCGGTGTCGGTGAACCGGAACTGCTCGATCGCGTCGAGCGCCCGCCCCACCCCGGCGACGACGCCGTAGCGCCGTCCCGGCGGCAGCCGGCGCCCGAACAGCTCGAAGACGGAGCGTCGAGTCGCGGCACCCGAGGCGATCGCCGACTGGAGCATCGTCAGCTCGTACTGGTCGGTCAACAGAGCCGTTGGACGAGGGGGCGTGCTCACGTGCTGAGACTAATCGGTGTGTGCACAATGAGGACGTGTCCACCTCACCCGTCGAGCTCGAGGAGCCGGAGACCGAGGAGGTCACGCGACTGGCGGTGCCCTGGGTGACGATCGTGTGGAACGACCCGGTCAACCTGATGTCCTACGTGACCTTCGTGTTCCGGCAGTACTTCGGCTACGCCAAGCAGAAGGCGGAGAAGCTGATGCTCGAGGTGCACCACGACGGCCGCTCGGTGGTCTCCACCGGAAGCAGGGAGGAGATGGAGCGCGACGTGCAGGCCATGCACGAGTACGGGTTGTGGGCCACGCTCCAGAAGGCCGACCGAGAGTGATGGCGGGCTTTCGACGACACCGCCGCAGTGGCGCGGCGGTGGCCACCTTCACCGTCTTCGAGGCGGACCTGCTGCGCTCGCTGGCCGCGCAGCTGATCGAGCTGCTCCGCAACGAGGCCGCCACCGGCTCGGTGGAGGCCGACCCGCTGGACTCGCTCCTCGACGTCGAGGACATCGACATCTCGGGCGACTTCGCCGGTCCGACGGTCGCACCCGAGGACCCGGTGCTCGCACGACTCTTCCCCACGGCGTACCAGGACGACGAGGAGGCGGCCGGGGACTTCCGCCGGTTCACCGAGGCGACGTTGCGCGACGGGAAGGCCGCCGCGGCGTCGTACGTCATCGACACGCTGGAGGAGTCCGGCCTGCCGCCGGAGCCCGAGGACGGGATGTTCATCGACGTCGAGCTCGACCGGCAGGGCACGATGACCTGGATGCGCTGCTTCACCGACATGCGCCTCGCCATCGCCACCCGGCTCGGCGTGGAGGAGGGCGACGAGGGCTTCTGGGCCTCCCTGCCCGACGAGGACCCCCGCGCCCAGGTCCACGACATCTACGACTGGCTCGGCTACCTCCAGGAGACCCTCGTCCACGCAGCCGACTGACCTGTGGTTGAGCTTGTCGAAACCCCCGTTCCTTCTCAGCCTGCGGTGCAGTTCTGCTTGTACGTCGGCACCTGTCTACCCTTGGCTGGTGCTCACCCTGACGACGCTGACCCGCGACCAGATCGTGGCGCACGCGAAGCGGGACCATCCCGACGAGGCGTGCGGGATCGTCGCCGGGCCGGAGGGCAGCGACCGCGCCGAGCGGGTGGTGGAGATGGTGAACGCCGCGGGGAGCCCGACGTTCTACGAGTTCGACTCCGGCGAGCTGCTCGCGCTGTACAAGGAGATGTGGGCCAAGGACGAGGAGCCGGTGGTGATCTACCACTCGCACACCGCGACCGAGGCCTACCCGAGCCGCACCGACATCGGCCTGGCCAGCGAGCCGACGGCGCACTACGTGCTGGTCAGCACACGCGAGCACGGGAATAGCGAGGGCCCGGTGGAGTTCAGGTCATTCAGAATCGTCGACGGCGAGGTGACCGAGGAAGACGTCACTTTCACGGAAGAGAGTTGAACAGCCATGGCCATCGAGGTCCGCATCCCGACCATCCTGCGCACCTACACCGGAGGTGAGAAGGCGGTCGAGGGCTCCGGCGCGACGCTGAGCGAGCTCATCGAGAACCTGGAGAGCAACCACTCCGGCATCAAGGACCGGCTCGTCGAGCCCAAGGACGGCCAGGACGAGCTGCGCCGCTTCGTCAACGTCTACGTCAACGACGAGGACGTCCGCTTCACCGGCGGGCTGGAGACCCAGCTCTCCGACGGCGACCAGGTCGTCGTGCTGCCGGCCGTCGCCGGCGGGGTCTCGACAGCTCGACCGCCAGGTGAGCTCGACCAGCAGATGACGTGACCCGCTACGACAACCTCCTCGACTCGGTCGGCGGCACCCCGCTCGTCGGCCTGCCGAGGCTCTCGCCGTCGCCCGACGTACGACTGTGGGCGAAGCTCGAGGACCGCAACCCGACCGGGTCGATCAAGGACCGGCCGGCCCTGCGGATGATCGAGCAGGCCGAGAAGGACGGCACCCTGCGGCCCGGGTGCACGATCCTGGAGCCGACCAGCGGCAACACCGGCATCTCGCTGGCGATGGCGGCGAAGCTCAAGGGCTACCGGCTCGTCTGCGTGATGCCGGAGAACACCTCACCGGAGCGGCGCCAGCTGCTCGGGATGTGGGGGGCCGAGATCGTCTCCTCTCCCGCGGCGGGCGGCTCCAACGAGGCCGTGCGGATGGCGAAGGGCATCGCCGAGGAGCACCCCGACTGGGTGATGCTCTACCAGTACGGCAACGCGGCGAACGCCCTCTCCCACGAGGAGGGCACCGGCCCGGAGATCCTCGCCGACCTGCCCGAGGTCACCCACTTCGTCGGCGGGCTCGGCACCACCGGCACCCTGATGGGCGTGAGCCGCTTCTTCCGCGCCCACAAGCCGGAGGTGCGGATCATCGCCGCCGAGCCGCGCTACGGCGAGCTCGTCTACGGGCTGCGCAACCTCGAGGAGGGCTTCGTCCCCGAGCTGTACGACGAGTCGCTGATCGACTCGCGGTTCTCGGTCGGTCCGCGCGACGCCGTACGACGCACGCGGGAGCTGCTCGAGTCGGAGGGCATCTTCGCGGGCATCTCGACCGGCGCCATCCTGCACGCCGCGCTCGGCCAGGCGGCCAAGGCCGTCAAGGCGGGGGAGCGGGCCGACATCGCGTTCGTGGTCTGCGACGGCGGCTGGAAGTACCTGTCGACGGGCGCCTACGAGGGCACCGTCGACGACGCCGAGGAACAGCTCGAAGGCCAGCTGTGGGCATGAGGCACCCGGCATGCTTCGACTCCTTCGAGTGGGGATGATCACGCCGTCGCGTGCCTGGTGGCGGGATCGTGGCTGGTCGTCCTGCTGGCCCGCGACCGTACGCCGGGCAAGCGGTTGCTCGACCTCCTGCTCGGTGTGGAGGCGTTGCTCGTGGTGAACCTCGTGCTCGGCATCGTGCACGTCGCGCGCGACGGCCACGACGTGGCGACCTGGGAGTACATCGCCTACCTCGTCGGGGCGACGTTGATCGTGCCCGGTCGGCGTGGTGTGGTCGTCGGGGGAGCAGTCCCGCGGCGGCACGGGCGTGCTCCTGCTCGCGATGCTGCTGGTGCCGTTCATGTTCGTGCGACTCGCCGCCATCTGGGCCGGCGGTGCCTGAGTGCGCTGACGCGAGGTCCGAGACTGGTCACGGATTCGGCCGCGCGCTGGTCTTCGTCTACGGCCTGTTCGCGTTCGCGGCGACCGGGCGCTCGGTGCTCCAGCTCGTCGAGTCCGCGCCGAAGCTGCCCCTGCCGTACGTGCTCAGCGCGGTGGCCGCGGTGATCTACCTCGTGGCCACCTTCGCCCTGGCCACCGACCGTCGATCCCTGGCCCTGGTGGCCGTGACGATCGAGCTCGTCGGCGTGCTGGTCGTGGGGGCGACGAGCATCGCCTTCCCCAGCGACTACCCCGAGAAGACCGTGTGGTCCCAGTTCGGCGCCGGCTACGGCTACGTGCCGCTCGTGCTGCCGATGGTGGGGCTGTGGTGGCTGCTGCGCGGCTCGCGGTCGCACCCGGACACAGATCGGGGTGCGGAGGCCTGACGGCCTCCGCACCCCGATCGAGGGTGGTGCTCGGTCCTAGCCGACCGGGGTGGTGATCCACTTCGGGTTGGGCGAACCGACTCCCGTGACGTCGTCCCAGCCCTTGCGGACCTTCAGGGACGAGTCCTGGTTGAACGTCCGGACGCTGTAGAGCAACCCGCCGGACGCGTTGTCGCCGTTGGCGAAGTCGACGCGCACGTTGCCGGCGTCAGGGGGCGTGCCCTTGACGTCGGTGAACGCCTTCCCGGCGTTGGCGTAGATCGTCGGGTTCAGGAACCCGACGCGCTTGTCCTTGCCCACCGCCTGCGCCCGCAGGGCCGTGAAGCCCGCGAACAGGGGCGAGGCGAGGCTCGTCCCACCGATGCGGTACTCGCCGTAGGCGACACCGTCCGGGAAGGTCTGCGTCAGGCCGATCAGCATGCCCGTGGTGGGGTCAGCGTCCATGCCGACGTCCGGGACCGCACGGCCGCTGCCGTAGCTGCTCGGCACCACACCGTTCTGGTAGGCGGGCCGGTTGAAGAGCATCGACTCGCCGCCGCCGGCGCCGTACAGGTAACCGTTCGGCGTCCACGACTTGCCGTTGGTGCTCAGGCTGTACTTCTCGGTGCCCCAGCCGGTCTGGAAGAGGAACTTGCCGTCGGGTCCGATGGCGTCCGACGGTGCCGCCGACGGCGGTGACGAACGGGTCGGAGGCCGAGGCGTCGGCCTGCTTGATCCCGGTGTTGGCGAGCTCGTCGCCGTTGTCACCGGAGGAGAACAGGAACGACTGCCCCTGCATGCCGGCCTGCAGGAAGATGCTCTGGTAGGCAGCCGCCATCTCGCCGGACTCCGCTTCCTCGGGCTCGCCGTAGGAGTTGGTGATGATCGACGGCGATGTTCTCGTCCGCCACCTCGGTGAGGGAGGCGAGGAGGTCGTCGTCGTAGCAGCTGCTCGCGCCGTAGTAGCGGATGTTGGCACCCGGAGCCATCGCGTGCACGGACTCGACGTCGAGCGACTGCTCGCCGTACCAGCCCGAACCGTCGCACTCGTTCGACGTGGGTGTACGGGGCGTTGGCGTTCTTGCTGAACTGCCCCGCCGCGTAGCCGCCGTCACCGTGGTTGGTGCCGTACTGCTGCGCGTCCGCCTTCAAGGTGGGGGAGGCGTAGGCGTCGACGACGGCCACGGTCACGCCGCTGCCGTCGTACTTCGAGTTGTTCTCGTAGGCCGCGCGGTACTGCGGACCGGTGTAGCCGCACACGGCGTACGGCAGCGTCTTGCCCTGGAACTTGGGCAGCGGCGTCTTGAGGTCGGCCTGCGTGCTGGCCGCCACCTGGCCGTAGGAGCGCGAGCAGGGGCGAGCGTTGCGGTAGCTCGGGGGCGGCGGTGGGGCGTTGTGCCGCACCAGGTGCGGGGAGGTGTCCAGGCCGGTGACGGTCAGGATCGCGGAGGCGATGGCGTCCGGCACGGCAACCGCGCTGTCGTTGGCCTGCACGGTGCGCCCGGCGTGGTGGTACTTCTTCATCTGGGTCGAGAACGCCTTCTCGACGGCCGCGTTGGTGCCGACGACGGACAGGTAGCGATTGTGCGCGGCGGTGCCGGTGACCTTGAGGTTGTTCTGCTTGAGCCAGGTCCGGACCGAGGCGGCCGACTGCGCGGTCGGGTCGTACGTCGCGTGGTACTGGGCCGCGCTCAGGTAGTGCCCGGACGCTGCTGCTCTTCGGGTCGGAGACCCGGAGGACGGCGGCCTGGAGTGCGGCGGTCCCGCCCTGCGGCGCCAGGTAGACCCGGAAGGTCGACCGGGTCTTGGCGGGTGCGTTCCCCACGCTCTTGGTGTGGCTGACCCAGGTCGGTGACGTGCGGGCGACGCGCCGTTTGTGCGTCGCGCCCGCTGCTGGAGACGCTGCCGCGCCGGCGGCCACGAGGGCCCCAGCGACCGCGACAGCGGTCAGAGTTGTCCTGCCTCTGTTCATGTGTCCCATCCCAACGAGAACGGCCGAGATCTTCGGCCGATGGACCTCGAACGTAGGGCAGACACCGGTGAGGATGGAAGATGTTCGGCGCAACCAATCTCGAGCAGGACGATCTCTCGCTCGCGTGAGTTCCGTCGCGTTGACACGCTCTCCGGGTCGCTGCCGACTAGCCTGCTCCGTGTGTCTGATGCGTCGATCGGGATCTTCGACTCGGGCTTCGGTGGTCTGACCGTCGCCCGGGCCGTGATCGACCAATTGCCCCACGAGTCGATCGTGTACCTCGGCGACACCGCGCGTCAGCCCTACGGTCCCAAGCCGATCGGTGAGGTCCGCGAGTACGCCCTCGAGTGCCTCGACCACCTCGTCGACCAGGGGGTCAAGGCGCTGGTGATCGCCTGCAACTCCGCCAGTGCCGCGATGCTGCGCGATGCGCGGGAACGCTACGACGTGCCCGTGGTCGAGGTGATCCTCCCGGCCACCCGGCGCGCGGTCGCCGCCAGCACCACCGGCCGGATCGGCGTGATCTGCACCCGCGCGACCGCCGAGTCGCTCGCCTACGACGACGCCTTCGCCGCGGCACCGCAGGTGCAGGCTGAGCACGCAGGCGTGCCCGAGCTTCGTCGGGTTCGTCGAGCGCGGCGTCACCGGCGGCCCCGAGCTGCTGGCCGCCGCGCACGAGTACCTCGACCCGCTCGTGGCGGCCGACGTCGACACCGTGATCCTGGGCTGCACGCACTACCCGTTGCTCACGGGAGTGATCTCGATGGTGATGGGTGACGGCGTGACCCTGGTCAGCAGCGCCGAGGAGTGCGCGAAGGACGTCTACCGGACGCTCGGTGCAGCACGGGCTGGAGCGCGGTGCGGGCGAGCGGCCGACGTACCGCTTCCTGACCACCGGCCGGCCCGAGGACTTCGAGACGACCGGACGGCGCTTCCTCGGCCCCGAGCTCGACCGGGTGACCCAGTTCGCCGGTGGCACCCAGGTGTTGGCCGGATGACCCGCCGATGAGGATGACCGTCATCGGCTGCTCCGGCTCCTACCCCGGCCCCGAGTCCTCCGCCAGCTGCTACCTGCTCGAGGCCGAGCACGGTGGCCGGACCTGGCGCGTGCTGCTCGACCTCGGGAACGGCGCGCTCGGGTCGCTGCAGCGCTTCGCCGACGCGACCGCCATCGACGGCGTGTTCCTCTCCCACCTGCACGCCGACCACTGCCTCGACCTGTGCGGGTACTACGTGATGCGCAAGTACCACCCGGACGGGGCGCTGCCACGGATCCCGGTCTGGGGGCCGGTCGACTCGGCGCGGCGCCTGGCCAAGGCCTACGACCTCGACGAGGACCCGGGGATGAACGAGGAGTTCGACTTCATCCCCTACGACGGCACCGCCGTCGAGGTCGGCCCGTTCCGCGTGACGGCCCGCGAGGTCGTGCACCCCGTCACCGCCTTCGCGCTCCGCGTGGAGGCCGACGGCCGCGTGCTCGCCTACTCCGGTGACACCGGCGCCTGCCACGGCCTGGAGGACTCCGCCCGCGACGCGGACCTGTTCCTGTGCGAGGCCTCGTTCATGGAGGGCGCCCCCAACCCGCCGGACCTGCACCTGACCGGTGCCGAGGCCGCGCAGGCCGCCACGGTGTCGGGTGCGCGTCGCCTCGTGCTCACCCACATCCCGCCCTGGCACGACCCGGAGAAGGTCCGGGTGGAGGCCGAGGCGGAGTACGACGGGCCGATCGAGCTCGCGGTCCCGGGCACGTCGTACGACGTCTGAACCTTCACGAGACCTGCACCGACTCGCCACGGGGTGGATCCCGGCACGGCTGGGGTCCTTCGGCATGATGGTCCGGTGATCACCCTCGAAAACGTGACCAAGCGCTACGGAGGATTCACCGCCGTCGACGATGTCTCCTTCGTCGCGCAGGCGGGGAAGGTGACCGGGTTCCTCGGGCCCAACGGCGCGGGCAAGTCGACCAGCATGCGCATCATGGTCGGCCTCACCCCGGCCAACGGCGGCGAGGCGCGCATCGGTGGGCACCTCTACTCCGAGATCCCGAACCCGGCCCGCCACGTCGGCGTCCTGCTCGACGCCTCGGCCCAGCACGCAGGACGCACCGGTCGCGAGGTGCTGCGGCTGAGCGCGGACACGATGGGGGTCGGAGCGCGACCGCGTCGAGGAGATGCTGGCGCTGGTCGGCCTCAACGAGCACCGAGGCCAAGCGCCGGATCCGCAACTACTCCCTCGGCATGCGCCAGCGCCTCGGCATCGCCAACGCGATGCTCGGCGACCCGAGCGTGCTGATCCTCGACGAGCCGGTCAACGGGCTCGACCCGGCCGGTATCCACTGGATGCGCGGGGTGCTGCGGCAGTTCGCCGGCAACGGCGGCACCGTGCTGCTGTCCTCGCACCTGCTGCACGAGGTCGAGATGATCGCCGACGAGCTGATCGTCATCGGTCGCGGCAAGATCGTCGCCCAGGGCACGCGGGCCGAGCTGCTGCAGACGGCCGGCACCTACGTGAAGGGCCTCGACGCCGACGCCCTGGCCGGCCGCGCTGCAGCGGCGCGGGCATCAGCCGCCGCGCCGTCGGGCGACGGTGGCTTCCGCTGCGAGGTCGAACCGGTCGACGTCGGTCGTGCAGCTGCGCGCGGCCGGGGTCGTGCTCGTCGAGCTGAAGCCCGCCGAGGGCGCCGGTCTCGAGGAGATGTTCCTGCAGCTCACCGCCGACGACGCCCGCGAACCGGTGGCCGTCCCGCGGCCCCCGAGGGAGGAGCCCCCGCATGAGCACGACCACGCCCGCGGCACCGACCACCCTGGACATCTCCTCGACCCCACGGGTGCCGTTCGCCCGCCTGGTGAAGGTCGAGCTGCGCAAGACCTACGACACCCGCGCCGGGATCTGGCTGCTCGGGATCACGGCGTTCCTGGCCGCCGCGGTGATGGTGGTCGCGCTGATCGTCGTGCTGGTCCAGGACGAGTCGATCAAGCCTCGACGACTTCGTCGGCATCGCCAACTTCATCTCCGGCTTCCTGCTCCCGGTGCTCGGCATCATGCTGGTCACCAGCGAGTGGAGCCAGCGCACGGCGATGGTCACCTTCACGCTCGAGGCCCACCGCGGCCGGATCGTGAGCGCCAAGCTCGTCGCCGGCCTGCTGCTGGCGCTGATCGTCGCCCTGATCGCGACGGTGTCGGCCTTCGTCGTCAACGGCATCTACGCCGTGGCCCACGGTGGTGGCAACTGGCACTTCGGCTTCCTGGCGTTGCTCGGGTTCCTGCTCACCCAGGTGATCGGCGATGCTCACCGGCTTCGCCTTCGCGACGCTGCTGCTGAACACCGCCGCCGCGATCGTCGTCTACTTCGCCTACAGCTTCCTGGTCCCGACGATCTTCGCCATCGCTGCGCAGTTCCTCGACTGGTTCAAGCACGTGCAGCCCTGGGTCGACTTCACCCAGGCCCAGCAGCCGCTGATCGACGCGAGCATGCACGGCAAGGACTGGGCGCACCTGCTGGTCTCCGGATTCATCTGGCTGGTCATCCCGGTGGCGCTCGGGTTGTGGCGGATCCTGCGCGCCGAGGTGAAGTGAGACCCGTCGTACCTCCCCGCTAGGGTCGCCGCCATGACTTCTGGGACTTCTCGAGCCGACGGACGTGCCGACGACGAGCTCCGGCAGATCAAGCTCACCCGCCACTGGCAGGACCACCCGGCGGGCTCGGTCCTGGTGGAGTTCGGGCGCACGCGCGTGCTGTGCGCGGCGTCGGCCTCCGAGGGCGTGCCGCGCTGGCGCAAGGGGTCGGGCCTGGGCTGGGTGACCGCCGAGTACGCCATGCTCCCGTCCGCCACCAACACCCGCTCCGACCGCGAGTCGGTGAAGGGCCGCATCGGCGGGCGCACCCACGAGATCTCGCGGCTGATCGGCCGGTCGCTGCGGGCGGTGATCGACTACAAGGCGCTCGGGGAGAACACGATCGTCCTCGACTGCGACGTGCTCCAGGCCGACGGCGGCACCCGCACGGCCGCCATCACCGGCGCCTAGGTCGCCCTCGCCGACGCGGTCAGCCACCTGCGCGAGAAGGGCGCCCTGGCCGGCGACCCCCTCAGCGGCTCGGTCGCCGCGGTCTCGGTCGGCATCATCGACGGCGCGCCGCGGCTCGACCTGCCCTACGAGGAGGACGTGCGCGCCGAGACCGACATGAACGTCGTGATGACCGGCGACGGCAAGTTCGTGGAGGTGCAGGGCACCGCCGAAGGGCGCCGCCTTCGACCGGGCCGAGCTCGACGCCCTGCTCGCCCTGGCCGAGAAGGGCTGCGCGGACCTGACCCGGCTGCAGCAGGAGGCGCTGGGTGCCTGATCTCGACTCTGCTCGATCCAAGGACGTCTTCCTCGCCTCCCGCAACCGCAAGAAGCTCGAGGAGCTCCAGCGGATCCTGACGCCCGCCCTGCCGGGCATCGAGGTGCGTGGCCTCGACGACGTCGAGCCGTACGACGAGCCGGTCGAGGACCAGCCCACCTTCGAGGGCAACGCCCTGCTCAAGGCGAGGGCCGGTCTCGCCGCCACCGGGCTGCCTTCGCTGGCCGACGACAGCGGCCTGTGCGTCGACGAGCTCAACGGCATGCCCGGCGTGCTCTCCGCGCGGTGGGCAGGCATCGCGAAGGACGACGACGCCAACAACCGCCTGCTGCTGGAGCAGCTGGCCGACGTACCCGACGAACGGCGCGGTGCGGAGTTCCGGTGCGTGGTGGCGTTCTGCCACCCCGACGGACGTGAGGTCGTCACTCCCGGCGTGATGCGCGGCCGGGTCATCCGCGAGCAGCGGGGGACCGGCGGCTTCGGCTACGACGTGCTGTTCGTGCCCGACGAGCAGGACGGCGAGCTCACCTCGGCGGAGATGACCGCCGAGGCCAAGGACCAGATCTCCCACCGCGGGCAGTCGCTGCGCGCGGTGGCCCCCTGGTGGTCGACGCGCTGCGCGACTGAGGGTGCGCCCGGCGAGAGTCGAACTCGCACTGGTCAGGACCTAAACCTGATGCCTCTGCCGGTTGGGCTACGGGCGCGGAAGTCGTCAGTCTAATTTCGCCGAGCGGGGGATCTGGTGCACGCTGTACGGCGGCGACCGGGGGATCGTTGCTCACCCTGAGTCGTCGTGCGTGCACGGATACCCCGGTGGGCGTGCAGGAGCGTGCACCAATCCCCCGCTCGGCGGGGTGTCAGTCCAGGCCGAGGTCGCGGCGCAGCTTGGCGACGTGGCCCTTGGCCTTGACGTTGTACTGCGCCAGCTCGACGCGGCCGTCCTCGTCGACGACGACGGTGGAGCGGATGACGCCGACGACGGTCTTCCCGTACAGCTGCTTCTCGCCGTAGGCGTCGTACGCCGTGAGCACCGACTTGTCCGCGTCGGAGGCCAGGGTGATCGAGAGGTGGTCGCGCTCACGGAACTTCGCCAGCTTCTCGGGCTTGTCCGGGGAGATGCCGACGACCTCGTACCCCGCGGCCTGCAGGCCCTCCAGGGAGTCGGTGAAGTCGCAGGCCTGCGTGGTGCAGCCGGGCGTCATCGCGGCGGGGTAGAAGTAGACGATCACCTTGCGTCCGCGGAGGCCCTGGAGGGACACCTCCGTGCCGGAGTCGGTGGGCAGCGTGAAGTCGGGGGCGGTGTCGCCGGGGGAGAGTCGTGTCACGCATCGACGCTATCGCGGGACCGGGAGCACCCATTGGTAACCTCCTGCACGTGTCCGACACGGTGTCCTCCCTCGAGAGCGAGATCGAGCAGACGCGGCAGCACCTCGCCGCGACCATCGACCAGCTCGTGTACCGCTCCAGCCCCAAGACGATCGTGCGTCGCGAGATCGCGCAGGTGCGTGGTTACTTCGTCGACCCCGACGGTCAGCCCCGGACGGAGAACATCGCCAAGTTCGCCGGCGGCGTCGTCGGTGCCGTCGCGCTGTTCGTGCTGGTGCGCAAGGTCGTCAGGTGACCCACCGACAAGCGGTCCGGCCGCACTGAGCATGAGCAAGGGCGGCTTCACCTCGGTCACCGAGCCGTCGGGGGAGAAGACCCCGATCGTGATGCTCCACGACCGCGTGCTCGTGGGCGTCGACACCGAGCAGGGTGAGCGCCGCTCGAGCGGCGGCATCCTGATCCCGGCGACCGCCGCGATGGGCGGCCGCCGCCTGTCCTGGTGCCGGGTCGTGGCGGTCGGGCAGCACGTCCGTCAGGTCGAGGTGGGCGACCGGGTGCTCTTCGACCCCGAGGACAAGGCCGAGGTCGAGGTGACCGGCGAGCTGTACGTCGTGGTCCGCGAGCGCGACATCCACGCGGTGGCGGCCGACCGGCTCGGGGACAGCCAGACCGGCCTGTACCTCTAGGAGACCTCGGACCGCGTCGACGGGGCGCGGTGGCGTGGCGCGAACAGGCTCTCGATGTGCTGGTCGGTGAGCTGGTCGTCCGGCGGCTCTGCGGGCTGGGCGACCGGGCCCATGACGGGCACCGTGAACCGGAACGTCGTCCCGACACCCGGGGTCGACTCGAAGTCGACGCTGCCCTGGTGGGCCTGGGCGATCGACTGGGCGATGTTCAGGCCCAGCCCGGTGCCCTGGATCGCCCGCTCGGTGGCCACCGAGGAGCGGAAGAAGCGCTGGAACAGGTTGGCCTGCTCCTCGAACGGGATGCCCATCCCGGTGTCGGTGACGCTGAGGACGGCGATGTCGTGCTGGACCTCGAGCCCGATCCTGACCGAACCACCCTGGTCGGTGAACTTCACCGCGTTGCTGGCCAGGTTGAGCACCAGTCGCTCGAGGTGGGTGCTGTCGCCGATCACGGTCACCGGCTCGGGCGGGACGACCACCGACATCGCCACCCCCTGGTGACGGGCAGAGGTGGCCACCTCGGCGGTGGCGGCCTGGACGGCGTCGCGCAGGTCCGTGGGGACGCGCTCGAGCTGGAAGCTGCCGTTCTCGACGCGGGAGAGCGTGAGCAGGTCCTCGACGAGGTTCAGCAGCCGCTCGCCGTTGCGGTCGATCTTCTCGATGAGGTTCTGCTGCATCGACGACATCGGGCCGGTGAGGCCCTCGGTGAGCAGCTCGGTGTAGCCGACGATGCTGGTCAGCGGCGTGCGCAGCTCGTGGCTCACCGACGACACGAAGTCGTCCTTGGCCCGGTCGACCTCGTGCATCCGCCGGTTCGCCTCGCGCTCCTTGTCCAGGGCCGCCAGCAGCGCCTGTTCGGCCGCCCGCCGGTCGGTCACGTCGCGGACGACGCTGAGGTAGCTCTGCGGCCGGCCGGCGTCGTCGCGTACGGCGGTCACGCTGAGCGAGACCGTCAGGCGGCCACCGTCATGGCGCACGTAGGTCCAGTCGCGGGTGTCCTGCTCCTCGCCGCGCTCCAGGGGACCCGGTGACGACCTCGTAGGTGGTCGCCGGGATGCGCAGCTCGCGCGCGCGGGGGACCAGCTCGCGGGGCTCGTGGAACCGGATCGGGGTGGCCTGCCCGACCAGGTCCTCGGCGCGGTAGCCGAGCAGCTGCTCGGCGCCCGGGGAGAACCAGGTGATCACGCCCCGGAGGTCGGTGGCGATGAACGCCGTACCGCTGGCGGAGTCGAGCAGCTGGCCCAGCTGCAGCTCGTTCTCCCGCAGGCGTCGTAGCGAGTCGCGCAGGTGGCTGGTCGCCACGGAGAAGGCCACCGCCGTGATCGCGCTGATCAGCACGAAGACCTGAGCGCTGGCAGCGATGGTGAGCAGCGGCGCCTGGCCGGTGACCTCGGGGAACGGCCCGCGGCCGAGCGCCGAGAGCACGGCGAAGGCCATGGCCACGCCGACCAGCTCCAGGTTCGACCACAGGTGCGGGAACCGCGCCGCTGCCCACATCATCACCGGCAGCAGCAGGAAGGCCACGGGCTGCCCGGGGTCGGCCGCGATGCACGCGGTGAGCGCGGTGAGCATCAGGATCACGTGCAGGGAGATCTCCAGCGCGGAGACGCGGATGCGGTGGTACTGCTGCTGCATCACCAGCGGGAGCGCCAGCGCCATCGCGCCGCCGTGCGTGACGGCGACCCACAGCAACGTGCGCCACGGGGCGGCGGCCTCGCCGCCCTCGCTGACCCACATGGCGGCGGCGGTGATCACGCCGGCGGCAGTGCTGCCCAGGCAGATGCCGATCAGCCAGCGCCGGTAGTCACTCCAGGAGTGCAGCCGCGGCATGCCCTCCTCGAACCGCGTCAGCCACCAGACGACCACCAGCACCTCGACGGTGTTGGCGATCGCGAACCCCAGGGAGAACACCGCGTCGAGACCGGCCAGCAGGCCGACCGCGAAGAACCCCGTGGTGGCGAGGAACATGAACCCGCGCGCGTCGTGGCGGGGGAGCAGCAGGAAGAGGATGGTGACCAGCGCCGTCGCGGGCCACCACCGCGCCACCAGCTCCGGGTCCGGAGCGGCGTGCAGGGCGCGGTAGGCCGCCAGCAGGGCGAGCGCGGTCAGCCCCGCAGCAAGCAGGCCTCTTCCGCGTGAGCCGTGCACCGCTGGAACCCCCGTCGTCCGTGACTGAGATCACGACCGCAGGTACCCCCGTGCGATCGTGGTGTCACGAGCGTAGAACGACGCCGCGGCGCGCCGGGATGAAATGGATTATTCAGGCGGAGTGGGCCGCCCTGAGAGGCCGTCCTGGTGGGGTCGTCCCTCGACGCCCGGGGCATAGTCCGCGGACTGGTGGTCGACGTCGGGATCGACCTTGTCGGCCTCGCGCAGGTGCTCCTCCTGCTGGGCCCGCGACATGTCGTACGACGTGCGCTGCTCGTCGGCCTGGGCGGCCAGCTGGTCGGCCCGGGCTCGGGCCTGCTCGGCCTGGGCCTCCGCCTCGCGCGCCCGGGCCTCCTGGGCGGGGTGGTCGGCGGCGGTCGCTGCCGCCTCCGAGCGCAGCTCGTCGGCGCGCTGCCTGCCCAGCTGGTCACGCTTGCGCTGGGTGGCCATCCACGCGAGCGCGATGACCAGCAGCACGGCCACCACGATCAGGACGACGATGATCCACGACATGTAGTGCTCCCTCGTTCACGGCGCCGCCTGGTGCGCTCGCCGGACCACCCTCTGGCGTACCCGTGGCCGGGCGTGCCAAACTTGAGGGCATTACTGACCGATCGGTCTGTTATTCGTCGTCGCACCCCGGGGAGCCGCCGTGACCGTCTCCGAGCAGGCAGAGTCCGAGAGCAGCTCCGGCAGGCGCCGGGTTCGAGGCCACCGTCGCCCGGCACGACCGGATCGAGCCGCGCGACTGGATGCCCGAGAAGTACCGCGCGACGCTGGTGCGCCAGGTCGCCCAGCACGCCCACTCCGAGATCATCGGGATGCAGCCGGAGGGCAACTGGATCACCCGCGCCCCCTCGCTGCGGCGCAAGGCCATCCTGCTGGCCAAGGTGCAGGACGAGGCCGGTCACGGGCTCTACCTGTACTCCGCGTGCGAGACCCTCGGCGCCTCACGACGCGAGCTGACCGAGAAGCTGCTGTCCGGGCGGCAGAAGTACTCCTCGATCTTCAACTACCCGACCCTGTCCTACGCCGACGTCGGCACGATCGGCTGGCTGGTCGACGGCGCCGCGATCTGCAACCAGGTGCCGTTGTGCCGGACGTCGTACGGCCCCTACGGGCGGGCGATGATCCGCATCTGCAAGGAGGAGTCCTTCCACCAGCGGCAGGGCTTCGAGCTGCTCGCGACGATGATGCGCGGCACCGACGAGCAGCGCGCGATGGTGCAGGAGTCGGTCGACCGCTTCTGGTGGCCCTCGCTGATGATGTTCGGCCCGCCCGACGCCGAGTCGCCGAACACCGAGCAGTCGATGGCGTGGGGGATCAAGCGCGACACCAACGACGACCTGCGCCAGAAGTTCGTCGACATGACGGTGCCGCAGGCCGAGGCGCTGGGGGTCACGCTGCCCGATCCGGAGCTGCGCTGGAACGAGGAGCGGCAGGCCCACGACTTCGGCCAGCCCGACTGGCAGGAGCTCGCCGCCGTGATCAAGGGCAACGGCCCGTGCAACGCCCAGCGCATCGCCCACCGCCGCAAGGCCCACGACGACGGTGCCTGGGTGCGCGAGGCGGCGGTCGCGTTCGCGGAGAGGGAGAAGCCATGAGCGAGGTCAGGGACGAGTGGCCGCTCTACGAGATCTTCGTGCGCGGCAAGCGCGGCCTGAACCACGTGCACGTGGGCTCGCTGCACGCCGCCGACGACGAGATGGCGCTGCGGCACGCCCGTGACGTCTACACCCGCCGCAACGAGGGCGTCAGCATCTGGGCCGTCCGGTCCGACCTGGTCGCCGCGTCGAGCCCGGACGAGAAGGACCCGCTGTTCGCCCCCTCCGGCGACAAGGTCTACCGGCACCCGACGTTCTACGACATCCCCGACGACGTCCCACACATGTAGCGATGACCGACTCCACTGACGACACTTCCACGACTCCGTGTACGACGAGGCGCTGCTCGGCGGCGACTCGGCGCACTGGGCGTTCGGCACCTCGTTCGAGGACCCGCTCGCCGGCGTCGACACGACCGTGCCCGCAGGCGTCGACGCGAGTGCGCTGGCGGCGTACTGCCTGATGCTCGGCGACGACGCGCTGGTGTACTCCCACCGGCTCTCGCAGTGGTGCAGCCGGGCGCCGGACCTCGAGGAGGACATCGCGCTGGCCAACATCGCGCTCGACCTGCTGGGCCAGGCGCGGCTGCTGCTCGCCCGGGCGTCCGCCGCCGACCCGGCCGTCGTTCCGAGCACTGCCGGAGGGGTCGCCGGTGCCTCCGGAGGACGCGCTGGCCTTCTTCCGCGACGACCGCGACTTCCGCTGCACCCGGCTGGTCGAGGGGGACAACGGCGACTTCGCCGTGACGGTGGCGCGGCTGCTGCTGTTCTCGACCTGGCGGCTGGCCCTGCTCGAGCGGCTGCGCGCCTCGAGCGACCCGGTGCTGTCGGCGATCGCGGAGAAGGGCGTGAAGGAGGTCAGCTACCACCGCGACTACGCGGGCCGGTGGTTCGTGACCCTCGCCCAGGGGACCGACGAGTCGCGGTCGCGGCTGCTGGCCGCGCTGCCCGTGGTCTGGGCCTGCCACGACGAGCTGTTCGCGGCCCACGAGGTCGAGACGGCCATGGCGTCGGCCGGCGCCGGGGTCGACCCGCACGACGTGGCGGCCGAGGTCGGCGTGGTCCTCGACCAGGTGCTCGCGGCCGCCGGCGTGGACCGCCCCTCGGTCGGCCAGCTGGGTCCGGTCGCCGGAGGGCGCGGCCGCGACGGCCGGCACACCGAGGCGCTCTCGCACCTGCTCGCCGAGATGCAGTCGGTGGCCCGCGCGCACCCCCTGGGGCAGTGGTGACTCCCCTGATGGGACGTGTACGCCGTCGCGGCCTCCGTCACGGATCCGGAGATGCCGATGCTCACGCTGGAGGACCTCGGGGTGCTGCGGTCGGTGGACCTCGAGGGCCGTCGGGCGGTCGTGACGATCACGCCGACCTACTCCGGCTGCCCGGCGATGGCCTCCATGCGCGACGACCTCGTCCGTCGCCTCGGCGAGGAGGGGTACGACGCGGAGGTGCGGGTCTCGCTCTCGCCGCCCTGGTCGAGCGACTGGATCACCGAGCGCGGCCGTCGTGCCCTGCGCCGGCACGGACTCTCGGCACCGGGGCCTGCGCCGGTGGGTGGTCGCGTCACCCTCTCGCTGCTGCCGACCCGGCGGGCACTGACCTGCCCGCGGTGCGAGAGCTCGGACGTCGAGCTCACCTCGGAGTTCGGGCCGACCGCCTGCACGGCCCTGTACCGCTGCGTGTCGTGCCTCGAGCCCTTCGAGCACGTGAAGGAGATCTGATGACGGCCACGGCGCCCGAGCGGACCTCGCGCGGCACCTTCCACACCTTGACCGTCGCCTCCGTCGAGCGGCTCTGCGACGACGCCGTCGCGGTCACCTTCGACGTGCCGGAGGAGCTTCGTCCGGCGTACGACTTCGAGGCGGGGCAGTCGCTGACCCTGCGCCGGATGATCGACGGCGAGGACCACCGGCGCGACTACTCGATCTGCGCGCGCGTGGGGGAGCGTCCGCGCGTGGGCGTGCGCCTGATCCCCGGCGGCCGCTTCTCCGAGTGGCTGGTCAACGAGGTCCGTGTGGGCGACGAGGTCGAGGTGCAGACGCCGCGCGGCAGCTTCCGGGCACAGCCGGACGGCGGTCGGCACCTGCTGATCGCGGCGGGCTCCGGCATCACGCCGATGGTCTCCATCGCCTCGACCGTGCTCACCCACCCGGCGTCGCGGGTGACCCTCCTCTACGGCAACCGCACCACCTCCTCGGTGATGTTCGCCGAGGAGCTCGCCGACCTGAAGAACCGGTACGGCGCCCGCTTCGAGCTCGTGCACGTGCTCTCGCGCGAGCCGCGCGACGTCGAGCTGTTCTCCGGACGCCTCTCGGGCGAGCGGCTGCGCGAGCTGCTGCGGGTGCTGGTGCCGCTGGACGCGGTCGACCACGTGTGGCTGTGCGGCCCGTTCGCGATGATCACCGACGCGCGCGAGCTGCTCGAGGACCTGGGTGTGCCTGCCGACCGCGTGCATGCCGAGCTCTTCTTCGTCGACGAGCCGCCGCCGGAGCTGGAGCGCCTGGACGCCGTACCCACCGGCGCCACGAGCGCGGTCACCGTCGTGCTCGACGGCCGCACGACCACCGCCGCCCAGCCGCAGGACCGGACGCTCCTCGACGGGGCGCAGCTGACCCGCGCCGACCTGCCCTTCGCCTGCAAGGGCGGCGTGTGCGGCACCTGTCGTGCGCGGCTGGTGTCGGGCGAGGGCGACATGCGGCGCAACTACGCGCTCGACGCGGACGAGGTGGACCGCGGCTTCGTGCTCACCTGCCAGACCTACCCGGTCTCCGACGCCCTCACCGTGGACTACGACGCGTGAGCACTCCGGAGGAGGTGGCGCGGCGCTCCACGGAGGTGATGTGGCGCGACGACGCCGCCAGCAAGATGCTCGGCATGCGCGTCGTCTCGGTCGGGCCGGGCACGGCCGAGCTGGCCATGGAGGTCCGCGCCGACATGATCAACGGCTGGCAGCTGTGCCACGGCGGGCTGGTCGCCTCGCTGGCCGACAGCGCCTTCGCGGTGGCCTGCAACTCCCGCGGCACCGTGACCGTGGCCGCCGGCTTCGACATCACCCTGCTCGAGTCGGCCCGCCTCGGCGACACCCTGGTCGCCGTAGCCAGCGAGCGGGCCCTGCGCGGCCGCTCGGGGCTGTACGACGTCACGGTGACCCGCGCCTCCGACGGCGTGGTGGTCGCCGAGTTCCGCGGCCGCTCCCGCTCGACGGGCAAGCCGATTCCCGGATAGTCCAGAGCAGCTCGGGCACCCGACAGCGCCGCCCGACACGCGCGACTCCGTCCTGGACTATCGGGTCTGGCGGTGCAGTCCCTCGAAGGCGAGGTCGACGAGGGCGTCGGCGACGTGGGTGGGGTCGAGCGGGCCGTCGGGGCGGTACCACTCGACGAGTGAGTTGACCATGCCGAAGAGCAGCCGGCTGACCAGCTCGGGCTCGAGGTCGGCCCGCAACGAGCCTTCCTCGACGGCCTCGCGCACCAGGCCGGCCAGCTTCTCGTCGATCACCCGGCGCCGCGCGATCGCCGAGACCTCCACCTCGCTGTTGCCGCGCACGCGCAGCAGCAGGGTCACGGCGGGCAGGTGGGCGACGAGCACCTCGACGGAGCGCCGCACCGCGGTGCGGAGCCGCTCGTAGGCGCTGTCGGACGTCTGCGCCGCGGCGTCGTCGATCGCCGACGCCAACCCGTCGAGGGCCTCGTCGAGCGCCGCGGAGAGCAGCGCCTCCTTGCTCGGCACGTGGTGGTAGATCGCCGACTTGGTCAGGCCGAGCTCGGCGGCCAGGTCGCCCATGCTCGTCGCGTCGTAGCCCTGCCGGATGAACAGCTCGACGGCCCGGCGCAGCACGGTGTCGGCGTCGTACCCGGGCCGCCCGCGGCGGGGGACCGGGGCGGGGCCGGAGGTGGAGCCGGGGGCGGCGCCAGCGGCGGGCTCGGTCACGTCGGCATCGTGCCACGCGCCGCGCTGGCGTTCCGCGCCATGCGGCGGCGGCCGGTGTCCGGTGGGTGGGCACTCGCCCCGTTCGGCGGACAAAGGGCATAAGTCCGTTTAGTCTTGTTTGTGGTGTGGAAGGCGTGGAGGTGCCGAAGATGTCCAAGTTCATGAGAAGCGTGATGTTCGCCGCGGTGTGCGGCCTGCTGCTGGTGGGACCCACCGGCGGCCCGGCCCAGGCTGGCTCGTCCAGCCGGAGCACGCAGGTGACCCAGGTGCAGGACGCGTCCTCGACCTGGAGCAACGCCCGGGCGACGAAGCACAAGAAGCACCACAAGAAGAAGCACAAGAAGCACCACGAAGAAGCACCGCGCCTCGGCCATCAGCCGGTGCTGGCCGAGCGACCCCGGAGTCGGGTCGATGCGGGTCGGCGGCGGCGTGATGTTCCGGTGGAACTACACCTCGTGCACCTCCCGCTACCGCGTCCGCGTCTCACCCGCGTGGTGGGGCGGCTGGCCCGGGAACCCCTACTTCACCTCGTGGGTCGCCGGCACCAGGCGGAACACCGTCTACCGCGCGCCGAGCTCGCCGCGCCCCGGCGACGGCATGGTCGCGGTCGCCTACGGCAACCCCGTCTTCGCCCAGCTCGAGGCCAACAACGGCTACAACACCCGCACCACGGCGACCCACAAGTCGAAGTGGATCGCCGCGTGGTCCGGCGCGCCTGCTCCGGCCGCCGGTGACCCGGTGCGCTTCGGCAGCTACAACGTGATGCTCTACCCGACCGGTTCCCGCGCTGCCGTGGTCGGCCGCAACATCGGCAGCCACGGGCTGACGATGGTCGCCCTGCAGGAGGCCAGGCAGAACACCGCCGCCGACGTGACGGCGACGCTGAACGCCTACTACCCCGGGACCTGGAGCTGGGTGCGTGCCAACGGCGCGAACGCCTCGACCCCGGGTCAGCAGATCCTCTACCGCAGCGACCTGTTCTCCCTCGACGACTCGGGGGTGATCAACCGGGCCAACCCGAAGGACGGCGCGCACCCGGTCGTGGCGCCGTACGCCCGCTTCCGGGCGAAGCACAGTGGCGGCGGCTTCGGCCGGTCGTTCTACGTCGCCTCGGTGCACTTCGCTGATGCCGGCAGCAACGCGCTGACGAACAACGCCGCGACCGGCGGTGCCGCCTCGGTGGTCGCGAGCTTCTTCCGCTCCTTGACCAGCTCCCCGGTGATCGTGGCCGGTGACCTGCGCTACGGCCGCGAGCCGTGGGGTGAGCGTCCCGGGTACGTCCCCGCCCAGCCGACCTTCGTGCGCAACGGCTACTACGACGCGATGGCCTCGCAGTCGATGCACGGTCAGAACTACTCGATCGTGAACATCAACGGCGGCAAGCCCAGCGCGCACCAGACGCCGCACCCCTCGGGTGCCGGGCCGCGTTCGGACCACATCCTGATGCGCGGCATCGTGGGCTCGAAGACCTACGCCAACGTCGTGAACTGGTCGTACGGCGGCGTGGTGCCCTCGGACCACAACCTGATCTTCAGCGACATCATGATCCCCCAGTGACGCACGCCTGACCCGGTCGGTCGGCGGGCCGCCCTAGGCTCGGCGGGTGAGCAAGGTCCACCGGCTGTCGCGGCGCGAAGCCCGTCGCATCGCGGTGCGGGCCCAGCTGCTCGACGAGCCGCGACCGACCGACCTGCTCGAGGCGCTCCGCGGGCTCACGATGCTGCAGCACGACCCGGTCAGCGCGGTCGCTCCGAGCGCCGACCTGGTGCTGTGGAGCAGGCTCGGGTCGTCGTACGAGACCTACGAGCTCCAGGACGCCCTCGCCGAGCAGCGGGTGATCGAGCTGCTCGGTGCGCTGCGGCCCGCCGAGGACATCGCGCTCTACCGGGCGGAGATGGAGGCGTGGCCGGGCGAGGAGCTCAGCTGGCGGACCGCCCAGGACCAGTGGGTGCAGGACAACGAGGCCTGCCGCCTCGACATCCTCGAGCGCCTGCGCGGCGACGGGCCGCTGCGGATGAAGGAGCTCCCGGACACGACCGTGCGGCCGTGGCGCTCGACCGGGTGGAACAACAACAAGAACGTCACCATGCTGCTCGACTGCCTGGTCCTGCGCGGCGAGGTGGCGGTGGTCGGGTCGCGAAGGGCGCGAGAAGCTCTACGACCTCGCCACCCGCGTCTATCCCGACGACCCGTTCCCCGGGCTCGAGGAGGCAGCGCGGCTGCGCGACGAGCGCCGGCTGGGCTCGCTGGGGCTGGCCCGCGCCACGGGTACGGCGGTCCCGGGTGAGCCGCTGATCGTCGGCGAGGCCGGCGAGCCCGCCGAGGTGGAGGGTGTCCGAGGCGAGTGGCGGGTCGACCCGCAGCAGCTCGGCCGCGACTTCTCCGGGCGGGCAGCACTGCTCTCGCCGCTCGACCGGCTGGTGATGGATCGCAAGCGGATGGCCGAGATCTTCGAGTTCGACTACACCCTGGAGATGTACAAGCCCGCCGACAAGCGCCGCTGGGGCTACTACGCGCTGCCGATCCTGTACGGCGACCGGCTCGTCGGGAAGCTCGACGCGACGTCGGACCGCGGTGCCGGGGAGCTCCGGATCGACGCGGTCCACGAGGACGAGCCGTGGGACCGGCCCACGCGTGCGGCGGTCGAGGCGGAGATCGACGACCTCGCCCGCTGGCTCGACCTCGAGCCGGTGCGGCCGTGACGGTCGCCTCCGGTGCAGTGGTCGTGGCGACTGGCCGCTGCTCGGAGCCGTCTACGCCGTGCCGGGCGCGCTGGTCACGGCGCACGATGCGTCGCGGGGCATCCCGTTGCTGATCGGTGTCATCTGTGCGGCCGGGCTGGGGCTGCGCCCGCGGCGTCGGCAGCGCGTGCTGGCAGTCGTGGCGGGCGCGGTCGTCGGCGTGGCGATGCTGCTCGGCTCGATCGTCGGGCCAGGTGCCGTGGCTGGCGGTGGTCACGCTCTTCGTCGCGGGCGTCGTCGTGGCCGTGACGGCAGCGCGGTTCCGCCTCGGCCCGCTCGTGATGGGGCTCGGGCTGCCGCTGCTCGCCGCAGGGTTGAGCCTCTCCGGACCCAGCACGGGTCTCCAGGTTCGGCCTGCTGATGGTGGTCGGGTCGACGTACGCCTGGCTGGTCTCGCTGTGCTGGCCGGAGTCCCCGGAGCCGCGACACCGCCGGCGGCCTCGCCGCAGCAGCCCGCCGGCGTCGCGCTGGACTACGGCGTCCGCCTCGGGCTGACCGGCGCCCTCTCGGCGGCACTTGCGCTGGTCCTCGGTCTCGACCACCCGGGCTGGGCACCGACGGCCGCCCTCATGGTCAGTCGTCCGGCTCCCGCCCTCTCCCGGGCGCGTGACCTCGGCCGCGCAGGCGCCGTGCTGGTCGGCTCCGCCTCTGCCGTGCTCGTCGCCGGGGCGGACCCGCCGAGCTGGCTGCTCGCTCTGCTGTGCGCGGTGGCGGTGGCGGCCATGACCGCGACGACGGGCAGTCGCTGGTACATCGCGACCGGGTTCACGACCTTCGTGGTCCTCAGCCTGCTGCTCGTCGAGTCTCCCGAGTCGGGGGAGTGGTGGTTCAACCAGCGCGTCGCGGCGAACCTGATCGGGATCGGGGTGGCCTACGTGTTGATGAGCGTGGTCCCGAGCGTGCGCGCGGCCCGCCGCCGGGTGGACGACGGGCGAGGTCGTTCGGTCGCGGGCAAGGGATCCTGAGGTCGGTCACCCCGGGAGCGGCGCCTCGGCCTGTCGGCGGCCCGCCCGGTGCTTCCACACGAGGTCCAGGACCACGCTCAGCACGATGATCGCCACGAAGGCCACCGCGGTGCCCGGCTCGTCCACCAGGGTCGTGACCGCGAAGGCGACGAGCACCACCACCGTGGTGATCTCGGCGAGGACCAGCAGCCACAGCCTGGGCCCCGGTCTCGTTCCGGATGCGGAGGTGCCCCAGCGTCACCACCGTGAACACCACGAGGGCGACGGCACTGCCGAGAGAGGCGATCGCGGTCAGGTCGAAGAAGAGCACGAGGACGATGGCGATCACCACGGTGACCAGGATGCCCACGGGGGCGCGGCCGCCGAGGCGTCGGGCCATGACCGGGGGGAACTGCCCGGCCGAGGCCATCTGCTCCGCCAGCCCCGTTGCCGGGAAGAGTCCGGAGTTGGTCGCGCCGGCCGTCGCGAACAGGGCGGTCACGCTCATCAGCCAGTAGCCGGCGGAGCCGAGCACCGGTTCCGCGGCGACCGCCAGCGCGGTGCCGCCGGAGGAGACCACCTCGTGCACGGTCAGGGTGCCGAAGACGCCGATGGCCACGGCGACGTAGACCACCGTGGCGATGCTGAGCGCGAGGTACACCGCCCTCGGGAGCTGGCGCCGTGCGTCCTTGAGGTCGCCGGCCGTGAAGGTGATCACCCCGAAGCCGAGGAAGGCGAAGAAGGTCAGTGCGACGCTCGAGATGATCTGCCGCAACGACGGGTAGCCGGAGAACGCGAGAAGGTCCAGGTTCAGGTTGCTCAGGGTGGCGACCGAGAAGATCGTGAGGATGCCCACCACGATGATGACCACCAGCGTCTGCGCCCGCGCCACGACCTGCGACCCCAGGATGTTCAGGCCGGTCATCACGAGCAGGACCAGGACGGCGAACAGGCTGGTCCAGTGCGGTGTGTCGTCGACGGCCGCGCTGGCGTAGTTGCCGAACGACACCGCGACCATGGCGGTGATGATCGCGTTGACCGCCAGCATCATCCAGGCGATGACGCCCGTGAAGTGGCCCTGTCCCCAGCCGCGGACGACGTACTCCAGGAAGCCGCCGGCCGAGGGGTAGCGAGCGCCCAGCTTCGCGAACGAGTAGCCCTGGAGCGCGGCGACTCCACCGGCGAGGAGGAACGAGATCCACACGGCGGAGCCGGCCACTTCACCGGCGGCACCCAGGAGCGCGAAGATGCCCGCGCCCACCATGGAGCCGACTCCGATGAACGCGGCCTGGCGCACGTTCAGGGTCCGCCTGGCGGGCTCCGCCGCGGGTGCCTGCGTCGGATCTCCAGTCGTCACGTGAAGCCTTCCCCGCCGGTTGCCGAAGTGCGGTCGTCGCTCGGGTCAGCCCTACCCGGCGAGGATCCGCGCCTTCTGCGCGGCGAACTCCTGCTCGGTGAGCACTCCGGCCGCCTTCAGCTCACCGAGCTTCTGCAGCTCGCCGAGCATGTCCGGTGCCGCGGCCGGGGGCGGCGGGGGCGGCGGGGGAGGTGGGGGCGGCTGCTCCTGCGCGTACTGCTGCTGGTCCTGCGCCGCCCAGCGGCCGGCCTGGCGACGCGAGACCCGGTTGGACACCGCGGTCGCGGTGCCGGCGACGACCGCCGTTCGAGCCATTCCACCGATCAGTCCCATGGCTACCTCCACTCCCTATGCGCTGGTCGATTCGAGCGCATCCAACAGCTGCGTGCACGTCGTTGGCCGGAATCCGCCCGCTGGCGATCACGTCGGCGCCCGCACGTCTCATCGCGGAGACGAACGGCCCCGCCCAGGTGTTCTCGTAGAGAAGCAACCCCACCGCGCCGCCCGGCTCGATGAGTGAGCCGGCAGCGTCGAGGTCGTCGTCGCCGAGCAGTCCGGACTCGACGCCCTCGAAGATCGCCAGGTCGAGGGTCCCGTCGCCGTCGAGGTCGGAGATCGCGACCGCGGTGACGGTGCCGTCGTCCTCGCGCTTGACGAACCGGAGGTCGAGGATCCGGATGATGCCCCGGTCGACGAGGTCGACCAGCGCGGCCAAGCCTTCGCCGGTCAGCTTGCGCCGTTCGGGAACTCCAGGACCAGATAGTCGATCGGGCCCACGTCCTGCTCGGTCATCGCCACCTCCACGTCGGATCCCTGACGCTTCCACGGCACGGGGTGGGCACGGATCACCCCGGGCGGGGTGGACTCCGTCGCCCACTGCCGCACGGTGTGCCGCGTCAGGTCGTGCACGTGGACCTCACCGAAGCGCGAGCGGGAGCGAGCTCCGTGCGAGAACACCCTGAGCAGGGTGGTGCCAGACCACCCGCAAGGACGGCACGATCGGCCGATGGTCCGCAACACGCCCTCGCGCCTCCGCCCCGATGGGTGACCCGGTCGAGCGCACGTCTGGCGCCGACACCGACACCGACCTGGTCGAGTACCTGATGATCGCGGTACCCGAGCTCGGTTCCCTCGCCAGCCTGACGCCCGCGTTGGCCGACCTGGTCGCCTCCAGGGCGATCAGGATCCTCGACCTGGTCTGTGTCGTGAGAAGCGCGTCCGGCGCGTCCGTCACCGTGCTGGAGCTCGAGGAGGTCGAGAGCATCACGGCCCTGCGTCACGTCGAGGGGGACGTCGGGGGACTGTTCGGTGAGCACGACATCGAGATGGCCTCGCTCGGCCTGTCGGCGGGATCGTCCGCGCTCCTGCTGATGGTCGAGGACCGCTGGGCCGGGGATCTCTCGTCGGCCGCGAGGGACGCCGGCGGACGCGTCATCGGCGGCGGACGCATCGCACGGGAGCGCATCGAGGCCGCCCTCCGTGCGTCGTACGACGAACCGAGCATCGAGATCAGCGACACCGAGAGCTGAGGGAGCACGCCATGCACCGAAGAGTGGGGTCCCGGCAGAAGCGGCCCGGACCTGTTGGTCAGCGTCCCGGTGAACACGCCGGCGCAGGATCGATGGGCGACCCTGTACGTCGACCCGGCCGCCCAGATGGCAGCGCTCGCAGACCTCGTCGAGCGCGGCCTGGTCTCGCCCGAGGAGTTCGAGCGCCAGCGCGCCAAGGTGTTCGGGGCCTGAGCAGCCCATGGCCGTGCAGATCGTCCCGCGGTGGGAATGGCGCACCTTCGCCCACCGGGCGCCGCGCGCAGATGCGCTGTTCGACGAGATGACGCCGACGTCGATCGAGGTGAGCGACGAGCTGTACCTGCTCGCGCGGGGCGGCGACAACGTCAAGGTCCGCGACGAGCTGATCGACGTCAAGGTGCTGCGCGAGACCGACGAGACCGGTCTCCAGCGGCTGGAGCCGGTGCTCAAGATGCCGTTCCCGCTCGCAGGCGGACGCCGCGGACCAGGTGTTCCGGAGCCTGCGGAAGCCGTGCCCGCCCGTCGGGCCCGACGGGCTGACGCTCGAGGAGCTCGACTCGCGCGGCGCAGGACGGCGACGTGCTGGTCCTCCCGGTGCACAAGACCCGCACCCGCTACTCCGTCTTCGGCTGCGCGGCGGAGCGCACGGTCATGGAGGTCGCCGGGCACAGCACCAGGTCGATCGCCGTGGAGTCCCCGGATCCCTCCGCGGCCGTCAGCTCCGCCCTGGACGCCCTCGGGCTGCGCAACTACGTCAACCTGGACGTCCCCACGGGGTTGCGGCTGCTCGTCGAGCGCGCGCCCGAGCGCTACGCCGTCATCGACGTCGGCACGAACTCCGTCAAGCTCCACGTGGCGGAGCTCGACGCGGACGGGACCGGCCCGTGGCGCACGATCGCCGACCGTGCCCTGGTCACGAGGCTCGGTGACGGTCTCGCCGAGACCGGCGTCATCGGTCCCGAGCCCCTGGATCGCACGGTGCGGGCCATCGAGGAGCTCGCCCAGGAGGCACGTCTGGCAGGCGCCCGGGCGATCGCGGCCGTCGGCGACCGCCGGCGCCCGCAAGGCCCGCAACCAGGCCGAGCTCGTGAGCGCCGTCCGGGACCGGTGCGGGCTGGTGCTCGAGGTCCTCTCGGGTGAGGACGAGGCGCACCTCGCCTACCTCGCGGTGGTGGCGGGGGTCGGGCTCGGTGACGGTCCGGTCGTGGCGTTCGACACCGGTGGCGGCAGCTCGCAGTTCACCTTCGGTCATGGCGCGGTCGTCGAGGAGCGGTTCAGCCTCGAGGTGGGCGCCGTCCGGTTCACCGAGCGCTTCGGTCTCGCGAACGCCGTGTCGGTCGACGTCCTGCACGAGGCCCGTGCCGCGCTGGCCGTCGACCTGGGGCGTCTCGAGGGGCGTGCCCAGGCCGGACGGGCGTCGTGGCCATGGGCGGCGCGATGACGAACCTCGCCGCGGTGAAGCACGGCCTGGCGACCTACGACCCGGACGTCGTCCAGGGAACCGTCCTCGACCGGGACGAGATCGACCGGCAGATCGAGCTCTACCGCACCCTGGACGCCTCCCGGCGGCGGGAGATCGTCGGCCTGCAACCCGCTCGCGCCGAGGTGATCCTCGCCGGTGCCTGCATCGTCCGGACGATCCTCGACCTGCTGGACGTCGAGGCCGTGAAGGTCAGCGACCACGGCCTGCGCCACGGCGTCCTCCTCGCGCACTTCGGCGCGAGCCCGGACGTGCGGTCCGGGCTGAGGTACGGCGCGTCGCCGCTGCGCCTGCCAACCACCCGGCCCGGGGTGGTGCCCGACCACCCGTGCACGCCACACGCTGGCCCCATGCCGAGTACACCAGGGACGGACACGACAGCCGTGACCCCACCCGGCTCGGACCGGGCAGGGGTCGCTCGCGACGAGGTCGCGGGGGTCGAGGCGGACGAGGTCGCCCAGCGGCTGGGCGTGGACCCGGCCCGCGGACTGAGCGCGGCGCGAGGCCGCGAGCCGGCTGCAGACGCACGGGCGCAACGAGCTGGCGGCGGGCAAGAAGGAGTCCGGGCTTCCAGGCGTTCATCCGCCAGTACCAGGACTTCATGCAGATCGTGCTGCTGGTCGCGGCGATCGTGAACCTCGTCGTCACGGGCGACGTGGGCACGTCACTGGTCCTGGCGGGGCTCACCCTGTTCAACGCCGTGATCGGGCTTCGCCAGGAGGCGAAGGCCGAGGAGAGCGTGAAGGCGCTCGCCTCGATGATGAAGACCATCGCGCGGGTACGCCGCGACGGCCAGGCGATCGAGATCGACGCCTCGGAGCTCGTCCCCGGCGACATCGTGCTCGTCGAGGCGGGCAACCGCGTGCCGGCCGACTCGCGCATCACCATGGCGGCCACGCTCGAGATCGAGGAGGCAGCGCTCACGGGCGAGAGCCTGCCCGTCGGCAAGTCGATCGCGGTCGTGCCCGGAGCCGACGTACCCCTGGGTGACCGGACCTGCGTGGCCTACATGAACACCTCGGTCACCCGCGGTCGTGGCGAGATGGTGGTGACCGCCACCGGCATGGACACCGAGATCGGGCACATCGCCGACCTGCTCGCCAACACCACGACCGACAAGACCCCGCTGCAGAAGCAGCTCGACGACCTCTCCAAGATCATCGCGGTCATCGCCGGCATCGCGCTGGTGTTCGTCATCCTGCTCGGGCTGATCCGCGGCGAGTCCTTCGACACCCTCTTCATCACCGGCGTGGCCCTCGCGGTCGCGGCCATCCCGACCGGCCTGCCGGCCGTCGTGACGGCGCTGCTGTCGATGGGGACGCGGGAGATCGCCCGCAGGAACGCCATCGTGAAGCGCCTTCCCGCGGTCGAGACGCTGGGGTCGACCTCGGCGATCTGCTCGGACAAGACCGGCACCCTGACCCTGAACAAGATGACCGCGCGCGAGATGGCCATCCCCGGCCAGAACCTGTTCACGGTCACCGGGGAGGGCTACGGCATCGTCGGTGAGATCCGGCACGTCGGTGGGAGCAACTTCGACCTCGACCCCTACCTCCTGCCGATGATCCTGTGCGCCGACGCCGTGCTGGACGGCGAGGGCCTGATCGGCGACCCGACCGAGGGCGCCCTGATCGTGCTCGGCGCGAAGGGTGGCCTCGACGTCGACGAGACCCGTCGCGACATCCCACGCATCGCGGAGGTGCCCTTCGACTCCGAGTACAAGTTCATGGCGACGTTCCACGAGATGACGGACAGAGGGGGGAGTCCCGTCATCCG
Source organism: uncultured Actinomycetota bacterium (assembly GCA_963794725.1). Classification (GTDB taxonomy): domain Bacteria; phylum Actinomycetota; class Actinomycetes; order Propionibacteriales; family Nocardioidaceae; genus Marmoricola. The sequence goes on from CAWCFR010000002.1 coordinate 42,159, forward strand.
GTGCTACGTCAAGGGAGCGCCTGACGTGCTGGTCTCGCGCGGCGCCAACTTCCGCTCGCCCGACGGCAGCCTGACCCCGATCACCGACGACAACCGCCATCTCGCGCTGGACGTCAACGACCGGATGGCGAACTCCGGCGAGCGGGTGATGGTCGTCGCCGAGCGCGAGTTCGACCCGGCGACCTTCGATCCCGCCGGCGACCTGCTGGGGCTGGTCACCGACCTGACCCTCCTCGCCATGGTCGGGATCGTCGACCCACCCAGGGCGGAGGCGAAGGCCGCGATCGCCGAGTGCCACAAGGCGGGCATCCGCGTCCGGATGATCACCGGCGACCACGCCACCACGGCGGCCGCGATCGCCGGTGAGCTCGGCATCGAGGGGCGTGCGATCACGGGCACGGAGTTCGCGGCGATGAGCGACGAGACCCTGCTCGAGCAGCTCTCCGAGATCGGCGTCATCGCCCGGGTGGCGCCCGAGGACAAGATCCGGCTGGTGCAGCTGCTCAAGCGCCAGGGCAACATCGTCTCGATGACCGGCGACGGCGTGAACGACGCCCCGGCGCTGAAGGCAGCGGACATCGGCGTCGCGATGGGCATCACCGGTACCGAGGTCTCCAAGGAGGCCGCGGTGATGATCCTCACCGACGACAACTTCGCCACGATCGTCAACGCCGTGTCCTACGGACGCACCCTCTACGACAACCTGGTGAAGTACCTCCGCTTCCAGATGTCCACCCTGGTGGCGTACATCGCGATCTTCCTCGGGGCCGGCATCTTCGGGATCGCCGGCGGCGTCCCGCTGAACCCGCTCCAGATCCTGTGGCTGAACATGGTCGTCGACATCCCGATCGCGATCGCGCTGGGGTTCGACCAGCCGACCAAGGGCCTGATGTCGCGTCCGCCCCGGCCACTCGGAGATCCGGTCCTCTCCCGTTCGAGCTGGATCCGGCTGTGCATCCAGGGCGCGGTGATGACGATCGGCTCCCTGGTGGCCTACCAGATCGGCGAGCACCAGTACGACGCCCTGGTGGCGTCCACGATGCTGCTCACCACGCTCTCGCTGTTCCACGTGGTCGCCGGACTGCTCTCCCGCGACCAGCTCAACACGATCTTCGACAGGGACGCCATCCCGGCTGCCGCCCAGCTGCGCAGGTACGGCCTCTCGCTGATCGCCATCGTGGCGATCACCGCCCTCGACCTGCTCGAGCGCATCTTCGGGACCGGGCGGACTCACCGCCGGGATGTGGGGCACCTGCATCGCCCTGGCGCTGAGCCTCGTCGTGATCGAGGAGCTCATCAAGCTCGTCCTCCGCCGGCGTGGCCACAGCGCCCCCGCCGCCAACGTTCCAGCCCACTAGCCGAGGAGTGTCATGTCGTTCAACCTGCGCAACCGGAGCTTCCTCAAGGAGCTCGACTTCACGCCGTACGAGATGCGCTTCCTGCTGAAGCTCTCCGGTGAGCTCAAGGCGGCCAAGTACGGCGGGTACGAGCAGCCGCGCCTGAGCGGCAAGGACATCGCGCTGATCTTCGAGAAGACCTCCACCCGCACGCGCACCTCCTTCGAGGTCGCGGCGAAGGACCAGGGGGCGCACGTCACCTATCTCGAGCCGAGCGGTTCCCAGATCGGGCACAAGGAGTCGATGAAGGACACCGCGCGTGTGCTCGGGCGCACGTTCGACGCGATCGAGTACCGCGGGTTCTCCCAGGAGAAGGTCGAGACGCTCGCGGAGTTCGCCGGGGTGCCCGTCTGGAACGGCCTCACGAACGAGTTCCACCCCACCCAGATCCTGGCCGACGTCCTCACGATGACCGAGCACAGCGAGAAGCGCCGCAACGAGATCGCCTACTGCTACCTCGGCGATGCCCGCAACAACATGGGCAACTCGCTGATGGTGGGCGGCTGCAAGTTCGGCATGGACGTGCGGCTGTGCGCCCCGCGCAGCCTGTGGCCGAGCGAGGACCTGGTCGAGACCTGTCGCGGGATCGCCGCGGAGACCGGGGCGCGACTGACGGTGACGGACGACGTGGACGAGGGAGTGGCGGGAGCCGACTTCCTCTACACCGACGTGTGGGTCTCGATGGGCGAGGACCACGCCGTCTGGAAGGAGCGCATCGACCTGCTCACGCCGTACCAGGTGAACCGCGACGTGCTCGACCGCACCGGCAACCCGGCAGTCAAGTTCATGCACTGCCTGCCGGCGTTCCACAACCGGGACACCGTGGTCGGGGAGGAGATCTTCCAGGAGTTCGGCCTCGAGGCGCTCGAGGTCACCGACGAGGTCTTCGAGTCCGAGGCCTCGATCGTCTTCGACCAGGCCGAGAACAGGCTGCACACGATCAAGGCCGTCATGGTCGCCACGCTCGGGTCCTGAGGGACGACGTGCGTGTCGTGGTGGCCCTCGGGGGCAATGCGCTGCTGAAGCGGGGTGAGCCGATGACTGCCGAGCGGCAGCGGGGCAACGTCCGTGTCGCGGCGCCTGCCCTGGCGGGCATCGCGGCCGAGCACCAGCTGGTGCTCTCCCACGGCAACGGTCCCCAGGTGGGGCTGCTCGCCCTGCAGGCGGCGGCGTACGCCGAGGTCGAGCCCTACCCGCTGGACGTCCTCGGCGCGCAGTCCGAGGGGATGATCGGCTACGTCCTCGAGCAGGAGCTGGGCAACCAGATGCCGCAGGACGCCCCGATCGCCACCATGCTGACGATGGTCGAGGTCGACCCGGGGGACCCGGCGTTCGGGAACCCCACCAAGTTCGTCGGCCCGGTGTACACGAAGGACGAGGCCGACCAGCTCGCCGCGGCGAAGACGTGGGCGTTCAAGGAGGACGGCGACGCGTGGCGACGGGTCGTGCCGTCCCCCGAGCCGAAGCGGATCTTCGAGATCCGCCCGATCCGGTGGCTCCTCGAGCACGGCGTCGTGGTGATCTGCGCCGGCGGTGGGGGAGTGCCGACGATGTTCCTGCCCGCGGCCGAGCACAGCCTGGTGGGTGTCGAGGCGGTGATCGACAAGGACCTCGCCAGCGAGCTGCTCGCCCGCGAGGTGGAGGCCGAGCTGCTGGTGCTGGCGACCGACGTGGACGGCGTCTACGCGGACTGGGGCACGCCGCAGCAACGCAAGCTCGAGCGCGTCACGCCGGCAGAGCTTCGCGGAGGCGACTTCGCCGCCGGGTCGATGGGACCGAAGGTCGAGGCGGCCGCACGATTCGTCGAGGCCACAGGTGGACGCGCGGCGATCGGGAGCCTCGCGGAGATCGCACAGATCGTCAACGGCACGGCCGGAACCCAGGTGGTCGCCGCGTGAGCGGCGCCGCCCCACGGAGAGAGGGAGAACCGATGGGAACGCTGGGAGTGCACTCCGAGGTCGGCAAGCTGCGGCGGGTGATGGTCCACCGCCCGGACCTCAGCCTCAAGCGGTTGACCCCGACGAACCACGACGACCTGCTCTTCGACGACGTCCTGTGGGTCGAGCGGGCGCAGTACGAGCACGACCAGTTCGTCAAGCGGATGGAGGAGCGCGGGGTCGAGGTGTTCCTGCTCCAGAACCTCCTGGGCGAGGCCCTCGAGGCGAGCACCGAGTGCCGTGCAGCGGCTGATCGAGCTCGCCGCCTCCGAGTACACGGTCGGGCTGTCCCTGGTCGACGAGGTGCGCGCGCGGCTCGCCGAGATGGCAGGCCGACGAGCTGGCCACGCACCTGATCGGCGGCCTGACGGTGGCCGAGTCCGGGCTGGACCTGGCCAAGGACCGCACCCGTTCGCTTCCCGCGGCGGCGCTGGACGACGAGAGCACGTTCGTGCTGCCCCCGTTGCCCAACACCCTGTTCACCCGCGACTCCTCCTGCTGGATCTACGGAGGCGTCTCCATCAACCCGATGTTCTGGCCGGCCAGGCGGCTGGAGGCCTACAACGTGGCCGCGATCTACCGCTACCACCCCATGTTCCAGGCCGAGGACTTCGACTACTGGTACCCGACCCTCGGCGACGACGACCGCTTCGAGGTCGCCGACTTCGGCCGTTCCTCGATGGAGGGCGGCGACGTCCAGCCCATCGGCAACGGCACCGTGCTGATCGGGATGAGCGAGCGCACGCAGGCGCGGATGATCGAGCAGGTCGCCGCGTCGCTGTTCGAGAAGGGTGCCGCGGAGCGGGTGATCGCCGCGGTGATGACCAAGGACCGGGCGCACATGCACCTCGACACGGTGTTCACCATGCTCGACGTCGACAAGGCCACGGCGTACTCGCAGGTGGTCGACGGCATCGGCGCGGTCAGCCTGCGCCCGGGCAGCAACGGGCAGACCTTCCACGTCACGGAGGAGGAGTCCTTCCTCAGTGCGGTCGCGGATGCGATGGGCGTGCCGAAGCTGCAGGTGGTCTCCACGGGAGGCGACGTCTACCAGCAGGAGCGGGAGCAGTGGGACGACGGCAACAACGTCGTCGCGCTCGAGCCCGGTGTCGTGGTGGCCTACGAGCGGAACACCTTCACCATCGAGAAGATGCGGGCCGCAGGCGTCGAGGTGATCACCATCGAGGGCTTCGAGCTGGGCAAGGGCCGCGGCGGCGGGCACTGCATGACCTGCCCCCTCGAGCGCGACCCGCTGTGAGGGGGAGGCCGGCATGAACGACGTGCGCACGTGGGTGGTCGCGTTCTGGGTCGTGATCCTCGGACTCCTCGTCATCGGCCTGCTGGCGTACGCACGTGGTCCCGAGCACCACCGGGGCATCGACGTCGGGGCGTTCGGCGGACGCCCGACTTCCTCGCTGAGCACCGTGGTCTGAAGGGACGACGTCGATGAGCGACCAGGCCACGCAGGCACCAGAGACAGGCCGACGCAGGTTCACCCTGCCCTCGGCGTACACGATCCTGTTCGCGCTGATCGTCGTGATGGCGATCGCGACCTGGGTCATCCCGGCCGGTGCCTACAAGCTCGACAAGGAGGGGGCCCCGCTCCCGGGGACCTACCACGAGGTCGCGGGCCATCCGGCCCGGATCCTGATCGACTCGCTGACCGCGCCGATCAACGGCTTGTACGGCATCGAGAACGCCAAGGGCAACATCAGCTACTACAACTCCGGCGTCCTGTTCGGAGCCATCGACGTCGCCCTGTTCATCATCGTGATCGGTGGCTTCCTGGGCGTGACGATGCAGACCGGGGCGATCCAGGCCGGGATCGCCAGGCTGGTGGCCAGGCTCAAGGGCCGGGAGCGCTGGATGATCCCGATCCTGATGATGGTCTTCGCTCTCGGCGGGTCGACGTACGGCATGGCGGAGGAGAGCCTGGCCTTCTACACCCTCGTCATCGCGGTGATGATCGCTGCCGGGTACGACGCGCTCACGGGGGCGGCCGTCGTGCTGCTCGGCTGTGGTCTGGGCACCCTCGGGTCGACCATCAACCCGTTCGCCACGGGCATCGCCTCCGGGTTCGCCAAGGTCTCCATCAGTGACGGGCTGGTCTCGCGGCTGGTCATCCTCGTCATCGGCCTGGGGCTCGGGATCTTCTTCGTGATGCGGTACGCCGATCGCGTCAAGAAGGACCCCACCAAGTCCCTCGTCCACAGCATGAAGGAGGCCAACGAGGCGCACTTCAGCGTCTCGAGCGACGACGAGGCGGCCGTGATGACCGGCCGCCAGAAGACGGTGCTGGCCGTGTTCGGCCTGGCCTTCCTCGTGATGATGTACGGCGTCATCCCGTGGGAGGACATGGGCATCGGGATCCCCACGCTCTGGTGGTGGTTCCCCGAGATGACCGCGTCGTTCATCCTGTTCTCGATCGTGATCGGGCTGATCGGCCGGATGAGCGAGACCCAGCTCACCGACTCCTTCGTCAACGGTGCGCGCGACCTCCTCGGGGTCGCCCTGATCATCGGCATCGCGCGCGGCATCACCGTCGTGATGACCAACGGTGGCATCACCGACACGGTGCTCCACTGGGCCGAGCAGGCGGTCGCGGACCTCGGTCCCGTGGCGTTCTCGATCGTCGTGTTCCTGCTGTTCCTGCCCCTGTCGTTCCTGATCCCCTCCTCGTCCGGCCTCGCCACGGTCTCGATGCCGATCATGGCTCCGCTGGCCGCCTTCGTCGGCGTCGAGGGTGCCGTCATCGTGACGGCCTTCCAGAGCGCGTCCGGCCTGATGAACCTGTTCATCCCGACGTCCGCCGTGGTGATGGGCGGCCTGGCGATCGCGCGCGTGCCCTACGGCACCTACCTGCGGTGGGTGTGGCCGCTGCTGGTCATGCTCGGGGGCCCTGGTCATCGTGGTCCTGGGCGTCGGCGCGCTGATGGACTGACGCCCGGCAGCCCGACGTACGCCTGGTCCTTCGCCGACCGCGAGGTGTGGCACCCTGCGCACTCGTCGGGCGCGGTCCGCGCCGTCGCCCGCCTCCTAGGATCGCCCGCATGAGTATTGCCGGGACCGCGCCGACCCACGCCCGCAACGTGGACCTCGCGGTGGAGCGCCACGGTGACGTCGGCCGGGCCTGGGTCGAGGGCCTGTGGCAGGGGGATCCGCTCGCCGACGCGTTCGAGGCGGACCTCGCGGTGATGCGACGCGGACCCGGGATGCGGATGCTGCGGCAGGCGATCGAGGGCGGGATCGACTCGGTCGAGGCGCCACCCGAGTCGCTGGTCGCGCTGTTCGCCGAGCTCGACGTCGTGCCGGACTGGGTCGACTTCGACCAGCTCGACCGGGCGGGAGACCACCTGGCCCGCAACAGCCTCCAGCTGGGGCTGGTGCTCGCGGCAGCCTCGCTGATGGTGGGGTACACCAACCCGGCCGCGGCGTACCCGCTCATCCTGACCGGCCGGCTCGTCGACAACGCCGGCATGCGCAACCTCGAGGTCGGCGACTGGCTGCGCGAGGTGACCACCCACGGCGGCATGCGCCGCGACGGCCTCGGCTTCGAGCGGACCGTGCGTGTCCGGGTGATCCACGCGATGGTGCGGCGGCACGTCTCCGGCCGCCCCCAGTGGGACAGCGCGGTGCTGGGCACGCCGGTCAGCCAGCCCTACATGGCCCACACGCTCAGCGAGTTCGGCAGCATCGCCCTCGCCGGGATGGACCTGCTCGGCGCGCGCTACACCTCCGACGAGCTCGACGACATCTACGCCATGTGGCGCTACGTCGGCCACGTCTCGGGGGTCGGCGCCGACCTGCTCCCCGCCACCGAGGCGGACCAGCGCCGGATCCAGGAGCTCTACCAGCTGACCCGTCCGCCGATCGACGACGACAGCCGCGCGCTGGTGGCGGGACTGGTGGATGACTACCTGGTCCCTGAGGTGGCCGAGCTGCTGCCTGCCTGGGCGCCGGGCTCGCGCCGCCTCGCGTCGGCGTACGTCAACGGAATGATCCGCGCCGTGGTCGGCGACGAGCTGGCCGACGAGCTCGGCATCCGCGAGTCACGCGTCAAGCACGCCGTCCCCGCCCTCGGACACGTCACCGCGGCGGCGTACGGCGCCGTGCAACGCCGCCCCGGTGGCAAGGATCGCCGAGTCGCCCGGGGCCGGCGCTACCGCCAGCAGCAGGAGCAGCGGCTGCGCGAGAAGTACTCCATGACCCACGACCTCGTGGACGCCTCACCGGCCGAGAGATCGTGAGCACGGACCGCATGGACGCCCTGCCCCTGCTCGACGTGGCGGACCTGGACGCCGGCCCCGAAGCGGTCGACCGGTTCCGCGAGGAGCTCCGGACAGCCACCCACGAGGTCGGCTTCTTCCACCTCCGTCACCGGATCCCTGCCGAGGTCACCGACGAGCTGTTCGCGTTGGCCCGCCGGTTCTTCGCGCTGCCCGAGGCCGACAAGGCCGCGATCGAGATGAGGCGAAGCCCGTGGTTCCGCGGGTACACCCGCGTGGGCGGCGAGCTCACGCAGGGCAGCGGTCGACTGGCGTGAGCAGATCGACGTCGGTACGGAGCGCGAGCCCGGTCCCACCACCGGCCCTGCCTACCTGCGTCTCGACGGTCCGAACCAGTGGCCGCAGGCCCTCCCCGAGCTGCGTCCGGTGATCGAGGCCTGGACCGATCGCCTCAGCTCTCTCGGCCGCCGACTCGTCGCCGAGTGGGCCGTCTCGCTCGGCGCGGCGCCCACGGTCTTCGACCCGACGTTCGAGCACGCCTCGACGCTCCTCAAGCTCGTCCGGTATCCCGGCCGCGAGCAGAGCGACCAGGGCGTCGGCGCGCACAAGGACCCGGGAGTCCTCACGCTCCTGCTGATCGAGCCCGGCGTCGGGGGCCTGCAGGTCGAGCGCGGGGATCGCTGGTTCGACGTACCACCCGTCGACGGTGCGTTCGTCGTCAACATCGGAGAGCTGCTCGAGGTCGCCACCGACGGCTACCTGCGCGCCACCAACCATCGCGTCGTCTCTCCACGCGCCGGGGACGGAGAGGCTGTCGATCCCGTTCTTCTTCAATCCCGGTCTCGACGCCGAGGTGCCGCACCTCGAGCTACCACCCGATCTCGCTGCCCGAGCGCACGGCGTCACGCAGGACGCGCAGAACGTGATGGGTTCCCGGTACGGCGAGAACCTGCTCAAGGCGCGGCTGCGGGCCCACCCGGACGTCGCCGCGATCCATCACGCGGACCTCGTCGCCGACTCGTGACGAGCACGCGCGGGGGACTTCCGGAAGCACAACAGCCTCCGATCAGCGTTCCCGCAGATCAGAGGCTGTGCCTGGTGCGCCATCAGGGACTCGAACCCCGAACCCGCTGATTAAGAGTCAGCTGCTCTGCCAATTGAGCTAATGGCGCCAGAGCGCACTGACCTTAGCAGCGGGTCGGCCCGGTCATGAAATCGATTGGGTCGGGCCCGGTTCGCTGCCCTCAGCCGGCGTCGAGGGGAGTCAGCGGATGGATCGCGGGAGGCACGGCCAGGGCCTCGCCGAGGGTGCCGAGCGCGGCCTGGATGTGCTCGGTCTGCATGTGCTGGTCGAGGTCGGCGGGGTCGCGCCACTCCTCGAGGGTCACGAACGTCCCCGGTGCCGACGACGACTCCGAGAGGTCGTAGGACAGGCACCCGTCCTCGGCGCGGGTGGGCCCGACGAGGCCGACGCATGGCCTCGCGGACGGCGTCCTCGGATCCCGGCTTGGCGGTGATGACGGCGACGACGTTGAAGCTCATGTGACCTCCGGTGGGTGTGCGGGTACGCCGAGGGTAGGCCCTGACCTCTGGTGGAATATTGAAGGTTCAACTAAGGTTGGGGACGGCACCACACTTGAACTCGGAGGTGCTCGATGCCCGCTGTGACCGTGGCCGACCTGACCGTGCTGGACCGCCTGAGCTCGCCCGGGCTGGGTGACACCGTCCGCCCGGTCAAGCAGCTCATCGACGCGCCCCAGGGCTACGAGGGCGAGGGGTTCCCGGTCCGCCGCGCGTTCGCCGGCGTCGACCTCGCCGACCTCGACCCGTTCGTGCACATGGACCAGATGGGCGAGGTCGACTACGCGCCGGGCGAGCCGAAGGGCACCCCGTGGCACCCGCACCGCGGGTTCGAGACCGTCACCTACATCATCGACGGCGTCTTCGACCACCACGACAGCCATGGCGGCGGTGGCTCGATCACCAACGGCGACACCCAGTGGATGACCGCCGGCTCGGGCCTCCTGCACATCGAGACGCCGCCCGAGTGGCTGGTGCAGAGCGGCGGCCTCTTCCACGGCATCCAGCTCTGGGTGAACCTGCCTCGCGACGCCAAGTGGAACCCACCCGCCTACCAGGACATCCGCAGCGCGCAGGTCGGGCTGGCCACCTCCGGCGACGCCGGTGCGCTGGTCCGCGTGATCGCCGGCCAGGTCGGTACGACGGCGGGTCCCGGGTCGACGTACACCCCGATGACGATGGTGCACGCCACCGTCGAGCCGGGTGCCCGCCTCGACCTGCCGTGGGACAACACCTACAACGCCCTGGTCTACGTCCTCTCCGGTCAGGGGACCGTGGGCGACGAGCAGCGACCGGTGCGGATGGGCAACCTCGCCGTGCTCGGCGCGGGCGACTTCGTCACCGTCAACGCGGCCGGGCAGCAGGACAGCCGCACACCCGCCCTCGACGTCCTCGTGATCGGCGGCCGGCCCATCCGCGAGCCGGTGGCGTGGGCAGGTCCCTTCGTGATGAACACCAAGGCGGAGGTCCTGCAGGCCATCGAGGACTTCCAGAAGGGCAAGCTCGGCACGATCCCGAGCGTGCACAACGCGCCGACGGACATCCAGACCAGCTGACCGGCCACCACCGGCCACGCACCGCACCCGGACGTCATCACGATCGTGGCCATGGAGGCCACGATCCTGATGACGTCGCGCCGCCGTCCGGCGGCAAACATGGGGTGAGTAACGGGACTTGAACCCGCGACATCCGCCACCACAAGGCGGCGCTCTACCAGCTGAGCTATACCCACCATGGAATCGTGCGAGGCACGAGTGTACCGGTCACTCAGGCGTGCTCCGAACCGGGTTTGGTCGCCGGTGAGAGAACCCTGGTGGAGAGCGGCGATCTGCTTCGCGGTGCTGCTGTCCGGGCCGGGCGAGGGGACGAAGACGGCCTCGCGGTAGTACCGCAGCTCCTCGATGCTCTCGCGGATGTCGGCCAGCGCGCGGTGGTTCCCGCCCTTGGCCGGGGCGTTGTAGTAGGCGCGGGGGAACCAGCGGCGGGAGAGCTCCTTGATCGAGGAGACGTCGACGATCCGGTAGTGCAGGAACTGCTCGAGCTCGGGCATGTCGCGCGCCAGGAACGCCCGGTCGGTCGCCACCGTGTTGCCGGCCAGCGGCGGGCGGCTGTCGTCGGGGCAGTGCTCGCGCACGTAGGCCAGGACCAGCTCCTCCGCCTCGGCGAGGGTGACCCCGTTGTCGAGCTCCTCGATCAGGGCCGAGCTCGTGTGCATGTCGCGCACGAACGGGATCATCTGCTCGAGCGCCGCCGCGGGGGGCTTGATCACGATGTCGACGCCCTCGCCGAGGACCTGCAGGTCGAAGTCAGTGACCAGGGCCGCGACCTCGATGAGGGCATCCGCCTCGAGGTCGAGCCCGGTCATCTCGCAGTCGATCCAGACCAGTCGCTCGCTCACAGCGGTTCAGCCTACTCATGGTGTTCTCTCATCCCGAGGTCATGGCCGCGACCTAGAGTGGGCGGGTGCTGCGCTCGGCCGGACTTCGCTGGGCCGGGCTTGGCGCCCGGCTCGTCGTGGGCGTCGTCTGGTTGTGGGCCGGACTGCTCAAGGTCTCGGACCCGCAGTCCAGCGTCACCGCCGTCCGCGCCTACCAGCTGCTGCCCCCGTCCGTCGCGGACGTCGTGGGGCGGGCCCTCCCGATGGTGGAGGTGATCGTCGGCGCGTGCCTCGTGCTCGGCCTGCTCACCCGTGTCAGCGGGATCGTCTCGGCGTTGATGCAGCTCGCGTTCATCATCGGGATCGCCTCGGTGTGGGCGCGGGGCATCTCGATCAACTGCGGCTGCTTCGGGAACGGTGGCTACGACCCCCACGCCGCCAGCCACTACCCGTGGGAGATCGCCCGCGACGTGGGTCTCCTGGCCCTGTCGCTGTTCGTCGCCTGGGTGCGGCGTACCCCGTTCGCACTGGACAACGTGCTCTTCCCGAGCACCAAGGAGAGGTTGGATGTCGAAGCAGCAGCGTGAGGTCAACCGGCGCGAGCGCGCGGCCGCGATCCAGAAGGAGGCCGCCTCGAAGGAGCGCAACCGGCGGCTCCTGATCACCCTGGCGATCGTCGTGGTGCTCTCGGCCGTGGTCGCCGGCTTCGTGATCTTCTCCGGCGGTGGTGACTCCACGACCGCCGCGCCGGTGGCGGCGCCCGCGAAGGCGTCCGGACAGGCCCTCGTGGTCGGCAGCAACGACAAGGCCAAGTACAAGGTGGTCGTCTACGAGGACTTCCTGTGCCCCTTCTGCCGGCAGTTCGAGACGAGCTCGCGCGACTTCCTGCGCGCCGACGCGCAGAAGGGCACCGTGCAGGTCGAGTACCGGCCCTTCCACCTGCTCCAGGACGACTACTCGACCCGGGCACTCTCGGCGTGGGCGGCGGTGCTCCAGCAGGGCACCCCGGCGCAGGCGCTGAAGCTCCACGACCTCCTCTACGACAACCAGCCCTACGAGCAGGACCCGAGCAAGCCCGGCGCGAGCACCCTCGCGAGCTGGGCCAAGAAGGCGGGGGTCACCGACAAGGCGGTCCTCTCGGCGACGGGCGACACCGACGCCGCGTTCGTGGACGCGGCCGACGCCGCGGCCGACAAGGCGCGGTGTCACCGGCACGCCGACCGTCTTCGTCAACGGCAAGGAGGTCACCGGCAGCTCGGTCTCCGACATCGTCGACAACCTCGAGCGCACGGTCGCCGGCGGCTGATGCCATGCTGAGCGGCCATGACGGACCCGACGACTGAACCACAGTCCCGACCTGGCCGCCTTCATCGCCCGGCTGCCCAAGGCCGAGCTGCACGTGCACCACGTGGGCTCGGCCTCGCCACGCATCGTGGCCGAGCTGGCCGAGCGCCACCCGGGCACGGTGCCCAGTGACCCCGAGGCCCTGCGCGACTTCTTCGCCTTCCGGGACTTCGCGCACTTCATCGAGGTCTACCTCGCCGTGGTGGACCTGATCCGGACGCCGGAGGACGTGCGTCTGCTCACCTACGAGGTGGCCCGCGAGCTCGCGGGCGAGCAGCAGGTCCGGTACGCCGAGCTCACCGTCACGCCGCACACCTCGGTCCTCGCCGGCGTACCGATCGAGGCCTTCACCGAGGCGATCGAGGACGCCCGCGTCGCCGCCGAGCGCGACCACGGCATCGTGCTCCGCTGGATCTACGACGTCCCCGGCGAGTTCGGGGTGCCCGCCGCCGAGGCGACCCTCGGCTACGCCCTCGACCACGGTCCTTCCACCCTGATCGGGTTCGGTCTCGGCGGTCCGGAGATCGGCGTGCCCCGCCCCCAGTTCAAGCCGTACTTCGACGCCGCGCGGGCCGCGGGGCTGCACTCGGTGCCGCACGCGGGGGAGACCACCGGGCCGCAGACGGTGTGGGACGCGCTGCGCGACCTCGGGGCCGAGCGGATCGGCCACGGCACCTCGTCGGCGCAGGACCCGGAGCTGCTGGCGTACCTGGCCCAGCACGGGATCCCCCTGGAGGTCTGCCCGTCCTCGAACCTCGCCACCCGCGCGGTCGCCACCCTGGAGGAGCACCCCTTGCCGGCCTTCGTCGACGCCGGCGTGGTGGTCACGATCAACAGCGACGACCCCCCGATGTTCGGCACCACGCTCAACCGCGAGTACGGGATCGCGGCCGGGCTGCTGGGGCTCGATGCCGCCGGGGTCGCGGTGCTCGCCCGCACGGCCGTACGCGTCTCCTTCGCTCCCGATGACCTCAAGGAGCGCCTGCTCGGCGAGATCGACGCGGCCGTCGCGGGGCATGAGTAAGGCCCTGCCGTCTCATACTCGGCAGGGCCACCACCTTTGTAATGCAGCGAAATCGCCCCGGTTCGCAGCGACACGCTCAGGTCGTGAACGAGATCACGTAGGTTTCCGCAGGTGACCGATCGCCCCGCACCCCTGTCGGCCTGGCACCGGGTCGCCGAGACCCGCGACGCGGGCCTGCTCGACGACCTCCTCGACGCCGACTGTGTCTTCCGGTCGCCGGCCGTGCACACCCCGCAGGAGGGCAAGGCCGTCACCACGGCGTACCTCTCCGCGGCGCTGGTCGTCCTCGGCCCGACCCTGCGCTACCGCCACGAGTGGTACGACGACTCGAGTGCCGTGCTCGAGTTCACCGCCGAGCTCGACGGCCTCTCGGTGCACGGCATCGACATGCTCCGGTGGGGCGCGGACGGGCGGCTGGTGGAGTTCACGGTGATGGTGCGGCCGTTCAAGGGCCTGACCACCCTGATGGAGAAGATGGCCGCCGAGCTCACCCGGCAGTGACCTGCGGCCGCTGGGTCGTTGAAATGTCATCGGGTAGCTGCCCCGCCCCGCCGCATCGGGGCCCGACGCGGCGGGGCAGCTGGGTCCGAGAACTCCGGGCGCGCCACGTGCCTGTCGAGTCGCGGGTTTGGGGAACGCCTGTGGTGGGGTACACACAGGTACTCGTCCAGGGAGGGACACACTCACATGGCATTCATCTTGTGGCTCATCGCCGTCATCCTCGTGATCAGCGGCATCGTCACGATCATCCGGGGCAGCGTGCTGTTCGGCATCCTGCTCATCGTCGTCGGCCTGCTCGTCGGCCCGGGTGGGGTCAGCCTGTTCGGCTGAGCCGGCTGGCCGGCTGAGCCGGCTGGGCCGGTTGGGTCAGACGCGGGAGCGTGCGCGCCACCGGCTGGTCAGTTTCCCTGAAAAACCACGAAACGGGTGATAGTGGGCAAGACTCCCGCTATTCCATCTGCTCGATCGTGCCTTCGCACACGAGTGAAGCGTGAGGGGGACTGACATGTCGAAGCTCGTCCAATGGCTCAGCAGGCGTGACGAGTCGGGGGCATCCGCCGTGGAGTACGGCCTGCTCATCGCTGGGATCGCAGCGCTCATCGTGACCATCGTCTTCGTCTTCGGCGGCGTTGTGCGTACCAGCTTCAGCAAGAGCTGCGGGACGTTCAGCGCCGGCGCTGCAGCGTCGTCCACCTCGAGCTGCGGCTGAGACGCCAGATCCCTGCCGGGGGACTCGACCTCCTCAGCGACCTGTCCGCATGTCAGAAACCGGACGGCCACACAGTGAGACCGGGCGGTGACGCGTTGCCGGTCGGCTCGTTGTCCTGAGTGGTCGGCTGCTCTGCCACCGGGGGACGGCGGAGCAGCCGTTTCTCGTCCTCGCGAGGGCCACCACCCCCGAACGCTCGCGCGCGCGTCGACATGGAAGCCCTGGATCTCAAGAGATGCTGGGCATTTTCTGGGTTCACCCCAAGGTCGGGACCCTAGTTTGCTCATGCGAGCTCAGGTGCTGCCCCCGCCCAGAGCTCGCCCGCGCACCAACCGGGTCGGCGAGTCCATGCATCAGGCCGCCTGGTAGGTGTCTGCGCGGGTTCGGAGGGCTGCCCGCGGCGCCAGGGAGGGAGCTCGCGGGCGGCCTGAGACCATCGGCCAGAGCCTCGGGTGGAACCGGCAGGCCACCGCTCGGACCGCAGTGCTGGCCTGCCGGGCCATCTGCATGTTCCAAGGGTGCCCCTGGCAGGAGTCGAACCTGCGACCTAGAGATTAGAAGGCTCTTGCTCTATCCAGCTGAGCTACAGGGGCGGGGCCCGGAGTTGCCTCCGGTCACGCGGGACAGGGCGGCTGTCGTTCGGCCGCCGGACCGGCCCGACGCCGATTATGGCATCGAGCCGGAGCCCGGTGGTCGAGGTTCCCGCACAGCCGGCGCCGGTGGCGACCTGGGTCACTTCCCGGGGTGGGCCATCGAGTCGACCGCGACGGTCACGGCCAGCACGAGCGTCGGCTCCTCGCCGGGCGCGATCTCGACGCCGTAGGTGTCCCGGGCGCGGAACCACTTCTTCGAGACCTCGGCGATCTTGGTTCCGTCTGCCTCGATCTCGTACTCGTGGTCGACGATGTTGCCCTGCACGGTCCAGTCGTCCCCGTCCGAACGGTCGACCTTCCATCGCTCGCGCAGCGGCGAGACGAGTGCCTTGTGCACGAGGGCGAGACGATCTCCGTCCGGGCCCTCGATGGCCATCGAGTCCCGCAGGTGGAGCACCCGGGTCTGGATGCGACAGACCTGGTTGCCGTCGGCGTCCTCGAGATCGAGGGTGTCGCGCAACCTCATCGCCTTGCCGTCGACGCGGAAGACACGCTCTCCGTCGCCGTTCTCGATCCAGTAGTCGTCGCCGATCGAGATCAGCTTCTCCCTCATCTGGTACCGGGTGGCCGTGCCTCCGCGGCCGAAGGTGTCTCGTTCGTTGCGACGCGCCTCGCGCCGGTCTCGCAGCCCCATCGTCGTCTCCTTCGTGTGCGAACTGTTCGAGCCTCGTCGATGGCGACGCGAAATGCCTCATGCGTGGTGCATGAACGTCGCCCGACCACGCCTAGGAACGGTCTCCCGTCGTGGATCCGGCAGCTGGCTGTTCCCGGAACCGACGTGCGATCGGTACGGCGCTGAAGCCGTGGGCGACCACGCTGAGCAGCACCGTGAGCGCGATCACCGCCACCACGTCCCGGCCGGCGCCGTGCAGCTCCTCGAGGGCGATCAGCGCGAAGATGACCGATGCCAGCCCACGTGGCCCGAACCAGCCGATGAAAGCGATGCTGAAACGGTCGAAGCCCGAGCCCCACAGGGCGATCGCGACCGGCAGCATCCGGAGGACCGTCAGGCTCAGCACGGCGTAGACGAGCATCGAGGCGTTCCACGCGCTGCCGATCACCGGGAGCACCAGGGCTCCGAAGACCAGCCAGCAGACCATCGAGGCCAGCGCACCCGTCTGGTCGACGAAGTAGACCTCCTTCTCACCGTTGCGTCCGGCGACTGCGCCGAAGAGCAGACCGCCCACGAAGGCGGCCACGAACCCGTTCCCGTCGATCGCCAGCGCACCCAGGTAGCTCAGCAGAGCCAGTGTCAGCACGGCCGGCCCGGCGAGCTCCTCCGACAACCAGCCCCGCCTGTCAGCCAGCCGGGTGACCACGCCACCGATCCCGCCGACCACCACACCGACCCCCAGCCCGACCAGCAGGGAGAGGACGGCTCGACCCGGGCCTTCGACCCCGGTCAGCCCCTGTTCGGCGGCGACGCCGGCCACGGCCACGAGCACGATCGGTGTGGCGATCCCGTCGTTGAGCCCGCTCTCCACGTTGAGGGCGCGTGCCACCTTGGCCGGTACGCGAGGACTCGACATCACCGAGGCGCCCAGCGCGGCGTCCGTCGGAGCCAGTGCCGCGCCGACCAGCAGCGCTGCCCACGGGTCCAGGCCGAGCACGAGCAGTGCGACGGCCGTCCCCAGCGCCACCGTCAACGGCAGCCCGATCCCCAGCAGCCGGACATAGATGCTCAGGTCACGGCGGAGCTTGGCCGGCCGGACCCGCGAGGCATCGGCGAACAGCACCCAGACCAGGGTCACCTCGGCGATCACCTTGACCAGCTCGGGCTCGACCTCGAGATCGAACAGGCCGAAGGCCTGGGCGGACGACGAACCCGATCGCGACGAAGACCAGGGGAGCCGACAGCCAGGCACGCTCCAGCCGTACGGCGAACACGCACCAGCCGAAGATCGCGGCCAGCGCCACGGCGAGGCTCGCGACTTCCATCCGGGGCCTCCGCTCACGTCCGTGCACGCTCGGGCGGCACGGAACTCTCCCATCCAACTGCCACGGCACCGCGGCCGGATCACTCTGAACGGGTGAGAGTCGGGTCAGCTCATGCGTCTGTACCGCGAGGGCGGCGACGTCGTCCTCGTGCGTGCGGTCGCGGGCGGCGTCGACGAGCCTGTCGAGCTCGCGTTGCAGCGAGCCGCTCGCCAGCCGCGGTGCGGCGTCGAGGATGCGCTTCTGCCCGATGTCGATGTCCTCGTCGCGGCGCTCGACCAGCCCGTCGGTGAAGGCGAGGACCAGGTCGCCGATCCCGAACGGCACCACGCAGACCTCGCGGGCCTCGGACTCGATGCCCAGCGGAGGGCCGGGGGAGACCTCCAGCTGCTCGGCGGTGCCGTCGGCGCGCAGCACGATGGGCGGCGGGTGGCCGGCGCTGACCACGCACAGGGTGTCCGTGGCCGGGTCGATCACCAGGTAGACCAGGGTCACGAGCTGGGGGATCTCGTAGGTCTGCATCAGCAGGTCGAGCTTCTCGCTCACGTCCCCGGGCTCGGGATCCACCACGACGTGCGCCCGGATCGCGGCCCGCATCTGGGCCATCGCCGCCGCGGCCGGCACCCCGCGCCCCATCACGTCGCCCACGAAGAACACCAGCCGTCCGTCGGGCAGGCCGATGGCGTCGAAGAAGTCTCCGCCGACCCCGGTGCGGCTCGCGGGGCTGTAGTGCCGCGCGAGCGTCCAGCCGGGGATGCCGGCGGTCAGGTCAGGCAGTACGGCGTGCTGGAGCTGCACCGCCGTCTCGTGGGTCTGGCTGTGCAGCTCGGCGTTGTCGATGGCGATCGCGCAGCGCTGCCCGAGGTCCTCGGCGAACAGCGCGTCGGACTCGGTGTAGGGCCGTCGCGACTCCGACTTGACCCAGGTGATCGCCCCGAGCGCGCGCCCGTGCGCGACGAGAGGCACGACGATCGCGCTGCGCAGGTCGAGGGCACGTGCCAGTCGCAGGTGCTCGTCGTCGCGGGCCGCCGCCACGAGCATCTCGTCGGTGATCTCGTGGACCAGGCTGCGGCGGCCGGTGAGCACCACGTCCCAGGCGCCGCCGGCCGCGTCCGGGTCGGCGGGGTAGCGGCGCTCGAGCTCCATCGCGAGCTCGACCTTCGCCGGGTCGACGTGCTCCACGGCCAGCCGACGCAGGCGGCCGTCCTCGAGCAGGTCGATGGCGCAGAAGTCGGCGAAGTCGGGGACCGCCAGCTTGGCGACCCGCGACAGGGTCTGGCCGTAGTCGAGGCTGCGGGAGAGCTCGGTCGCCGAGTCGGCCAGGAACCTGACCCGCGCCGCCTGCTCCGCCGCGTCGCGCTGGGAGTCCAGGCGCACGATCGCCTGGGCACAGGAGTCGGCGAGGATCGCGAAGAACTCCAGCTCGGCGGCGTCGAGCTCGCGCACGCCCGGGAACGTCAGGGTGATCACGCCGAGGGTGCGTCCCAGTGCCTTGAGCGGCAGCCCGACCATCGTGCGGGGACCGTCGCTGGCGTGCTCCAGGTCCGGGTAGCGCTCCTCGATCTCCTCGACACCGCGCAGCACGAGCAGCCGGCCGCTGCGGACGACGTCGCCGGCCGGGGTGGGGTCGGCGATGGGGAAGCGCATCCAGCGCTTCGCCGCGCCCTCGAGCCCGCCGCGCAGGCCGGCGAGCTCCATGGAGGTGTCGTCCACCTTCAGCGACAGCGACGCCACCGTGGCGCCGACCGCGTCGGCCGCCTGGTCGATCACGATCTCGGTCACGGCGTCGATGTCGTCGGCGGTGTTGAGGCTCGCGGCCACCCGGGACAGCCGGCGCAACCGGTCACCGAGGCGACGGATCTCGCGGACCTGCTCCCACTCGCCGACCGCGTAGTCGACGATCCACAGCGAGCCCACGATCTCCTGGTCACGACGCAGCGGCGTGCAGCTCACCTCGGCGGGCTGCACCGATCCGTCGACGTGTCGTACGTCGAGGCGTCCCTGCCAGCTGACGCCGTGCACCGCCTGCTCGATCACCTCGGAGAGCACGCCCTCGTCACCCTCGGGGAGGATCACGCTGCTCAGGCTCGCCCAGCCCTCCTCGCCGAGAGCGCCGTGGCGCCAGGCAGCAGCGGTGTTGCCGAAGACCACCCGACCGGTCCTGTCGGTGGCGAGAGCCGGCTCGTTCAGGGCGTCGAGATGCGCGAGCTCCTCGGCCCAAGCAGGCATCCCCGGCGTTGACATTGGGTCATGATGACAGCCAGTCCGCCCACGCACAGGCGAGTGGTCGCGGTCACATCAGATCGTCTCAAACCCTGAGAGACGCCATCCAGGACTCGACCTCGTCGGGGTCGCGGGGGAGCGCCGCGGAGAGGTTCGTGCAGCCGTCGGAGGTGACCACGACGTCGTCCTCGATGCGGATGCCGATGCCGCGGAGCTCCTCCGGGACGAGCAGGTCGTCCTCCTGGAAGTAGAGCCCGGGCTCGACCGTGAGCACCATGCCCTCCTCGAGGTCACCCGCCGGGTAGATGCTCGTGTCGGCGGCCGCGCAGTCGTGCACGTCCATGCCGAGCATGTGGCTGGTGCCGTGCAGGGTCCAGCGCCGGTAGATCCCGCTGTCGGGGGCCAGGGCCTCTTCGGCGGAGACCGGCAGCAGCCCCAGGTCCTCGAGGCCGTGGGCGAGCACGGACATGGCCGCCTCGTGCGCGGCGCGGAACGCCGCCCCGGGCCGTACGGCGTCGAGCC
This sequence comes from uncultured Actinomycetota bacterium, assembly GCA_963794725.1. Lineage (GTDB taxonomy): Bacteria > Actinomycetota > Actinomycetes > Propionibacteriales > Nocardioidaceae > Marmoricola. The sequence continues at coordinate 62,087 of CAWCFR010000002.1, forward strand.
CGGCCTGCTGAGCTGCGAGCACGAGTGAGTAGAGGTCGCGCTGCACCGGGGTGAAGGTGCCGTCGACGGGCAGGGTGCGGGTGACGTCGGCGGTGTAGAGGGAGGTGGCCTCCGCGCCCATGTCGAGCAGGATCAGGTCGCCGGGATGCACCGGGCCGGAGTTCTCCGTCCAGTGCAGCGTGGTGGCGTGGCGGCCACCTCCGACGATCGAGTCGTAGCCGATGTCGTTGCCCATCGCGCGGGCGCGCCGGAAGAAGGTGCCCTCCAGCCAGCGCTCGCCGTGCTCGAGCACGCGGTCCCACTCGCGGACGGAGTCCTCGAAGCCGAGCGTGGTGATGTCGCACGCGGCCTGGAGCTCGGCCACCTCCCACTCGTCCTTGACCAGGCGCAGCTCGGAGAGCACCCGGGCGAACTCGGTGTCGCGCGCGTCGTCGCCGGGGACGAGGCCGTCGACGCGGGCGTCGGCACCGCGGAGCACGCGCGTCTTGGTCGTGGCGCCGAGGTGGGCGGGCAGGTCGTCGAGGTGGCGCGTCTCCAGGCCCAGCGAGTCGGAGATCTCGCGCAGCGACGGCCGGCGGCCGACCCACAGCTCGCCGTACTGGCGGTCACGGAAGAACTCGTCGGTGTCGCGCGAGCTGCGGGGGCGCGCGTAGAGCACCGCCTCGCCGCCCTCGAGCACCAGCACCGCCGTCGCTGGTCTGGTTGCCGCACAGGTAGGTGTGGGCGGTCTCCGCGCGGAACCGGTAGTCGGTGTCGTTGGACCGGACCTTGAACCCGCCCGCCGGGACGACCAGGCGCTCGCCGGGGAACTGCTCGGCCAGCCGTTCGCGTCGAGCCGTGGCCCACGCGATGATCGGGTGCGGCGGCAAGGTCGAGCTCGCGATCACCCCATCCAGTACGCATGAACTCGGCGTACGCGTCGCTCACGCCCGGGTCGTGGCTCTCGGTGTGCAGCTCCTCGTCGGCATCGGTCACATCGCCAACTCTACGTCCGCGGCGTCGTTACGCTACGGGTCATGTCGGCACGTCGCAGCTCCGCCGCGTTCACCATCGTGGTGGCGATCGTCATGCTGCTGTGCGCCCTGGGGATGGGCCTCATCCTGCTGCTGTCCGGGGCGCCGACGGCCCTGGTGACCGGCATGATCCTGGCCTCGATCCCGCTGGCCCCGCTGATCGCGTGCTACCTGTGGCTCGACCGCTACGAGCCCGAGCCGCGGCACCTCCTCGCCATGGGCCTGGGCTGGGGCGCGTTCGTCGCGACGGCGGCAGCGTTGCTGCTCCAGCTGTTCGAGCCGGTGATCTTCCGCAGCACCGACGCCTTCATGGGCACGGTCGTCGCGCCGGTCACCGAGGAGGGCGCCAAGGGGCTGTTCATCCTGCTGCTGCTGTTCTACCGACGCCAGGAGCTCGACGGCATCCTCGACGGCATCGTCTACGCGGGCATGGTCGGCATCGGGTTCGCCTTCACCGAGAACATCCTCTACCTCACCTCCGCCTACATGGGGTCCGACGGGCAGTCGGGCGGGCTGGGTGGGGCGGTGGGCCTGTTCGTGGTGCGCTGCGTGTTCGGTCCGTTCGCGCACCCCTTCTTCACGGCCTTCACCGGCATCGGCATCGGGATCGCCGTGACCAGTCGCAACAGGACGGTCCGCGTGCTCGCGCCCCTGGGCGGCTACCTCGTCGCGGTGGCGGCGCACTCGTCGTGGAACGCCGCGTTGATGGTCGACGGGGGCCGCAACGCGCTGGCGACGTACTTCTTCCTGATGGTGCCGGCCTTCCTGCTCCTGACCGGCTTCGCGGTGTGGTCGCGCCGCCGCGAGGGTCACGTGCTCACCGCGGCGCTGAGCGACTGCGCCCGGCGCGGCTTCCTCGACCCGGCCGAGGTCCCGTGGCTGGCCCGCATCCCGGCCCGCCGGTTCGCCCGCCGGTACGCCGAGAACGCGGGCGGCAAGGCTGCGAGGCGCACGATGGTCGCCTACCAGAACGAGGCCGTGGAGCTGGGCTTCCTGCACAGCCGCTACCTGCGCGGCGTGCCGCCCCCGGACTTCGTCGCCCTGGGCCAGGAGCACGTCGAACGCATGCGTGCGTTGCGGCCCGGCCTCGTCTGGCCGCAACCCACGTCGTCCGGCGCGGCCACGATGCCCGTCGTGGGTGGCGCCGGCGGCCCGGCACGGTGACCGGTTCGCGTCCACAGGCCGCTCCCTGATCCTCGTCGTCCACAGGCCCGTCGCCGTCGCGCCGGGACTGCGGCACCCTTCCGCTGCACTCGGGGCAGTGACCAGCGAGGAGGAGAGATGAACGAGAGCTACGTGACCGTGCAGGGATGGGTCGGCAACGACGTCGACCTGCGCGAGGCGGGCGACACCCAGGTGGCGTCGTTCCGCGTCGGGTCGACGCCGCGGTACAACCGCGGCGGCGCCTGGGTGGACGGACAGACGTCGTGGTTCACCGTGAACTGCTGGCGAGCCCTGGGCCGCAACGTCAAGGAGTCGGTGCAACGCGGTGACGCCGTGATCGTGCACGGCCGGGTCCGCGTCGACGTCTGGGAGCGCGAGGGCCAGCCGAGCTCGGTGCAGTGGGTGGTCGACGCCAGCTTCGTCGGCCACGACCTCACCAAGGGCACCAGCTCGTTCCTGAAGACCGCCCGGGTGCCGAAGGACCCGCGCGAGGACGACGCCGTCCGGGAGGTGGTGCACGCCTACGACGCCGACGGTCCCCAGCTCGACGCGGCCGGCAATCCGGTGCTCCCGGCGGCGTGAACCCACCGCGAGGAGCCCCCGGCCGTCCCCCGTAGGCTGGCCGGACCATGGCTGACTACGTCTTCACCCTGCGCAACGTCCGCAAGGCCCACGGCGACAAGGTCGTCCTCGACAACGTGACCCTGTCGTTCCTGCAGGGCGCCAAGATCGGTGTCGTCGGGCCCAACGGCACCGGCAAGTCCACCCTGCTCAAGATCATGGCGGGGCTGGAGAAGGCCAACAACGGCGACGCGATCATCGACCCCGACGCGACCGTCGGCATGCTCCAGCAGGAGCCGCCGCTGAGCGAGGGCAAGACCGTCCTGGAGAACGTCGAGGAGGCGGTCGGCGAGATCAAGGGCAAGCTCGACCGCTACAACGAGATCAGCGAGGCGCTCGCCGACCCCGAGGCCGACTACGACACGCTGCTGGCCGAGATGGGTGACCTCCAGACCGACCTCGACCACGCCAGTGCGTGGGACCTCGACAGCCGGCTCGACCAGGCGATGGACGCCCTGCGCTGCCCACCGCCGGAGGTCCTCGTCGACAAGCTCTCCGGTGGCGAACGCCGCCGGGTGGCCCTGTGCAAGCTGCTGCTGCAGCAGCCGTCGCTGCTGCTGCTCGACGAGCCCACCAACCACCTCGACGCCGAGTCGGTGCAGTGGCTGGAAGGTCACCTCGCGTCGTACCCCGGCGCCGTCCTGGCGGTCACCCACGACCGCTACTTCCTCGACAACGTCGCGAGCTGGATCCTCGAGCTGGACCGGGGCAAGGCCCACCCCTACGAGGGCAACTACACGACGTACCTGGAGACCAAGAAGGACCGCCTCAAGATCGAGGGGCAGAAGGACGCCAAGCGCGCCAAGATGCTCGAGCGCGAGCTCGAGTGGGTGCGGTCCAACGCCAAGGCCCGCCAGACCAAGAGCAGGTCGCGACTCGCGCGCTACGAGGAGATGGCGGCCGAGGCCGACCGGATGCGCAAGATCGACACCTCCGAGATCAACATCCCGCCGGGTCCGCGTCTCGGTGACATCGTCCTGGAGGCGCACGACCTGACCAAGGGGTTCGGCGACCGCATCCTGATCCACGACCTCTCGTTCACGCTGCCCCGTGCGGGCATCGTCGGCGTGATCGGGCCCAACGGCGTCGGCAAGACCACCCTGTTCCGGATGATCGTCGGTGACGAGAAGCCCGACGAGGGCGAGCTCAAGGTCGGCACCACGGTGAAGATCTCCTACGTCGACCAGAGTCGCGGGGGACTGGACCCGAGCAAGAACGTCTGGGAGGTGGTCTCCGACGGGCTGGACTTCATCAAGGTGGCCAACTTCGAGATGAACTCGCGGGCCTACGTCGCCTCCTTCGGCTTCAAGGGACCGGACCAGCAGAAGAAGGCCGGCGTGCTCTCCGGCGGCGAGCGCAACCGGCTCAACCTCGCGCTGACGCTGAAGATGGGCGGCAACCTGCTGCTGCTCGACGAGCCGACCAACGACCTGGACGTCGAGACCCTCTCCTCGCTCGAGGACGCGCTGCTCGACTACCCCGGCTGCGCCGTGGTCACCTCGCACGACCGGTGGTTCCTCGACCGGGTGGTGACCCACATCCTCGCCTGGGAGGGCGACGACGAGGACTCAGGCAAGTGGTTCTGGTTCGAAGGCAACTACGCCTCCTACGAGGCCAACAAGATCGAGCGCCTCGGCGCCGAGGCAGCGCGCCCGCACCGGGTGACGCACCGCAGGCTCACCCGGGACTAGTCCCGGGGAGGGGCTCTGTCGATTCTCCTACGAAGCGAACAAGATCGAGCGCTCGGCGCCGAGGCGGCGCGCCCGCACCGGGTGACGCACGGCTCACCCGGGACTAGTCCCGGGAGGGGCTCTCGATTTCCTCGAGCGACAGTCGAGCGCTGGGGCCGAGGCGGCGCCCGCACCGGTGACGACCGGCGGCTTCAGTCGATCGCGTCGCGGATGTCCGACTCGGTGGGCTTGTCGGTCAGCAGCCGGTCGCTGACCTCGTCGAAGATGCGCCCGAGCGCCAGGAAGTCCTCCGGTCGAGGCGAGGTCGAGCATGTGGGCGCGCACGCCGCGCACGTGCGTGGGCGCGGCCTCGACCAGCCGCTCGTTGCCGGCCTTGGTCATCACGGCCTCGACCCCACGACCGTCCGAGCGGGAGGCCTGCCGCACGACCAGGCCGGCGTTCTCCATCCGCGCGATGGTGTGGGTGACCCGGCTCCGTGAGTGGCACATCGAGTCCGCGAGGGTCGCCATCCGCATCCGTCCGTCGACGGCCTCCGAGAGCCGGACCAGGATCTCGTACTCGCTGAAGGAGATGTCGTGCTCCTCGCGCAGCTCGTGGTCGAGCTGGTGCTGCAGCAGCTCGGTGCCCAGGATGTAGGCGCGCCAGGCCAGCTGCTCGTCGCGCCCGAGCCACTCGACGTCGTCCCCTGCCCCCATGTCCGTTAAGTCTAGTCTGCACCGTCTCGAAAACGATGGATCCTGCGGGAACAATATTGAGAGGTGGATGGTTGAAGCTTGTACTAACGCGGGTGCGAGCTTCGCTCCCCGACACGTCACAGAACGGAGCACCATGTCAATCGACACCGCATTCGGCACCGAGGTCATCGCCGGCACCTGGAAGATCGACGCCAGCCACTCGGAGGTCGGCTTCACCGTCCGCCACCTGATGAGCAAGGTCCGCGGCCAGTTCACCTCCTTCGAGGGCACGCTGACCACCGGTGACTCGCTGGAGAGCACCCGGGCGACGGCGACCGTCGACCTCAACTCGATCGACACCCGCGACGCCCAGCGCGACGGACACCTGCGCTCCGCCGACTTCTTCGACGTCGAGACGCACGGTCAGATGACCTTCACCACGACCTCCTTCGACGGCACCGTGGCCACGGGCGAGCTGACCCTCAAGGGCGTCACCAAGCCGATCGAGCTCGACGTGGAGTTCCTCGGCCTCGGCCAGGACCCGTGGGGCGGCCAGCGTCTCGGCTTCGAGGCCAGCACCACGATCAACCGCAAGGACTGGGGCGTGGACTTCAACATCCCGCTCGACGGCGGCAAGGTCCTCATCGGCGACAAGGTGAGCATCCACCTCGCCGTGGAGGCCGTCCTCTCCCAGGACTGACACCGCGAGGCGTCACCGCTTCCCCGCTCGAAACCGCCGAGGCGTCGCTACTTCACCTGAAGTGGCGGCGCCTCGGCGTTCGCTGTCGTCAGGAGAGGCGCTCGAGGATCAGGGCCATGCCCTGGCCCCCGCCGACGCACATCGTGATCAGGCCGGTCGTCTTGTCGTGCCAGGACAGCGAGTTGAGCATCGTGTTCTGCAGGCGGGCGCCGGTCATCCCGAACGGGTGGCCCACCGCGATCGCGCCGCCGTTGACGTTGAGCCGGTCGAGGTCGATGCCGAGGTCCTGGTACGACGGCACCACCTGGGCGGCGAAGGCCTCGTTGATCTCCACGAGGTCGATGTCGTCGATGGTCATGTCGGCGTTGGCCAGGGCCTGACGGCTCGCCTCGACCGGGCCGAGGCCCATGATCTCGGGGGAGAGGCCGGTGACGCCGGTGGAGACGATCCGGGCCAGCGGCGTGATGCCGAGCTCCTTGGCCTTGACGTCGGACATGACGATGACCGCGGCGGCGCCGTCGTTGAGCGCGCAGCAGTTGCCCGCCGTGACCACGCCGTCGGGACGGAAGACCGGCTTGAGGTCCGCGATCGCCTCGTAGGTCACGCCGGCGCGCGGGCCGTCGTCCTTCTCCACGACGTTGCCGTCCGGCGTCGTCACCGGCGTGATCTCACGGGCCCAGAAGCCGTCGTTGATCGCCTTCTCGGCGAGGTTCTGCGAGCGCACGCCGAACTCGTCGAGCTCGCGGCGGTCGAGCCCGCGCAGCCGAGCGACGTTCTCGGCGGTCTGGCCCATCGCGATGTAGATGTCGGGCAGCTTCCCGTCGTCGCGCGGGTCGTGCCAGTCCTGCCCGCCCTGCGCCTGCTCCTCGGTGCGGGCAGCCGCCTCCTCGAAGACCGTGTTGCGGGTGTCGGGGATGTGGTCGGAGGTGCCCTTGGCGAAGCGCGAGACGGTCTCGACGCCCGCCGAGATGAAGGCGTCGCCCTCGCCGGCCTTGATCGCGTGGAAGGCCATCCGGGTGGTCTGCACGGAGGAGGAGCAGTACCGCGTGATCGTCGTACCGGGGATCTGGTCGTAGCCGAGCAGGGTGGAGACGACGCGGCCCATGTTGTTGCCGGCCTCGCCACCGGGCAGCCCGCAGCCCAGCATCAGGTCGTTGATCGTGGTCGGGTCGAGCTCGGGCACCTGGTCCAGGGCCGCCTTGATCGCGAGCACGCTCAGGTCGTCGGGCCGGAAGTCCTTCAACGAGCCCTTGTTGGCCCGGCCGATCGGGGTACGGGCGGCAGAGACGATCACGGCCTCGGGCATGGGGGCTCCTCGCAGTCGGTGACGGCGCCGCGTCGGCGCCGTCGGTCAGCCTAGGACACGCCCGGGTCGGCGGCATGGCCGCCGTGTGGGCCGGCCGAGACCGACCAGCGAGCCGAGGAGCAGGCGCATGCTGCCCTCGACGAACTGCTCCCGCCGGGGAGGCGCCTCGCGCAGCGCCCGGAGCAGGACACCGTCGATCGCCGCGATCAGGGTCGTGGCGCGGTCTCGTCCGTGCTCGTGCCCGGCGGCCACCATCGCGTGCTCGACCACGTCGGTGAGCTGCTCGGCCTGCTTCTGCAGGATCGAGCCCAGCGCGGGCTGTCGCGAACCCTCGATCGGTGAGCTCGATCCGCACCAGGAGCAGGTCCGGCTCGGCGAGCCACGAGCGCAGCATCGCGGAGGTCTGCGGGATGGCGTAGCCCGCCTCGCCCGCGTGCTGCTCGATGCGGCTGGTCAGGGTGTTGATGTCCTCGGCGAACTGGGCGATCACGAACTCGGTGAGGCCGGTCAGCAGCGCGAGCCGGGTGCGCATGTACGCCGAGCAGGTGCCCTCCGGCAGGTGGGCCTCACGGTCGACGCCGCGGTGGGTCAGGCCGCGCAGCCCGCTGGCCGCGACCAGTCGCACCGCGGCCGCGAGCAGCGTCGACTCGCGCGCGGTGAACCGCGGCGCGCCGTCGCGCGCCGGCTGATCGGGAGCGTCGGGGGACTCGCTCACCTGGCACCACCTCCGTGACGCAGGACACTAGCGGGCCGCTTGCGCGATCGTCTTCTACATCTGTAGATTTTCTACAGATGTAGAACTCTACTGGAAGGAACGGACATGAACCACAACATCGCCCCGGACCTCACCCCCTTCGCCATCGCGATCTGGGTCGCCGTCGCACTCGGCGTCCTGGCCGTCGTCGGCGTCGCGGCCGATCTCGGCATCGCCTTCGTCCGGCGTCACCACGCCCTGCGCGTCCGTCGCCACGAGAGCGTGCTGCCGTACTACGGGCACCTCGTCCTGCACCACTGAGCCGACCGGCGACTCGCTGCCTGAGAGCATCTGCGCGTGCCCCACACCTTCGAGTGCGAGCTGCGCTGGGCGGACATGGACCAGCTGCGTCACGTCAACAACGTCCGCCACCTCGCCTACGTCGCCGCGGCCCGGCGCGCCGATGTTCGACGGCCTGGCCGCGGGACAGGCGCGGGTGGCGCGGCACCAGGTCGAGTTCGTCGCGCCGCTGGTCTTCCGCCGCGCATCCGGTGCTGGTCGACTCCTGGGTCACCGGGATCACCGGTGAGTCAGCTCGGCCTCGCGCACGAGGTGTACGACGAGCACGAGGACGGGCGCACGGTGTACCTGCGCGTGTCCACGGTGCTGGACCATGCGCGTGGACGACCAGGAACGCGCGCTGGCCGAGTCGCTGCTCGCGCCCGACCACTCCTGGCGCACCGTCTCGCACGACGAGCGGCCGGCGCGCTCGGCGTACCGGGCGCAGGTGCGTCCCTCGGACCTCGACCAGCGAGGGCAGGTCAGTGACGTCGCGGTCTTCGAGCTCCTCCAGGAGTCGCGGGTGCAGTACCTGATGAACCTGCACACGCGCGGGCAGGACTGGACCCAGCACGTCGTCGCCCGCACCGACGTCGATCTCCTGCGGCCGATCCCGTTCCGTACGGCGCCGTACGAGGTGCACTCGTGGCTCGGACGACTCGGCACGAGGTCCTTCACGATCTGCGCGGAGCTGCGCGACGCCGACACCGTGCTGGCGGAGGCCACCGTGTCGATGGTGACCTTCGACCCGCAGACCCAGCGCTCGGCCGAGATGGCGCCGACCCAGCGGGCCACGCTCGAGGCAGAGCTGGCGTAGCCGCCGTCCGCGTCAGCGCTGGGAGAGGTCCTCCATGGTGTTGACCATGAACTGGGCGGCGTGGGTGACGTAGTCCCAGAACTGCGCGTCCTGCTCGGGCGTCAGGTCGGCCTCGTCGAGCGCCGCCCGGAAGTTGGTCAGCCAGTGGTCGCGCGCGGTCGTCGTGACGGCGAAGGGAGCGTGGCGCATCCGCAGCCGGGGGTGGCCTCGCTGCTCGGAGTAGGTCGTGGGCCCGCCCCAGTACTGCTCGAGGAACATCGCGAAGCGTTCCTCGGCCGGGCCGAGGTCCTCCTCCGGGTAGAGCGGCCGCAGCACCTCGTCGGTCGCGACGCCTTCGTAGAAGCGGGCGACGATCGCGCGGATGGTCGCGCTGCCGCCGATCTCGTCGTAGAAGGTCGTCACCTGAGTCATTGTGACGCCCCGTCCTCGGCCGCCGTCACTCCGGTTGCGGGTGCCGGCTCCTGCTCGACGGGTCCGGCCACGGGGTCGCGGTGCCAGACCACGCGCTGGGGCAGGGCCATCTCGATCCCCTCGTGGTCGAAGCGGGCCTTGATCCGCTCGCGCATCTCGCGGGCCACGTTCCACTGCTCCATCGGCGCGGTCTTCAGGGTGAGCCGCACCACCACGCCGTCGGGTCCGAGCGTCTGCACGCCCCAGACCTCCGGCTCCTCGATGATCACGTCCTTGTAGTCCTCGTCGTCCCACAGTCCGTGGGCGACGTCGGCGAGCACGTCGCGCACGTGGTCGAGGTCCTCCTCGTAGCTCACGCTGATGTCCAGCACCGTGCGGGCCCAGTTCTGGCTCTGGTTGCCGACGCGCAGGATCTCGCCGTTGCGGACGTACCAGACGGTGCCGTCGACGTCGCGCACGCGAGTCACCCGCAGCCCGACGTTCTCGACGGTGCCGACCGCCTCGCCGAGGTCGACGGCGTCGCCGACGCCGTACTGGTCCTCGATCATCATCATCACGCCGGAGAGGAAGTCCTTGACCAGGTTCTGGGCGCCGAAGCCGATGGCCAGGCCGAGGACCCCGGCGCTGGCCAGGATCGGGGCGACGTTCATGCCGACCTCGGAGAGCACCATCACGAAGGCGATCCCGAAGATGACGGTGGTGGTGATGCTCTTGAGCAGCGTCCCCAGGCTCCGCGCACGCTGGGCACGGCGGTTGTGGGTCTGCTTCAGCCCGGGCAGGGGAGCGGTCTCGGCGCGCTTGATCACGCGGTCGATCGCCTTGGTGGCCAGCCAGCGCACCACGATCGCGATCAGGACGATGCCGAGGATGGCCAGGGGCTTGCCGATCACCCACGACGCGCCGCGGGCCAGGTCCTCGTTGCCGGTCCAGTCGTAGACGGCCGCGCAGGAGTAGCTGTCGCTCTTCTGGCACGCGGCGGGCATGTCGTGGAAGAGCCCCCACGGAAGGGTTGTCTGGGCGAACATGTCAGGGAGGCTACGAGAGCCGTCGGGGCTCGCAAAGCCAGGACTGGCTATCCTGCCTGTGTGTTGACTCACGACTCCCGCGTGCCCCACGAGCACGTGCGCCGGATCACCCGCCGGCTGCTGCCTCGGGCCACCGCCGCACTCGGACTCAGCGTCCTGGCCGTCCTCTCCGGAGTGCTGCTCGACGGCGCGTCCGCGGACACCCCGGCCGACTGGGAGAAGGCGCCGCCGGTCTCCGGCTTCGACTACCTGCTGATCCTGTTCCTGATCCCGCTGGGGCTGGCGGCGATCATCTCGTTCCTCGCCTTCATCCCCACCCTGGTGGGCGACCAGGGCTACCAGCCCGGCCAGTCGTGGCGCGGTGAGTCCGAGTGGTTCGGCGGCCCGCGCAAGGGCATCGCCGCGGCCGACGAGGTCACCTCCGACCGGCTCGAAGCAGCCTCCAGCGACACCGGGAGCACCAGTGGCCGGTGGTGAGCCCTTCTCCTCCGCGCAGCGGGCCGAGGTCGACCGCGCGATCCGTGGCGCCGAGACCACCTGCCGCTTCGAGTTCTCCGTGTTCGTGGGCGCCTCCGACGGTGAGTCGCGGCCCTTCGCCCAGCGGCTGCACGCCGCGCTGGCCTCGCCCGCGCGCAGCGTGCTGATCCTGGTCGACCCCGGCGCTCGACTGCTCGAGGTCGTCACCGGCTCCGTCGTACGCCGCTCGCTGTCGGACGAGTCGGTCCGGCTGGCCGTGGCCGGGATGGAGTCGGCCTTCGCCGGCGGCGACCTGCTCGGCGGGATCAGGCACGGCGTCGGCCAGCTCGCCGAGTCCGCGCGCAAGCCGGCGACCCTGCACGGGTGAACCGCTAGCCGGTGGCGTCCTTCGCCTGGGCGCGCAGGAACCGCTCCACGTCGGCGGCACCCTCGCGGACGTAGCGCTTGGCTGCCGGCTTGGCCTCGGAGTCGCGCAGCCAGGCGGCCGCCCGGTCGAGGAGCTCGGGTGAGGCGAACGGTCGGGGGAAGATGAACTCCAGCGCCGTCGAGGCCCGCTGGGTGCCCTTCCTCTCCCACAGGTCGTCGGCCTCGTCGAAGTACTTCTCGACGTAGGGCTCCAGCACGTCGTGCTGGTCCTGCTGCATGAACGCGAGCACGACACTGCGCTGCGTCTCGTTGGGGACGTCGTCGCGCACCATCGCCACCTCCCAGGCCTCGGCCTTCGCCTCGGCGGTGGGACGCACGGCGCGGGCGGCGGCGCCTCGCTCCTGCCCGGAGATGGTGTTGTCGCGGCGCTGCTCGGCCGAGATCTGCTGCTCGTCGGCCCGGCCGGCGCGGGCCAGGCAGTGCAGGAGGGTCCAGCGCAGGTCGGTGTCCACGGCCAGGCCGTCGAGCGACCGGCTGCCGTCGAGCAGCCCGTCCAGCAGGTCGAGCGCGTCGGGGGAGTGGGCCGCCGCGGCGAAGGCACGAGTGAAGGTGAGCTGGTGGTCGCTGCCGGGTGCCGCGTCCTCCATCAGGCGGCGCAGGCCGTTCTCCCAGGTCGCTCGCAGCCCGGCGCGGTTGGCCGGGGCGGACAGCGAGCTGACCGCCTGTGCGGCGTACCCGGGGATGCGCGGAGGAGCCGAACGCGTCGGTCTCGGTGGCGATGTTGCCGAGCACGAGGGTCACGAAGTCGGTGGCGCTCATCTCGGCGTCGCGGGTCATGTCCCAGGCCGCACCCCAGCACAACGCACGGGCCAGCGAGTCGTCGAGACGGGCGAGGCCGGCGACCACCGTGGCCAGCGAGCGTTCGTCGAGCCGGATCTTGGCGTAGCTCAGGTCACCGTCGTTGAGCAGCAGGAGGTCCGGCTGCCGGACACCGGCCAGCTGCTCGATCTTGGTGATCGCGCCCTCGACGTCGACCTCGACGCTGGTACGGCGCACCAGTCGCGTGGCGCCCTCGCCGTCAGGGATCGCGTCGTAGAGCCCGATGCCCAGCCGGTGACGACGCAGCGTCGGGTGCTCGACGGTCGCTGTCTGCTCGACCGCGAAGGAGGCGTAGGTGCCGTCCTCGCCGAGCTCGAAGCGGGGGGTCAGCGTGTTCACGCCGCTGGTCTGCAGCCACTCCTTCGCCCACGAGTCCAGCTCGCGGCCCGAGGACGCCTCGAGTGCGCCCAGCAGGTCGGCGAACTCGGAGTTGCCGAAGGCGTGCGCGCGGAAGTAGGCCCGCAGCCCGACCAGGAAGTTCTCGAGACCGACCCACGCGACGAGCTGCTTGAGCACCGAGGCGCCCTTGGCGTAGGTGATGCCGTCGAAGTTCACCTCGACGGCCTGGAGGTCGTAGTTGTCGGCGGCGATCGGGTGGGTGCTGGGCAGCTGGTCCTGGCGCAGCGCCCAGTTCTTGCGGGCGTTGGTGAAGCCGGTCCACGACTCGGTGAACTCGGTGGCCTCGACGGCCGCGTGGTAGCACGCCCACTCGGCGAACGACTCGTTGAGCCAGAGGTCGTCCCACCACCTCATCGTGACGAGGTCGCCGAACCACATGTGCGCCATCTCGTGGAGGATCACCGAGGCCCGGAACTCGTAGAACGAGGCGTCCTGGCGGCTGCGTGGCAGGTACTCGTCACGCAGCGTGACGGCACCGGCGTTCTCCATCGCGCCCATGTTGTACTCCGGCACGTAGAGCTGGTCGTACTTGTGGAACGGGTAGGGGAAGTCGAAGGCCTCCTCGAAGAAGGCGAACCCCTGCTCGGTGATCCGGACCAGCGCGTCGGTGTCGAGGTGCTCGACCAGCGACTGGCGGCAGTAGTGGCCGAGCGGGATCTGCCCGAACTTCCCGTGGTACGTCGTGTGCTCCGCGTGGTACTCCCCGGCGATGACCGCGGTGATGTACGTCGAGATGCGCTCGGTGGGCGGGAAGCGCCACAGCGCGGTGCCGTCGCCACGGGGTTCGGGCTGCGGCGTCGGCGCGTTGGAGACGACCACCCAGTCCTGCGGTGCCTGGACCTGGAAGGTGAAGACGCTCTTGAGGTCGGGCTGCTCGAAGGTGGCGTACACGCGGCGGGCGTCCGGGACCTCGAACTGGGTGTAGGTGTAGACCTTCTTGTCCGCCGGGTCCACGAACCGGTGCAGCCCCTCGCCGGTGCGCGAGTAGGGCAGGTGGGCACGGACGACGAGCCGGTTGGTGGCCTGCAGGTCCGTCAGCTCGAGCCGGTTGTCGACGTAGACCACGTCCGGGTCGAGGACGACGTCGTTGAGCCGGAGGTCCTCGATCGAGGCCCGGACGAGGTCGGCGAAGGTCGCCGCACCGGGCTCGGAGCAGCGGAAGTCGATCGTCGTGGTGGAGGAGAAAAAGGTCTCGCCGCAGGTCAGGTCCAGCTCCACGCGGTAGGAGTCGACCTCGAGCAGCTGCGCACGAGCCTGCGCCTCGTCCCGAGTGAGGTTGGTTCCAGGCATGGACGGAATCATTGCACTGCGCAGACGGGAATCTTTCCGGGGTGCGCCCGGGTTGTCCCTGTATGACTTCTGCTGCTGACGGCCAAGCCGACTTCTGGTTCGATCCCCGCTGCCCCTTCGCCTGGGTGACCTCGCGCTGGATGCTCGAGGTCGAGCAGGTGCGCGACGTCAAGGTCGTCTGGCACCAGATGAGCCTGGCCTACCTGAACGAGGACCGGGACATCTCCGACGACTACCGCGAGATGCTCAAGACCGCCTGGGGTCCGGTGCGCGTCGTGATGGCCGCCCAGCAGGCGCACGGGCCGGAGGTGCTCGCGCCGATCTACACCGCGATGGGCGAGCGCATCCACGTCCAGGGCCAGGAGGCCGACAAGGAGATGGCGATCGGCGCCCTCGAGGACGCCGGGCTCCCCGTCGAGCTGGCCGAGGCCTGGGACGACTCGTCCTACGACGAGGAGATCAAGGCCTCGCACCGCCGCGGGCATGGACGCCGTGGGCGACGACGTCGGCACCCCGACGATCCACTTCAACGGCACCGCCTTCTTCGGCCCGGTGATCACCAAGGCACCGCGCGGCGAGGAGGCCGGCAAGCTGTGGGACGGCGTCATCACCGTCGCGTCGTACCCCCTGTTCTTCGAGATCAAGCGGTCGCGGACCGCGAAGCTCGACTTCGCCTGATCCCAGCCGAGCGGTGATCGGCCGCGGGTGTCACCATGTGGACCGTGAGCCACACGCCCACGGCCGCCGGTCAGGGCCGACCGCACCGGTCACGCCCTGGTGGGCCACCGGTTCACGCTGGTCTGGCTCGGCGTGTGGATGGCGACGCCTGGTGCCGATCCAGCTGGCGCTGCCCGACCAGCTCTTCGTCAGCTCGACCACGCGCACCGGGTCGCGCGACTTCGCGCATCGTCAACGGCGTCGTCGGCGTGGTGGCCGTGATCACGCTGCCGGTGTTCGGGGCGCTGTGCGACCGCACCCGCAACCGCTTCGGGCGCCGGCGCACGTGGGTGCTGGCGGGCGTCGTGGTGTACGCCGTCGGCCTGCTCCTGACCGGCGCGCAGACCGAGCTCGTCGCGCTGACCGCCTGCTGGGTGCTGGCCTCGCTCGGCAACAACATGATGGCCGCCGGCCTGACCGCCGTCGTGGCCGACGAGGTGCCCGAGCAGCAGCGAGGGCTGATCTCCGGCGCCATCTACGCCCCGCAGGGGATCGGGATCGTCGTGGGCTCGCGGCCGTCACCGGCCTGTCGGCGGGCGGGCGCTACGGGCACCGTTCCTCGCCGTCGCGCTGGTCGTGCTGTCGCTGCCGTTCCTCATCGCGGCACCGGGACGCACCGGCGGTGCACGTCAAGGCCGCTCAGCCTGCGCTCCGTGGTCCAGGGACTCTGGATCGACCCGGCAGGGCCAACCCCGACTTCGCCTGGGCCTTCGGCGGCCGGCTCCTCGTCAACGTCGGCAACGCCCTCGGCACGACGTACTTCCTGTTCTTCCTGCGCGACTTCCTCAAGGTGCCCGACCCCGACGCCAGCCTCTTCACGATGTCGCTGGTCTACCTCGTCTTCACGCTCCGGCCACCGTCGGTCGGCGGGGTCCTCTCCGACCGCAGCGGGCGGCGGCGCGTCTTCGTCGCGGTGGCGGCCGGGCTCCAGGGAGCTGGCCGGGCATCTTGATCCTCGTCGCACCCGACGTACGGAGCGCGCTCGTCGGCGCGGCGCACTGCTCGGCGCGGGGTACGGCGCCTACATGTCGGTCGACCAGGCCCTCGTCACCGCCGTGCTGCCCGACGCCAACGACCGCGCGAAGGACCTCGGCATCATGAACATCGGCTCCGTGGCGCCACAGATGTTCGGTCCCGTGCTGGCCAGCGCCCTGATCATCGCCGTGGAGCTACCGCGGGCTCTACGCCGGGGCAGGGGTGCTCAGCCTGATCGGCGCCGCGATGGTGTATCCGGATCCGCTCGGTGCGCTGAGACTCAGCGGAATGCCGCGCGAAACCCTGTCGTTGTCCCGCCCCCGTCATCCCTAGGATCGCCTCGATGAGCAAAGTACTGTCCGCCGTCGCCTGGCCCTACGCCAACGGCCCCCGCCACATCGGCCACGTGGCCGGTTTCGGCGTGCCCTCCGACGTGTTCAGCCGCTACATGCGGATGGCCGGCCACGACGTGCTGATGGTCTCGGGCACCGACGAGCACGGCACCCCGATCCTGATCGCCGCCGACGAGGCCGGGGTGACGCCGCAGGAGCTGGCCGACCGGAACCACCGGCTCATCGCCGAGGACCTCGCCGCCCTGGGCATCTCCTACGACCTCTACACCCGCACGACCACGCCCAACCACACGGCGGTCGTGCAGGAGCTGTTCACCGGGGTGCACGCCAACGGGTACTTCGTCGAGCAGACGACGTACGGCGCGATCAGCCCGTCGACGGGCCGCACGCTGCCCGACCGCTACATCGAGGGCACCTGCCCGATCTGCGGCTACGAGAGCGCTCGCGGCGACCAGTGCGACAACTGCGGCAACCAGCTCGACCCGGCCGACCTGAAGAACCCGCGCTCGCGGATCAACGGCGAGGTCCCGGAGTTCGTCGAGACCCAGCACTTCTTCCTCGACCTGCCCGCGCTGGCCGAGGCGCTCACGCAGTGGCTCGACGAGCGCGAGGCCACCGGGCTGTGGCGTCCCAACGTGATCCGGTTCAGCCAGAACATCCTCGACGACATCCGGCCCCGCGCGATGACGCGCGACATCGACTGGGGCATCCCGGTGCCGCTGGACGGGTGGCGGGACAACCCGACCAAGCGGCTCTACGTCTGGTTCGACGCGGTGATCGGCTACCTGTCCGCGAGCATCGAGTGGGCCCGCCGTACGGACGACCCGGAGTCGTGGCGCCAGTGGTGGAACGACCCGGAGGCCCTGTCCTACTACTTCATGGGCAAGGACAACATCACCTTCCACAGCCAGATCTGGCCGGCCGAGCTGCTGGCGTACTCCGGCAAGGGCGACAAGGGCGGCAGCCCGGGGGAGTACGGCGAGCTGAACCTGCCGACCGAGGTGGTCAGCAGCGAGTTCCTGACCATGGAGGGCAAGAAGTTCTCCTCCTCCCAGCGCGTCGTCATCTACGTGCGCGACCTGCTCAGCCGCTACCAGCCCGACGCGTTCCGCTACTTCGTCGCGGCCGCCGGGCCGGAGAACCAGGACTCCGACTTCACCTGGGCCGAGTTCGTACGCCGCACCAACGACGAGCTCGTGGCCGGCTGGGGCAACCTGGTCAACCGCACGGCCACGCTGGTGGCGAAGAACTTCGGGGAGGTCCCGGCCGCCGCACGAGCTGACCGACCGCGACCAGGCGCTGCTGGACCAGGTCGAGCAGGCCTTCACGACCGTCGGCGACCTGATCGAGCGGCACCGGCAGAAGGCCGCGATCAACGAGGCGATGAAGACCGTCGCCGAGGTGAACCGCTACGTCACCGACGAGGCGCCGTGGAAGCTCAAGGGCGACGACGAGCGCGAGCGCCTGGCCACCGTCCTGCACGTGCTGGTGCAGTGCGTCACCGACCTGAACACGATCCTGAGCCCGTTCCTGCCGTTCTCGGCCAACGCGGTCGACGAGGTGTTCGGCGGCTCGCGGCGAGATCCAGCCGATGCCGGAGCTGCGCGAGGCCGAGGACCTCGACGGGGGAGCGGGCTACCCGATCCTCACCGGCGACTACACCACCGCCGCCCCGTGGGCGCGTCGGCCGGTCGTGGCCGGGACGCCCGTCGGGAAGCCGACCCCGGTGTTCACCAAGCTCGACCCTGCCCTCGTCGACGAGGAGCTGGCCCGGCTCGGCGCCGATGGCTGACCTCCTGCACCCACGGGCGCGGCTGGCGGTCGAGTCCGTGGCGGGGGAGACGCCGGTCTTCGCCCCCGGCTACGACATCGCGGAGGCGCGTCGCCTGGCCCGCGAGGAGGCTCTCGCCGAGCCGCGGGTGCCGGTCGCGGAGGTGCAGGACCTCGACGCGGACGGCGTGCCGGTGCGGCTCTACCGGCCCGACGGGGCGAGGGCCGGCGTGCTCCTCCACCTGCACGGCGGCGGCTTCGTCTTCCACGACATCGACGTGCACGACAACGCCGCTCGCAGGCTGGCGAACCGGTGCGGACTGGCCGTGCTCAGCGTCGAGTACCGCAGGCCACCCGAGCACCCCTTCCCTGCGGCGCCGGACGACGTCGACACCGTCGTGAACTGGCTCGCCGGTTCGCCCCTGGGGATCAGCGGTCCGACGTACGTCCACGGCGACAGCGCGGGCGGCAACCTCGCACTGGTCGCTGCGCTGCGCCACCCGGGCCTCTTCACCGCGGTGGTGCTCACCTACCCCTTTCTGGACCCGCAGGCCGCGGGCGCGTCCTACGCGCTGCCCGACGTCGGCTTCGACCCGCGCGAAGCCGCCTGGTACTGGCAGCAGTACGCCGCCTCGGCCGACGACCTGACCGACCCGGACCTGGCGCCTCTTCTCTCCGAACGGCTGCGCACGCTGCCGCCGACGCTGGTGGTCACCGCCGAGGGCGACCCGCTGCGCGACGAGGGCGAGCTGCTCGTCCGTCGCCTCGCCGAGCTGGACGTGCCTGTCGTCGGGACGCGCTACCTCGGCCAGGTGCACGGCTTCTGGCGGTACGTCGAGGTGTTCCCCGCCGCTGACGCCCTGACCGGGCAGATCGCGGGGTTCCTGGCCGTGCACCCGGGGACCTGACCGTGCGCCGAGGGCAGCCCAGCCACACCGCCTTCGGGGCGGCGACCCACCGTGCGGTGCACCAGGACCTCGAGGGCGGGGCGATCTTCACCGATCCGCTGGCGTGGACGATCCTCGGCGCCGACCGCGAGCAGGCGCTCGCCGACGCACGGGAGGCTCCCGGCCGCCGCGTCCTGCGGCTCTTCATCGCGGCGCGCCACCGGTTCGCCGAGGAGTCCCTCGCCGCCGCCGTCGCACGCGGCACCACCCAGGCCGTGGTGCTCGGCGCGGGGCTGGACACCTTCGGCTACCGCAACCCGCACCCGGCGCTCCAGGTCTGGGAGGTCGACCACCCCGACACCGGCGCCTGGAAGCGGGACCGGGTGGCCGAGGCCGGCATCGACCCCCGAGACGTCCGCTACGTCGGTGTGGACTTCGAGCACGACGACCTCGTCGGCAAGCTCATCAAGGCTGGCCTGGACACGGAGCGAGCGACCTTCTTCCTCTGGCTCGGCGTGGTGCCCTACCTGAGCACGGAGGCGATCGCCGCCACCCTGTACGCCCTCGGCGACGTGGTCGGGGCCGAGGTCGTCCTCGACTACCCGACGGGGACTGCCGGGCTCGACGCCGAGTCCCGACGTCGTCGCGCGCGGCTGGCCGAGCGGACCGCAGCGGTGGGGGAGCCGATGTTGAGCACCTTCGAGCCGGCCGAGCTCGCAGCCGTCCTGGAGGACGCCGGCTTCCACGAGATCGAGGACCTCGGTCGCCGCGAGATCCTGACCCGCCTGCTCGGCGTACCGCCCGAGGTCGCGGATGCCGACGTCGGGGCCGGAGGCGGCCACCTGTGCCGCGCCCGGCGCACGGCGACCTCCTGACGACCGCCTCTAGGCTGCTTGCCATGCGCGTCCACCTCGGCTCCGACCACGCCGGCCTCGAGCTCAAGGAGCACCTGACCGGCGTGGCTGCGTGAGCACGGCCACGAGCCGGTCGACCACGGCCCGTTCGTCTACGACGCGCTCGACGACTACCCGGTCTTCTGCCTGCGCGCGGCCGAGGGCACGGTGGCCGACCCGGGCAGCCTCGGCGTGGTGATCGGCGGCTCCGGCAACGGCGAGCAGATCGCGGCCAACAAGGTGCAAGGGCGTGCGCTGCGCCCTCGCCTGGAGCGACGAGACCGCGACCCTCGCCCGGCAGCACAACGACGCCAACGTCGTCTCCGTGGGCGGCCGGCTGCACACCGTCGAGGAGATGACCCGCTTCGTCGGCATCTTCCTGGACACCGCGTTCACCGGGGAGGAGCGGCACGTGCGCCGCATCGGCATGCTGGCCGACTACGAGGCGACCGGCGACCTCCCGCCGCTGCCCGAGTCGGCCGTGGGCCACGGACCCGATGCCTGAGGGGCACACCCTCCGGCGACTGGCCAACGAGCTCACGGACGCCTTCGGGGGCCGACCTGTCGCGGGTGAGCAGTCCGCAGGGCAGGTTCGCGGCCGACGCGACCGTGGTCGACGGCCAGCTGGTGGTCGGCGCCGACTCGGCCGGCAAGCACCTGTTCGTCGAGTTCCCCGGTGAGCGGTTCATCCACGTCCACCTGGGGCTGATCGGCAAGTTCGACGTCCACCCGGCCCCGGCGGGCGAGCCTGTCGGCCAGGTCCGGTTGCGCCTGCAGAACGACACGGCGTACGCCGACCTGCGTGGCGCGATCATCTGCGACCTCGTCGGCCGCGAGAAGCACGACCGGGTGATCGCCTCGCTGGGCGCGGACCCGCTGCGGGCCGACGCCGACCCGATGACCGCCTGGGCCCGGATCAGCAAGAGCCATCGCGCCATCGGCGACCTGCTGATGGACCAGAAGGTGCTGGCAGGCGTCGGCAACGTCTACCGCGCGGAGGTGCTCTACCGACACCGGATCAACCCGCTGCGCCCCGGCAACACCCTGCGCAGGAGCCAGTTCCTCGCGATGTGGGACGACCTGGTCGAGCTGATGCACGAGGGCGTGCTCACCGGGCGGATCGACACCGTGCGGCCCGAGCACACCCCCGAGGCGATGGGGCGCCCACCGCGGGTGGACGACCACGGGGGCGAGGTCTACGTCTACCGGCGTACGGGCCAACCGTGCCTGGTCTGCGGCGCGAAGGTGCGCACCCGGGAGCTCGTCGGCAGGAATCTGTTCTGGTGTCCGCGTTGCCAACCCGCGTTCCGCTCCCGAGCCCTAAGGTAGACGAAACGGACTCTCCGGTCCGGATCTCTCGCCCGTCACCACCACTCCACCGCGCACGAAGGGCAGGTCATCGTGCCCCTGCGTCACGCACGTCCCTGGAGCGGGTGGAACCTGCGCGTGCAGCGCGACCTCTCGGTCTCGGACATGCCGGCGCTCGTGCTCCTGGTGCTGTTCGCCGTGCTGTGCATGGTGCTCGGCCTGGCCGCGCCGCTGGTCATCCCCTCGACGGTGATGCTGCTGCCGATGGTGCTGGCCAACCTCTACCTCGGCCCGCGCTACCTGCCCTGGTACATCGTCTTCGCCTGCGCCTGCTTCAGCGTGCTGCTGTTCACGCAGCCGGCGGTCAGCTACCGCGCCATCGGCCGGGCCGTCGTGGTCTTCGCGATCGCCCTGCTGCTGATGGTGACCTCGTTCCGCCGCAGCCGGCTCGGGGTCTCCGGCCCGCGCGGCGAGTCGATGTTCGTCGACCTGCGCGACCGCATCTCCAAGCAGGGGAACCTGCCCCCGCTGCCCCCGGACTGGTACGCCGAGTCGGTGATGCGCACGGCCGGAGGCACCTCGTTCGCCGGTGACTTCATCGTGGCCCACCGGGCGGACGACGACCTCGACCTGGTCGTGGTCGACGTCTCCGGCAAGGGCGTCGAGGCCGGGTCGCGCTCGCTGTTCCTCTCCGGGGCGCTGAACGGCATCGTCTCGGCCATGCCGGGCGACCGGTTCCTGCCCGCGGCGAACAACTACCTGCTCGGCCAGCACTGGGACGAGGGCTTCGCCACGGCCCTGCACCTGCACCTCGACCTCGACGACGGCATCTTCGAGCTGCGCAAGGCCGGGCACCCGCCGGCGATCTGGCTGCACGCAGGGTCGGGCCGCTGGACGGTGATGAACTCCGACGGCCCCGCACTCGGGCTGCTCGACGAGGCCGACTTCGAGACCAAGCGCGGGCGGCTGGCGCCGGGCGACGCGTTGCTGCTGTTCACCGACGGTCTCGTGGAGACCGCCCGGCGCGACATCTCGCTGGGCATCGACAAGCTGGCCGGCCTCGGCGAGCGGCTCGTCCAGGGCGGATTCGACGGGGGAGCGCAGCGGCTGCTCGACGCGATGGAGCAGACCAACGACGACCGTGCGCTCGTCCTCGTGCACCGGCGCAAGTAGCGGGGCCGGGGCTCCTGCGGGGGCTCTCGGCCGGTTCGTGGGGGAGCCGCGCGCTGTGGCACGATGGTTCCCGCCCACGTCCGGGGCGCGCGGATGTAGCTCAATGGTAGAGCCTCAGTCTTCCAAACTGATGACGCGGGTTCGATTCCCGTCATCCGCTCTCAGCGGCCCCGCAGGGGGCTTCTGGCGGGGCGTAGCGTAGTGGCTAGCGCGCCTGCTTTGGGAGCAGGAGACCGCAGGTTCGAGTCCTGTCGCCCCGACTGACACAGCCGAGCCCGACACCCGCCCGGGCACCGACCAGGTGCCCCGGCACACCCGATCATGAGGAGAACACTGTGAAGAGCGCCGTGGAGACGTTGAGTCCCACCCGGGCCAAGATCACCGTCGAGGTGCCCTTCGACGAGCTCAAGGCGAACCTCGATGCCGCCTACCAGGAGATCGCGAAGCAGATCAACATCCCCGGCTTCCGCAAGGGCAAGGTGCCGCCGCCGGTGATCGACCGCCAGGTCGGCCGCGGCGCGGTGCTCGACCAGGCCATCAACGAGGCCGTCCCGAGGCTCTACGTCGAGGCGCTGCAGCAGAACGACCTGCAGCCGCTGGCCCAGCCCGAGATCGAGGTCACCCGGCTCGAGGACAACGAGACCCTGGAGTTCACCGCCGAGGTCGACGTGAAGCCGAGCATCGAGGTGCCGTCGTACGAGGGGCTGGAGGTGACCGTCGACGACGTCACGGTCAGCGACGCCGAGATCGAGGAGCAGGTGGAGTCGCTGCGCGAGCGGTTCGCGACGCTCAAGGACGTCGAGCGCGCGGCCGGCGACGACGACCTGGTGACCATCGACCTGAAGGCGACCCGCGGCGGCGAGGACGTCGAGGGCGGCGAGGTCTCCGGCTTCTCCTACAAGGTCGGCTCCGGCGACATGCTCGAGGGTCTCGACGAGGCCGTGCGCGGCCTGAGCGCGGGCGAGGACGCCGCGTTCACCTCGCAGCTCCTCGGCGGTGACCTGGCCGGCGAGGACGTCGAGGTGACCGTCACCGTGTCCGCCGTCAAGGAGCAGGAGCTGCCCGACCTCGACGACGACTTCGCGCAGACCGCCTCGGAGTTCGACACGCTCGAGGAGCTGCGGACCGACGTACGCACGCGGCTGGAGCAGACCCGCCGCCTCGACCAGGCCGCGGCGGCGCGCGACGCCGTGCTCGAGAAGCTGCTCGACGCGGCCGAGATCCCGGTCCCCGAGGGCGTGCTCGCCGAGCAGGTCGCCGGCCGGCGCCAGGAGATCGAGCAGCAGCTGACCTACGCCGGCATGTCGATGGAGCAGTACCTCGACAACGAGAAGCAGACGATCGACGAGTTCGAGGCCGAGCTGGAGAAGCGGGTCCGCGACGCGATGGCCGCGCAGTTCCTCCTCGACGAGGTCGCCCGGACGGCGGAGATCGGTGTCGAGCAGGACGAGCTGTCGGCCCACCTGATGCGGCGCGCCCAGGAGTCGGGCCAGAACCCGCAGGAGTTCATGCAGCACATGCTCGAGCACAACCACATCCCCGAGATGGTGGCCGAGGTCGTGCAGGGCAAGGCGCTGGCGAAGATCGTCGAGGGGGCGACCGTCACCGACGAGTCCGGCAACCCCGTCGACCTCGCCAACCTGCGCCCCGACGGCTCGATCGGCGACCCCGAGGCAGAGGCTGCCGCAGAGGCTGCCGAGGCCGCTGCGACGGAGCCAGCCGAGGACGAGCCCGTCGCCGCCCCGGAGGCCGAGGAGCCGGCGCAGAGCTGATCTTCCCCTGGCCGGCGTGGGGCGGTTTCCCATGCGACGTGGGGTTTCTGCCTCCCCTCACAGGAAACTTCCTGTGCGAGGAGGCAGAAAAGGTTCCTCGCATGGGAAACTTCATCTCTCCGAAACACGACACGCGAAACGGTCGTTGACGCGGACGCCGGTTGAGTGAACAGTTGTTCACTGTGAATCGCGATGCGGGAACGCTGGATGCAGCGGCGCTGGCGGCGCAGACCGCCGAGGAGATCATCGTCGGCACGGTGCGCGAGGTGCACGGTGCCGTGGCCGGCCGGATCTACGGGATCAACGACCGGATCAACGGCGGCGGGCCGACCGTCGGCCATCGGGTGCACGACGGGATCTCGAAGGCCGTCTACACGGGCATCTCGACCGGCCTCAAGGTCGGCTCGAAGGGACTCGCCGCGGCGAGCCGGGCCGGGCTGGGCAGCGACCTCGAGCGGTCCCCGCGCGGCCGGTTCGTGCGGGCCGCGGTCAACGGCCTGATCGGCGACCGGCTGCGCGAGGAGGGCTCGCCCTTCGTCTTCGACATGGGCGTCCGCGTGGACGGGTGCGACGTCGGCCTCGACCGCCCGAGCATCGCCGCCGCGTTCCCGCAGGCCACCGACCGCCTCGTGGTGTTCGTGCACGGGCTCTCGGAGAACGAGGCCTACTGGAACCGCGCCGCCCGGCCGAAGACCCCGGAGCGGCGCGAGGTCCCGGACAGGCGCAGCTACGGCGAACGGCTCCAGGCCGACGTCGGCTGGACGCCGGTCTACCTCCGGGTCAACACCGGCCTGCCCATCGCCGAGAACGGCGTGGCGATGTCGGCCCTGCTCGCGCGTCTCGTGGAGAGCTGGCCGGTCGACGTACGCCGGATCGCGCTGGTGGGCCACTCGATGGGAGGCCTCGTCTCGCGCGCCGCGTGCGCCGTCTCCACCGACAGCGACGGGCCCTGGACCGACCTGGTCACCGACGTCGTGCTGCTCGGCACGCCCAACCTCGGCGCGCCGCTGGAGCGCGTGGTCACCAAGGGGGTGGCGGCGATGGGTCGCATCCCGGAGGCGGCGCCGTTCGGCAGGATCCTGGAGTACCGCTCGGTCGGCATCCTCGACCTGCGCCACGGCCTCGCCCGCGACGTGCAGAACCTGCCCAACGCCCGCTACCGGCTGGTGGCCGCGACCCTGACCCGCTCACCCCGGTCGCTGACGTCGAGCACCATCGGCGACCTCCTCGTGCCCTACGCCTCCGCCCTGGGTCGCGCCGCGCCGCGGCGAGGAGATGTTCCCGGGTGCGGAGACCCTGCACGTCCCGGGGGCTGATCACTTCGACCTGCTCAACCACGACGCCATCTACCCTGCGTTGCGGCGGTGGCTCCAGGACCGCTCCGACCCGCCGACCCAGGAAGAGGCAGCCACGTGAGCGTTCCGACCCCGATCTCCGCGACCGTCGAGATGTCGGCCGACCCGGCCACCGTGTGGCGGGTGGTCTCCGACCTGCGCCGGATGCCGGAGTTCAGCCCGGAGCTGCGCAAGGCCTACGTGATCGGCAAGCCCGGCCTCGGGGCCAACATCCTCGGCGTCAACCGCCGCAAGTACGTCGTGTGGCCGACCACCTCGAAGGTGGTGCGGTGGGAGCCCGGCCGCGCCGTCGCCTGGAAGACGCGCGAGAGCGGCGCCACCTGGGTCTACGAGCTCGAGGCGACTCCCGGCGGCACCCAGGTCACCGGCCGGCGGGTGCTGCCGAAGTTCACCGTCGGTACGTCGGTGCTGGGGCCGGTCATCGGTGGCGCGGCCGGGCACGACCGCGAG
Source organism: uncultured Actinomycetota bacterium (assembly GCA_963794725.1). GTDB lineage: Bacteria > Actinomycetota > Actinomycetes > Propionibacteriales > Nocardioidaceae > Marmoricola. The sequence continues at coordinate 87,607 of CAWCFR010000002.1, forward strand.
CTCGCCGACGGCATCCGCACCACCCTCGAGCGGATCAAGTCCGCCGTCGAGGCGTGAGCGCCACCTCTCCGCTCTGGGCGAACACGGCAGGGTTGCCAGTGGAATTGACGCGGCGTCCGTCTAGGGTCGGAGCGTGACTGAGAACTCTCCCCTGACGAGCCCCCAGATGAACGGGTCCTCGCCGTCGTACGGCCTCGACGACCACATCTACCAGCGCCTGCTGCGCGAGCGGATCGTGTTCCTCGGCTCCGAGGTGCGCGACCAGAACGCCAACGCCATCTGCGCCCAGCTGCTGCTGCTCAGCGCCGAGGACCCCGAGGCCGACATCTTCCTGCACATCAACTCGCCCGGCGGCTCGGTCGACGCCGGCATGGCGATCTACGACACGATGAACTACATCCCCAACGACGTCGCCACCGTCGGGATGGGGCTCGCGGCCTCGATGGGGCAGTTCCTGCTCTGCGCCGGCGAGAACGGCAAGCGCTACGCCCTGCCGCACGCGCGGATCATGATGCACCAGCCCTCGGGCGGGATGGGCGGCTCGGCCTCCGACATCAAGATCCAGGCCCAGCAGTCGCTGCACATCAAGAAGGTGCTCTTCGAGCTGATCGCCCAGCACACCGGGCAGGGCATCGAGCAGGTCGAGACCGACGCCGACCGGGACCGCTGGTTCACCGCCCCGGAGGCCAAGGAGTACGGCTTCATCGACCACGTGATCACCAATGCCCGCGAAGCTGCCGACGAGGGCCGCCCGGCCCGGGCCTCCAAGTGAAGGACCAGTGAAGGACCCTGACATGAACTACTACATCCCCCAGTGGGAGGAGCGGACGTCGTACGGCATCCGCCGCATCGACCCCTACGCCAAGCTCTTCGAGGACCGCATCATCTTCCTCGGCACCCCGATCAGCGACGACATCGCCAACGCGGTGATGGCCCAGCTGCTGTGCCTGGAGTCGATGGACCCCTCGCGCGACATCCAGATCTACATCAACTCACCCGGCGGCTCGTTCACCGCGATGACGGCCATCTACGACACGATGCAGTTCATCCAGCCCGACGTGCAGACCGTGTGCCTGGGCCAGGCGGCGTCAGCGGCGGCCGTGCTGCTCGCGGCCGGTGCCCCGGGCAAGCGGCTCGCCCTGCCCAACAGCCGGATCCTGATCCACCAGCCCTACACCGAGGGCACCTACGGCCAGTCCTCGGACATCGAGATCCAGGCCAACGAGATCCTGCGCATGCGCGAGCTCCTCGAGAAGCTGATCGCCGAGCACTCCGGCAAGACTCCCGAGGAGGTCAACCTCGACATCGAGCGCGACAAGATCCTCACCTCCGACGCCGCGCTCGAGTACGGCCTGATCGACTCGATCCTGGAGTCGCGCAAGGCGGTCTCGATCGGCGCCACCGGACGATAGGGCGCGCGTCGTCGTGTCACCCCCCAGGGACGTCGATCTCGGAGTACGGTCGGAGGACTTGTCGTGAGCTCGGTGTTCAATCGGGGTCAGGTAGTCGAGGTTGCAGTGGAGCCGGAACCAGGCCCGGCCAGGATGAGGGGAGACGTCGCCCGTGGCACGAATCGGTGACGGAGGCGACCTGCTGAAGTGCTCCTTCTGCGGAAAGAGCCAGAAGCAGGTGAAGAAGCTCATCGCAGGGCCGGGCGTCTACATCTGCGACGAGTGCATCGACCTGTGCAACGAGATCATCGAGGAGGAGCTGAACGAGACCACCGAGGTGGGTCTCGACGAGCTCCCCAAGCCGCGAGAGATCTTCGACTTCCTCAACTCCTACGTGATCGGCCAGGAGACCGCGAAGAAGTCCCTCGCGGTGGCCGTCTACAACCACTACAAGCGGGTGCAGGCGGGCGTCACCAGCTCGGCCGGCAAGCACGCGCGTGACGACGCCGTCGAGGTCGCCAAGTCCAACATCCTGGTGATCGGGCCGACCGGGTGCGGCAAGACCTACCTCGCGCAGACCCTGGCCCGGATGCTCAACGTGCCCTTCGCGATCGCCGACGCCACGGCGCTCACCGAGGCCGGCTACGTCGGCGAGGACGTCGAGAACATCCTGCTCAAGCTGATCCAGGCGGCCGACTACGACGTGAAGAAGGCCGAGTCGGGGATCATCTACATCGACGAGATCGACAAGGTGGCCCGCAAGGCCGAGAACCCCTCGATCACCCGCGACGTGTCGGGCGAAGGGGTCCAGCAGGCGCTGCTGAAGATCCTCGAGGGCACCACCGCCTCGGTGCCGCCCCAGGGTGGCCGCAAGCACCCGCACCAGGAGTTCATCCAGATCGACACCACCAACATCCTCTTCGTCGTGGGCGGGGCCTTCGCCGGCCTCGAGCACATCGTGGAGCAGCGGGTGGGCAAGAAGACCCTCGGCTTCACCGCCGAGATGCGGGCCTCCAACGAGACCGAGAGCGACGAGATGTTCGCCCAGGTGCGGCCCGAGGACCTCGTCAAGTTCGGGCTGATCCCGGAGTTCATCGGGCGGCTGCCGCTGATCGCGAGCGTGAACAAGCTCGACCAGGAGGCTCTGGTGCAGATCCTCACCGAGCCCCGCAACGCGCTGATCAAGCAGTACCAGAAGCTGTTCGAGCTCGACGGTGTCGAGCTCGAGTTCTCCACCGACGCCGTCGAGGCGATCGCCGAGAAGGCGATGGAGCGGGGCACCGGTGCCCGTGGGCTGCGCGCCATCATCGAGGAGGTCCTCCTCAACGTGATGTACGACGTGCCCTCCCGCGAGGACATCGGCAAGGTGGTGGTCACCGGCGAGGTCGTCTCCGACAACGTCAACCCCACCCTGGTGCCGCGCGAGGACGAGCCGAAGAAGAAGAAGTCCGCCTGATCCAGCTCGGCTGCGCGCCCCGCGTGCCCCGCTGGGGACAGTGCGCGCGGCATCAGGCGGTAGACCAGTCCGTCCTTTTGCTAGACCACCGCCCGCATCTGGGCGATTTGACCGTAATCTTCACCCCGAGGCGTGCGTACGGTACGCCCCGTTTCGGGAAGTTTGCGGGTGGGACGAGATGGTCAAGGGTGAGCAGCTCCGGCCCTTGCTGGGGTTCGCGGTCGTGTGCGTCACGGCCGCGCTGATCATGGGCAGCGGGTTGAACCCGTCGACCGTGATCGGGATCGCTGCGGCGCCGCAGGTGCGTGCCGTGCCGAACACCCCTGACCTGGTGCTCGGGCAGACGCTCGACGGCAGCACCGCCTCCGCCGCGGCACCGGCCTCCTCGACGCGCGCCGGCGGCGGAGCAGCGGGCCAGCCTCGTGCTCGCCTCGCTGTCGGTCCCGGTGGCCGCCGAGGCGGCGCCCAGCCCCACCACGTCCTCGACCCCCGCGCACGCCGCGAAGCCCCGCAAGCACCGGGCGAAGCACGTGGCACACCACCAGGCTCCCCCCGCGACCGCGAAGCCGCCGGCCGCGAGCCCGGCACCCGTTCCGGCGCCGCAGCCCGCCCCGGACCCGCAGACCGGCTCCGAGCCCGGCACCGGGCCACGGCTCCGGTCATGGCGGCATCGGACACGGGTCCGGTCACGGCGTCGGACACGGGTCCGGTCACGGCAAGTCGCACGGCGTGGGTCACGGCTCGGTCAGCACGAGCAGGCCCGCACGCGGACGGGACGTCGTCGTGGCGATCGTCGGACCGTCGTCGAGCACGGGGTCGACACGCGGGGGCACGGATCGCGGTCGCGCGGGCACTCGCCCTCCCGGGCGACCACTCCGGGCGCGGCGAGGGTCTCCACGGGGGCACGAGCAGGAGCACGGGAACGGGTCCGCCTCGGGTCACGGCCACGACGGCCACTCGGGCTACGGCGGCTCCTCGCACGACCGGCACCGCTGACGGCTCGAGTCACGGGTCAGCGCTTGGGCGGCGCCTCGCCGAGCACGACCTCCACGCTGACCTCGCCGTCGGCCTCGAGCAGCTCGAACGGGCCGGTGATCGATCCGACGGCGCGCAGGTCGCGCTCGGCGGAGCGGATGGCGGCCAGGGCCGGGGCGGGACCCCGGACGGTCGCGTGCTCGACCGGCGTCCGCATGCCCACCTTGGCCGTCGACTTCGCGCCGCGGACGCCCGACCAGGACGGACGCGACCGCGTCCAGGGAGGCCGGATCCGCTGACCTGGCCTCGCCCAGGTCCTCGGCCACCGGCCACGCCTGCAGGTGGACCGATCCGTCCTGCCACCACGACCAGACCTCGTCGGTCGCGTAGGCCAGGAAGGGGGCGAACAGCCGCAGCTGGACGTGCAGGGCCACGGCCAGCGCCGCGCGCGCGGACGTCGTCGCCGACTCCCGCTCGTCGCCGTAGGCGCGCTCCTTGACCAGCTCGACGTAGTCGTCGCAGAAGTCCCAGAAGAACTTCTCGGTGACCTCCAGCGCGGTGGTGTAGTCGTACGCCGCGAACGCGCGCGTCGCCTCCTGCACGACGCCGGCGAGCCGGCCGAGCAGGGCGCGGTCGATCTCCTCGACCACGAGGGAGGGGTCCACCTCGGTCGCGCCGACGCTGCCGAGGACGAACTTGGAGACGTTGAGGACCTTCATCGCCAGCCGACGCCCGACCTTCATCTGGGTCTCGTCGAAGGGCGAGTCGAGACCGGGCCGGGCCATCGCCGCACGCCAGCGGACCGCGTCGGCGCCGTACTTGTCGAGGATCTCGGTCGGCACCACGACGTTGCCCTTGGACTTCGACATCTTCTTGCGGTCGGGGTCGACGATGAAGCCGGAGATGAGGGCGTGCGACCACGGCGCGCAGTCGTTCTCGAAGTGGGCGCGCACGACGCGTGAGAACAGCCAGGTGCGGATGATGTCGTGGGCGTGCGTGCACAGGTCCATCGGGAAGACCCGCTCGAACAGGTCGGGGTCGGTCTCCCAGCCGCCGGCGATCTGCGGCGTCAGCGACGACGTCGCCCACGTGTCCATCACGTCCGGGTCGCCGAGGAAGCCGCCGGCCTTGCCGCGCTGGTCCTCGCTGTAGCCCGACGGCGCCTGGGTCGACGGGTCGATCGGCAGCTCGCCCTCGGACGGCAGCAGCGGGTGCTCGTAGTCGGGCTCGCCGTCGGCGTCGAGGGCGTACCAGACGGGGAACGGGATCCCGAAGAAGCGCTGCCGGGAGATCAGCCAGTCGCCGTTGAGGCCGCCGACCCAGTTGTCGTAGCGGTGGTGCATGTGGGTGGGGATCCAGTCGATCTCCGCGCCGCGCTGGAGCATCTCGGAGCGCAGCGACGCGTCCCGCCCGCCGTTGGTGATGTACCACTGGCGGGTGGCGACGATCTCGAGCGGCTTGTCGCCCTTCTCGTAGAAGTTCGCCATCCGCTGGGTCGGCCTCGGCTCACCCTCGAGGTCGCCGTTCTCGCGCAGCTTCTCCACCATCGCCTCGCGTGCGCTGAAGGCGGTCTTGCCCTTGAGGTCCTCGTACGCCGCCGCGGCCGGTGCGTCCGCGAGCCACGCGGGTGTCTCGCGGGAGAGCCGGCCGTCGCGACCGATCAGCGTGCGGACCGGCAGCTGCAGCTCGCGCCACCAGGTGACGTCGGTGAGGTCGCCGAAGGTGCAGCACATCGCGATGCCGGCGCCCTTGTCCGGCTCGGCCAGGGGGTGCGCCACCACCGGGATCTCCACCCCGAACACCGGGGAGGTCACCGTCGTGCCGAACAGGGGCTGGTAGCGCTCGTCGTCCGGGTGGGCGATCAGGGCGACCACGCTGGGGATCAGCTCGGGGCGGGTGGTCTCGATCCAGACCGGCTCCCCGGTGGTCGAGCCTGTCGAAACCCCGTGGAAGGCGACGCGGTAGTAGTGCCCGGCGTACTCGCGGGCCTCGAGCTCGGCCTGGGCCACCGCCGTCTGGAAGGTGACGTCCCAGAGGGTCGGCGCCTCCTGGAGGTAGGCCTCGCCGCGGGCGAGGTTGCGCAGGAAGGCCTTCTGGCTGACCTGCTGGGCCTTCGGGCCGATGGTCGTGTAGTGCTGGGACCAGTCGACCGAGAGCCCGAGCGTGCGCCACAGGCTCTCGAAGACCTGCTCGTCCTGCTCGACGAGCTGCTCACAGAGCTCGATGAAGTTCGGCCTGCTGATCGGCAGCTGCCGCTTCGGGTCCGGCTTCTCGGGCGGCGTGAAGTCGGCGTCGTAGGGCAGCGACGGGTCGCAGCGCACCCCGAAGTAGTTCTGCACGCGGCGCTCGGTGGGCAGGCCGTTGTCGTCCCAGCCCATCGGGTAGAAGACGGACTTGCCCTGCATCCGCTGGAAGCGGGCGACCAGGTCGGTGTGGGTGTAGGAGAAGACGTGCCCGACGTGCAGCGACCCCGACACCGTCGGCGGGAGGAGTGTCGATCGAGTAGACCTCGGCCGCGGGGGCGTGAGCGGTCGAAGGCGTAGACGTCGTCGGCCTTCCACCGCTCGACCCACTTCTCCTCGAGGCCCTCGAGCGCGGCCTTCTCGGGTACGACGACGGCGCGTGGTGCGCTCGTCGTACCTGGGCCGGTGCTCGTGGTCTCCGTCATGCCCGAATCCTACGGAGACGGTCGCTGCGCGCTCACCCCGGTTTCCCGCTCGCGGTCTCGACTTCGCTCGACCACCGGTGGTCGAGCGAAGTCGAGACCACGTCAGTGGGCGCCGCGGGGTTCGTCGGAGCGGTAGTCGGTGTACTGGTAGGGGTTCTCGACGAGCGCGGTCTCGGGGACCTCGGGGTTCATCCCCTGGAGCCACGCCTCCTCGCCGAGCGTGGAGCGGAGGTGCTCGATGGTGGCCTCGACCTTGCTGCGCGCGGCGACGAGGTCGACGTCGACCAGCTGGCCGTCGCGCTTGACCACCCGGCCGTCCACCACCACGGTGTGCACCTGGTCGCGCTGGGCCTGGAAGGCGACGTGCCCGTAGGGATGCAGGATCGGGAACGACACGGGGGAGCGGTCGTTCTTGAGCAGCACGACGTCGGCCTTCTTGCCGACCTCGAGGCTGCCCAGGTCGGAGCGGCCGATGGCCGCGGCACCGCCCCGGGTGGCCCAGTCGACGACCTGGGAGGCGCGCAGGGCGCTGTGCGCGACGGTGTCGCCCTTCGCGTGCGCCTCCATGTGCTCGCGCGAGCGGTCGGCTCCGAGCGTCGAGCGCATCGCGGAGAACAGGTCGCCGCTCCACCACACGCTGGTGTCCATCGAGAGCGAGACCGGGATGCCGTGCTTGCGGATCGCCCAGGTGGGCGGGTAGCCCTGCCCGGCACTCTGCTCGCTCTCGGTCGACACCGAGATCGAGCCGCCGGAGGCGGCGATGCGCTGGTAGGAGTCCTCGGTCAGCGTCGCCGCGTGCACGTAGATCGTCTCGGGGGTCATGAACCCGTGCTCGTGCATCAACCGGATGCCGTCGTCGTTGGTCGCGCCCCAGACCCCGGCGTGCGTGGTCACCGCGACGCCGAGGTCGCGGGCCACCTCGAAGGCGCCCTTCTCGGGGAAGGAGGGGTCTCCCGGCACGTCGAAGGCCATCTGGAAGCCGAGCATGTCGTTGCCGGTGATCCGGCGGCTCACGAAGTCGCGGAACTCCGGTGCGGCGGACCACTCGGCCGGCGGCTGCTGGATGTTGCCGTAGGCCAGCACCCAGCGACCGGGCACCGACTCCAGGGCGTCGACCGCGGCGTCGGCGTGGTCGACGGTCTGCAGGCCGTGGGACCAGTCGACGCACGTCGTCACGCCGGCGTCGATCGCCTCGATCGCCGCCAGGAGGTTGCCCGCGTGGACGTCCTCGGGGCGGAAGAACTTGCCGGACTCGAGGTAGTACCAGACGAAGTACTGGGTCAACGTCCAGTCGGCGCCGTACCCGCGCATCGCGGTCTGCCACATGTGCCGGTGGGTGTCGATCATCCCCGGCATCACGATGCCGCCGGAGGCGTCGATCTCGGTCGTGCCCTCGGGCACCTCGAGGTTCGGTCCGACCGCCGCGATGGCGTCGCCCACGGTGAGCACGTCGGTGTCGGTGAGGACCTGCTTGGCGTCGTCCATCACCAGCACGGTGCCCCCGCGCAGCACCACCGGTCCTTGCTCGTCCGCCATCCTGACCGCCTCCAGACGTATCCGGACGACCGTCCGTCTGGCGGTCATCCACGTGACCCTCGCCACTCTTGCGCGGCCTGGTTGAGGTGTCAACGACGGATTCCCGTGGCAGGGTGAGCCCATGCCACGACCCGGGAGCGGTCCCGACTTCATCGAGTCGCTGGCCCGTGGGCTGGAGGTGATCGCGGCCTTCCGGCCCGGGTGCGCGTCGATGTCGCTGAGCGAGGTCGCGACCACGACCGGGCTCGCTCGGCCGACCGCCCGGCGGATCCTGCTCACCCTGGCCGACCTCGGCTACGTGCGTGCCGACGACTCCCGGTTCTCCCTCACCCCGCGGGTGCTCGACCTCGGCGTGGCGTACGTCGGCTCGCAGGGGCTGTGGGAGGTGGCCCGGCCGCACATGGAGGTGCTCTCGGCCAAGACCGACGAGTCCTGCTCGATCGCCCAGCTCGACGGCTCGGACATCGTGTACGTCGCCCGGGTGGCCGTGCCCAAGATCGTCGCGCTCACAGTGCAGATCGGGACCCGCTTCCCGGCGCTGCAGACCTCGCTGGGCAAGGTGCTGCTCGCGGCCCTGGACGCCGCCACCCTCGAGGAGGTGCTGGCCCAGCCGACCCGGTCGGGCCTGACGCCGCTGTGGCAGCCCGACCGCGAGGAGCGCGACGAGGCGCTGCGCGAGGTGCGGGCGCGCGGGTGGGCGATGACCGACCAGCAGCTGGCGCTCGGCATCCGGTCGGTGGCGGTGCCCGTGCGCGACGGCGACGACCGCGTGGTGGCCTCGCTCAACGTGAACACCCACGCCGCGGAGACCTCGGTGGAGTACCTGCTCGACCACCACCTCCCGCTGCTCCAGCGGGCAGCCGGCGACATCGGCTCCGACTTCGCCCGGCTGCGGAGCCTGCCGCGGAGCGGCAGTGGCATGATCGATCCGGACAAGCGTCCGTAGAGCGGTCAAGGAGAGACTGATGAGCCAAGGTGGGCCGTTGACCGGGCTGCTGGTCGCCGACTTCTCCCGCGTCCTCGCCGGCCCCTACGCGACGATGCTGCTCGCGGACATGGGCGCCGACGTGGTCAAGGTGGAGGGGCCGCCCACCGGTGACGAGACCCGGTCGTGGAGCCCGCCCGAGCGCGAGGGCGAGTCGACGTACTTCCTCGGGGTCAACCGGGGCAAGCGCTCGGTCGTCCTCGACCTGCGCGAGGAGGCCGACGTCGCGCTGGCGCGTGAGCTGGCGGCGCGTGCCGACGTGATGATCCAGAACTTCAAGCCGGGCGGGATGGCCCGGTTCGGGCTCGACTTCGACGTCGGTGCGGGCGTCGAACCCCGACGTCGTCTACGCCTCGATCAGCGGGTTCGGGGCCGGCGAGGGCGCGCACGTGCCCGGCTACGACCTGCTGGTGCAGGCGGTGTCGGGGCTGATGAGCCTGACCGGCGACCCCGACGGGCCGCCGTACCGCGCCGGCATCTCGGTCTTCGACGTGATGGCCGGCAACCACGCGGTGATCGGGATCCTGGCCGCGCTGCGGCACCGGGACGCCACCGGCGAGGGCCAGCACGTCGAGGTCAACCTGCTGTCGTCGGCGCTGACCGGGCTGGTCAACCACAGCTCGGCCTGGGCCGCGGGCGGCGTCGTGCCCTACCGGATGGGCAACGCCCACCCCAGCGTCTTCCCCTACGAGCCGCTGCCGGCCGCCGACACCGAGCTGATCGTGATCGCCGCCAACGACCGCCAGTTCGCCAAGCTGTGCGCCGTGCTCGAGATCCCCGAGGTGGCGCAGGACGAGCGCTTCCTGCACAACTCCGACCGCACCGCCAACCGCGACGAGCTGAAGCCGATCCTGGCCGAGCGGCTGCGCACCCGGAAGGCCGCCGAGTGGTTCGACGTCCTGCTGGACGCCGGCATCCCGAGCGGGCCGATCAACACCATCGACGGCGGCTTCGAGATGGCCGAGCGGTTCGGGCTCGAGCCGATCGTCGAGGTCGGGGAGGGCGACCGCGCCATCCCGACCACGCGCCACCCGATCCGGTTCTCCGGCACGCCGGTCGCGTACGGCGGTGCGCCGCCGCTGCTCGACGAGCACGGCGAGGAGCTGCGGGCGTGGTTGGCCGGCACGTCGGAGGCCGCCGATGAGTGAGCCGCACGAGTACCCCACCGCTCTGGGCGCCTCCAGCCGCGACTCGATCACCCTGCTGGGGCAGGACCTCGCCGCCGACGTGATGGGCTCGGTCGGATTCGGCGAGCTCGCCTTCTGGCTGGCCACCCAGCGCCGGCCGGAGCCGGGCGAGGTGCGGGTCTTCGAGGCCGTCCTGGCGGCCCTGGCCGACCACGGCTTCACCCCGACCGCGATCGTCACCCGGCTCACCTGGCTCTCGGCTCCCGACTCCGTCCAGGGCGCGCTGGCAGCAGGCCTGCTCGGCGGCGGCTCCCGCTTCCTCGGCGTCACCGAGGACTGCGGCCGCTTCCTGCACGAGGTGCTCGAGTCCGTCGACGAGCTGCCGACCGACGACGCCGGCTGGGACGAGCTCGCGCTGGCGACGGTGCGGGCCCGGCGCGAGGCCGGTGCGTTCGTGCCCGGGCTCGGCCACCACGTGCACAAGGACGGCGACCCGCGCACGCCTCGGTTGATGCAGATCGCGCGCGAGGAAGGGCTGTTCGGCCCGCACCTGCAGCTGTTCGAGGCCGTCGGCAGGGTCCACGGCGAGGTGCTCGGCAAGACCCTGCCGTTGAACGGCGCCGGGGTGTGCGGTGCGGCCCTGGCCGACCTCGGCCTGCCGCTCGAGCTGCTGCGCGCGTTCGCGCTGCTGGCACGCACCGCCGGCCTGATCGGCCAGCTCGCCGAGGAGCTGCGGCACCCCGTCGCCGACGAGATCTTCCGCTCCGTCGACCTGCACAACCGACCGGTCGACCCCGACCCGCTCACGAGAGACGACGACTGAGAGGCAGACCATGCACCTGGTGACCGAGGACAACATCACCGACCTCGCCGAGGAGCGCTGGGCCACGGCCCACGACCCGCGCACCCGCGAGCTGCTCACCGCACTGGTCCGGCACCTGCACGCGTTCGCCCGGGAGGTCAGGCTCACCGAGGCCGAGTGGATGGCGGGCATCCAGTGGCTCAAGGCCACCGGCCAGATCAGCGACGAGAAGCGCGAGGAGTTCATCCTCACCTCCGACGTCCTGGGGCTCAGCATGCTCGTCGTCCAGATGAACAACGCGTTCGACGAGCAGGCCACCCCTGCCACCGTGCTCGGTCCCTTCCACATCGACGGCTCGCCCGAGCTCGGGTACGCCGAGGACATGTCGCAGGGGCTTCCCGGGCTGCCGCTCTACGTCAGCGGTGTCGTCCGCGGGCTCGACGGTGCCCCGGTGGGCGGCGCAGTCCTCGACGTGTGGCAGGCCGACGAGGAGGGCGCGTACGAGGCACAGGTCGCCGACGTCGACGAGGCGCGGTTGCGGGCGAAGTACACCACCCGGGAGGACGGCAGCTACTGCCTCAAGACGATCGCGCCGAAGGGCTACTCGATCCCGATGGACGGCCCGGTCGGCGACCTGATCCGGCTCACCGACATCAGCTACTACCGTCCGGCACACGTGCACTTCCTGCTCAACGTGCCCGGGTACCGCCCGCTGATCACGCACCTGTTCCAGGAGGGCGCGCAGTACCTCGACAGCGACGTGGTCTTCGGCACCAAGCGGGAGCTGGTGGTCGCCTTCGAGCACCGCGAGCCCGGCCCCACGCCGGACGGTGGGACGAGCGACGTCCCGTGGCTCGAGGCCCGCTACGACTTCGTGCTCCAGCCCGTCTGACCGGCATCGTGCGCGCCGCCGAGGTCAGGACTCCGGGTCAGCCACCGGTCGCCGCCGAACGTCCCGGGCCCGAGCCGGGTGACGGGGTGCTCGTCGAGGTCGCTGCGGCACCGATCAGTCCGCTCGACCTGCTGTGCGCGACCGGCACGTCGTACTTCGGCGTGCCGGCCACGCCGTACGTGCCCGGCGTCCAGGGGGTCGGGGTCGCCGACGGCCGCCCGGTGTGGTTCGCCACGTCGGCAGGGATGGCGCCGGGCGACGGCAGCATGGCCGAGCTCGCGGTCGTCCCCGCGGACGACGTGGTCGAGCTGCCCGACGGCGTCGACCCGGTCGCGATGGCGGCCCTGGGACTCTCCGCCGTCGCGGCCCACCAGGCGCTCACCTGGCGCGGCGAGCTGGAGGCGGGGGAGACCGTGCTGGTGCTCGGTGCCGGTGGCGTGGTGGGGCAGGCGGCCATCCAGGTGGCCCGGCTGCACGGCGCCGGGCGGGTGGTCGCGGCGGCGCGCTCGGTGGGCGGTCAGCAACGCGCCAGGGCTGCCGGCGCCGACGCGGTCGTCGTCCTCGACACCGACGACCTGGACGCAGCTCTCCGGGCGGTTCACGGAGGCAGCGGGTGGAGGCGTCGACCTCGTCCTGGACCCGCTGTACGGCGTCCCGGCCGCTGCCGCAGCGCGGTCGCTGCGACCGGGGGGCCGGCTGGTCAACCTGGGCAGCTCGGCGCACGAGCACGCGCCGATCGACTCCTCGACCCTGCGGAGCAAGTCGCTGCGGCTGCTCGGCTACACCAACAACGAGCTCAGCGTGGAGCGCCGGGCGGACGCGATCTCCGCGGTGGCGTCGTACGCCGCTCAGGGCCGGCTCTCGGTCGCCCGCGAGGTGCTGCCGCTCGAGTCGGTCGCCGAGGCCTGGACAGCGTCAGGCCGAGGGCCGGACGCACCGGGCGGATCGTGCTGACGATGCGGTAGGTCCCTAGACTCTCCGGAGATGGACGACACCCCGCAGGCGCGGCCCGCCGAGACGTACGCCGAGGTCGAGGACGCGCTGCTCAGCCGCTGGCCCGAGACCAAGCTGGACCCGACGCTCGACCGGATCGAGGCGTTCGTGGAGCTCCTCGGCGACCCGCAGCGCGGCTACCCCTCGATCCACCTCACCGGCACCAACGGCAAGACCTCGACGGCGCGGATGATCGAGACCCTGATCGAGGCCCTCGGGCTCCGGGTGGGCCGGTTCACCAGCCCGCACCTGGAGTCGATGACCGAGCGGATCAGCCTGGACGGCGAGCCGATGAGCGAGGAGGCGTTCGTCGCCGCGTTCAACGACGTCGCGCCGTACACCCACCTCGTGGACCAGGAGCAGGACCACCCGCTGTCGTTCTTCGAGACCATCGTCGGGATGGCCTACGCCGCGTTCGCGGACGCCCCCGTCGACGCCGCCGTCGTCGAGGTGGGGATGGGCGGCGCCTGGGACGCCACCAACGTGATCGACGCCCGGGTCGCGGTGCTCACGCCGATCGCGGTGGACCACGCCAAGTACCTCGGGGACACGCCCGAGGAGATCGCCCTCGAGAAGGTCGGCATCATCAAGCCGGGTGCCGTCGTCGTCTCCGCGGTGCAGACCGAGGAGGTCACCCGGGTGCTGCTCGAGCGCTGCGCCGAGGTCGGCGCGACGCTGGTGCGCGAGGGCCTCGACTTCGGCGTGACCAGCCGGGTGCCCGCCGTGGGTGGCCAGGTGATCGGGCTGCAGGGCCTGCGGGCGAGCTACGAGGACGTCTTCGTGCCGCTGTACGGCGCCCACCAGGCGCAGAACGCCGCGCTCGCGCTGGCCGCGGTCGAGGCGTTCCTCGGCGCCTCCGACGGCGCAGGCCGACGCCCTCGACGCCGAGGTGGTGGCCGGCGCGTTCGCCGAGGTGACCTCGCCGGGTCGGCTGGAGATCATCCGCCGGTCCCCGACGATCGTGCTGGACGCGGCCCACAACCCGCACGGCGCGGCCGCCCTGGTGGCGGCCCTGGAGGACAGCTTCACCTTCTCCCCGCTGATCGCGGTGATCGGGGTGATGGCCGACAAGGACGTCGAGGGCCTGCTGTCCGAGCTCGAGCCGGTGCTCGCCCACGTCGTGTGCACGCAGAACTCCACCGACCGCGCGATGCCGACCGCCGAGCTGGCCGAGATCGCCCTGGGCATCTTCGGGCAGGACCGGGTCAGCGAGACCACCTCGCTGGCCGACGCCATCGACCAGGCCGCGGCGCTGGCCGAGGCCGGGGGAGCGTTCGGCGAGGCCATCGGGTCCGGCGGCGTGCTGGTCACCGGATCGGTGGTGACGGTCGGCGAGGCGCGCGCCATGCTCCGGTCGCGACGCGAGCCCGGGCAGTCCAGGGACCAGGCCTGATGCAGCGACGCCTCTGCGCCGCGATCCTGCTCTTCGAGGCGATCGCCTTCGGGCTGGTCACGCCGGTGCTGTTCTCGCTGACCTCCGCCGGCACGACCACCGTGCTGCTCGTCGGGCCGGGCCTCACCGTCGCCTGCCTCGTCGTCGCCGGGCTGCTGCGGTTCCGGTTCGCCTACTGGCTGGGCTGGGCGCTCCAGGTGGCGGCGATCGCGACCGGCGTACTCGTGCCCGCGATGTTCTTCCTCGGCACGGTCTTCCTCGCCCTGTGGGCGACCGCCTACCTGCTCGGCCACCGGATCGAGGTCGAGCGCGCGGAGTGGGAGCGGACCGGCAACTACCCGGGCGCACCGACCGAGTCCTAGCCGCCAGCCCGATTCGACGTAAACGCGCGGACACAAGTCTTCGTCGGCGGTGCCCGCTGAGCGCGAGCGACCGCCGTCGACGAGACTTGTGTCCGCGCGTCTGCGAACGCCGGGCTAGCCGAGCCCGCGCTCGATCTGGTCGAGCAGGGACTCCAGGCCCGCCTCCCGCTCTGTGGGGGGTACGTCGTGCAGGGGGCCGTCGAGGTGCAGGACGGCGTACCCGTGCACGGCCGACCAGCAGAGCACCTCGGCGCCCTCGCGGCGGCCCTGGCCCAGCGCGCCCGCGGCCTCGAGCTCGTCGAGCGACCGCCCGAGCAGGCCGTAGGGGTCGTCGGCCGCCGGTGCCGCGTCGGTCGCGGTCGTGCCCTCGGGCGGCGTCGCGGCGGCGAACGCGACGGTGAACAGGCCGGGCTCGGCGACGGCGAAGTGCACGTAGGCCCGCCCGCAGGCACGCAGCCGGGCGATGGCCCGGGGGAGCGGCGCGGTCTCGGCGACGGCGTCCATGTCGGCCAGCATCGCCCCGCCCAGGCGCTGCATCCCCACGGCGGCGATCTCGGCGAGCAGGGCCTCGCGGTCGGCGAAGTGGCGGTAGGCGGCGTTGTGGGAGACGCCCGCACGCCGGGCGACCTCGCGCAGGACGACGCCGTCGGGGCCCTCGCTGCGCGCCAGCTCGACGCCCTGCTCGATCAGGGAGGCCCGCAGGTTGCCGTGGTGGTAGGTGCTCACGCGGGCATCCTACGGGCATGTTGACAGTGGATACATTCTGACCTACCGTCGATGTTGTCACTGTCCACATGGGCAGGCTCAACCACCGAAGGGGTCCTCATGAAGGGCAAGCTCGGCATCCTCCTCACCGTCTGCGCCGCGGTGCTCGCGATCAACCTCGACACCACGATCGTCAACGTGGCGCTGCCGACGATCTCGGAGAAGCTGGATGCCGGGACCCGCTCGCTGCAGTGGGTGGTCGACGGCTACAACCTCGCCTTCGCCGCGCTCGTGCTCGCGATGGGCAGCCTGTCCGACCGGTTCGGCCGGCGACCGGCGCTGATCGTGGGGCTGGTCGGCTTCGCCGCGGCGAGCGCGGTCGGCGCGCTGGTCACCACCTCCGGCGCCCTGATCGCCGCCCGCGTCGGGATGGGCGCCTTCGCGGCCCTGATCTTCCCCACCACCCTCTCGATCATCAGCAACACCTTCCGCGAGCGCCGCGAGCGCGCCGCCGCGCTCGGCATCTGGGGCGCGGTCGTCGGGCATCGGCGTCGCCGCCGGGCCGGTCGCCGGCGGGCTGCTGCTCGAGCACTTCGCCTGGGGCAGCGTCTTCTGGGCGCTGGTCCCGCTGGCGCTGATCACCGCGGTCGCCGCCTACGTGCTGGTGCCGGAGTCGCGCGATCCCGCCGTCCCTCGCCTCGACCTGCCCGGCCTCGCCCTCTCGGTGCTGATGCTCGGCACGCTGACCTGGACGATCATCGAGGCGCCGGCGCACGGCTGGTCGTCGGCCACCACGATCACCGGCTTCGCCGTCGCCCTCGTCACCCTCGTCGTCTTCATCGCCCGGGAGCGGACGGCGGCCCACCCGATGCTCGACGTGACGCTGTTCCGCGACCGGCGGTTCAGCGCCGCCAGCGGAGCCGTGACGATCACGTTCTTCGCGCTGTTCGGGTTCATCTTCCTGGTCACGCAGTACTTCCAGTTCGTGCGCGGCTACGGCACCCTCTCCACCGGCGCGCGCATCCTGCCCGTCGCGCTGAGCATCGCCGTGGCGTCCGTGGTCGGCGCGCAGCTCGCCCCGCGCATCGGCACCAAGGCGGTCGTCACGTCCGGGCCTGGTGCTCTTCGGCAGTGCGTTCCTGTGGATCTCGTCGGTGGCCGTCGACGCGTCGTACACCTCGGTGATCGTGCCGCAGATGGTGCTGATGGGCCTGGGCATGGGGCTGATCTCCACGCCGGCCACGGAGTCGATCCTGCTGGTGCTGCCGCCGGCCCGCGCCGGCGTCGGCTCGGCCGTCAACGACGCGACCCGCGAGCTGGGCGGGACGCTGGGCGTCGCCGTGGTCGGCTCGCTGTTCTCCTCCGTGTACGCCGCCCACCTGGCCGAGGGCCTCTACTCCCGGCTGCCCGGGACACGTGCTCACGCAGGCGCAGGACTCCGTCGGCGCGGCGCTGAACATCGCCGGTGGCGACCGTCGCCTCGGGCTCGCCCTCCAGGACGCCTTCATGGCCGGCTTCAGCACCTCGTGCATCGTGGTCGGCGTGATCTGCCTCGTCGGCGCCGTGGCAGCGCTCGTCTGGCTGCCCGGTCGTGAGGTCGTCGAGGTCGCGTCAGCGCCGGAGGTAGCGGACCGCGCCCCAGTAGTTGTCGCCTAGCCGCGCCGCGGTGACGCGCACGGGCGTCAGGTGGTCGAAGGCCTCGATCATCCGGCCGTGCCCGACGTACATCGCCACGTGGTAGATGTCGTCGGCGCTGCTGGAGTGGGAGTAGAAGAGCAGGTCGCCGGCCCGCAGCCGCGAGGCCGCGACGCGTCGGGCACGAGGGTCCTGGGCCTGGGGGCCGGAGTCACGCGGGATCGTGATGCCGTGCACCTGGTAGACGGTGCCGGTGAGCCCCGAGCAGTCGAACGCGAAGCCCGAACGCCCGGCCCAGACGTACGGCTGGTGCAGGAAGGTCTTCGCCGTCCGGACCAGCTGCTTGCCGGTCGGCCGGGGAATGCTGGACTCGCTCCGGTAGACGTGCGCCCGCTTCCGCGGCAGCCACTTCGCGCCGCGGTCGGGGGTGAGCACCTGCACGGCCCGCTTGGTCCGCGACAGGACGGGCAGGCGGGTGTTCATGCTGAGCGAGAGCACCCGGTGGCGGAGCTTGCGCCCGGCGAACAGGCCTGTGGTGATGCCCCGGTCGACGAGCGCGAACGGCTTGCCGCGCTGCCGCGGCGAACGACGGGCTGCTCGTGAGCTGCGCGGTCGGGATCCAGCCGGGGTAGCCGCGCGGGTCCCGCGGCGTCGGCTGGTGCGGTACGACGACCTGGCTCCACGCACCCTGGTGCGCCAGCACGGTCACCGGAGCGCCGTACAGCGCCTGGGTCTGGGTGCGGTTGCTGTCGGTGAGGTCCTCGCTCTGCGCCGGTGTCATCGCCTCGAGCCACTGCCTCGGGTGCGCCGGGTTGGTCAGCGCCGGCCGGTCGACCGGTCGGGCCTTGCCCGGGTTGGTCCACACGGTCGCGACGTTCACGGCGACGTACATCCGCTGTGGCGCGGCGGCAGCGGCGCGAGCGGGCGTCGACGCGGCCGTGGCGCTGGCGGGCACGACCAGGGCGGTCGCGACGACGGTGGTGCTGAGTGCTCGGGCGAGCGTGTGCATGGACATCCTCCGGTCCTCGAGAACCCGGTCAGTCCACGATCCTGCACCCTCGACTAGGTTTCTGCCATGTCCCAGCGCACGTTGGTCCTGCTCAAGCCCGATGCCGTACGGCGTGGCCTCGTCGGCGACATCCTGTCTCGCTTCGAGGCCAAGGGCCTGTCGATCGTGGCGATGGAGCAGCGGCACATCGACGGCGACCTGGCCGATGCCCACTACGCCGAGCACGTCGACCGCGACTTCTACCCGCCGCTGCGCGACTTCGTCACCAGCGGTCCGCTGGTCGCGACCGTGCTCGAGGGCGAGCAGGCGATCGAGGTCGTCCGGGCCATCAACGGCGCCACCGACGGCCGCAAGGCGGCCCCCGGCACGATCCGCGGTGACCTGTCGCTGTCGAACCGCGAGAACCTCGTGCACGGCTCCGACAGCGAGGAGTCGGCGGCCCGCGAGATCGCCTTGTGGTTCCCTGAGCTGTAGGACATCTCCATCTCGGGAGCTCTCATGCCGTCTCGCAAGCCGCTCGCCCTGGTCGTCGCCGCGCTCGTCTGCGGCCTGCTGGTGACCGCCACCCCCGCGGCGCCTGCTGCGGCCGCACCGCTGACCCGCACGAAGGTGCGCGGCGTCGACGTCGACCGGACGACGATCCCGCGACTGCAGCGGCTGATGAACCACCACCGGCTGACCTCGGTGCAGCTGACGCGGTTCTACCTCCGGCGCATCGGACGCCTCAACCCGCGCCTGCACGCGGTCATCCGGGTGAGCCCCACCGCCCTGCGCGACGCACGGGCGGCCGACGCCGCACGCCGGAGCGGTCGCCGCCTGCCCCTGCTCGGCATCCCGGTGATCGTCAAGGACAACATCGACACGACCGGCATGCCGACGACCGCGGGGTCGCTCGCCCTGGCCGGCAGCACGCCGCCCGACTCGTTCATCGTGCGCCGCCTCAAGGCGAAGGGCGCCCTCGTCATCGCCAAGGCGAACCTCTCGGAGTGGGCGAACTACCGCTCGACGAACTCCACGAGCGGCTGGAGCGCCGTCGGCGGACAGACCAACAACCCCTACGTGCTCGACCGCAACCCGTGCGGATCGAGCTCCGGCAGCGGCGTCTCGGTCGCGGCGGACCTCGCGACGGTGGCCATCGGCACCGAGACCGACGGGTCGATCGTGTGCCCGTCCGGCCAGAACGGCGACGTCGGCATCAAGCCCACCCTCGGCCTGGCCAGCCGCACCGGCATCGTGCCGATCTCGGCCCAGCAGGACACCGCCGGGCCGATCACCCGCAACGTCACCGACGCCGCCGTGGTGCTCGGCGCCCTCACCGGCGTCGACCCGGCCGACCCGGCCACCACGAGCCAGCGCGGGCACGTCGTCTCGAGCTACACCCGCGCGTTGCGGCGTCACGCGCTGCGGGGCGCGCGCATCGGCGTCTGGCGCAAGGGCAACTTCGGGCTGTCGGCGCCGACCGACCGGATCATGCGGCACACGATCAGGAGGCTGCGGCACCTCGGCGCGAAGATCGTCGACCCGGCGAACATCCCGATCGACGCCGCCTACGACCCCGAGAACACCGCGCTGCAGTACGAGTTCAAGCACGACGTCGCCCAGTACCTCCAGACCTGGACCGGGCCGTCGTACCCGAAGTCGCTCGCCGGCCTGATCGCCTTCAACAACGCCCACGCCGGCCGGGAGCTGAAGTACTTCGGCCAGGAGATCTTCACGCAGTCGCAGGCGCGAGGGCCGCTCACCGACCCGGCGTACGTGAAGGCCCGGCACGACGCCACCACCATCGCGCGGCGCGCCATCGACCAGACGTTGCGGCGCTACCGGCTCGACGCGGTCATCGCCCCGACCAACTCCCCGGCCTGGCGGACCACGCTCGGCAAGGGCGACGCGTTCGTCCTCGGGTCCTCCAGCCCGTCGGCGATCTCCGGCTACCCGAGCGTCACGGTGCCCGCGGGGTACGCCGGCCGGCTCCCGGTGGGGGTCTCGTTCATCGGGCGCCGGTGGAGCGAGCGGGCGCTGATCGGGCTGGCGTACTCCTGGGAGCACGCGACCCACGTGCGGCACAAGCCGCACTTCCGCGCTCACTGACCTCGCCGGCACGCCACCGCGTGTCGTCACACCAGCACCACGCGTCACTCCTTAGGCTGCGGAGAACGGGAGGTTTGCGCGCAACCCACCCGTCCCTTCCCCCAGCACACAGGCGAGGCGACACGGATGGCGAACAGTCTCATCGGCCGTGACATGGCCGTCGACCTAGGAACCGCCAACACGCTGGTCTACGTCCGCGGCCGCGGCATCCTGGTCGACGAGCCCTCGGTCGTCGCGATGAACGAGCAGACCCACGAGCTGCTCGCCGTCGGCCACGAGGCCAAGCGGATGATCGGCCGTACGCCGGACGGCATCACCGCGATCCGGCCGCTCAAGGACGGCGTCATCGCCGACCTCGACGCGACCGAGGAGATGCTGCGCCACTTCATCCAGCTGGTGCACCGGCGGCGCTACTTCGCCAAGCCGCGGATGATCATCTGCGTGCCGAGCGGTGTCACCACCGTCGAGCAGCGCGCGGTCAAGGAGGCCGGCTACCAGGCCGGCGGGCGGCGGGTCTACATCATCGAGGAGCCGATGGCCGCGGCGATCGGCGCCGGGCTCCCGGTCCACGAGGCCACCGGCAACATGGTCGTCGACGTCGGCGGCGGCACCACCGAGGTCGCGGTGATCTCCCTCGGGGGCATCGTCACCACGCTGAGCGTGCGCACGGCCGGCGACGACCTCGACCAGGCGATCGTGGCCTGGATGAAGAAGGAGCACTCCCTGATGCTGGGGGAGCGCACCTCCGAAGAGATCAAGATGACGCTCGGCTCGGCCTTCCCGCTGCCCCAGGAGCGCCAGGCCGAGGTGCGCGGGCGCGACATGGTCTCCGGGCTGCCCCGCACGGTCACGGTCTCCAGCAGCGAGATCCGCAAGGCCCTCGAGGAGCCGCTGCACGCGATCGTCGACGCCGTCCGGACCACCCTCGACCAGACCCCGCCCGAGCTGGCCGGCGACATCATGGACCGCGGCATCGTCCTGACCGGAGGCGGCGCGCTGCTGCTCGGTCTCGACGAGCGGATCCGCCACGAGACCGGGATGCCGGTCCACGTGGCGCAGGACCCCCTCACCTCGGTGGCGCTGGGCGCCGGCAAGTGCGTCGAGGAGTTCGAGGCGCTCCAGCAGGTGCTCGTCGCGGACCACAGGCGGTAGGCGGTGGCCCCCCAGAACCTGCGGCAGCGCCGGACCGGCCCTCCGGGTGCGTTCGGCCGCAACCTCGCGCGCCCCGCGGCCTCCGACGAGGGGCGCACCGGCTTCGGGCGCGACCGCGGCGGGTCCTCGCGGCTGGTCATCGGCAGCCTGCTCGTGGCCTCGCTCGCCCTGATCACCGTCGACGCCGCCGGGGGCGGGTCCTCGGCGATCGACCCCGCCCGTCACGTCGTCGCCGACGTCGTCGGGCCGGTCGAGAGCGGCACCTCCACCGCCGTACGCCCCTTCACCGCGGCGCTCGGCTACTTCAGCTCCAACGACCGGCTGCGTACCGACGTCGCACGGCTCTCGGCGCAGAACTCCCAGCTGCGCTCCCAGGCCGAGCAGGTGCCGCTGGACCGCAACCGGCTCGCCGAGCTCGACGGGCTGACCCGGACCGCCAACGAGACCGGCTACGCCCTCGTCGCCGCACGGGTGGTCGCGATGGGCCCGATGCAGTCGTTCTCCCGCACCGTCACCCTCGACGCCGGCACGTCCTCGGGCGTACGCCGCAACATGACCGTGCTCAACAACGACGGGCTCGTGGGCCGCGTCATCAGCGTCACCCGCACCACCGCCGACGTGCTGCTCGTCGTCGACACCGACTCGGTGGTCGGCGGACGGCTCGGGTCCAACAACGAGATCGGCTTCCTGCGCGGGCGCGGCGTCACCAGCGACCGCGGCCGCCTCGACCTCGACATGGTCGACAACTCGGTGACCCCTCGAAGGGCGACGTGGTGGTGACCTGGGGCAGCCAGAACGGCGTGCCCTACGTCGCCGGCGTGCCGATCGGCACCGTCGAGTCGGTGTACTCCAACCCGCGCGAGCTCGCCAAGCACGCCGTCATCGACCCCTACGTCGACTTCACCTCGCTCGACGTGGTCGGTGTCGTCGTACCGCGTGCGACGAAGGGCGACCGCCTCGTCATCAACGGCTCGGCCACAGGAGGCGACCGATGAACATCGCCCGCAGCGCCCTGATCACCGGCGTCGTCCTGCTCGCGGTCACCGCCCAGGTGGCCGTGTTCAGCCTGTTCTCCGTCAACGGGGTGGTCCCGAACCTGGCCCTGATCGTGGTGGTGGCGGCCTCGATCGCCCGCGGCCCGCAGTTCGGGGCCGTGATCGGCTTCGTGGCCGGGCTGCTGCTCGACCTGGCGCCCCCGGCCGACCACGTCGCGGGTCGCTGGGCGCTCGCCCTGGTGGTCGTCGCGATCCTGGCCGGGCGCGTGCGCGGTGAGGCGAGGCGCAACCCGCTCGCCGGCCTGGCGACGGTCGCGGTCTGCTCGTTCGTCGGCACCTCCGTGTTCGCCCTCAGCGGTCTCGTGCTCGGCGACCACGCCCTGCCGGTGGGACAGATGATCGAGGTGATCGGCATCAGCGTGCTGTGGGACGTCGTGATGGCACCGCTGCTGCTGCCCGTCCTGATGCTCGTCTTCGAGCGTTCCCGCAGCGCCGAGCTCGCCTACTAGCGCCGATGGCAGCAGTCCTGATCCGCCCCAACGCGAGCCAGCGCAGCCGGCTGCGCCTGATCGTGGTGCAGGCGCTGGTGCTCTCGCTCTTCATGACCCTCTTCGCCCGGCTCTGGTACGTCCAGGTGCTCACCGGCGACAGCTACAAGGCGCAGGCGGCCTCCCAGTCGATCCGCGACGTCGTCGTCCAGCCACCACGCGGACTGATCGTCGACGACATGGGCCGCCCGCTCGTGGCCAACCGCAGCACCTGGGTGGTCAGCATCGACCGCACCCTCCTCGGCAAGCAGACCCCCGCGCAGCGCGAGGCGACGCTGCGCAAGCTGGCCCGGGCGGTGCACTCCGACTACGCCGACGTGCTCGCCCGCACCCTGGTCTGCGGGCAGCCCGGAGCGGTGAAGGGCACCTGCTGGAACGGCTCGCCGTACCAGCCGGTGCCGGTGGCGCGCGACGTCCCGCAGAAGGTCGCGGTCAAGCTGCTCGAGCAGTCGGAGGCCTACCCGGCCGTGCTGGCGCAGCAGGACAGCGTGCGCGCCTACCCCTCGCCGTACGGCATCAACGCCGCGCACGCGCTCGGCTACCTCAGCCCGATCACCGAGGGCGAGCTCGACGAGGCGCGCACCGACGGCGACACCTCCGTCAACGGCGCCTCCGTCGTCGGCCGGGCCGGCGTGGAGAAGGCGTACGACGCCTACCTGCGCGGCCAGCCCGGCTACAAGAAGGTCGCCGTCGACTCGATGGGACGCGTGCTCGGCGACTCCGGCACGGTGCGGTCCCAGCCGGGCGACACCCTGGTCACCTCGATCGACGCCGAGGTGCAGGCCGACGTCGAGAAGCAGCTGCACGCCGCGATCACCACCGCTCGCCACACCTACGACAAGGTGACGCACCGCAACTACGCCGCCGACAGCGGTGCCGCCGTGGTGATGGAGGCCAAGACCGGCCGCATCGTGGCGATGGCCAGCCAGCCGACGTACGACCCCACGGTCTGGTCGGGCGGGATCAGCAAGAAGGAGCTCAAGGCGCTCTACGCCAAGAAGAACGACGACCCGCTGCTCTCGCGCGCGACCCAGGGCCTGTACGCGCCGGGCTCGACCTTCAAGCCGCTGATGACCATCGCCGCGCTGAACAACGGCTTCTCCGAGAACACCACGCTGGACTGCTCCTCGGGCGTGCAGGTCGGCAACCGCCTGTTCAAGAACTACGAGTCGGCCTCCTACGGCTTCATCACCTTCGCCAAGGCGCTCGCCATCTCCTGCGACACCTTCTTCTACCGCGTCGGCCTGAAGTTCTGGAACCAGTACGGCAGCGACCCGACCAACGCCAACGCCAAGGACCCCCTGGTGTCGATGGCCAAGCAGTTCGGCTACGGCAGCGACCCGGGCGGCGACGTCAGCGGCGCGGCCAGCGGGCGGATCGCCGACCGGCACTGGAAGCTGTCGTACTGGAAGGCGATGAAGCACTACTACTGCGGGATCGACCGCAGGAACACCACCGGCAAGCGCGACTTCCTGCACGTCTTCGCCCACGAGTTCTGTCTCGAGGGCTACTACTACCGCGCCGGCGACGCCGTGAACTTCGTGATCGGCCAGGGCGACACCCTGGTCACGCCGCTGCAGATGGCGCGGGCCTACTCGGCGATCTCCAACGGCGGCAAGCTGATGCAGCCGCAGATCGCCAAGGCCGTCGTCAGCCCCGACGGCAGGCTGATCAGGAAGATCCAGCCCAAGGTGATCCGCCGGATCAAGTCGAAGAAGTCGGCCTTCACCTACGTCGACAACGCGCTGAAGAACACTCCGAAGGACGGCACCCTGGCCTGGAAGTTCGGCGGCTTCCCGCTCGACAAGGTCCCGCTGCGCGGCAAGACCGGCTCGGCGGAGGTCTACGGCAAGCAGAGCACCTCGTGGGTGGCCACCTACGACAAGGACTACGTCGTGATCATGATGGTCACCCAGGGCGGCACCGGCTCGGGCACCTCCGGCCCGTACGTGCGCAAGATCTGGGAGCACCTCTACGGCATCAAGGGCATGGACGTGCGCCCCGGCAAGGCGATGATCCCCGGGGTGACGCCGCCGGCCGGCCTGCCCACCTTCGCCAAGGACGGCTCGATCCTCCCGCCGGCGACGAAGGGCAAGCAATGACCGTCCTCCCGTACTCCCGCCTCTCGGTCACCCGCAGCCGGATCGCCGTACCGCGGCTCGACTGGCTGCTCGTCGGGGCAGCCGGCGCGATCGTGGTCATCGGCACCCTGCTGGTCTGGTCGGCGACCGCGAACAACGACGTCCTGACCCACGGGCAGAGCACCGCCTACCTGCACAAGCACCTCGTCAACGTGGCCATCGGCATCGTCCTGGCCGCCGCCGTGATGGCCACCGACCACCGCTGGGTGCGCATCGTGACGCCCGGCGGTCTACGTCGCCAGCATCATCGGCCTGCTGCTCGTGCTGGTGATGGGCTCGACGATCAACGGCTCCCGGTCGTGGCTGATGATCGGCGGGATGTCGGTCCAGCCCGCCGAGTTCGCCAAGCTCAGCGTGGTCACGATGATGGCGATGATCGTGGCCGAGCGCACCGAGAACTCCCGCGGCCGCGGCATCAACGCCGTCGACGTCGCGCTGATGCTCGGCATCGCGGCCGTCCCGGCCGCCCTGATCATGCTGCAGCCCGACCTCGGCACGATGCTCGTGCTCACCGCCACGGTGTTCGGGGTGCTCGCCGTCGCGGGAGTGCCGCGGCGCTGGCTGACCGGGCTGTTCCTCGCCGGTGCCAGCCTGGCGGCGCTGGTGGTCGCGGCCGGGGTCCTGAAGCAGTACCAGATCAACCGCTTCATGGCCTTCACCGATCCGACGCTGGACCCCCGCGGTGCGGGCTACAACACCACCCAGGCCCGGATCGCGATCGGCAACGGCGGCCTGTTCGGGCGCGGCCTGTTCGACGGCTCGCAGACCCGCTCGCGCTTCGTGCCCGAGCAGCACACCGACTTCATCTTCACCGTCGCGGGGGAGGAGCTCGGCCTGATCGGGGCCGGGCGTGCTGATCCTGCTGTTCGCGGCCCTGATCTGGCGGGCCCTGTGGATCTCGCGCCACGCCGACGACATGTTCGGCCGGGTCGCCGCCGCCGGCATCGCCTGCTGGTTCGCCTTCCAGACCTTCCAGAACATCGGCATGTGCCTGGGCATCATGCCGGTCACCGGGGTGCCGCTGCCCCTGGTGTCGTACGGCGGTTCCTCGATGTTCTGCTCGATGATGGCCCTCGGCCTGCTGCAGAACATCGCGATGCGCGGCACCCTCGCGCCCTCACGCCGCTGACGAGAAGCCGTACGGGCAGTGCTCAGGCCTCGGGCAGGGTGAAGGTGAACGTCGAGCCGCCACCCTCGGGGTTGCGCCGGGCGCTGAGCTGTCCGCCGTGCAGGGCCACGATCCGCCGGGTCAGGGCCAGCCCGAGACCGGTGCCGGCCGAGCGGCCCTCGGCGCGCGCCGCGGTGGAACTCCTCGAAGATCAGCTCCTCCTCGCCCTCGGGGATCCCGATGCCGTTGTCGACCACGTCGATGCGGATCCAGCCGGGCTCGTCGTCGCGCTGCGACATCACGTGCACGCGGGGAGTGAACTCGGGCGAGGTGTACTTGACCGCGTTGCCGACCAGGTTGTCGAGCAGCTGGCGCAGCAGCCGCGGGTCGGCGAACACGGCGTGGTCCACGTCGTGGGTGAAGATCGGCTCCTCGCCGTCGGTGGTGATCGCGGCGGCTGTCGAAGATCTCGCGAGACCGCGTCGACCAGCTTGACGGGCTCGGGCTGCGGCTTGCCGTTCTGCACGACGGTGTAGCCGAGCCAGTCCTCGATCACCTGGCGCATCCGGCGGCTGGCGTCCTTGGCCTTGCCGGCGACCTCGTCGGCCATCTGCGGTGCCGCGCGCCGAGCCGTCCTCGAGGACCTCCAGCCAGCCGTCGAGCACCGTCAGCGGGCCCGCGCAGGTCGTGGGCGACCATGCCGGCGAAGTTGGTCAGCTCGCGCACCCGGGCGCGCTGGTCGGTCGCGTCGTGCAGCAGGACCAGGCGGGAGCGGTGGGTCTCGTCGCCCAGGGCCTTCGCGGAGACGTCGAGCACCTTGGCCCCGCCGTCGCCGCCGACGACCACCTCGAGGTTGCCGTCGCCGGACCGCCGCTGCCGACGAACAGCGCCGAGCGCAGCTCGTCGTCGGTGAGCGTGCGGCCCTCGGTGCCGCTGAGCTGGTAGGCCTCCACCCACGAGTGCGGGCGGCCGAGCGGGATGGGCTTGCCCAGCAGCCGTCGCGCCGCCTGGTTGTACTTGGTGACGCCGGTCTCGTCGGCGATCATCACGCCGTCGTTCATCGACTCGAAGATCGTCTCGAGCAGCTGGCGCTGCCCCTCGGACTCGGCCCGCTTGCCGTCGAGCTCACCGATCAGGCGGGCGCGCTGGTCACGCATCAGGGTGAGCAGGAAGGCGAAGGCGACGCTGGCGATCACCAGCAGGTCGACGATCGAGGCCGCCGGCAGGAAGCCGGTGTAGCCGAACTGGTTCTGCGGCAGGTAGGTCATCGCCGCCGCGCACAGCGCGACGGTCAGGGCGAGGTACGCCGTACCGCGGATGGTCAGGGTGAGGCCGCCCCAGACGCACGGGATCATCAGCAGCCACGACAGCGGCAGGGTCGGGTCGAGGTAGGTGCCGTAGACGCAGATGACCGAGACGGCCAGCAGCCCCACCCGGTTGTACCAGGGGCTGGGCCGGAGCACCTCCTCGCGGCGCTGGAAGAAGATCACCATGAAGGTGGCGGCGCCGACGAAGCAGAAGACCGTGTTGCGCAGCACCCACCACAGCAGCACCTGGGACCAGGCGTGCTCGGCGTCGAGGAACGGGAACCCGCCGGCCACTCCGATCACCAGCGAGGAGCCGACGGCGGCGTAGAGCAGGGCAGCGATCTCCTGGGGCGACTCCGGTGCCCAGCCCTCGTGGGACAGGGCGCGGCGGTAGAGCAGCAGCATCAGCGTCGACTGGACGACGGCCAGCAGGCCCATCCACACCGACACCGGTACGGCGTTGCCCATCAGCACCGAGGTGACCACGAAGGTGGCCACCATGAACGCCATCGTCGCGAGCACGGCACGGCGGCTGATGGTCCACACGGTGGTCAGCAGCACGAAGCCGACGCCGCCCGGCGGCCACAGCTCGGCGATCCGCGGGTCGACGTCGCGGCTGCCGAGCCCGAGGTACGGCGCGATCAGGTAGCAGCAGGCCGCGAAGACGAAGAAGGGGAGCATCGGGTGGCGAGGCAGCCTGACGGCAGCGCCGTCCCCGCTGTGCGGAGGCGCTGAGGGAGCTGCCTCGACTCGTCGCATTCTGGTCCCCAATTCGGTGTTGCCAGAATAGGCGCCATTAGGGCAGAATGTCCGATTTTCTGGACATTGCGAGGCGTGCTCAGGCGCGGGGGAGCGTCACCGTGAAGGTGCTGCCGGGGCCCTCGTTGCGCTCGCCGCTGATCAGCCCGCCGTGCCGGCGCACGATGCGCTTGGCCAGGGCCAGGCCCAGGCCGGAGCCCTCGTAGCTGGCGTCCACGCCCGCGCCTCGGCGGAACGGCTCGAAGATCGTCTGCTCCTCGCCCTCCGGGATCCCGATGCCGGCGTCCACGACGTAGAGCCGCACCCAGTTGCGGTCCTTGGTGACGAAGCTGCGGATCGTCACGATCGGCTTGTCGCCGATGCGGGTGTACTTGACGGCGTTGCCGACCAGGTTGACCAGGAGGTGGCGCAGCAGCGTGGGGTCGGCCCGCACGGTGTCCGGGGCCTCGACCAGGAACTCGCCCACCGGGTAGGTGGCGACGATGCTGTCGAGCACCGGCTGCAGCGCGACCGGCTCGGGCTGCACGGCCCCCTCGCGGGCCACGTTGTAGGTCAGCCAGTCGTCGATCTCGCGCGACATCCGGTCGGCGGCGACGCGGCCCCGGTCCAGCGCCGCGGAGGCGGTCACCCGGTCACTGACGAGCGCGTCCTCGGCGACCTCCATCCAGCCCTGGACGGCGGCCAGCGGGCTCTTCAGGTCGTGGGCCGCCACCGCGGCGAAGCTGGTCAGCTCCTCGATCCGGCGCTGCTCGGTCGTCACGTCGCGGGCGATGGCCACGATGCCGTCGGCGCCGGCGTACTGCACGTCGGCCAGCTGGACCGCGAGCACCCGGACCGTCTCCTCGGAGCCGTTGCGGTTGTAGGTGTAGGTGAACGCCGAGGCCTCGCGCCGGCGCCCGAGCCAGTTGGCCGGCTCGGTCCCGAGCAGGTCGTGCCCGAGCAGGTCGACCGCCGCACCGTTGTGCAGCTTCACCACGCCGTCGGGATCCATCAGCACCAGGGCGTCGCTGATCGACTCGAACACCGTGCTGAGCAGGCCGGCCTGGTCGATGGCCTCCTGGCGCCGGCGGACGACCTCGGTGGCGAGGTAGGCGCGCTGGTCGCGCACCAGCGAGAGCAGCAGCACCACGAAGACGAACGCGGTCATCAGGCAGTCGAGCACCAGGAGCTGCGGCGTGGTCCGTGGCGGGCCGGGAGCCGTTCTGCGCCTGGACGGCCAGGGCCACCACGACCGCGAGCGTGCCGACGAGGCTGTACGCCGCCGAGACCCAGGGCCCGAGCCGCATGCCGGCCCAGATCGCGGGGAGCAGGACCAGCCAGGTCAGCGGGTACTCGTCGTAGACCAGGACGAGGCCCAGGCACAGGGCGGTCACCACGAGGGTGAGGTAGAGGTCGAGCAGGCGAGTGGGGATGGCCTCCGAGCGCGGGCTGCGGGTGACCAGGATCATCAGGCAGGCGCTGCCGACGAAGACGTAGGCGGTGCCCAGGGCGACCCACCAGAAGCAGGTCGAACGCGGGGCTGGTCACCCAGAGTCCCGGCGCCGGGCCCATCGGCAGCACCACGGCCGCGCCGACCAGGCTGGCCACGAACAGGTCGACGAGGTCGACCGGGCCGGTGCGGCGTGAGGTTGTCGTCGCCGATCCGCCAGCGGTAGAGCGCCAGCGTCACCGCCGCCTGCACGACCATGGCCGCGGCCACCCGCGCCGCGACGAGGGGGTCGAGGCCCAGGACCAGGTGGGTGACGCCCGCGACGACGAAGGCGAGGGCGGCGGTCACCGCGACCATCAGGTCGCGCCGGGAGCGGTCCGGCCACAGCCAGGCGAGGGTCAGCCAGAGGAAGACGACCACCGCAGCGGCCTGGATCGAGCTGATCCCGTGCACCTGTAAAGTGCTCACGTGTTGGAGCGCCAGCGCCCCAATGATGGCCGGGAGACACACCAGCCACAGGGCCCACATCGCTCGGTCCGACAGCCGTCGAGACGGCCGCCAGCCAAGGGTCGCTGAGGACACCTGTTGTTCCTTCCCCCGTATAAACAGGTCCTGCCTTCGTGCTGGGCGAGCACGTAGATTGGACCATCCCCCCGTAGTGAGAGGTTCAAGCATGTCCGTCTCACGTGGTGAGTCGATTTTCGCCACAATCGAGCCGCATTTGTCCGAGATCTCCAAACCCATCCAATATGTCGGAGGGGAACTGAACTCGGTGCATCACGAGTGGGGCGAGGAGAGCGTAGTCCGCTGGGCCCTGATGTACCCCGACGCCTACGAGGTCGGACTGCCCAACCAGGGCGTGCAGATCCTCTACGAGATCCTCAATGAGCACGAGGGAACGCTCGCCGAACGCACCTACGCGGTGTGGCCGGACATGGAGGCGGTGATGCGCGAGCACGGCATCCCGCAGTTCACCGTCGACGGCCACCGGCCGGTGCGCGACTTCGACATTCTCGGGTTGTCGTTCTCGACCGAGCTGGGCTATACCAATATGCTGACTTGTCTTGATTTAGCCGACATTTCTTTGCATGCCGAAGACCGCGGTGCTAATGACCCGATCGTGCTCGCCGGGGGTCACGCGGCCTTCAATCCCGAGCCGATCGCCGACTTCGTCGACGCCGTGGTGCTCGGCGACGGCGAGGAGGTCGTCCTCGCGATCACCGAGGTGCTGCGCGAGTGGAAGGTCGAGGGTCGTCCGGGCGGTCGCGACGAGCTGCTCCTCCGGCTCGCGGCGAGCGGCGGCGTCTACGTGCCGCGCTTCTACGACGTGGCCTACGACGACTCCGGTGCCCTGCTGTCGGTGACGCCCAACCGGGCCGGCGTACCGCCCCGGGTGCGCAAGCACACGCTGATGGACCTCGACGCCTGGCCCTACCCGCGCAACCCGCTCGTGCCGCTCGCCGAGACCGTGCACGAACGGTTCAGCGTCGAGATCTTCCGCGGCTGCACCCGCGGCTGCCGGTTCTGCCAGGCGGGGATGATCACCCGGCCCGTGCGGGAGCGGTCGATCACCAGCATCGGCGAGATGGTCGAGAACGGCATCCGGAAGTCCGGCTTCGAGGAGGTCGGGCTGCTCTCGCTCTCCAGCGCCGACCACTCCGAGATCGCCGAGCTGGCCACCGGGCTGGCCGACCGCTACGAGGGCTCCAACGTCTCGTTGTCGCTGCCGAGCACCCGCGTGGACGCCTTCAACATCACCCTGGCCAACGAGTTCTCCCGCAACGGCCGTCGTTCGGGGCTGACCTTCGCCCCCGAGGGCGGCTCGGAGCGGATGCGCAAGGTGATCAACAAGATGGTCACCGAGGAGGACCTGATCCGCACGGTCGCGGCGGCGTACTCCCACGGCTGGCGGCAGGTGAAGCTCTACTTCATGTGCGGCCTGCCCACCGAGACCGACGAGGACGTGCTCGAGATCGCCGACCTGGCCAAGAAGGTGATCGCGAAGGGTCGCGAGGTCGCCGGCCACAACGACATCCGCTGCACCGTCTCGATCGGCGGGTTCGTGCCCAAGCCGCACACGCCGTTCCAGTGGGCCTCCCAGCTCGACGTCGCGACGACCGACGAGCGGCTGCGCAAGCTGCGTGAGGCGGTGCGCTCGGACCGGAAGTTCGGGCGGGCCATCGGGTTCCGCTACCACGACGGGCAGCCCGGCATCATCGAGGGACTGCTGTCCCGGGGCGATCGCCGGGTGGGGCGGATCATCGAGGAGGTCTGGCGCGACGGCGGCCGCTTCGACGGCTGGAGCGAGCACTTCTCCTACGAGCGCTGGATCGCGGCCACCTCGCGCGTCCTCGACGGCACCGACGTGGACCTCGAGTGGTTCACCACCCGCGAGCGCGGCTACGACGAGGTGCTCCCGTGGGACCACCTCGACAGCGGCCTGGACAAGGACTGGCTCTGGGCCGACTGGGAGGACGCGCTCGACCCGGACTCCGTCGACGTCGAGGACTGCCGCTGGACGCCCTGCTACGACTGCGGCGTCTGCCCGGAGATGGGCACCGACATCCAGATCGGCCCGACGGGGCAGCAGCTGCTGCCGCTCTCGGTCGTCTGAGCGTTGTCCGACGTCACCGTCCGGCTCGCCGGCGCCGACGAGGGTCACCTCGTGGCCGCCGTGCGCCGGGTCTGGGGCGAGACGCGCGGTGCGACGCGCCGACGAGGAGTTCGAGTCGGCCTTCGACCTCTGGTGGTCGAGGGAGCACGACCGGCGACTCACCTGGCTGGCGCTGCGTGACGAGCAGCCGGTCGGGATGCTGAACATGCTCGTCTTCGAGCGGATGCCGATGCCGGGCCGGCTGTCTTCGCGCTGGGGCTACGTCGCGAACGTCTTCACCCTCCCCGCCGAGCGCGATCGCGGCATCGGGACGCAGCTGCTCGCGGCCTGCACGTCGTACGCCGACGACGAGGGGTTCGTGCGCCTCGTGCTCAACCCGACCGAGCGCTCGGTGCCGCTGTACGAGCGCGCCGGGTTCGCCCCGGCGACGGACCTGATGCTGCGCCCCGGGCCGGTGGGGTAGCGGCCCGGTGGTCGTCACTCCAGTCACAAGTTTCCCAGGGTAGGAAGGGAAACTGCCCTTCGAGCAGGAACCGCGCACAGGTTCTTGCCTCCGAACACAGGAAGTTTCCTGTGTTCTGGGGCAGAAAAGGTTCCTACCCTGGGAAACCGTCAGCCGTCGCGAGCAACCCGAAGTGTCGACCGCCTACTGAGTGCGGCTCGCGTGCCTGGCGAGACGATCGACGTCGTCCCAGTCCATCTACCGGCTGCCAGGGCGGCGGCTTGAACATGGATCCCCCTGAGATCGATGAGGGACCACGGTAGGGGCCTCGCACGCCTCGTTTCCTGGGTTTCGCTCACCGCCGGCGCCCGAGCCCCGGACTTCACACACGAAACTGGCTCTTCACACAGGTTGCAACCTGTGTGAAGAGCCAGTTTGGGTTCTTAACCTGGGAAACCGCTCGCCACGGGCTGAGGAGACACGCTCCTGTCCGGCGACGGGGTCCGCGCCAGAGCCCGGCCGGCGATCCCGAAGGCGAAGGCCACAGGGAGGGCGGCGTTGCCCATCGAGGTGAACATCAAGGTGACGACGGCGATCGGGATCGTCAGGGCGAGCAGCCAGCCCGTGGCCCGCGGACGCATCCCGCGACGGAGCAGGGCGATCCCGAGGACGGTGGATCCGAGCAGGGTCAGCAGCAGGCCCGGGATGTCGAGGAACAGGAAGGCCAGGTCCAGGACGTCGGTCGTGTGGGTCCACTGGGTCCAGTAGCTGACGAAGACGGCGAGCGTCGCCCAGCAGTAGCCGAGCCAGGGCGAACCGCCAGGCCCACTTCTCGAAGCCGGTGACCGGCTGCCGGCGACGACGTACGACGAAGGCGCACGCGGTGAAGGCGAGGAACACCGGGAACCAGATCTTCCCGTAGGTCAGGTACACGGCATCCGGATTGGCCCAGTCCAGCAGGGGCGCGAAGACCTTGCGGGCCGGGTCGGACCACACGCGGGTGGTCCAGGTCTGCAGGTCCTCGCTGCCGTCGACGGTGTTGTGCCGTGCCATCGCGTGGAACTGGCCCAGCACCAGGGCCACCCAGGCCATCACCCAGGCGATCCGGCCGATCCGGCGGTCTCGTGCGTCGTGCTCCATGGTGTCCTCCTGTCGTCACGAACGGTGCGATCGACGCTAGGGAGCAGCGGCCCCGCTGGTCGTCACGCTGCGGGTGGGACCGACGTCCACCCGTGGGTGGACGGAAGATCGGTGCGGCGAGCCGTAGCCTGCACTCGTGCGCAAGCGGATCCCGTCGTGGCTCTTCGATGCCGTGCTCGCGGCGGGCGTCTTCGTGCTCGGCGCCGTCGAGCTGGCGAGCCTGCAGCCGGAGGGCTGGGGTTGGGGCGTGCTGTTCGAGCTCGGCGCGGCGGTCCTGCTCGCCTTTCGGAGGCTGAATCCGCTGGTGTTCGCCACCGCCTCGCCGTGCCTGCTGCTGGTGATGCCGTGGGTCGGGCCGCAGCTCGACGAGCCGGCGGTGCCGCTGCTGTTCTGGGCGATCTCGGTCTACACGCTCGCCCGCTGGATCGCCGATCTCCGGGGACTTCTCGGGGTGGGGCTCATCGCCCTGGTGACCCTGAGCGACTACGTGTTCGAGGACCCCCGGCAGCACAACATCTCCGACGTCGTGTTCGTCGCGACGCTGCTGCTGCCGCCGTACGTCTTCGGCCGGCTGGTACGACGCCTCGCGATCCAGAAGGGTCTGCTCGAGGAGCGTGAGGAGCTCGTGAAACGCGAGGCGGTGCGCGCCGAGCGCGACCGGATCGCCCGCGAGCTGCACGACGTGATCGCCCACTCGGTCAGTGCCATGGTCGTGCAGACGGCAGCGGCGCAGGACGTGGTCCGCTCCGACCCGGACACGGCGGAGCGCGTGCTGGCGGACGTCGCCGACACCGGCCGGCGCGCACTCGCCGAGACCGGTCGGCTCCTGCACGTGATCCGCGACGACGCCGACGAGCTGGGCCTCTCACCCCGGCCCGGCGTGGCCGACCTCGAGGACCTCGTCGAGCAGTTCCGGGCCAGCGGTCTCGAGGTCGAGCTCTCCGTCGACGACGGCCTCGCGGACCTCCCCGCCGGGATCGACGTCTCGGCCTACCGCATCGCCGAGGAGGCCCTGACGAACGCCTTGCGGCACGGCGACGGGACCGCGGTGCTGCGCGTCACGAGCCAGGGCGCCGGCGTCGCGGTCGAGGCCTCCAACCCGAGCGCGGCCACGTCGAGGACCAAGGGCTCCGGGCTCGGTCTGCGCGGCATGGCCGAACGCGTCTCGCTGCTCGGCGGCACCCTGGACCACCGCGAGCGGGAGGGCCAGTTCGAGCTGGCCGCAGTGCTGCCCCTGGAGGCTCCATGACCAGCGTCGTGATCGCCGACGACCAGGACCTGGTCCGCTCGGGCCTGCGGATGGTGCTCGAGGCCCGTGGCCTGGAGGTCCTGGGCGAGGCGGCGGACGGCCGGCAGGCGGTCGACCTCACGCAGCGACTGGCTCCCGACGTGGTGCTGATGGACATCCGGATGCCGGTGCTGGACGGGATCGCCGCGACCCGCGAGATCGCCGCCCGTGCCCTGCCGAGCAGGGTGCTGGTCCTGACGACGTACGACGTGGACAGCTACGTCTACGACGCACTGGAGGCCGGTGCCGCCGGCTTCCTGCTCAAGGCGACGCCACCGGATCGACTCGTCGACGGGATCGAGGTCGTCGCGGCGGGGGAGGCCTTGCTGGCCCCCTCGCTGACGCGGAGGTTGATCGAGCAGCACGTCCACGGCCCGGCGCCGGCGAACGGGGTTCCGAAGCAGCTGTCGGTGCTGACCGAGCGCGAGCGCGAGGTGCTCGCGCTGGTCTCACGCGGGTTGGGCAACCAGGAGATCGCCGCCGACCTCGTCGTCTCGGAGGCGACGGTGAAGACCCACATGAACCGCCTCCTCGGCAAGCTCGGGGCGTGCTCGCGCGCCCAGCTCGTGGTGATCGCCTACGAGTCCGGCTTCGTGCGTCCAGGTCAGTCGGGCAGACCCGCCTCGGTGTGACGGTTCCGCCCCAGCTCGTCCTCGATGTACGCCGGGCGGGAGAGCGAGAGCCCGACGATCAGCTGCGGCACGTTGATGGCCGCGAGCACCAGGAGGGGGAGGGTCCAGCCCCCCGAGAGGTCGTGGAGCACGCCGACGCCGAACGGGCCGACGATGGCCAGCAGGTAGCCGGCCGACTGGGTGAAGCCGGAGAGTGCCGCGGTGCCGTAGGGGGTGCGGGCCCGCAGCCCGATCAGGGTCAGGATCAGCGGGAAGGTGGCCGTGCCCACCCCGACGAGCAGCGCCCAGGCCAGCGCACCCCCGTGCGGGGCCAGCGCGAGCCCGAGGTAGCCGATCGGGTAGCAGGCCATCAGCACCCACATCAAGGGGGCCTGGTTGTGCAGCCGGGCCGCGACGCCGGGCACGATGAACGAGAGCGGGATGCTGATCCCGGTGATCGCGCCGAGCAGCAGTCCGGCGGTCGAGGCCGAGAAGCCGGCGTCGCGGTAGACCTGCGCGAACCAGCCGAAGATCGCGTAGGCCTGCATCGACTGGAGGCCGAAGAACAGCGCCATCAGCCAGCCCAG
Source organism: uncultured Actinomycetota bacterium (assembly GCA_963794725.1). Lineage (GTDB taxonomy): Bacteria > Actinomycetota > Actinomycetes > Propionibacteriales > Nocardioidaceae > Marmoricola. The sequence continues at coordinate 123,745 of CAWCFR010000002.1, forward strand.
CCGGGTCCGGCCGACCTCCGCGAGCCCGATCGACGCGCCGGCCTCCTCCGGCAGCCGTCGGGCACGGCGGTCCTCGGTCATCAGGAGGATCCACGGCAGCGCCGCGATCCCGGCCGTCACCGCCCACACCGCCAGTCCCGCGCGCCAGCCGCCGTACGCCTCGCCGATCGGGACCGTGAGCACCGAGGCCGAGGTCAGGCCGATCGCGAGCGAGGTCGAGTAGATCGACGTCATCAGCCCGATGCGGTCCGGGAAGTGCAGCTTGACCAACGAGGGCAGCAGCACGTTGGCCGAGGCCATCCCGGCGAGCGCCAGCAGCGAGAGGAGCAGGAACAGCGGGATGCTCGACACCGACGGGCGCAGGCCCAGACCCACGACGACGCACACCAGCGCGAGCAGGGTCATCCGGTGCAGCCCGACGAGCCGTGCCGCACGCGGCGCCAGGGCCCCGAAGACCGCGAAGGCCAGCACCGGCAGCGAGGTGAGGACGCCGGCCACCGCGCCGGACATGCCGAGGCCGTCGCGGACGTCGCCGAGCACCGGGCCCACGCTGACGGCCGCCGGCCGCAGGTTGAAGGCCAGCACCACGATGCCGAGGACGACCAGCCAGCGTCTGCCGGAGCCGGCTTGGTCGGGGGTCACGCGAGCCATCGTGCCGGAGTGCCGGGTCGGCGCACCTCCGCGGGTGGGTTGTCGGCGCGGGCTGCGAGGATCCGCACATGCGGCACGTCCCCGACCAGGAGCGCCGGGCCCGGCTGGGTCGGCGCCACGCCCTGGCCCGGCGCGTCGACACGGTGCCGGAGGCCGTCGAGTCCGTCGTCTGCCTGCACGCGACCGAGCCGCCCAGCGTCTACCTCTCGGTCGCCGCCCGCACCGATGCGGCCGCGAAGGACATCGACCGCGCGCTGTACGACGACCGCACGGTCGTCAAGCAGCTCGCCATGCGCCGTACCGTCTTCGCCTTCCCGCGCGACCTGCTCCCGGCCGTGTGGGGGAGTGCCTCGCGGCGGGTGACCACCCAGCTGGAGACCCGCCTGGCCAAGGAGGTCGAGAGCAACGGCGTCGCGAAGGACGGTGCGCGGTGGCTCACCCGCACGACCACGGCCGTGCTGCGCACCCTCGCCGACGACGGGCCGGCCACCACCGCGCAGCTGCGCGAGCGCGTCCCGCCGCTCGCCCGGCGCCTGGAGATGTCCCCCGGCAAGTCCTACGGCGGCAACTTCCCGATCGCCCCGCGGGTGCTCAGCACGCTCGCGTCGAGCGGACGGATCATGCGCGGAGCCAACGACGGCGACTGGCGGCTCTCCCGACCCGTCTGGACGCTCACCGAGCAGTGGCTGGGCGAGCCGGCCGAGCTCCTGCCTCCCGAGGAGGGCTACCGCCATGCTCGTCGAGCGCTGGCTGCGGCGGTTCGGTCCCGGCACGGAGAACGACCTCGTCTGGTGGCTGGGCGCCACCAAGGCCGCCGTACGCCGTGCCCTCGGCGAGCTCGACGCGGTCGAGGTCTCGCTGGACGGCGACGGTGGGCACCGGCTACCTGCTGCCCGACGACCTCGACGAGGTGCCGGACCCCGAGCCCTGGGGGGCGCTGCTCCCCGTGCTCGACCCGACCACGATGGGCTGGAAGGAGCGGGCGTTCTACCTCGGCGTCGACGACGTGGCGCACCTGTTCGACACCAACGGCAACGCCGGCACCACCGCCTGGTGGAACGGCCGCATCGTCGGCTGCTGGGTCCAGGACCCCGACGGCGTCGTCGCCGTCGTCCCGCTCCGCGACCTCGGCTCCGAGGCGCGGCGCGCCCTCGACGCCGAGGCCGCCCGCCTGACCCGGTGGCTGGACGGCGCCAAGGTGGCCACGGTCTACCCGTCGGCGCTGATGAAGTCCGTGCGCTGAGGTGAGCGTCCCCCTCCGGCCACCGGACGCCGACCCTCGCCTACCCTCGCCTCGTGCGTGAGCAACCGGCGCAGCAGCCGCCCCCGGTGCAGCGGCTGCGCATCCGCTACGCCAAGCGCGGGCGGCTCCGCTTCACCTCGCACCGCGACTTCAGCCGCGCCTTCGAGCGGGCGGTCTTCCGGGCCAGGATCCCGATGGCCTACTCCTCCGGCTTCAACCCGCACCCGCGGATCTCCTACGCCGGCGCCGCGCCCACCGGATCGGCCAGCGAGGCGGAGTACCTCGAGATCGCGCTCGCCCAGGTGATCGAGCCCGCCTGGGCCCACGAGGTGCTCGACGAGGCGCTGCCCGACGGGCTCGACGTGCTCGAGGTCGTCCCGAGCGCCGGTGGGTCCCTCGCCGACCGTCTGGAGGCCTCGGTGTGGCGGATCGCGCTGGTCGAGCCGACCCCGGACGAGCTGCCCGAGGCACTCGCCGCGCTGCTCGCCACCGACGAGGTGATGGTCGAGCGGATGACCAAGAAGGGGATGCGCCGGTTCGACGCCCGGAGCGCCATCCTCGCCGCGAGCGTCGGTGAAGCACAGGCCGATCGACCCTCCTGTGCGATACTCGACGTGGTCCTACGGCACGGTTCGCCGTCCGTGAGACCCGACGACGTTCTCGCCGCCCTTCGGGAGATCTCGCGGTTCCGTGTCACCGCTGCTGTCCAGCAGCGTCTGGCACAGGGCCCGTTGGATCCTGGAGGCGGCACGGTGGGTGACCCGTTGGTTCCTGACCGCGACGCGGCCGACAGGTGAAGGTGACAGCTTCATCGGTGTGATCGGCACAGCGACCGCGGTTGGTCCCCGGGGGTGGTCCGCTCGACGTGACAGCGCGGAGGGTGTCGTCGCCGACCGACAGGCTTTTGCGTAGGGCGCCCGGTTCTCCGGACCGTCGTACGCCGCGACCAGGACCGTCGCCACGGCGTGAGCCGTACGACGGCGAGGAGTGCACCAGTGCTCGACAACGACGACACCACCACCGAGAACATCACCGGCGAACACCGGCGACACGCCCGACGCGGCTGACGCCCCGAAGGCGGTGAAGAAGACCGCGGCGAAGAAGGCAGCGCCAAGAAGACCGCCGCCAAGAAGACCGACGGCGAAGAAGACGGCCGCCAAGAAGACCGCCAAGAAGGTCGTCGACGCCACGGCGGAGCCGGGCACCGCGAGCTCGTCCGCGTCCGACGACGCCGAGGTGACCCCGAAGCCGAAGAAGAAGGCGGCGGCGAAGAAGAAGTCCGCGGCCGCGAAGGAGACGGCGCCCGGTGCCGAGGTCTCGGCACCTGCCGGGGACGACCAGGCCGCCGAGTCCGGCGCTCCCGCGGCCCCTCCCGTGCTGTTCAAGGCGCCGGAGAAGCAGGCCGCCCCGCGCAAACGAGCGGTCCGCAAGCCGGGCCAGCAGCCCGGCCAGCAGGCCGAGGACGCCCCCGCGGAGGAGCCGGACCAGCGCGGCGGAGCCGACCGCGACGAAGAAGTCCGACGCTCCTGACACGGCAGACGGTGCCGACCGGGCCGATGGGGCCGACGACACCGACGACAGCGACGACGACTCCACCGAGGGTGGCAACCGGCGTCGCCGTCGCCGCGGTGGCCGCCGCCGGCGCAAGCCCTCCGACGGTCAGGGCTCCGACGACTCCGGGGACGACGAGGACTCCGACGACGCCGACAGCGACAAGGCCGGCGACAAGACGGCGACAAGGACGGCGACAACGACCGTGGCGAGGGCCAGGGGCAGGGCGGCTCGCGCCGCCGCCGCCGTCGGCGCCGTCCGGGCGAGGACGGCGACGGGTCCGACGACTCCGGCACCGGCCAGCGGGCGCGCAAGCCGCGCAACCCCGAGGACGAGATCACCAGCATCGGCGGGTCCACCCGTCTCGAGGCCAAGAAGCAGCGACGTCGGGAGGGCCGCGAGGCCGGACGCCGGCGGGCGCCCATCGTCAGCGAGGCCGAGTTCCTGGCGCGCCGCGAGTCCGTCGACCGGGTGATGGTGATCCGCCAGCGCGACGACCTCACCCAGATCGGCGTGCTCGAGGACAAGGTGCTCGTCGAGCACTACGTCGCCCGCGAGTCGCAGACCTCCCTGATCGGCAACGTCTACGTCGGGCGGGTGCAGAACGTGCTGCCCTCGATGGAGGCGGCCTTCATCGACATCGGCAAGGGCCGCAACGCCGTGCTGTACGCCGGCGAGGTCAACTGGTCCGCGCTCGGCCACAAGGACGGCCAGCCCCGCAAGATCGAGTCGGTGCTGTCCTCGGGCCAGGCGATCCTCGTCCAGGTCTCCAAGGACCCCGTCGGGCACAAGGGCGCCCGGCTGACCGGTCAGATCAGCCTGCCCGGCCGGTTCCTGGTCTACGTGCCCGAGGGCAACACCTCCGGCATCTCGCGCAAGCTGCCCGACACCGAGCGCAACCGCCTCAAGACGCTGCTCAAGGAGATCGTCCCCGACACCGCGGGCGTCATCGTCCGCACGGCGGCCGAGGGCGCCTCCGAGGCCGAGCTCACCCTCGACGTCGAGCGGCTGACCGCCCGGTGGGCCGACATCGAGGAGAAGGTCAAGAGCGGCAAGTCGCCCCAGCTGCTCTACGGCGAGCCGGACCTGACCCTCAAGGTGGTCCGCGACCTGTTCACCGAGGACTTCGCCAAGCTGGTCATCCAGGGCGACGACGCCTGGGACCTCGTCGACAACTACGTCTCGCACGTCGCCCCCGACCTGCGCGACCGGCTCGAGCGCTTCGAGCCGGCGCAGGAGGGCAAGGACGCCGGCAAGGACCTGTTCACGACGTACCGCGTCGACGAGCAGATCGCCAAGGGGCTCGACCGCAAGGTCTGGCTGCCCTCCGGCGGGTCGCTGGTGATCGACCGCACCGAGGCGATGACCGTGGTCGACGTCAACACCGGCAAGTTCACCGGCTCCGGCGGCAACCTCGAGGAGACCGTCACCAAGAACAACCTCGAGGCCGCCGAGGAGATCGTGCGCCAGCTCCGGCTGCGCGACATCGGCGGGATCATCGTCGTCGACTTCATCGACATGGTGCTCGAGTCCAACCGCGACCTGGTGCTGCGTCGGCTGGTCGAGTGTCTCGGCCGCGACCGCACCCGTCACCAGGTGGCCGAGGTGACCTCGCTGGGTCTGGTGCAGATGACCCGCAAGCGCATCGGCACCGGCCTGCTCGAGGCGTTCAGCAGCGAGTGCGAGCACTGCAAGGGCCGCGGCCTGGTGCTGCACGACCACCCGGTGGAGTCCAACGGGCGCTCCGAGGACGACGAGCCGCGCGGTCGGCGTGGCCGCGGCGGTGGTGGAGGCGGCGGCCGCAACCGGGGTCGAGGCGGCTCCGGCGACGGCGACGGACGCAAGGGCAACGCGGACAACGGCGGCAGCGGAAACGGAACGGCAACGGCAACGGCCGGCACCCCTCGCCGGCCGACCTCGCCGGCTCCCGGCCGCCCGAGAAGTCCGACGACGACGAGACCGACGAGACCGACGAGACCATGCCGGAGGCGGCCACCGAGGCGCCCGACGACGTCGCGGCGTCGACCGAGCCGGTCGTCCCCGAGCCGCAGCCGGCTGCGGAGCAGAACGTGATCGGCAACTCCCACCGAGACGGCGCCCGAACCCGTCGACGTGCCCTCCGAGAGCGCGTCGGACGTGACCGAGGCGACCGAGGAGGCCGAGCAGCCGTCTCCGGAGCCGGCCGCCGAGTCGGCGCCCGAGCCGCCCGCAGAGACTCCGGCGGAGCCGGAGGCACCGCGCGTGGTCACCTCCGTCCGCCGACGCGGTGCCCGCCGTGCCGCCGGGCCTCCTGCGGCCTCGACCGAGACCACCATGCCGGGCGCAGGCACGCAGGCCGCGCCGAACGCCGAGCCCAGCGACGTCCCGGTGGACCCGGCGGTGTCCCTGCCCGACCACGTGGACGGGGCCGACCCGGACGCCGAGGACGGTCGAGGGTGGCGAGGGAGACGACAACGGGTTCTCGCTGCGCCACGTGCCGGTCAAGCGCAAGGGCGCGCGCAAGCGCTGATCCTCAGGCTCACTCCCGGACGAGGGCCTCGCCCACGGCCTCGGGGTCGGCCTTCGTCTCCGGACGGGCGCCGCCGCCTGCCACCCACGACGCCGCGGCACCGACCACGCTCATCAGGGCCGCGGCGGTGAACACCACCACGAGGCCGTGGTGGAACGGTCCGGACATCAGGTGCGGGAAGAACTCCTTGCCCGTCAGCGCCGAGGCCTGGTGCGCCGGCAGCGTGTGCAGCACGCCGGTCGGCCCGAGCAGCGACGCGATCGGGTTGTAGCCCAGGAACGAGGCGAACAGCGACCCCACGGGCGGCAGGTTGCCGACGTCCGCGGCGATGTGGTGCGGCACCCCGCGGGCGACCAGGCCACCGGTCAGCGTCTGGGGGAGTACGCCGGCCAGGCCGACGATCATCAGGGAGAAGAAGATGCCGATCGACAACGAGGTGCCGGAGTTCAGGACCGTGCCGCGCACCCCGGAGGCGGCGCCGCGCTCGTGGGCGGGCACGGAGCTCATGATCGCCGAGGTGTTCGGGGCCGCGAACAGTCCGCTGCCGATCCCGTTGGCGAGCAGGACCAGCGCGAAGAGCCAGTAGGGGAAGTCCACCGGGATCGCCAGCAGGCCGACGAAGCTGGCGGCCACGACGATCAGCCCACCGGTGGCGAAGTACCGGGCGCCGAAGCGGTCGGAGAGCCAGCCCGACGCCGGGCCGGCGACGAGGAAGCCCACGGTCAGCGGCAGCATGTAGATGCCCGCCCACAGCGGGGTCGAGGCGTAGTCGTAGCCGTGCAGCGGCAGCCAGATCCCCTGCAGCCAGATGATCAGCATGAACTGCAGCCCGCCGCGTCCCACGGCCGCCAGCAGCCCGGCGAGGTTGCCCATGCTGAAGGCCCGGATCCGGAACAGGTCGATGGAGAGCATCGGGGACTCCACCCGCTGCTCCACGACGACGAAGAGGGCCAGCATGGCGATCCCGCCGATGATGCCGCCGAGCACCCACGGGTTGGTCCAGCCGGTGCTGTGGGTGCCGTAGGGCTGGATGCCGTAGGTGATCGCGACCAGCAGCGCGGTCAGGCCGACGCCGAAGAGGAGGTTGCCGGGCACGTCGATGCGTGAGGCACGTCTCTCGCCGAGCTCGACGAGGGACTTGTATCCCCACACGGTGCCGATGATGCCGATCGGCACCGAGACCCAGAAGACGGCACGCCAGTCCCACTCGGCGAGCAGGCCGCCGATGATCAGGCCGAGGAAGGAGCCCGCGATCGCGGCGACCTGGTTGATGCCCAGGGCCATGCCGCGCTGGTGGGCGGGGAAGGCGTCGGTGAGGATCGCGGTCGAGTTGGCGAACAGCATCGCGCCGCCGACGCCTTGGCCGATCCGCATCACGATCAGCCACATGGCTCCGTGGCCACCGCTGAACGGGTCGACGGAGAGGAGCACGGAGAAGACCGAGAAGACCAGGAAGCCGAGGTTGTACATCTTCACCCGGCCGTACATGTCGCCCAGCCGACCCAGCGTCACCACCAGCACGGCGGAGACGACCAGGAAGCCCATGATGATCCAGAGCAGGTAGCTGACGTTGCCGGGCTCGAGCGGGTTCAGCCGGATGCCGCGGAAGATCGCGGGCAGCGAGATGATCACGATCGAGGAGTTGATCGTGACGAGCAGCATGCCCATCGTGGTGTTCGAGAGCGCCACCCAGCGGTAGTGCGGGTGGTCCTTGTTGAACCTGCCGGGGCGGATGATGTCGTCGGGCGGAGGCCGGACATCGGCCGACGGTTGCGTCACGCAACGAATCTACCCGACGACCCAGCCATCGCCCGCGCGGTCCGCGTTTTGACCCGCTCCCCGGGCGATCGGTACAGTTCGTCCTTGGTGTGCTCCCGGGCGAGATCCGGGCCACCCCGTCTCTCGCGCGAACCGCGCTCCCGTCGTACGTCGTCGGGTGGCTGCGTGCCGCAGGGGCGAGAAGCCATGATCGTGACGTTGAACCCGAGGAGAGTGAGTCCGCCGTGTACGCAGTCGTGCGCGCTGGCAGCAAGCAGCAGAAGGTTGCCGTGGGCGACGTCATCGAGATCGACAAGATCGAGACGGGAGTCGGCGAGACGCTGACCCTGCCGGTGGTCATGGTCGTCGACGGCGAGAAGGTCACCGCCACGGGCCTGGAGAAGGCCGGTGTCACCGTCGAGGTGCTCGGCGCCACCAAGGGCCCCAAGATCGTCATCCAGAAGTACAAGAACAAGACCGGCTACAAGAAGCGCCAGGGTCACCGCCAGAAGTACACCCAGGTCAAGGTCACCGACATCTCCGCCTGACGGCGCGACACAGCCCCAGACAAGGAACGAGCTCATGGCACACAAGAAGGGTGCGGCCTCCACCAAGAACGGCCGCGACTCCAACTCCCAGCGCCTCGGCGTCAAGCGCTTCGGTGGCCAGACGGTCAACGCCGGCGAGATCATCGTGCGCCAGCGCGGCACCCACTTCCACCCGGGCTCCGGCGTCGGCCGCGGCGGCGACGACACGCTGTTCGCGCTGGTCGCGGGCAACGTGGAGTTCGGCGTCCAGCGCGGTCGTCGCGTCGTCAACATCGTCCCTGTGGGGGAGTAGCGCCCACCCGGACCACACGATCCATCGCGAGGGCGCTCCTGGACACCAGGGGCGCCCTTTCGCTTCCCGACAGAGAGCAGAACTCCCATGGCCGTCCCGACCTTCGTCGACCGGGTGTCGCTGCACGTCGTCGGCGGCCGCGGTGGCAACGGGGTGGCCTCGGTGCACCGCGAGAAGTTCAAGCCGCTGGGTGGACCTGACGGCGGCAACGGCGGCCCCGGTGGCTCGGTGATCCTGCGGGTCGACCCCGACGTCACCACGCTGATCGACTACCACCACAACTCGCTGCGCCACGCCGAGAACGGCGGTCACGGCGCCGGCGGGCACCGCAACGGCGGACACGGCGAGGACATCGTGCTGCCGGTGCCCGACGGCACCGTCGTCGCCACCGACACCGGCGAGATCCTCGCCGACCTGGTCGGGCCGGGCACCGAGATGGTGGTCGCCCCCGGAGGTCGCGGCGGCCTGGGCAACGCCGCGCTGGCCTCGTCCAAGCGCAAGGCGCCCGGCTTCGCCCTGCTCGGCGAGCCCGGCGAGGACCTGGTGGTCACCCTCGAGCTGAAGGTCGTCGCCGACATCGGCCTGGTCGGCTTCCCCAGCGCCGGCAAGTCCAGCCTGGTCGCCGCGCTGTCGCGGGCTCGGCCCAAGATCGCCGACTACCCGTTCACCACGCTCGTGCCGAACCTCGGCGTCGTGCAGGCGGGCGAGGTCACCTTCACCGTCGCCGACGTGCCCGGGCTGATCGAGGGCGCCAGCGAGGGACGCGGGCTCGGCCACGACTTCCTGCGCCACGTCGAGCGGTGTGCCGCGCTGGTGCACGTCGTCGACCTGGCCACGATGGAGCCGGGCCGCAACCCGCTCGAGGACCTCGACGTCATCGAGCGCGAGCTGGAGCGGTACGGCGGCCTCGAGGACCGTCCCCGCCTGATCGCGCTGAACAAGATCGACGTCCCCGACGGGCGCGACATGGTCGACCTCGTCCGCGACGACATCGCCGCCCGCGGCTGGCCGGTGATCCCGGTCAGCGCCGCCAGCCACGAGGGGCTGCGCGAGCTGAGCTTCAAGATGGCCGAGATCGTCGCTGCCCGCAGGGCGGCCGCGCCGGCGACCGAGTCGACCCGCATCGTGATCCGGCCCGCACTCGGTCCGCGGTGGCCCGGAGTTCACCATCAAGCGAGACGGGCGAGGGGTGGCGCGTGCGCGGGGAGAAGCCCGAGCGCTGGATCCGGCAGACCGACTTCAGCAACGACGAGGCCGTCGGGTTCCTCTCCGACCGGCTCAACCGGCTCGGCGTCGAGCAGAAGCTGGTCGAGCTCGGCGCGGTCGAGGGCGACCCCGTGCTGATCGGCGACCCGGACGACGCCGTGGTCTTCGACTTCCGTCCGGGCATCGACGCCGGCGCGCAGATGCTCGGACGCCGCGGCGAGGACCAGCGCTTCGGCGAGTCCCGGCCCGCCGCCAAGCGCCGTCGCGACATCGACGCGGCGATGCCCGAGCGCGCGGAGGGCGAGGAGCGCGCCGACGTGGCCCGCCGGCTCTCGGCCAGCCCGGGGACGAGCCCGGCGACGCGGCGGAGGACGAGCCCGAGGACGAGGACTGATGCGTGCCGAGGTGGCCGCGGCCCAGCGGGTCGTGGTCAAGGTCGGCTCCAGCTCGCTGACCACGGCGGCCGGCGGCATCGACCCCGAGCGGGTGCGTGACCTCGTCGACAGCCTGGCCGTCGTACGAGCCAGGGGAGCGCACCTCGTGCTGGTCTCCTCCGGAGCCATCGCGGCGGGGCTCAAGCCGCTCGCGTTCGCGCGCCGGCCGCGCGACCTGGCCCGCCAGCAGGCGGCCGCCTCGGTGGGCCAGGGGCTGCTGGTGCACCGCTACACCGAGGAGTTCGCCCGGCACGGCCAGGTCACCGGACAGGTGCTGCTCACCGTCGACGACGTCACCCGGCGCAGCCACTACCGCAACGCCCAGCGCACCTTCGACAAGCTGCTCGAGCTCGGCGTCGTCCCGATCGTCAACGAGAACGACACCGTGGCCACCTCGGAGATCCGCTTCGGCGACAACGACCGGCTCGCGGCCCTGGTGGCCCACCTCGTCCACGCCGACCTGCTGGTGCTGCTCAGCGACGTCGACGGGCTCTACGACGCCCCGCCGCACCGTGCCGAGAGCACCCTGGTCACGCAGGTGAGCTCCGCCGGCCGAGCTGGAGGGGCTGCGGATCGGCAAGGCGGGCGGCGGGCTCGGCACCGGCGGCATGAGGACCAAGCTCGAGGCGGCCGGCATCGCGACCGGCGCCGGGATCGCCACCGTGCTCACCAGCGCCGCCAACGCCGGTGCCGCGCTGCTGGGCGAGGAGACCGGGACGCTGTTCCACCCCACCGGGCGGAGACGGCCCACCCGGCTGCTGTGGCTGGCGCACGCCACCGAGCCCCAGGGCCGGATCGTCGCTCGACGACGGGGCCGTCACGGGCCCTCACCGAGCGGCGCGCCTCGCTGCTCCCGGCCGGGATCACGCAGGTCTCCGGCGGGTTCGTGGCCGGTGATCCCGTCGACCTGGTCGACTCTCGCGGGCGCGTCGTCGCCCGCGGGCTGGTCAACTACGACGCCGCCGAGCTGCCCTCGCTGCTCGGGCGATCGACCCGCGAGCTGGCCCGCGAGCTGGGGGCGGCGTACGAGCGTGAGGTCGTGCACCGCGACGATCTCGTGCTCCTCTGAGCCGGTGTCGCGAGGTGTCCAGGGCGACGGATCGGCCCGGACCGGGACATGGCCCGAACGGGTGGTGCGAATTTGGCCGTTCGGCCACGCGCGATCCCATGATTCGGACACACTTGGCTCGTGCTGGTCGGGTAGCGTCCGAGCACTCGAGCCACCGGGAGAGGAGCTGACGTGGGGCAGCCCGTGCGTCACTGGTACGTCACGCTCACCCTCGCGGGGGCTCCGGTCGAGCCGCTGCTGCTGCGGCGTGCGCTCACCCGGCTCAGCGAGGAGCGCCCGTTCCTCGACTCGGTCCGCTCCAACGGCACCACCGCCGAGATCCGCTTCTGGGACCAGGGCGAGTCGATGCTCGACGTCGCCTCCCTCGCGATGCGCCTGTGGAACGAGCACCGGAGCTCGGCCAACCTCCCCGACTGGGAGGTCGTCGGCCTGGAGATCCTCGAGAAGGGGCTGCGCGAGAGCCGCAGCAGCATCAGCCAGCGCGCCTGAGCCCGGCTGACGCGACCGGCGCGGGCGCTGGATAGCCTGTGCCCATGTCGAGCAGTGATGGCTTCGCCGCCGTCGCCACCCGTGCGCGCGCCGCGGCGATCGAGCTCGCCCTGGCCACCCGCGCGCACCAAGGACGCGGCGCTCGAGGCGATGGCGACCGCGCTGCTCGACGACGCCGACGAGATCCTCGCGGCCAACGCCGCGGACGTCGACGAGGCGCGGGCGTCGGGAACGCCCGACCACCTGCTCGACCGGCTCCGGCTCGACCACGACCGGCTCGCGGGGATGGCCGCCGGGCTGCGCGAGGTGGCCGGCCTGCCCGACCCCGTGGGCGAGGTGGTGCGCGGGTCGACGCTGGCCAACGGGCTCCAGCTGCGCCAGGTGCGGGTGCCGTTCGGGGTCGTCGGGATCATCTACGAGGCGCGGCCCAACGTGACCGCCGACGCCGCCGGGATCTGCCTGAAGAGCGGCAACGCCGTCCTGCTCCGCGGGCTCCTCGAGCGCGCGCGTCTCCAACCAGGCGATCGTGACGACGCTGCGCCGGCGCGCGGCCGAGCGCCGGACTTCCCGACGACGTCGTGCAGCTGGTGCCGGGCGAGGGGCACGAGGCCGTCAAGGAGATGATGCGCGCCCGCGGACTCGTCGACGTGCTGATCCCCCGCGGCGGCGCCGGCCTGATCCAGTCCGTGGTCGAGGAGTCGACGGTGCCGGTGATCGAGACCGGCGTCGGCAACTGCCACGTGTACGTCGACGCCGCGGCCGACCTCGACATGGCCGAGCGGATCGTGCTCAACGCGAAGACCCACCGCACCTCGGTGTGCAACGCGGCCGAGTCGCTGCTCGTGCACGCCGACGTGGCCGACGGCGTTCGTGCCCAGGATCGTCTCGGCGCTGCAGTCGGCCGGGGTGCTCCTGCACGGCGACGCCGCCTTCGCCGCGCTGCCCGAGGTCGTGCCCGCCACCGACGAGGACTGGGCCACCGAGTACCTCGCGCTGGAGATGTCCGCGGCCGTCGTACCCTCCCTCGACGCCGCCATCGCGCACATCCGTCGCTGGTCCTCCGGGCCACTCCGACGCGATCGTGACCGACTCCGCCGGCGCGGCCCAGCGGTTCGTGGCCGAGGTCGACTCGGCGGCGGTGCTGGTCAACGCCTCGACCCGGTTCACCGACGGCGGCGAGTTCGGCTTCGGCGCCGAGATCGGGATCTCCACCCAGAAGCTGCACGCCCGGGGGCCGATGGGACTCCCCGAGATGACCTCGACCAAGTTCGTGATCACGGGGGACGGCCACACCCGGTGAAGCTGCTCCTCCTGACCTTCGGGTTCGGGGTCGTCTCGGCGGTCATCCCCATCTTCAACATGGAGGCGTACATCACCGTCCTCTACGCCCGGTCGGAGGCGCACAGCGCGCTGCTGCTGGCGTTCGTCGGCTCGCTCGGGCAGAACGTCGGCAAGCTGGTCTGGTACTACGTCTCCCGCGGCGCCCTCGACCTCCCGATCCTCAAGAAGCGGATGGACACGCCGCGGCGGCAGGCGCAGTACGAGCGCTGGCGCGGCCAGGTCGAGGGACGGCCCGTGCTCAGCGGGCTGCTCACCTTCGTCTCCGCCGCGATCGGGTTCCCGCCGTTCTTCGCGATGGCCATGGTGGCGGGCACGCTGCGGATGAACGTGGTGGTGTTCTTCTTCGCCGGACTGGCCGGCCGCACCCTGTTCTTCTGGGCCTGGCTGGCCGGTGTCGGCCTGTTCGTCCGGTAGGGGTGCCGTCAGCGGTCCGGGAGCGTCGCTGAGGCTAGGCTGTGCGCCATGCTGAACGTGATGCTGCTGCCGTTGGCTGCCGAAGAGGGCGCCGGCGCGTGGCCCTGGTTGATCGGTGGCGGGGCGCTGCTGTCCTGCTGCTCGCGATGGCGGCGCTGCTGGCCTTCGGCAGGGGACGCGAGCACTCCTGAGCACCACAGCATCCGGGCCGAGCTCCCGCAGCAGCCACCCGCGACGTCGGGTCGGCGTGATGGGCGGCACCTTCGACCCGATCCACCACGGCCACCTCGTGGCGGCCAGCGAGGTGCAGGCCTGGTTCGACCTCGACGAGGTCGTCTTCGTCCCGACCGGCGAGCCGTGGCAGAAGTCCGAGCGCGTCGTCTCCGCGGCCGAGCACCGGTACCTGATGACGGTCGTCGCCACCGCCTCGAACCCCCGGTTCACCGTCTCCCGCGTCGACATCGACCGGGGCGGCCCGACGTACACCATCGACACGCTGCACGACCTGCGCGAGGCGATGCCCGGCAGCGACCTCTACTTCATCACCGGCGCCGACGCGCTCGCCGACATCTTCACCTGGCGCGACGCCGCGGAGCTCTTCGAGCTCGCCTGCTTCGTGGGCTGCACCCGCCCCGGCTACGAGATGGACGCCGGCCGGCTCGAGGGCATCCCCGACGACCGGGTGACGATCCTGGAGATCCCCGCGCTGGCGATCTCCTCCACGGAGTGCCGCGAGCGGCGCGCCAAGGGCGAGCCGGTCTGGTACCTCGTGCCCGACGGCGTGGTGCAGTACATCGCCAAGCACAACCTCTACTCGCCCGACGCCACGGCTCCCTGGGCGATCGCATGAGCCCGGACGTCGCCGGATGACCGCCACCGAGCAGGCCGTCGAGCTCGTCCACACCGCGGCGCGGGCTGCCTCCGACAAGCTCGCCGAGGACATCCTCGCCTTCGACGTCAGCGACCAGCTGGTGATCACCGACGCCTTCCTGCTCTGCTCGGCCGGCAACGACCGCCAGGTCCGCGCCATCGTCGAGGAGATCGAGGACAAGATGCGCGAGGCCGGCGCCAAGCCGGTCCGCCGCGAGGGCGAGCGCGACGGTCGCTGGGTGCTGCTGGACTACGTCGAGATCGTCGTGCACGTGCAGCACGTGGAGGAGCGGGAGTTCTACGCCCTCGAGCGGCTCTGGCGCGACTGCCCGCTGATCCCGCTGCCGGCGGACGTCACCTCCGGCCGTGGCTGAGTCGTCGGTGGGTCCCGCCGGGTCGCCGTGGGCGGCGCCTGGTGCTGGTGCGGCACGGGCAGACCGCCTGGAACGCCGAGGGCCGCGCGCAGGGGCACGCGGACGTCTCCCTCGACGACGTCGGGCGAGCCCAGGCCGAGACGATGGCGCCGGTGGTCGCGGCGTACGACCCGGTGGCGCTGGTCTCCAGCGACCTCGCCCGGGCCCGGGAGACCGCGGCGTTCCTGGAGAAGGCAGACCGGGCTGAGCGCCGCCGAGGACGCCCGGCTGCGGGAGTACGACCTCGGCGAGCGCACCGGCATGACCCGCGAGGAGTTCGCGGAGCAGCGCGGGGGAGAGGCGTCCTGGGACGTGCACGCCCACGTGGGGGTCCCCGGCGCC
Source organism: uncultured Actinomycetota bacterium (assembly GCA_963794725.1). Classification (GTDB taxonomy): domain Bacteria; phylum Actinomycetota; class Actinomycetes; order Propionibacteriales; family Nocardioidaceae; genus Marmoricola. Next base: position 138,875 of record CAWCFR010000002.1, read on the forward strand.
GAGACGCCGGAGGACGTCGCGGAGCGGATCGTGCCGGCGCTGGGCGAGGTGCTGGCGGCGCTGGCGGACGGCGAGACCGCCGTCGTGGTCAGTCACGGCGCGTGCCTGAGGATCGCCGTCGCCGGCGTCCTCGGCCTTCCCGCTCGAGGTCGCCGACGCGCTGGCCACCCTCGACAACTGCGCCTGGGCGGTGCTCGAGGACAGCCCTCACGGGCGGCTCCGGCTGGCGTCGTACAACCTCACGGCGGGGGCCTGAGCCCTCCGGGCAGGCTCCCCCCGATTCGCGTCGGGGTGGCCCATTGGCTAGGATTCCCGGCGTTGCCCGCGAGGGTGACCACCCATCACGGGGCTGTGGCGCAGCTGGTAGCGCACTTGCATGGCATGCAAGGGGTCAGGGGTTCGAATCCCCTCAGCTCCACCCTTTCTCTCGCGCCGGCGACGTCATCACGAATTGATGCCTCGAGGCCACGATCGTGATGACGTCCCCGGCGCTCGGACGTCATACGTTCCGGCTCGGTATAGCGACCACTTCGTATGACGTCCCGCGGCTCGGCCGTCAGAACTCCGGGATCCCACGACGGCGGAGTCGCAGCACGCGAGAGCGGCGTGCCGACATCCGAGCCCAGACGACCTGCTGGAAGGCCAGGGTGGCCCACCCGGCCACGGCCATGCCGACCAGGTTGATCAGCAGCTGGGCGGTGCTGCCCCAGATCTCGCTGCCGGCGCCGAACGCGATACCGAGGGCCACGTTCCCTGCGGCAGGGATGGTCGTCACCGAGATGAAGACGCCGGAGAGCCCGCCGACCTTGGCCGAGGTGAGCGACAGGACGCCCGCGGCGGCGGCGATCACCGCGACGATGAACGACCACTTGTCGGGTGAGTAGATGAAGGCCGTGCCCGGGCGCGGTCCGGTGACGTCCTCGAGGGTGATCCAGCCCAGGGCGCGGCCGGCGAGGGCCGCGAGCGTGGTCAGTGCGATGGCGACGACGAAGCCGAGCACCAGGGTCCGCGCAGCGAAGAACGCGAGGTTCGGGCGGCGCCGGACCAGCGCCAGCCCCAGGGCGGCGATGGCGACGAACTCGGGACCCAGCACCATCGCGCCGACGGTCAGGATCTGGGAGTTCTCGATGATCGCGATGCCGGCGAGCAGGGTGGCCATGGTGATGAAGGAGAGGTAGGTCCAGTTGAGCTCGGACTCCTCGTAGGCACGCCTCGTCACCTCGGCCCAGACCACGGAGTCGGCGCTGCTGCCCGGCGTACGCCGCTCGGCGCGGAACGCAGCCCGGGAGAGCCAGGTGGGCACGGCTTCGACGTGCACCGTGCCGACCTCGGGGACGTCGAGGGCCTCGAGCTGGTCCAGGACCTCGTTGGCGGCCTCGCGCGCGACGTCGGCGAGCACCACGTCGCCGACCGGCTGCAACGAGGCGTCGCGCAGGACCGCCAGGCTGCTCACGGCCGGGTCGTCGGCGAAGACCTGCAGGACCTGGTCGGTGAGATCCGAGGGGGTCGAGATGCGCAGGTGGAGCACCGCCTCAGTCTGTCCCACCCGGGCCGGTGGAGCCGGTCACGACTCGGCACCACGGGTGGGTAGTCAGCGAGCCCGGGTGACGTACCCCGTCTCGTAGGCGCGTACGACGGCCTGGACGCGGTCGCGGACGCCGAGCTTCATCAGGATCCGGCCGACGTGGGTCTTCACCGTGGTCTCCGCGACCACGAGCTCGGCGGCGATCTCGGCGTTGGAGAGGCCGCGTGCGACCAGCCGCAGCACGTCGAGCTCGCGGTCGGTGAGGTCGGTGAGCTCGGCGGGCAACCCTTCGTCCACCGGTGCCTCGACGGGCGCGAAGCTCTCCACCAGACGGCGGGTGATCGAGGGCTCGATCAGCTCGTCGCCCCCGGCCGCGGCCCGCACCGCGGCCACCAGCCGGGTCGCCGGGGCGTCCTTGAGCAGGAAGCCGCTCGCCCCCGCCCGCAGGGCCCGGTAGACGTACTCGTTGAGGTCGAAGGTGGTGAGCACCACCACGCGCGGCGGGGCGTCCGTCCGCATGATCCGCTCGGTCGCCGCCAGGCCGTCGAGGTGCGGCATCCGGATGTCCATCAGCACCACGTCGGGCTGCAGCTCCGCGGCGAGGCGTACGGCGTCCAGGCCGTCCTCCGCCTCACCGACCACCTCGATGTCGGGCTCGAAGTCGAGGATCGCCCGGAACCCGGTACGCAGCAGCCGCTGGTCGTCGGCGATCAGGACACGGATGCTCACGGTCACATCATGGCCGGTCTACCCCGCACTCGGGATCCTCCTCGAGGAGGACGAAGCGCACGCACCAGGCGGGCTAGCGTGCGGCGAGACGAAAGGTGGGGACCATGTCGTCGAGGGTGCGGCCGGCCGCGACGTTGATGATCGTCGGGGTCCTGATGTCCGTGTCCGCCTGCGGAGGCAGTGATTCTGCGGGTCACGGGCAGAAGGATGCCGCCGAGAGTCCGAGCCCCGCCGTCACGGTCTCGGCGTCGCCGGCGAGCGAGGTCCCGCTCGCCCAGAGGACGCAGGCCCGGATCAGGATGCCCATCGACGGTGACGACATGGTCGAGGTCGGTGGCTCCCTCTGGATCAAGTCCGAGATCGGCTACGTGATCCGCGTGGACCCCCGGACCAACCGGGTCCTGGGCAAGGTCCGGCTGGACGACAAGGGGCTGCCGTTCAAGCGGTACTGCCAGGGCATCGGCACCGACGGCACGTCCGTGTGGACCTGTTCCACCCACCTGAGGACGACCACGATGGTCCGGCTGGACCCGACCACGGGCGCGGTGGTGGAGAGCTTCGACATCGACAAGTTCTACGACCAGCTCAGGCTTCCCTACGTGGACGGCCGCATCTGGGTGTCCGCCGACGGCGGCAAGACGCTCGCCGGGCTGCGCGCCGGTGGTGACGTCCGGCGACTCTCGCTGGACAAGGCCTGCGGCCAGGTCGCCGGGAACGGGCGCTCGCTCGTCGTCTCCTGCTTCATCGACGGCGTCGTGCAGCGTGTCGACGCGGGTCGGGCAAGGTGCTCGCGCGGGCCGAGGTGCCGCAGCCCGGAGTGGTTGCTGCCACCGCGGACGACGTCTGGGTCGGCTCCAGCGACGGCCTGCTGCGGCTCGATGCCAGGACCCTGCGGCGGAAGGCGGTCTTCAAGGAGCTCTCGCCACTGCTCTACGGAGACGTGCGGGCGACCTCGGACGACGTGTTCGTGCGCTTGAAGGGTGAGCACTTCCTCTACCGGATCGACCCGTCCACCAACCAGGTCGCCGAGTACGTCAAGGGTGACCCGAACCTGAGCTCCGGCAGCGTGCTGGTCACCGACGACGCGATCTGGACGACGGCGTACGACAACCAGCAGCTGTTCCGCCTCTCGCACTGAGGTCCCGCGGGTCGCACGTCGACCGGCGTCCTCCTGGGGGATGACACCGCGCTCCGAAGTCGGTCTGCAGGCGGACGACCGCGGGGTGGTCCGGTTCCTAGCGTTCATGGGGAAGAGGGGCTGGCCCTCCGATGACGGAAAGGTTGAACGAGATGGACAAGCTTCGTGAGGTCATCCGGCCCATGGACGTGGTGCTCGCCGTGCTGCTCAGCGGGCTCGGTGTCTGGCTGATGCTGGAGAACATCAACGGCTCGGAAGACGTCCGGGTCGACTCGACGTCCTGGTTGCTGATCCCGGTGTTCCTGGTGGCGACGGTCCCGATCCTGTTCCGACGGGCCAACATGATCGCGGTGATCCTGGTGGCTGCGGCCGCCATGGCCGTGCACGTGGCCGCGTTCGGCTGGCTGGTGCGCTGCGGCGCGGGGCTGCCGCTGGCGATCGTGCTGGCCTACAGCGCCGGCAAGCTGATCTCGGACCGCACCCAGTCCGTGGTCGCGATGGTGCTGACGATCGGTGTGCAGTACCTCGTCCTCGTGAAAGACTCGGCCGCGGGGCTGGACGTCCTCCCGTTCACGGCACTGATCGGCGCAGCTGCGTGGGGGATCGGGCTGTACGTGCGGTCCCGGAGCGTCACGCAGTCCGGTGACGCGCAGGTGGCCGTGGCCGCCGGATCGCGCTGAGCGGTCCGGGAGCGGAGGAACCGTGATGCGAGCGAGAGCGACCGAGGGCATCCGCCCGGTCGACGTGGTGCTGACGGTCGTCCTCGGTGCTCTCGGGGCCTACCTGATGATCGAGAACATCACCGAGTACGGCAGCGACATCAGGATCGACTCGCACTCGTGGTGGATGGTCCCGGTCTTCCTCCTCGCTGTTCTTCCGGTGCTGTGGTGGCGGCGCGGCCCCCTGGTCGCGGCCGCCGCCGCAGCGGCAGTGATGGCCGTGCACGTCCTCGCGTTCGGCTACCTGGCACGGTGCGGCGCGGGCCTGCCGCTCACGTGGGTCCTGGCCTACCTCGTCGGCTCGCGCGACGAGCTGCGCCGCTCGGCCTGGGGGCTGCTGGCCGTCGAGGTGCTCGGCGCCATGGTGCTCATCCGCGACTCGGCTGCCGGACCCGGGCTGATCCCGGTCGTGGTGCCGCTGACGGCGGGCATCTGGGGCATCGGCCGGGTGGCCCGGCAGCGCTCCGTGCTGGCCGAGGAGCTCGAGGTGCGCAACGAGGAGCTGGGCCGGTTGCGCGACGCCCGCGCGGCCCTGGAGGTCTCCGGCGATCGCGCACGTCTCTCCGAGGAGCTCGACACCCTGCTCGACGTACGCCTGGAGCAGCTGTCGCGTGCGGCCGACGGCGCGCCGCAGGACGATCCGGAGGCGACCCGGCTGCTGCTCGCCACGATCGAGTCCGACAGCCGCGGGGTGCTGGCCGAGATGCGCGAGATCGTCGGCGTGCTCCGTGGTGGCGAGGTCGCTCTCGTCCCGGCGCCCTCGGTCGCGCACCTCGACGCCCTTCTGGCCCGGCGCAGCCACGCCGACGCGCGGCTGGTGGTCTCGGGCGACCCGCGGGCCCTTCCGGCGAGCGTGGAGCTGTCTGCCTACCGGGTGGTCGAGCACCTCCTCGGCGTCCTGGCCGACGAGCCGGACGCGCGCATCGACGTGCTGATGCGCTTCGAGGACGACGCGCTGGAGATCACCGTGACCGGCCCGGTCCTGCGGGGCGCCGACGTCCGGGGGACCGTCGCCCGAGCGCGCGAGCGCGTGCGCCTGCAGCAGGGCAGCCTCACCGTGAAGGTCGCGCGCGGCCGCGCCCGAGCCGTGGCACAGATGCCGGTCCTCACGGCCTGAGCAGGGAGGTGCACCCGGTGCGTCGGTGGGAGCCAGTCGCGATCGTCGCGGTCGTGCTGCTGCTGACCCTTCCCCAGCTCGTCGCGGTACGGCGCCCCACGCGATCTCGGGGAAGCGCTGGGCGAGGTGGCCCTGGTCGGCGGCGGGCTGGCCCTGCTGCTCTGGCGACGCTCGCCGCTGTGGACGGTGCTGGTCGGGGGCGGGCTGTTCCTGGTGGCGGGCGCCCTGCTGCCGATCGACCCGGACCTCGCCGTGCTGCTGTGCACGGCGCTGGCGGCCGTCGCGGGCTACGGGTTCTCCGGGCGCGCTGCGTGGACGAGTGCGTCCGGCTTCGCCGCCTGGCTCGCAGCGATGTACCTGATCACCGGCGAGCGGGACATCGGCCTGGCCATGCTGACCATCCCCGGCTTCCTCGCGGGTACGGCGGTGAGGCTGCGTCGTCAGACCGCCGACGAGCTCGCCATCCGGGGACGTGAGCTCGAGGAGGAGCGCGAGCTCTTCGCGGAGCTCGCGGTGCGCAACGAGCGGGCGCGGATCGCCGCCGAGCTGCACGACATCATCGGTCACTCCCTCAGCGTGATGGTCGTGCAGGCGGCCGCCGGGCAGCGCCTCGTGCAGCAGGACGCCACGGCCGGTGACGAGGTGCTCGAGGTGATCGCGGAGTCGGCCCGCCAGGGTCGAGCCGACCTGCACCGCCTGGTCGAGCTGCTCGGCGGGCAGGAGGTGGCCGGGCCGGACCTGACCCTGATCGACGAGATGGTCGCCCGGGCCGCGCGCTCGGGCCTGCAGGTGACCTGCCGCTTCGAGGGCGACCGTGACGGAGTGCCGGCGCCGCTCGCCGGCGTCGCCTTCCGGGTGGTCCGCGAGGCCCTCACGAACGCGCTGCGCCACGCGCCGGGTGCTCCGGTGAGCGTGCTGCTCCGCGGCGAGGGTCGTTCGCTGGAGGTGCGGGTCGACAACGACGCGTCCACCACGGCGCCGCCCGACATCGTCGGCACCGGCCAGGGCCTGAGCGGGCTGCGGGACCGGGTGGAGGAGCTGGGTGGACGGTTCTCGGCCGGGGCCAGGGCCGACGGCGGGTGGGCCGTCGAGGCGCTGCTGCGCACGCCGGCCTGAGCTCAGGCCACCTCGAAGTCGTCGAGGACGAGCTCGCGGCAACGCTGCTGGTACTCCTCGGCCCGACCCGGCCACTGGGTCGAGATGCGGCCGCCGTCCTGGTGGTACCAGTTGTGGCAGCTGAGCCAGACACTGCCGGTCAGCCGACCCTGCATCTCCTCGTCGAAACGCTGCTCCGCCTCGGGCCGTACGGCGACCGCGCGGGCGCCCGTTCGCTCGGTGTGCCGCAGCAGCGTCACGATGGCCTCGGAGGCGGGCTCGAGCATGCTGATGACCGAGGTGCCGCCGAGGTTCGTGTACGGGCCGTAGACCACGAACATGTTGGGGAAGTCGGGGACGCACAGTCCGAGGTAGGCGCGGGCGCCGCTCTTCCACTGGTCCTGCAACGAGGCGCCGCCCACGCCGGTGATCTCCATCGGGGCCAGGTACTCGGTCGCCGCGAAGCCGGTGCCGTAGATGATCACGTCGACCTCGTGCACGGCGCCGTCCGCGCTGCGCACGCCGTTCGGGAGCACCTCGACCACGGACTGGGTGACCACCGAGACGTTGGGCCGGGCCAACGCGGGGTACCACTCGTTCGACCAGAGCACCCGCTTGCAGCCGAACTCGTCGGTCGGCGTCAGCTTCGCGCGCAGCTCCGGGTCGCGGACCTGCCGGCGCAGCTGGCCCTTGCAGAGCAGCTCGGCCGTCCTCCGGATCGGGCCCCCCTCGGTGAAGCTCCCCTGGAACCGGTCGGTCACCTGCCAGGTCAGGCCCCGCCCGAAGGCCTGGGTCAACCGCTGACGTCGGCGCAGGCCGCGCCGGGCGGGGGAGTACTCGATGTTGAACTTGGGGGCGATCCACGGCGCCGAGCGCTGGAACACCGTCATGTGCGCGACGTCCGGAGCGATGGCCGGCACGAACTGGATGGCGCTGGCGCCGCTCCCGAGCACGGCCACCCGCTTGCCGCGCAGGTCGACGTCGTGGTCCCACTCCGCGGAGTGGAAGGCAGGGCCGGTGAAGGTGCCGAGCCCGGGCAGGTCGGGGATCGAGGGACGCGACAGCTGACCGACCGCGGTGATCAGCACGTCGGTGTCGAGTGCCTCACCGTCCGTGGTCAGGAGGTGCCACGAGTGCTCCTGCTCGTCGTACGTCGCCGACGCGACCTCGACACCGTTGCGGACGAGGTCGGCCACGCCGTACTTCTGCGTGGTGCGCTCGATGTAGGCGAGGATCTCGTCCTGGTGGGAGTAGCGGTGCGGCCACTCGGGGTTGGGCGCGAACGACCACGAGTACAGCGACGAGGGGACGTCGCACGCGGCGTTCGGGTAGGTGTTCTCGCGCCACACCCCGCCCACCCCGGTCCCCTTCTCGAGGATCGTGATGTCGGTGTACCCGGCCCGCTTGAGCTCGATGGCCGCGCCGATGCCGCCGAAGCCGGCGCCGATGATGGTGATGGACGGTTGCCGCATGGAGGGCAACCTAGCGCTCACGGTGCGGTGACGCCCGGGGTCGGTCCGTCCAGCTGCGCGAGGAGCTCGCGGCCCTGCTGGGCGAACTTGTGCTCGACCAGCACCTCGTAGCGCGTCGCGACCACCTGGCTGACCGAGGTGAAGTCACGCTGCCCGCGGGTGGCGGCGTACCCGGCGAGGGCCCAGGCCAGTCCGAAGACGGCGCCGAACAGCATCGTCGAGAGGATCGCCGCCCAGGCGCTGCCGGAGCCGAACAGGGAGACGATCAGGCCCACGAACAGGCCCAGCCACAGGCCGGAGAGCAGGCCGCCCGCCGCGACCTTGCCGTGGGTGAGACGACCGGTGACGCGCTCCACCTGCTTGAGCTCGGTGCCGACGATCAGGCAGTTCTGCACCGGGAACTCGTGGTCGGAGAGGAAGTCGACGGCCTTCTGTGCCTGCTCGTAGCGCTCGAAGACGCCGAGCGACATCGGGTAGTCGAGGGTGAGAGCGGTTGTCGGGATCCGGACGCTCTGTTGACGCTGGCTCATGCGTCCAGTGTGGCTCACGGACCTGAACCAGGCGCGGACCTACCCTGTGCGCATGCTGTTGGCCGCCTGCGTGCTCGCCGGGCTCGCCGCCCTCGTGCACGTCTACATCTTCGTGCTCGAGTCGCTGCGCTGGACCGACCCGGCCACCCGCCGCGTCTTCGGCACGACCGAGGAGACGGCCGACGATCACCGCACCCCTGGCCTACAACCAGGGCTTCTACAACCTGTTCCTGGCGATCGGCACGGCGGTCGGCATCGCGCTCGTTCCCGGTGACAAGCCGGGTTGCCTGGCGCTGATCGTCTTCGGCACCGGCTCGATGCTCGCGGCCGCCCTGGTCCTGATCACCTCGGACCGGAGCAAGGCCCGCGCCGCCGCCGTACAGGGCCTCCTCCCGGCCCTCGCCCTCCTCGCCCTGCTCCTCCACGCCCTGCCTGACCTCCCAATTCCGGTAGTCCGAGGCCGAAGCGTCTCTCGCCTGTCGCTGCTTTGACCTCGGACTACCGATTGCTGGACAGTGGGTCCACTCGTGCGTGACGCTCAGGTGATGGTCATCCCGCCGTCGACCGGGAGCGTCTGGCCGGTGATGTAGCCCGCGGCGTCGGAGGCCAGGAACACCGCGGTCGCGGCGAGCTCGCGCGGGTCGCCCTTGCGGCCGGAGGGGATCCGCGGTCCCTGGCTCTCCAGGTAGCCCTCCGGGTACTGGTCGGTCATCTCGGACTCGAAGAAGCCCGGCGCGATCGCGTTGACCCGGATGCCCTTGCGGCCGGTCCACTGCTGGGCGAGGTCGCGGGTCAGCCCGATCAGCCCCGCCTTCGAGGAGGCGTACGCCGCCTGCGGCAGCCCGGCCGTGGTCAGGCCGAGCACCGAGGAGATGTTGATGATCGAGGAGCCGGGCTGCATCACCCGGCCACAGGCCTGCGCCATCCAGTAGCAGCCGTTGAGGTTGACGTCGATGACGCGGCGGAAGTCCTCGGGCTTCTCGCGGGTGGCCGGCGCGGCCGTCCCGATGCCGGCGTTGTTGATCAGCACGTCGACGCGGCCGAGCTGGTCCATCGCCGCCGCCACCAGTGCCTCGCACGCCTCGGGGGAGGCGACGTCGGTCTCCACGGTGATCGAGCGGCGACCGGCCTCCTCGACGAGCCGCGCGGTCTCGGCCATCCGGTCGACCCGGCGAGCGCCGAGGGCCACGTCGGCGCCGGCCTCGGCGAGTCCCTGGGCGAAGGCGACACCCAGACCGGAGGAGGCTCCGGTGACGATGGCTACCTTGCCGTCGAGCGAGAACAGGTCGAGAAGAGGCATGGCGCCGATCATGCCCGATGCAGGCCGGGCTGGTGGACGCGGTGCGTGCTCGCGGGGTTCGCCTCCAGCGCGGCGGCCGGGCGGATCGGCCGAGGCTCGAAGTTGCCGCCGCAGTTGGGGCAGCGACCACCGAGGCAGTGCTCCACGCAGCGCGCGCAGAAGGTGCACTCGTAGGTGCAGATCCTGGCGTCCGGTGAGTCCGGCGGCAGGTCGCGGTCGCAGCACTCGCAGTTCGGGCGCAGGTCGAGCATCCGGTCATGCTCGCAGGTCGAGCGTGACTAGTGGGTGCTGCGAGCCGTCCCAGGCCGAACGGACCATGTCCTCCAGCGAGTGGCGCATCTGCCAGTCGAGGTCGCGGGCGGCGAGCTCGCCACTGGCCACGATCCGGGCCGGGTCACCGGGGCGTCGCGGCGCGGACTCGGGCGTGAAGTCGATGCCGGTCACCGTCCTGATCGTGTCCATGATCTCGGCGACGGAGACCCCGGTCCCGCTGCCGAGGTTGTAGACCGGCTCGAGCTCGACTCCCTCGACCAGGCGCTGCGCGGCGACGGCATGGCTGGCGGCGAGGTCGCTGACGTGCAGGTAGTCGCGCACGCAGGTGCCGTCGGGCGTGGGGTAGTCGGTGCCGTTGATCCGCGGCGTCTTCCCGGCCAGCAACATCTCGAAGACGATCGGGAACAGGTTGTGCGGGCTGGTGTCGTAGAGGTCGTCGTACCCGGATCCGACGACGTTGAAGTAGCGCAGCGAGGTGTGGCGCAGTCCCGTGGCCCGGCCCTGGTCGCGCAGCACCCACTCGCCGACCAGCTTGCTCTCGCCGTACGGCGACTCGGGGTTCGTCGCGGTCTCCTCGGTGACGAGGTCCACGTCGGGGGTGCCGAACGTGGCCGCGCTGGAGGAGAACACGATGTTCTGCACGCCCACCTGCTGCATCGCCTCGAGCAGGTTGACGGTGCCGGTCACGTTCTGCGTCCAGGTGTGCAGCGGCCGCTCGACCGAGACCCCCGCGTACTTGAAGCCCGCGAGGTGCACGACGCCGGCGACGTCGTGGTCCTCGAGCGTGCGCGTGACGAGGTCGGTGTCGACCACGCTGCCGGTGACGAAGGGGACGTCGTCCGCCACGAACTCGCGGTGCCCGCTGGAGAGGTCGTCGAGCACGACCACGTCGAGCCCGCCGTCCTGAAGGGCGCGCACGACGTGCGAGCCGATGTAGCCGGCGCCGCCGGTGACCATCCACGACATGTCGGCCCGCTCCTTTGGTTGATGGGCAAACCCCGGCAGCAGTAGTAACGTGCGTCACACGCGCACCATCGGTGCGCCTGTCTCCGGGAGGCCCGATGGTACTGGCCGCTGCGCCACAGCTCCGACTGGACGCCAACTGGGTCGACTACCTGTTGGTGGCGATCTACTTCGTGTTCGTCATCGGCATCGGCCTGATGGCCCGCCGATCCGTCTCGAGCAGTCTCGACTTCTTCCTCTCCGGCCGCTCGCTCCCGCGTGGGTGACGGGGCTGGCGTTCATCTCCGCCAACCTCGGTGCGATCGAGATCATGGGCATGTCGGCCAACGGCGCCCAGTTCGGCATCCCGACGATGCACTACTACTGGATCGGCGCCGTCCCGGCGATGCTGTTCCTCGGCGTCGTGATGATGCCGTTCTACTACGGCTCCAAGGTGCGCTCGGTCCCCGAGTTCATGCGCAAGCGGTTCGGCTCGGGCGCCCACCTGGTCAACGCGATCAGCTTCGCGATCGCCCAGCTGCTGATCGCCGGCATCAACCTGTTCCTGCTCGCGAAGATCGTCAACATCCTGCTCGGCTGGAACCTCTACGTCTCGCTGATCGTCGCGGCCCTCGTGGTGCTCTCGTACATCACGGTCGGTGGGCTCTCCGCCGCCATCTACAACGAGGTGCTGCAGTTCTTCGTGATCGTGGCGGCGCTGCTCCCGCTGACGCTGGTCGGCCTGCACAAGGTCGGCGGCTACAGCGGCCTGGAGGACAAGATCACCAAGGCCGGCAACGGCAGCCTCCAGCTGTCGTCGTGGCCCGGCACCAACCTGACCGGCATCGAGAACGCCACGCTCTCCGTGATCGGCCTGGTCTTCGGGCTCGGGTTCGTGCTCTCGTTCGGCTACTGGACGACGAACTTCGTCGAGGTCCAGCGCGCGATGGCGTCGAGCTCCATGTCGGCCGCACGGCGCGCGCCGATCATCGGCTCCTTCCCCAAGATGTTCATCCCGTTCATCATCATCATCCCCGGCATGATCGCCGCCGTCGTCGCCTCCGAGGTGGCCAAGGCGAAGTCGTCGGGCGACAAGGGCTTCGACTACAACAACTCGTTGCTCTACCTGATCCGGGACCTCTTGCCCAACGGCATGCTCGGCATCGTGATCGCCGGGCTGCTCGCCTCGTTCATGGCGGGCATGGCGGCCAACATCTCCGCCTTCAACACGGTCTTCTCCTACGACCTGTGGCAGGACTACGTCGTCAAGGACCGCGACGACGACTACTACCTGCGGGTGGGCCGGATCGCCACCGTGGCCGCGACCGTCCTGGCACTCGGCACGGCGCTGTTCGCGAAGAACTACCAGAACATCATGGACTACGTGCAGACCCTCTTCGGGTTCTTCAACGCACCACTGTTCGCGACGTTCATCCTGGGCATGTTCTGGAAGCGGATGTCGCCCACGGCCGCGTGGATGGGCCTGGTGAGCGGCACGCTCGCGGCCCTGCTGGTCGCCATCCTCAGCAAGGACTCGCTCGGCGGTCTGTCCACCGGCGTGCTCGACCTCAGCGGTCAGGGCGCCAGCTTCGCTGCGGCCGGCGCGGCGTTCATCGTCGACATCGCCGTCAGCCTCGTGGTCACACCACTGACTCCGGCGCGGGAGGAGTCCGAGCTGCGCGGACTCGTCTACTCCCTCACCCCGAACGCCGACTTCCACGACCCCACCGACGATGCCCGGTCCTGGTTCGCGAAGCCCGTCGGGCTGGCCGGGATCTCACTCGTCCTGGTCATCATCCTCAACATCCTCTTCTGGTAAGGCGGAGCGACCATGAGCGACCAGAGCACGCAGTCCTCGGACACCGGCGCGCACAAGGCTGGGCTGTT
>CAWCFR010000003.1:0-99139 GCA_963794725.1 uncultured Actinomycetota bacterium
ATCGCCTTCTTGACGTCGATGATCTGGGCGGGGAACGGGTGCTTGGGCGCCAGCCGGTAGTTCATCGCCACGCACACCCAGCCACGCTCGGCCATCGCGTTCATCAGGAGCAGGCCCTGCTGCTCCTTGTTGCCGATGGTCCAGCCGCCGCCGTGGACCTGCACCAGCACCGGGGCGTCGTGCAGGTCCACGTCGCGTGGGCGGTAGATGTCCAGCCGGGCGCGCTTGCCGCCGACGGTGTAGTTGACGTCGCGGATCACCTCGACGCCGGGGCGGGCCATCTTGAACGGCCTCGCCACCTCGCGCACGCGCGTCCTGACGTCCTCGGCCGAGGGCGGCGTCCTCGAGCACGTCGAGGTAGTCGTCGCCGAGCCCGTCGCGCAGGGTCGTCTCCACGTGGGTGGCCGAGCGGTTCGCGTTCAGGACGACCCAGCCGAGCGCGGCGCCGGTGGCGGCCGCGAGGGCCAGCCCGATCGGATCGGGGTGACCCGGTCGGCGGCGGCGGTAGGTCAGCTCGCCGACGGCGTCGGCCGCGGTGACCGCCAGCCACTGGGGCGCGAGCTCACTGGCCAGCCAGCCGGCGAAGAACGCGGGGATCGCGGCGTAGCGGCTCCTCACCGGACGCACCGCGTTGGCGGCGAGGGCGGCGAAGACCAGCTGTCGGCTGCGGTAGGACATGCGGTCAGCGTAGTGGCGGGTCACGGCCGGTCGCGTGTGAGATGACCGACCAGCGAACACGTAGAACGTGTTCCAGTTCGGGCATAGGCTTCGCCCATGGAACGACTCAGCGGCCTCGATGCGAGCTTCCTCTACCTGGAGACGCCCGCCCAGCTGCTGCACGTGTGCGGCGTGATCATCCTGGACCCGGAGACGGTGCCCGAGCGGCTACTCCTTCGACAAGTTCAAGGACGAGCTCGAGCGCCGGATCGACGGCGTGCCGATGTTCCACCGCAAGCTCAAGCAGGTGCCGCTCGGGATCGACCACCCGGTCTGGGTCAACGACGACGACTTCGACATCGACCGCCACGTGCACCGGATGGCGCTGCCCGCACCCGGTGGCGAGCGCGAGCTGGCCGACCTCTGCGGCCACCTCGCCGGCATCCCGCTGGACCGGTCCCGTCCGCTGTGGGAGTTCGTCGTCATCGAGGGCTACCGCACCGAGTCGGGGGACGAGCGCATCGTGGTGTTCACCAAGATGCACCACTGCACCGTCGACGGTGTCTCCGGCGCCAACGCGATCTCGTTCATGTGCTCGCTGGAGGCCGACGCGCCGCCGCTCGAGACTCCGCCGGACGGCGACCCGCCGCGGGCACCCGGTGACGCCGAGCTGCTCGCCCGTGGCGTCGCGACCAACCTGTACAAGCCCGTCGCCCTCGCCAAGGTGGTCGGCCCGACCGTCAAGGGCGTCGCCAGCACCATCGGCCGGGCCCGCGAGGGTACGGCGATGCCGGCACCGCTGACGGCCCCGCGCACGTCGTTCAACGCCACCATCACCGGGCATCGCTCGCTGGCCATCGGCGACATGTCGCTGCAGAAGATCAAGGACGTCAAGAACGCTGTCGAGGGCGCCACCGTCAACGACGTGGTGATCGCGGTCAGCGGCGGTGCCCTGCGGCGCTACCTCACCGACCGCGACGAGCTGCCGGAGACCTCGCTGATCGCCTCGGTGCCGGTCTCGGTCCGCGGCAGCTCGAAGAAGACCACCGGCAGCAACAAGGTCTCCACGATCTTCTCCCGGCTCGGCACCGACATCGAGGACCCGCTCGAGCGCCTCAAGCGAGGTCTCGCGGACCAACCAGAACGCCAAGGACCACCACAAGGCGATCTCGGCCGACTCGTTGCAGGACTGGGCCCAGTTCGCGGCCCCGCGCACCTTCGGCCTCGCCGTACGGATGGTCTCCTCGCTCAAGCTCGCCGACTCCGGCCCGGTGATCCACAACCTGGTGATCTCCAACGTGCCCGGTCCGCCGGTGCCGCTGTACTTCATGGGCGCCAGGATCGAGGGCCTCTACCCCCTCGGCCCGGTCTTCCACGGCGCCGGCCTCAACGTCACGGTGATGTCGAGCGACGGCAAGATCCACATCGGCGCCATCGCCTGCCGCGAGCTCGTGCCCGAGCCCTGGCGGCTGGTCGAGAAGTTCCCCGAGGAGCTCGACGCCCTGCACGCCGAGGTGGTCGGCAAGCCCGCGAAGAAGGCCGCGGCCAGAAGAAGCCCGCGAAGAAGGCGGCCAAGAAGTCGACCGCGAAGAAGACCGCGGACCGGCCAAGAAGAAGCCGGCCACGCGAAGAAGACCGCGGCGAAGAAGTCCGCGGCGAGCTGACCGGGAGCCTCAGCCCGCGGTGCTGGTGACCGTGCGGCGCTTGGGCTTCACGGCGGTGGGGCGCACCGGGGTCATCCGGGCGGCGACGTCGAGGCAGGCCTCGAGGAACGCCGGGGCGAAGAGCTCCGACTCGAGCACCACGCCGGAGTGACCGCAGTCGGCCTCGTGCACGGTGGCGCCCGGGATCAGCTCGGCCAGCTGGCGCTGGCGATCGGGCGGGATCGCCCAGTCCGTCTGCGGGACCATCAGGGCGGTCGGTACGTCGATGCGACCCAGCCACGGCGTGGAGTGGTGCCGGCCGAGCGCGGCCATGGCCTGGGCCACGGCCCAGGGGCTGGTGCTGCGCCACTCGCCGAGGGCCCACTGCCCGATGTCGGTGGGCCCGATGTCCAGGGCCTCGACGCCGGCCCGGGCGGTGCGGCGTACGACGCGCGACTTCGACAGCGTCCGCAGCGCGCCCATGCTGATCTCCATCCCGGTGTGGAAGACCATCTCGCGGGAGTTGGTGCGGAAGCGGTCGGTGGTGGCGCCGAGGACGAGACCGCCGACCACGTCCGGGTGCTGGCGCCAGACGCGCTGGGCCACGACGGAGCCCATCGAGTACCCGGCGATGATCGGCTTCTCGAGTCCGAGCTCGGTGATCACCGCGGCCACGTCGTCGGCGCAGTCGTGCAGGGAGAAGTTCTCGGAGACGATCCCGCGGCCGTGCCAGCGCTGGTCGAAGACGACGACGTGGAAGTGCTCGGCCAGCTGGTGCACGACGGGGAACCAGGTGAGCATCCCGGTGCACCCCACGGCGTGCAGCAGCACGATCGTCGGCGCGCCGGGCGGGCCCTCGAGCTCGGTCAGCCAGGTGCGGCCGCGCCGGGGGAGCTCGAGCCAGCGTCCCTCGGGGATCTCCACGTCGGGCACGTGGGCGAGCCCGCGGAGGTAGTCGCGGGTGAAGCGGCCGAGACGGTTGATCGGTGCACACAGGGTGGGGCTCATCGTCGATGCCTCCAGTTGCGGAAGTGCGACCACTAGACTAGAACAGGTTACAGTTTCGTCCCATGAGGGGGATCACATGAGCGCGGGTGTGTCGGATGCTGACACTGCCCCCGAGGACGAGGATCCGGGACGAGATCCGGTCGGTGCTGACCGACGTCCTCGAGAAGGGTCCCGACGAGGTCGAGCCGAGCTGGCTGGCCTGCGCCGAGGCGGGTCTCCTCGGCCTGGCGCTGCCGACCGCGCAGGGTGGCGAGGGCCTCGGGCTGGCCGAGCTCGCCGTCGTCGTCCGTGGCGCGGCCGCCCGAGCCGTCGACCTGCCGTTGCGCGAGACGCTGGTCTCCGGGCTGCTGCCGCTGGTCGCGCACGGCACCGAGGAGCAGCAGGAGGCCTTCCTGCCGCGGATCTCCTCCGGCGAGCTCCTCGTCGCCCCGGCGCTCAACGAGCCGGGGTCGGCGCTGCCCGAGGAGCCGGCCACCCGCTTCGACGGCGAGCGCGTCACCGGACGCAAGCTCGCCGTCCCGGTGTACGACGCGCTGCCCGGCCGCGAGACCCTCCTGCTCGTGTCGGTCTCCGGCGACGACGGACCGGCCGTGGTGCTGGTCGACCCCGCCGTCCGACGGGAGTCGAGCGGATCGACACCCCGGCCTCGCGAGGTTCCGTGAGGTGCCGTGGAGGCGACGTACGTCTTCGACGGGGCTCCGGTGCTCGGTGTCCTGGGCGAGGGCGCCGCCGAGACGGTCCGCACCCTGACGATCGCCGGAGTCCTGCTCCAGGCCGACGGCCTCCTCGCCGGTGCGCGCGACCTGACCGCCGGCTACATCAAGGAGCGCACCCAGTTCGGCCGCTCCCTCGCGGAGTTCCAGGGCGTGGCGATGCAGATCGCCGACGTCTACGTCGCCTCGCGGATGGTCACGCTCGCCGTCGACGAGGTCGTCCGCCGGCTCGCGGCCGGTGAGCCGTGCGACGAGGACCTCGCGGTCGCGGCGTACTGGCTCTGCGACCGCGCCCCCGCGGCGCTGCAGACCTGCCACCACCTGCACGGCGGCATGGGCGTCGACATGACCTACCCGCTGCAGCGCTACTTCGCCCGGCTCAAGGACGACGTCCGGCTGCTCGGCGGGGTCGACGACTGGCTCCCACGCGTGCCGGTCGAGGAGGCCGACGAGGGGCACCACACCGAGCTCACCGAGTCGCAGCGCGCGTTCAAGCAGGAGGTGCGCGAGTACTTCGCCGGCCTGGTCTCCCCCGACGACCGGCTGGAGATGCTGACCGACCGCCACGGCGAGGCCTACCACCGCATCATCAAGCAGATGGGCAGCGACGGCTGGATGGGCGTCGGCTGGCCCGAGGAGTACGGCGGCAAGGGGCTCGGCGGCATCGAGCAGCAGATCTTCGCCAACGAGGCGGCCCGCGGCGACGTGCACCTGCCCGCGGTGACCCTGCAGACCGTCGGCCCGACGCTTGCAGGCCTTCGGCACCGAGAAGCAGAAGGACATGTTCCTCAAGGCGATCCTCGCCGGCGACGTGCACTTCGCGATCGGCTACTCCGAGGCCGACGCCGGCACCGACCTCGCCTCGCTGCGCACCTCGGCCAAGAAGGACGGCGACCACTACGTCGTCAACGGCCAGAAGATGTGGACCACCGGCGGCCACGCCGCCGACTACATCTGGCTGGCGGTGCGCACCGATCCGGACGCCCCCAAGCACAAGGGGATCTCCGTGCTGATCGTCGACACGAAGGACCCCGGCTACTCCTGGACGCCGATCATCACCTCCGACGGCTCGCACCACGTCAACGCCACCTACTACAACGACGTGCAGGTGCCGGCCGACATGCTCGTCGGCACCGAGAACGAAGGGTGGCGGCTGATCACCACCCAGCTCAACCACGAGCGCGTCATGCTCGGTCCCGCGGGCCGGCTCGAGGGCCTGCGCGACCTGGTCATCGCCTGGGCCGCGGACCGCACCGACGCCGTCCGGCACACCGCTGCTCGAGGTGCCGGTCGTGCGCGACACCCTCGCCCGGGTGACGGCGGCCTTCCGGGTCAACGAGCTGCTCAACTGGCAGGTCGCCTCGACCGGCGCCTCCGGCACCGCCGCGGTCGCCGACGCCTCGGCCTCCAAGGTGTTCGCCTCCGACGAGGTGCAGTCGCTCGGGCCTGGCGCTCGAGCGCATCGTGACGTCGTACGGCGACCCGGCGGAGCCGGAGACCGCACGGCTGGCCAGCTACCTCGACGCCACGTCGAAGCGCAACCTCGTGCTCACCTTCGGCGGCGGGGTCAACGAGGTGCAGCGCGAGCTGATCGCGATGTTCGGGCTGGGCCTGCCGAAGGTGCCGCGTTGAGCCAGGACGTCCGCGACCACGACTGGATCATGGCCGAGACCGAGCGGCTCAAGGCACTCGGCGCGACGGAGCCACGGTTCGCGCGCGACCCGGTGAGCCAGCCGGTCATCAACGCCTGGCTGGACGCGATCGAGGACACCGACCCGCGATGGACGCAGGGCGAGGCACCTCCCGCGATGGCGCAGGTGTGGACGATGCCCGGCCTGCGCGGCACGCGCGGGGCCGACGACCCGCTGTCGGGGGCGATGGAGATGCTCGACGCCGCCGGCTACACGTCGGTGCTCGGCACCAACTGCGACCAGACCTACGAGCGCTACCTCCGCGTCGGCGAGCAGGTCTCGGTGACGACCCAGCTCGAGGACGTCGCCGGCCCGAAGAAGACGGGCGTGGGCGAGGGCTACTTCGTGACCACCCGCAACATCTGGCGGGTGGGTGACGAGGTGGTCGCCTCGATGCAGTTCCGGGTGCTGAAGTTCAAGCCGGGTCGACGCGCCGACGGCGGCCGTCGACCGCTCACAGATCATCCGGCCGGTCCGCAACCAGGACACCGACTTCTTCTGGGAGGGCACCCAGCAGGGCGAGCTGCGGCTCCAGACGTGCAACGCCTGCGGCGAGCTGCGGCACCCGCCGGGGCCGGTGTGCCCGTCCTGCCACGCGATGGACCGCGGGTACGTCGTCGCGAGCGGTCGCGGCACGATCTTCTCCTTCCTGGTCCACCACGCGCCGCAGATGCCCGGGCGAGAGCTGCCGGTGACGATCGCGCTCGTCGACCTCGAGGAGGGGGTGCGGTTCGTGGCCGACGTGCGCGGCAACCCCGAGGACCTCGCGATCGGCGACCCGGTCGTCGTCGGCTGGGACGAGGTCGACGACGAGCTCACCCTGCCGATCTGGGATCTCGACTCCGCTCGATCGGCCGAGCAGTGAAGGGGACGACGCTGCCGACCTGGGAGCTGCCGGTCACGCCGACCCTGGTCGTGTCGACGGCGCTCGCCACCCGCGACTTCCAGGACGTGCACCACGACCGCGACCTCGCGCAGTCGCACGGCTCGAAGGACATCTTCATCAACATCCTCACCACGACCGGACTGGTGCAGAAGTACGTCGGCGACTGGGCGCGCGAGGCGATCGGGCCGGACTTCGTCGTCCGGTCCTGCGCCCTGCGGCTCGGTGCGCCGGCCCACCCCTACGACACGTTGACCTTCTCCGGCGAGGTGACCGACGACGCCGACGGGGTGCTCACCATCGACGTCGTCGGCAAGGCGCCGCTGGGTGACCACGTGACCGCGAAGGTGGTCATCCGATGAGCCTCGGAAACGTGCTCAGCGGCAAGGCCGCGATCGTCGGCATCGGTGCCACCGAGTTCTCCAAGGAGTCGGGGCGCTCCGAGCTCCAGCTCTCCTGCGAGGCCACCCTCGCGGCACTGGCCGACGCCGGGCTGACGGCGGCCGACGTCGACGGCCTGACCACGTTCACGATGGACACGACGGCCGAGATCGCGCTGGCGCGCGAGCTGGGCATGGGCGACCTGCAGGTTCTTCAGCCGGATCAACTACGGCGGCGGCGGTGCCTGCGCGACCGTGCAGCAGGCGGCGATGGCCGTCGCGACGGGTGTCGCCGACGTGGTGGTCTGCTACCGCGGCTTCAACGAGCGGTCCGGCCAGCGCTTCGGCCAGGTGTCCAGCTGGGCGGCGGCCCAGGTGAACACCAACGGCCTCGACAACGCCTGGACCTACCCCCACGGGCTGTCCACGCCGGCCGCGACCGTGGCGATGCAGGCGCGGCGCTACATGCACGAGTACGGCGCCACCTCGGCCGACTTCGGTGCGGTCGCGGTCGCGGACCGGCGGCACGCGGCGACCAACCCGAACGCGTTCTTCTTCGAGCGGCCGATCACGCTCGAGGACCACCAGTCGTCGCGGATGATCGCGGACCCGTTGCGGCTGCTCGACTGCTGCCAGGAGAGCGACGGCGCGGTGGCGCTCGTCGTGACCACGCCCGAGCGGGCTGCCGATCTCGCTCAGCCCGCCGCGACGATCACCGCAGCAGCACAGGGGAGTGCGGGCGACCAGTTCGTGATGACGTCGTACTACCGCGACGACATCGGCGTGCCGGAGATGGGCGTCGTGGGTCGCGAGCTGTGGCGCCAGTCCGGGCTCGGCACCGACGACATCGACACCGCCGTGCTCTACGACCACTTCACGCCGTACGTGCTGATGCAGCTCGAGGAGCTCGGCTTCTGCGGCCGCGGCGAGGCGCCGGCGCTTCGTCGCCGACGGAGCCATCGAGATCGGCGGCCGGCTGCCGCTGAACACCCACGGTGGCCAGCTCGGCGAGGCCTACATCCACGGCATGAACGGCATCGCCGAGGCGGTGCGCCAGCTCCGCGGCACCTCGGTCAACCAGGTGCCGGACGCGCACCACGTCCTCGTCACCGCCGGCACGGGCGTGCCGACGTCCGGCCTGATCCTGTCCCGCTGACCGGCGTCCCGAGGAGCCCGATGAGCATCGCCGGCGGACCGATCATCCAGATCGCCTGGGTGGTCGAGGACATCGCCGCGGCGGAGGAGCTGCTCGGGGAGCAGTTCGGCGTCGGCGCGTGGACGCGCATCCCCGACGTCCGGTTCGGCCCGGAGGACTGCACGGTGCACGGCGAGCCCGCCGACTTCACTGCGCACATCTCCCTGGCGTACGCCGCTGGTGGCACGGCCGACCTCCAGCTCGAGCTCATCCAGCCGGTGTCGGGGACGAGCATCTACACCGAGTTCCTGGCCACCTCGCCTCCGGGGATGCACCACGTCTGCTTCGCGGTGGACGACATCGACGTCGCGTGCGCGGCCGCAGAGGCCGCCGGGCTCGCCGTGGTCCAGCGCGGCTCGATGATGGACGGCGCGATGGACTTCGCCTACGTCGACGGGTCCTCGGCCGGCGTGCCGTACGTCGAGCTCGCCCGGATCGGCCCCGACATGGCGGCGTTCTTCGCCGACGTGAAGGCGAGCTCCGGGAAGCGGCACGCATGAGCGGTCGCACCGCCCTGGTCACCGGCGCGGGCGAGGGATCGCTGGGGGAGGCCACGGCCCGGCTCCTGCGCCAGGAGGGGTTCCGCGTGCTGACCACCACGCGCTCGGTCGCCACCTCCAGCGACACTCACGCACTCGACCTGGCGTCGGTGTCCTCCGTGACCGGCTTCGTCGAGTGGGTGGAGGGGACGACCGACCGCCTCGACGTCCTCGTCAACAACGCCGGGATCCACCTCGACCTGCGCAGCACCTGGACGTCGCCGCAGCTCCTCGACGGCCACGAGATCCACTGGCGGACCAACTACCTCGGCACCGCCCAGCTGACCCGCGCGCTGCTGCCCCTGCTCACGAGGACCGCCCGCGAGCACGGGGAGGCGCGCGTGGTGAACGTGGTCTCGAAGCTGCACTCCCGGGGGAGCAACGAGGCCCTGTTCGACGGCGTCACGCCGTACGACTCGTGGGCGGCGTACGGCACCTCCAAGCTGGCGCTGATCCACGAGACCACCGAGCTCGAGCGGAGGTACGGCGGGCTCGGCGTGCACGCCTACTCGCTGCACCCGGGCTCGGTCTACACGCGCATCGCCGACCGCGGCCTGGAGACCGCGCCGGTGCTCGCCCGGGTGCGCAAGGTCTTCGCCGCGGTGGAACGACGTGCGCTGCTCACGCCCGAGGAGGGCGCTCGCACGACGGTCTTCTGTGCGACGTCGCCCGACGCCGTGCCGGGCGGCTACCACCGCGACGGCGGGCCGGCGGATCCGTCGCCGGAGGCGCGCGACGCCGCTGTCGCCGGGAGGCTGTGGACACGGACCGACGACTGGGTCCGGAGCCCGCTAGCGGCGTACTAGACTCACCCGCTGGCCCGTCCACCACCGGGCAACTCCCCACGACGTGAGGCGCGAACTCCGCATGGCAACGACGAACGACCTGAAGAACGGCATGGTGCTCAACCTCGACGGCCAGCTGTGGCAGGTCATCTGGTTCCAGCACCACAAGCCCGGCAAGGGCGGGGCGGTGATGCGCACCAAGCTGAAGAACATCGAGTCGGGCAAGACCGTCGACAAGACGTTCAACGCCGACGTCAAGGTCGAGGTGGCGAACGTCGACAAGCGGACGATGCAGTACCTCTACAACGACGGCACGTCCTACGTCTTCATGGACACCGGCACCTACGACCAGCTCGAGGTCAGCCCGGAGATCGTCGGCGACGCCTCGAACTTCATGCTCGAGAACCAGGAGGCGATCGTCGCCACCAACGACGGCCGGGTGCTCTACATCGAGCTGCCCGCCTCCGTCGAGCTCGAGGTCACCTACACCGAGCCCGGCCTCCAGGGCGACCGCTCCACCGGCGGCACCAAGCCGGCGACCGTCGAGACCGGGGCCACCGTCGCCGTGCCCCTCTTCATCACCACCGGTGAGCGGATCAAGGTGGACACCCGCGACTCGTCCTACCTCGGCCGCGTCAGCAGCTGATCCTCCTGTTCGCGACGCGACGATGAGCGCCCGCTCCAAGGCCCGCAAGCGGGCGCTGGACCTGATCTACGCCTCCGAGATGCGGCAGCGCTCACCCCTCGAGGCCCTCGAGGAGCAGGCGGAGGCCGGCCCGGTCAACGAGTACACCGTGACGCTGGTGCACGGGGTCGACGAGCACCGCGCCAGGCTCGACGAGGTGATCGCGTCGTACGCCAAGGGCTGGTCGCTGGCCCGGATGCCGGCCGTCGACCGCAACGTGCTGCGCCTGGCGACCTTCGAGGTGCTCTACGTCGACGACGTGCCGGACGCCGTGGCCGTCTCCGAGGCGCTCAACCTGGTGCGCGAGCTGTCGACCGACGAGTCGCCGGCCTTCGTCAACGGCGTGCTCGGCAACATCGTCCGCGACCGCGCGAGCCTCGCCGGATGAGCGCTCTGCCCGAGCTGCCCGACGGCTGGACCTCGCGTGCCCCCGAGCTCGACGACCTCCCTGCCGTGGTGGCCCTGCGTGGTGCCGACAAGGAGCCGTGGACCGGCTCGTCGTCGGTGGACCGCGACGCCGTCGAGTCCGAGGTCGCGGGAGCCGCCTCGTGGACCCGTCGCCAGCAGGTCGTGCTCGACCCCGACGGCGCGGTCCGCGGCTGGGTCGTCGTGCACGACCGGGCGGCCGGACGCACCATGCTGCACGTCTACGTCGACCGCACGATCGAGCACCGCCCGACGCAGGACGCCGTCGCCGCCTGGGCCTACGCCTACGTCGAGGAGCAGGCCGAGGAGATCTGCCGGCTGCGCGAGGTGAACGAGACCCGCCTCGACGCGAGCCCGTACGCCGAGGACACCGTGCAGCGGGAGTGGCTCGCCGCGGCCGGCTACACCAAGCGCCGGACCTGGCTGCAGATGACGCGGCCGGTCACGCCCGACGAGGCGACGTCGCTGCCGGGACCGCGCGAGGGCGTGACGATCCGGCGGGTGGAGAGCCACGAGAACGGCCTGCCCGTGGCGGTCGACCTGCAGACGGTCCACGACATGCTCGAGAAGTCGTTCGAGGACCACTTCAACTCCTACCGCGAGAGCTTCCCGGAGTTCCTCCAGCGCCTCCGCGAGGACCCCGGCCACCGGTGGGACCACTGGTGGCTGGCGTTCGTCGACCGGCGACGGCGGTGTGCAGGAGCCCGCCGGGGCGGTGGTCAGCACGGTGCTGCAGGAGAACGCCGAGGGCCATGAGGGCACGTACGTCGAGTACATCGGCGTGCACCGCAACGCCCGCGGCCGCGGCGTCGCGAAGTCGCTGCTGAACACGGTGATCGCCGACGCCGCCCAGCGTGGCCGCGACCGGGTCGGCCTCGAGGTCGACGACGACTCACCGACCGGCGCCGACGGGCTCTACCACTCGATGGGCTGGAAGACGGACTACGTGACCGAGTCGTGGTTCAAGGAGCTCGTGTTCGAGTGAGCCCCGAACGGGTACGACTCCCTCGTGAGCGACGCCACCAGCGAGGCGGCCGACCAGGCCGACGAGCTCGGACACCGGGCCGAGCGACAGCGACGCCCTCGACGTGATCGCACGCGTCGGGCTGGTCGCGTACGGCGTCGTGCACCTGCTGCTCGGCTGGCTGGCCGTCCAGCTCGCCTTCGGGCACACCGAGAAGAACGCCAGCACCACCGGCGCGATGCACGAGCTCGCGCAGCAGCCGTTCGGCATCGCCCTGGTCTGGGCGATCGCGGTGGGCATGTTCCTCCTGGTCCTGTGGCGGGTGGTCGAGGCCGTGTTCGGGCACCGCGACGCCGAGGGCGCCGAGCGAGTCCGCAAGCGACTGATGTCGGCGGCGAAGGCCGTGCTGTACGGCGCCATCGGGCTCTCCGCGCTGCAAGGTGGCGATCGGGCTCCGGCTCCTCGCGGCGGCTCGCAGGGGATGACCGCGAAGGTGCTGGGCTGGCCCGGCGGCCCGTGGCTGGTCGGCGCGGCCGGCCTGGTGATCATCGGGTACGGCGTCGCGCTGGTCGTGCGCGGCTGGACCGAGAAGTTCGCCGAGAACCTCGAGACCTCGAGCCTCGTGGGCACCTCCGGGGCGGCGTACATCGTGCTGGGCAAGGTCGGCTACATCGCCAAGGGCGTCGCCATCGGGGCGGTCGGCGGCCTGTTCGTCCTCGCCGGGATCGACCACGACTCCTCGAAGAGCGGCGGCCTCGACCAGGCGCTGCAGCGGGTGCTGCAGGCGCCGGGCGGCCCGGTCGTGCTCGTCGTCATCGGCGCGGGCTTCGTCTGCTACGGCCTCTTCTGCTTCGCCCGCTCGCGCCACCTCGACCGGTGACCGCCGCGCGACCGGTTCGAGGGTGCGATCGCCGGCGTCGGGCTCGACGAGCGGGGTGCGGATCGTCGTGGGGCGATGGTCGCGGACTCCCGTTCGGCGCCTTCGCGGACGTGATGCTGGCGATGCCGGACGGAGAGCGCGTGTGGCTGGCGCCGAGCGAGGAGGTGGGGGACTACGTCGCCGCGACGTACTCCTTCGACCGGTCGGTGGTCGGGCCGGTCGCCGTGATCGGGGGAGCGCGTCTGGCACGTCACCGCCCCCGGGCTGACGCTGCGCTTCGAGGTGGGTCGACGTACGCCGCTGGGCTGGATGCTGCGCGCCCAGCCGCGCGCCCTGGCCACCTCACCCGGGTGGACGACGGTGACCGACCCGGTCGCGCGAGTGGTGCTGCGCGGCGTGCGGACCCGCGGCACCGCCGGTGGTGGGCGGCGGGAGTACTACGGCGCCACCGACCTGCACCGCGTCACCTCGCTGTCCGGCACCTGGCAGGGCACCGACCTCGGCGAGCTGGCCCCGGTCGACCCCGATCCGCGGTTCGGCTTCGGCTCGACCCCGCCGGCCCTCGGTCACCGCGATCGTCACGACCATCGACTCGGAACCCATGTAACGCGGCGTTATTGCCGCTGAACAGCGGTACGCCGTGCGAACGGTCGACAACACCGCGTTACATGGTCGGGCGCCCCTGCTTGACTGAGCTCCATGGCGAAGACGTGCGACGTGGTGGTGATCGGACTCGGCCCCGGTGGGGAGGCGACGGCGACCGAGCTGGCGAAGGCCGGCCTCGACGTGGTCGGGATCGACGAGCGGCTGGTGGGGGGTGAGTGCCCCTACTTCGGCTGCATCCCGAGCAAGATGATCATCCGCGCGGCCGACCTGCTCGCCGACGGTCGTCGCATCCCGGGCAACGCCGGCACGGCCGACGTACGACCCGACTGGGCGCCGGTGCACGCGCGGATCCGCGACGAGGCGACCGACGACTGGGACGACGCGGTCGCGGTGAAGCGGCTGGAGGACGCCGGCGTCACGTTCGTGCGCGGCCACGGCCGGCTCGCCGGTCCGCGCACGGTCGAGGTGGACGGGGAGACCTACGAGGCGAGCAAGGGCGTCGTGCTGAACACCGGCACCCGCCCCGCCACCCCGCCGATCGACGGGCTCGCCGACACCCCGTTCTGGACCAACCGCGACGTGCTCCGCGTCGACACGCTGCCGGCGTCGCTCGCGCGTCATCGGCGGCGGCCCGATCGGGGCCGAGCTGGCCCAGGCGCTGGCGCGGTTCGGCGTCCGCGTCACCGTCCTCGAGGTCGGCCCGCGACATGCTCGGCCCGGTCGAGCCGGAGGCCGGCGAGCTGATCGCCGAGGTCTTCGCCGAGGAGGGCATCCAGGTGCTCAGCGGCGTGACCATCTCGCACGGTGTCCTACGACGACGGGCACTTCACGGTCGCCCTGGACGACCAGGAGCTCACCGTCGACAAGCTGCTCGTCGCGGCCGGCCGGACGCCCAACCTCGACGACGTCGGCCTCGAGACCGTCGGGCTGGACCCCTCCGCGCGCAGCATCGAGACCGACGAGCGGATGTCCGCGGGCGACGGGCTGTGGGCGATCGGCGACATCGTCGGGCACGGCGCCTTCACGCACATGTCGATGTACCAGTCGGCGATCGCCGTCGCGAGCATCCTCGGCAAGGACGGCCCGACCGCGGACTACCGCGCCGTACCCCACGTCACCTTCACCGACCCCGAGGTCGGCGGCGTCGGGCTGACCGAGAAGCAGGCGCGGGACGCAGGGGCTCAACGTCCGCGTCGGCACGACGGACCTCTCGGCCAGCACCCGCGGCTGGATCGCCAAGGCGAAGGGGCTGATCAAGCTCGTCGAGGACGCCGACCGCGGCGTGCTCGTCGGCGCGAACGTCGTCGGCGCCGGCCGGCGGCGAGATCCTCGGCATGCTCACCACCGCCGTGCACGCCGAGGTGCCGACCGAGAAGCTCCGCTCGATGATCTACGCCTACCCGACGCTCCAGCGGGCGCTCGAGGTGGCGGTGAACGACCTCGTCGCTGAGGCGCTGATTCCCATGCGACGACTTCTGCCCCGCACAGGAGTTTCCTCGGGAGAGCGCCGGCTACATGGGACCGGCCCGGCCGCTACAGCCACCCGCCGGGCATGCAGGAGCTCGTACGCCGGGCGGCAGGCGTCGGCGACGGCGGCGTCGTGGTCGGTGAGCTCGACGGTGCGCGGGTGCCAGGGCTCGAAGCCGGTGGAGCGGTTCACGGCGTCGTACCAGTGCGGCGCCCAGACCCCGTCGGAGTCGCGCGGGCCGGCGGGCCAGGTCAGCATCCGGTCGGTGAAGTCGAGGCCGAGCCAGTCGCACAGCCAGCGCAGGTGAGCCTCCGGGTCGCGCAGGAAGTCGCCGGCGTCGATCGACGGGCGTGTCCTCGGGCAGCACGTCGAGCAGCCGCACCTGCTGGAGCAGCCCGATGTCCTCGGGCTCGCACGCCTCGCGGGAGCGGACGTAGGAGGCCACCACCTCGCGCCGGGTCGCGGATCAGCAGCACGTTGCGGAAGCCGCGCGAGCCAGTCCAGCGACATGTCGTCGAGCGACGTGGTGGCGTCATCTGCTTGCCGTACTGGACCGGGGCCGAGCTCGTCGCCGCGAGCAGCAGCCGCACCACCTCGTCGGGATCGGTCGGCTGGGAGGCGATCACCTCGTCGCGGCCGGGATGGTCGATGCCGGTCGCGGGCGAGGTACGCCGCGTAGAACGGCTCGTCGACGACGACGGTGTCGGGGCGGTTCTCCCAGGCCCGCATCATCGCCGTGGAGATGTTCCGCGGGCCCGACCACATCGCCACCCGCAGACGTCATCGGGCGACCCGCGCCTCGACGTCGGCCGCGACGTGCCGCTGGTAGAGCTCCTGGAGGCGATGCGTGACCGGCCCGCGCTCGCCGGTGCCGATGGTGCGCCCGTCGACCGAGCGGACCGGCACGACGCCGGCGAACGTCCCGGTCACGAACGCCTCGGCCGCGTTGTAGACGTCGGTGAGGCTGAACGTCGTCTCGCGCGCGGGGATGCGCGTTGGCCCGGCAGACCTCGAGCACGTTGGCGCGGGTGATCCCGGCGAGGCAGAAGCGGCCGTCGGAGGTCCACACCTCGCCGGCCCGCGTGACGATGAAGAAGTGGGTGCTGTTGCAGGTCGCGACGAAGCCCTGCGGGTCGAGCATCAGCGCCTCGTCGGCGCCGGCGGTGTAGGCCTGGATGCACGCCTGGATGTCGTTGAGCTTGCTGTGCGCGTTGAGCTTCGGGTCGAGCGTGTCCGGGGTGGCGCGGCGCACGTGCGTGGTGAACAGGGTGATCCCGTCGGTGACCGTCGACGGCAGCGGCTCCTTGTGCTCGGCGATGATCACCACGGTCGCCGGGCCGATGGTCAGGCGCGGGTCCTGGTACGGCGTGGACTTCACGCCGCGGGTGACCATCAGCCGCACGTGCACGCCGTCGGTCATCTCGTTGGCCCGCAGCGTCGCGTAGATCGCCTCGGTGAGCTCCTCGCGGCTCATCCCGAGGTCGAGCATGATCGCGCGGGCGCCCTCCTCGAGGCGGTCGAGGTGGGCTCGAGGAACGCCGGGTGGCCGCCGCTGACGCGCAGCCCCTCCCAGACGCCGTCGCCGAGCACGAAGCCGGAGTCGAACACCGAGACCACCGCCCGCTCGCGGGGGACCAGCTCGCCGTTGACCCAGATCAGGATGCCGTCGTTGCGGGGGTCCTCGGTGCTGTGCTGGGTTCCGGTGGGCTGGTCCGTCTGGGTTCCGCTGGCCATGCGCTCACCCTAGGAGCACCCGCTTCCACAGGTCGGCGAGGTGGGCGGCGTAGCGGTCCGCGTCCCAGCCACGCTCGACGAGCAGCGTGTAGTGCTCGAGGGAGTTGGTGACCCAGACGAGGTCGGCGACGTCGTCGTCGGAGAGGTCGTCGCGCAGCTGCCCGGTGGCGCGCAGGTCCTGGGCGAGGCGGTGCATGTTCGCGGCGCGGCGATCCTTGAGGTGCCGCCAGACGCGCGCGCACTCGGGCTCGGCGACCGACGCCTGCGCCAGGGCGGCCTGCAGGGGAGCCACCTGCGGCATCAGCCGGCCGAGCGCGGCGGCGTAGATCTCCAGCTTCTCCTCGGCGGTCGGTGCCGCGGTCAGGGCGCGGACGTAGTCGCGCTGCTCCGCGGGGATCGGCGTCCTCCGAGGAGCCCAGCACGGTGTCGATCACCGCGAGCAGGAGCTCCGGCTTCCGCCCGACGGTCGTGTAGACGGTGTCGACCGAGACCCGGGCGCTCCTGGCGATGGCGCTGACCCGGGCGGCGTACCCGTCGCGGTCGAAGTGCCGGCGCGCGGCCTTGAGCACGGCGCGGCGGGTGCGTTCCGCACGCTCGCGGCGCACGGGGGAGTCGTACGGACGACGGTTGACCTCTCTCTCCACGGGGTCTACCTTAGCAATTGATCCGAAGTTGCTTCGGATCAAAACTCAGGAGCAGTCATGGCACACGCAGTGATGAGGGAACCGGGCACCGGTCGCGGGACGTGGGCGATGGGCTCGCTCTTCGAGCACCTCCTGGAGAAGGACGACGGTGACGGCCGGCTGGGCGTGGCGCTGGTGACCCAGCCGCCCGGCATCGCGACGCCGCTGCACCGCCACTCCAAGGAGGCCGAGGTGTTCTACCTGCTCGAGGGGCGGATGAGCTATCGCGCCGGCGAGGAGGACTTCGAGCTGTACGACGGCTGCTTCATCTACCTCCCGCAGGACCTGCCGCACGCCTTCCGGATCCGCGGCGACAAGCCGGCGAAGATCCTCGCGCTGACCACCCCGGCCGGCATCCTGCACCTCTACGACGAGGTCGGGATCCCGGCCGCCGAGATGCGACTGCCCGGCGACGACGGGCAGACGCCCGAGGTCGAGATCCCGAAGTGGGTCGAGGTGGGGCCGCGCTACGGGCTCGAGGTCGTGGGGCCGCCGATCCCCGAGTGAGGGGTCAGCGCGCCGGGTGACCCCGGCGCACCTGGGCGGTCCGGGTCGCCGCCACGAGCGCGGCGACGACGGCGCAGACGACCAGCGGCGCCGAGGCGCCCAGGGCGGGCTGCACGAGCACCAGCAGCAGCGGCAGCCCGAACCCGATGTAGGTCACCACGTAGAAGACGCCCGTGAGCAGGCCGCGCTGGTCGCCCGGCGCCAGCGTCTCGACGTCGAGCAGTCCCTCGCGCAGGCACAGGCCGTAGGACAGCCCCATCAGCGCGCACACCACGACCATCGTCGCGATCCCGATCTGCTCGCCGGCCAGGGCGGCGACGCCGAAGCCGCAGGCCGAGAAGACGGCGCCGGCGACGCCGGCCCGCGGACCCCACCCGCGGCTGCGGGCGAGGGCCTGGACGGCGATGCCGAAGGACAGCGACAGCGCCGCGCTGACACCGACGAGCGCCGGGCCGTCGTACCGCGAGGGCAGGCGGGCGGGCAGCGTCGTGATCGTGATGATGACGCTGGCGAAGACGAGCAGCCCGACCGGCAGGGACCAGGCCAGGGCGGCGCGGCTCGAGCCGGCGGCGCGGCCCTCGCCGGCGCCGCTCGCGCTCCCGGCGTCGCCCGACCGTGGCACCGCCCAGGCCACCGCGAGCAGCACGGCGACCAGGGACAGCGCGAGGGAGACGACGAACGGCGTCTCCAGCGGGTACGCCGCCCACTGGGCCAGCAGGCCCGAGACGAGGGGGCCGATGCCGAAGCCGGAGGTGAGGAAGACCCCGGCGAGGACGGTGCCCTGCGTGCCGCCGAGGTCGGCGGCCCAGGCGGTGCCCGCGCCGAAGGTCAGTCCGGCGCCGAGCCCGACCACGAGGCGCCCGACCAGCAGGCCGGCGGGCTCGTGGGAGACCAGCAGCGTGGCGGTGCCGGCCGCGGCGAGCAGGGCCCCGGGCAGCACCACGCGGGGCCGGCCGAGCCGGTCGGACAGCGCCCCGCCCGCGAACAGTCCCGGCAGCAGGCCGAGCGCGTAGATGCCGAACACGCCGTCGAGCAGGGCGGCGGAGAGCCCCTCCTCGTCCGCCAGCACCGGGATGACCGCGGCGAAGTGGTTGGCCGCCCAGCCCGGTGGCCATCAGCACCGCGAGGACGCCGGCCAGTCCCCGATGTGTGCGCACGGCGCGATCCTCTCAGCGCCGTACCCTCGGCGCGTGCGCAGGTCTCGGGCGAACAGCCTTCCTTGGCTGACGATCACGGTCGCGGTCGTCACGGCCGGTGGCCTGCTCGTGCAGGAGGCGGCTGGCTGGCGGCGATACGTCGGAAGGTGGGCTGGTCGGCCAGGTCTTCGGGCACTACTGGCAGCGCGAGATCTCGCGCTGGCGGCTCCGACTCGGATGAGCGGTGTGCGGGCTGGTAGGGCCTGTCTGGTGACGCGATCGCTCGGCCCGACCTTCTGCGGCCTCTGCGCGCTCGTCCTGCTCGCCGCTCGCGACGTGCACGGCGGCACGCTGGTCGTGGTCATGCTGGTGTCGGCCGCGGCTGTTAAGGTCGGGGCGATCGACATCCTTTAACGAGCCGTCCCGAGAGGCGGAGAAGGAGGTCCGGTGTCCGTGCCTGCTGCGTCAACTCCCGACGTGGGTGCTCCCGTCGGTGAGCGCCCGAGAAGGACCCAGAGAAGGACAGAGCGTCCTCGACGCCCGTGACATCTCCCGGGCGCTGACCCGCATCTCCCACGAGATCCTCGAGCGCAACAAGGGCCACGAGGACCTCGTCCTGCTCGGCATCCCGACCCGCGGCGTCCACCTCGCGCGCCGCATCGCCGACCGGATCGCCAAGGTCGAGGGCGTGCAGGTGCCGGTCGGGACGCTCGACGCGACGATGTACCGCGACGACCTGCGCCGCCAACCCGACCCGCGGCCCGCACCACACCGAGATGCCGCCCGGCGGAGTCGACGGCAAGGTGGTCGTGCTCGTCGACGACGTGCTCTTCTCCGGCCGCACCGTCCGCGCGGCCCTCGACGCGATGAACGACCTCGGCCGGCCGGGCGCCGTACGCCTCGCCGTCCTCGTCGACCGCGGCCACCGCGAGCTGCCGATCCGCGCCGACCACGTCGGCAAGAACCTGCCCAGCGCGCGCGAGCGAGCGAGTGATGGTCCGGCTCGAGGAGTCCGACGGGTACGACGAGGTGCGCATCGCCGACCACCCGGAAGGAGCGACCGCGATGAACAAGCACCTGCTCTCCATCGACGACCTCGGCGTCGACGACGTCCGCACCCTGTTCGACACCGCCGCCGAGATGCACGACGTGCAGCGCCGCTCGGTCAAGAAGCTGCCCGCGCTGCGCGGCCGCACCGTGGTGAACCTGTTCTTCGAGGACTCCACCCGCACCCGCTCCTCCTTCGAGATCGCCGGCAAGTGGCTCTCCGCCGACGTCATCAACGTCTCGGCGAAGGGCTCCAGCGTCAGCAAGGGCGAGAGCCTGCGCGACACCGTGCTCACCGTCGCGGCGATGGGCGTCGACGGGCTGGTGATCCGCCACATGGCCAGCGGCGCCGCCCAGCAGGTGAGCCAGTGGACCGACGCGGTCGTGATCAACGCCGGCGACGGCATGCACGAGCACCCGACGCAGGCCCTGCTCGACGCCTACACGCTGCGAGCGGCGGCTCGGGTCGCTGGAGGACAAGCACGTCGTGATCGTCGGCGACCTCACCCACAGCCGGGTCTTCCGCAGCAACCTGCTGCTGCTGGCCAAGCTCGGCGCCCAGGTCACCGTGGTGGCGCCGCCCACGCTGATGCCGGCGGGCGTCACCGCCTGGTCCAAGGACGCCGGCTTCGCCACCTCGCACGACCTCGACGAGGTGCTGCCCGAGGCCGACGCCGTGATGATGCTGCGCGTGCAGCGCGAGCGGATGAGCGGCGGCTACTTCCCCAGCGCCCGCGAGTACACCGTCGGCTACGGGCTGACCCGCGACCGGCTCGGCGCTGCTCAAGCCCGACGCCCCGATCTGCCACCCCGGGCCGATGAACCGCGGTCTCGAGATCGCCGCCGACGCCGCCGACGCCGCCCAGTCGGCCGTGCTCGACCAGGTCTCGGCCGGGGTCGCGGTGCGGATGTCGGTGCTCTACCACCTGCTCGCCGGAGAAGGGAACGACGCGGAGTGAGCCAGCTCGTCATCAAGGGAGCCTCGGTGCTGGGCGAGGAGCCCCGCGACCTGTACGTCGACGGGGGAGTCCTCGTCGACGAGGCAGCCCGGCCGGACGCCGACCGGTCATCGACGCCGACGGGCTCGTCGCGCTCCCGGGGCTCGTCGACCTGCACACCCACCTGCGCGAGCCCGGCCGCGAGGACGCCGAGACGGTGCTGACCGGCTCGCGGGCCGCGGCCGCTGGGCGGCTACACCGCGGTCCTCGCGATGGCCAACACCTCGCCGGTCACCGACACCGCCGAGGCCGCCGAGCACGTCCTCGCCCTCGGCCGCGCGGCCGGCCTGGTCGACGTACAGCCGGTCGGGGCGGTGACGCGCGGGCTGGCCGGCGAGGAGCTCGCCGAGCTCGGCCTGATGCACCGCTCGCGCGCGAAGGTCCGGGTCTTCTCCGACGACGGCCGGTGCGTGGCCGACCCGCGGGTGATGCGGCGCGCCCTGGAGTACGTCCGCGCGCTTCGGCGGGGTCGATCTCCCAGCACTCCCAGGACCCGCACCTCGCCGGCTCCACCGCGTGCTGCCACGAGGGCGAGCTCTCCGGGCGGCTGGGGCTGCCGGGCTGGCCGGGGATCGCCGAGGAGACCGTCGTCGCGCGCGACGTGATGCTCGCGCGCCACACCGGACAGCCGGCTGCACGTCGCGCACGTCTCCACCGCCGGGTCGGTCGAGGTGCTCCGCTGGGCCAAGGCCCAGGGCATCGACGTCACGGCCGAGGTCACCCCGCACCACCTGCTGCTGACCACGGACCTCCTGGCCGGCTACGACCCGACGTACAAGGTCAACCCGCCGCTGCGTCCCGACGAGGACGTCGCGGCGCTGCGCGACGCGCTCGCCGACGGCACCATCGACGCCGTCGCCACCGACCACGCGCCGCACGCGCGCCACGACAAGGAGCACGCGTTCGTCGACGCCGCCTTCGGGATGGTCGGCCTCGAGACCGCGCTCTCCGTGGTCAGCGAGGTGATGGTCACCTCGGGGGCGATGACCTGGGCCGACGTCGCGCGGGTGATGTCGCAGACCCCGGCGCGGATCGCCGGCCTGGCAGGGTCAGGGCGGCACGCTCGCGGTCGGCCAGCCGGCCCACGTCACGCTGGTCGACCCGGCGGCCGTCGTCGTGGTCGACAAGGACCGCTCGGCCTCGCTCTCGCGCAACAACCCCTGGCACGAGCGCAAGCTCACCGGCGCGGTCGTGGCCACGGTCTTCCGCGGCACCCCGACGGTGCTCGACGGCGCGCTGGTCTGAGCAGGCGCTCGCTCGCTCGACATTCCGAGAGTTTCCGTACGCCACTGCCCTGCGTGTCGCGTACGGAAACTCTCGGAATGACCTGTGCGCCGTGTCCGAGCCCGGGCTACCTCCAGGCCAGCTCGTGGAGGTGGGAGTCGGCCCCGCGGTAGAACACGTGCTGCTCGGATGCCGGCCGCGGTGAGGTAGCCGCCCGGGGTGCCCGAGCGCCGCCGGGGGCGCGTCGGAGACGACCATCAGGTCGCCGTGGCCCACGCCGACGACCCCGCCGACCACCACAGCTCGTGCAGGTGCCCGTCACTGCTGCGGTAGATGACGTGGTGGGTGCCGTCGTGGTCTGGAAGTAGGCGTACGGGTCGTCGCTGGCGAGCGGCGCACCGCCCGGCGGCATCGGTCAGGTCGCCCACGCCCGGGGCCGACGGGCCCTGCCACCACATCTCGTAGAGGTGGCCGTCCTGGCCCCGGTAGATCACGTGGTGGGTCGCGTCGGTGTCCTGGAAGTACGCCGCCGGCTTGCCCGCGGCCAGGGGAGCGCCGCCGGCCACCTCGGTGAGGTCGCCGTGCCCGACCGGGCCCTGGGCCCACCAGAGCTGGTGCAGGTGCCCGTCGGTGGTCCGGTAGACGACGTTGGCGGTGGCGTCGTTCGAGGAGAAGTACGCCGCGACGTCCTCGGCCGGCGAGGGGGCTCCGGCGAGCCCGGTGGTGTCGTCGACACCGACCGGCCCGGTGTTCCACCACAGCGTCTTGAGACCGCCGGCCGCGTCGGACGACCAGGTTCTGCATGCCGTACGGCGGGGAGATGTACGCCGCCGGCGTCCCCGTCGGGAAGACCCCGGACAGGTTGCTCAGGTCGTCGTGGCCGACCGCGCCGAAGTTCCAGTAGAGCCCGTGCAGGTGGCTGTCGACCCCGACGTAGGAGGCGTTCTGCATGCCGACCTGGTCGAAGACGTAGCCCACCGGGTCGTACATGGCCAACGGTGCTCCGGCCAGCGTGGTGAGGTCGTCGAGCCCGAGCGCACGCGGCGAGCGCCAGGCGCCGTACACGTGCGAGTCGACGCCGCGGTAGACCACGCAGGGGTCCTCCTCGCCCGATCCCGGCGCGACGAAGGTGTAGCCGGAGGGGTTGCCCGCGATCGGCGGTGCCTGGGTGCGGCCCTGGGTGTGGTCGACGTGGCGCACCGTCGTGACCGTGATGCCGACGCCGGCCCAGGCCGTGGCGCAGGCCTGCGCGACGTCGTGGCCGAACAGCTCGTAGGCGTGGTCGGTGGTGTGGTCGGCGAAGGTCTGGAAGCTGGCGTCCGAGGGCAGCGTGCCGTCGGTGCAGGTGGCGAACCAGACCATCCCGGCGCTGCTCCCAGGCGAAGCCGCCGAGCGCGGTGGCGAAGAGGTAGAACGCCTTGTTCGGGATGCCGGAGTTGGTGTGCACGCCGCCGTTGTCGTCCGTCGTGTGCGACGAAGTCGGCCATGGTGTCCGGCTGCGGGTCCTTGCCCGAGCACCGGGTCGTCGTACGCCGTGCCGGGTGCCTTCATCGAGCGCAGCGCGACGCCGTTGACGCCCGCGGCGAGCAGGCCCTGGCCGATCAGCCAGTCGGCCTGGTCCGCGGTCTGCGGCGGCTGCTGCACCCGCTGCTTGACCAGCGACCCGAAGACGTCGGAGACGTGCTCGTTGAGGGCGCCGGACTGGTCCTGGTAGACGAGCCCCGACGTACGGCTCGTCACCGCGTGGGTGAGCTCGTGGCCCATCACGTCGACGGACACGGTGAAGCTGTTGAACAGCTGGCCGTCGCCGTCGCCGAAGGCCATCTGCCCGTCGTCGTCGCTCCAGAACGCGTTGTCGTAGCCGTTGAGGTAGTGCACCGACCCGATCAGGGGGGCGCCGTGCCCGTCGTAGGAGTTGCGCCCGTAGACCTCGAAGTAGAGGTCCCAGGTGGCGCCGAACCCGTCGAAGACGCGGTTGGCGTCGACGTCGGTGACCGGGCCGTCCCCCTCGGACGCGGAGCAGCGTGCCGGGCAGGTCGTCGGTGTGCTTGGAGGTGTAGATCTCGCGGTGCTTGGTGGGCACCATCGGAGCGGCCTCGACGAACGAGCGTGCCGGTCGCGAGCTGCGCGGGACGCGAGCTGGCGTGCACCGTGGCGATCGACGCCAGCGAGGCGCGGGCGCGGGTGCGCTGCTGCCGGTTGCCGTGGCGGGCGATGGACTCGAGCACGTACGGCGGGACGATGCACTGGATCGGGTGCGGCTGGGTGGTGCAGGTCGGTGATGGTCATGGCGTTCCTCCTGGAGCTGGGATTCCTGGAGGAGGCAGCCGACCGCCGGCGCGGATACGACCGACGGCTGAGTTGGTCAGCGGGCGCCGGGGGAGACGAGCCCCGACTCGTACGCCGTCACCACCGCCTGGACCCGGTCGCGTGCGCCGATCTTGGCCAGGATCCGGCTCACGTGGGTCTTGGCCGTCGTCTCGGAGACGAACAGGTCGGTGGCGATCTCGGCGTTCGAGCGGCCGCGGGCCAGCAGCACCAGCACCTCGAGCTCGCGCTCGGTGAGCCGCTCGAGCCGGGGGTCGGGGCGTCCGGGAGCAGGTCGGCGCAGGTACTCCTCGACCAGCCGCCGGGTGATCGCCGGCGCCAGCAGGGTGTCGCCGGCCGCGACGGTGCGTACGGCGTGGGCGAGCTCGGTGGCCGGCACGTCCTTGAGCAGGAAGCCGCTGGCGCCGGCCTGCAGGGCGTCGAAGACGTACTCGTCGAGGTCGAAGGTGGTCAGGATCAGCACCCGCGCGGGGACTGCCCGGTGAGCAGCCGGGTCGCCTGCACCCCGTCCATCACCGGCATCCGGACGTCCATCAGCACCACGTCGGGCGAGCTGCGTGCGCACAGCTCGAGCGCCTCCTGCCCGTCGCCCGCCTCGCCGACCACCTCGAGGTCCGGCTCGGCCTCGAGGATCATCGAGAACCCACCACGGACGAGCGCCTGGTCGTCGACCACGGCGACGCGGATCGTCATGCGGAGACCGCGGCGATCGGCAGCTCGGCGCGGACGGCGTACCCGCCGGTGGGCCGCGGCCCGGCCTCCAGCGTCCCGCCGTACATCGCGGCCCGCTCGGTCATCCCGCGCACCCCGTTGCCCGAGCCGTGCACCAGCGGTTCGCCGCCGGTGCCGTCGTCGACGACAGAGATCGCCAGACCGCTCGGGGCCGTAGCAGATCTCGACGGCGGCCCGCCGGGCGTGCCCGTGCTTGAGCACGTTGGTGAGCGCCTCCTGCAGGATCCGGAAGGCCGCGAGCTCGATCCCCGGCCGAGGGGGCGAACGTCGCCGGTGCGGGTCACCGAGAGGTCGAGCCCGGTCTCGCGCAGCTGCCCGGCGAGCCGGTCGAGGTCCTCGAGGCCCGGCTGCGGCTCGAGCTGCCCGTCGACCGGCGGGAGCGTCGGTGCGCAGCACTCCGAGCAGGTGTCGCAGCTCGGAGAGCGCCTCGCGGCCGGTCGCCTGCACCGACCCGAGTGCCCTGGTCGCCCGCTCGGGGTCGATCGCCAGCATCCGCTCTGCCGCTCCTGCCTGCACCACCATCACGCTGACCGAGTGGGCGATCACGTCGTGCAGCTCGCGGGCGAGCCGGGTGCGTTCCCGCGTGACCGCGGCGTCCTCGGCGAGTGCCCGCGACCGCTCGAGCTCGGCTGCGGTGCTGCGCAGCCGCTCGATGAGCAGCCGGTGCTGGCGCAGCATCCGGCCGCCGATCCACACCGCGCCCACGATGAAGCCGCCCCACAGCCAGCCGCCGGGGTCGGTCAGCGCCGTCAGCAGCAGCACGGCGTACGCCGCCACCAGGGCGAACAACGACGGCACCAGCTCGGTGTGCGCCGCGAGGGTGCCGAGCGCCACCACGCAGCCGATCACCGAGCCCATGTACTGGTAGGTCGAGACATCCGCAGCAACGCAGAACACGAGCATGGCGTAGACGACGACCAGCACCGCCCACGGGTGCTGACGACGCCGAGGAGCGGCAGGCTGAAGCCGAACGCGGAGACGATCGCGGCCCAGAGCGGTCCCGGCACCTGGCCGCTGAGCACCTCGGCGAGGCTGAAGCCGAGGACCAGCAGCACCAGGGCGACGTCGACGACGACGAGGCGCAGCTCGCGGTTCATGCGCCGACGATAGGTCTGCCGGCGCTGCCGTTGTCGTCGTTCGCGCGGAGTACGCCGCTCGTCGCGCGGGAGTACGCGGTGCCGGCCACGAGTCGCCCCGCAGGTCCACCGGGTCCGCCGTCAGGCAGGACGCGCCGGACCCGCCCGGCTTCCTAGCGTCGGCGCACCGACCGCTCGAAGGGAGCACCCCATGACCACCCTCCAGCCCGACCCCGCCACCACCGCACCGCGAGACCCGCCCGGCACCCGGGACCGACCACGGGGGTCCGCCCCGGCTGCGCCACGTCGTCGGGGCCCTGTCCATGCCGGCGCTCGTCCTCGCCCTGCTGGCGACCGGACCGCTCGACCCCTTCGACGACGCGGCGTCGGCCACCGTGCAGCTGGGCCAGCTCCCCGGGCACGTGGGCGAGGTCAGGATCCTGGGCTGGGTCGAGCTGCTCGCCGGTGCGCTGTTCGCCGCCGTCGTCCTCGCCTTCGCCGGGCAGACCCGCGGCCGGGGCCGGGGCGTGGCCAACGCCGGAGTGGTCTTCGGCGTGCTCGGGACCCTCGGGATGGCCCTGATCGCCATGCACCACTGGCTGTTCGTCGCTGTCGCACACCCTGCCGCAGCACCAGGCCGCCGATGTGGTCGACCAGCTCGACTCCGCTGCGGGGCCGGCCGTGCTGCCGCTGCTGATGGCGGCTCCGGTGGCGCTGGTGCTGTTCGCCGTCGCCGGCCACCGGGCGGGCTTCGTGCCGCTGCCGGCGCTGCTGCTGACGATCGCGTTCTTCGTGGGCGAGCTGGTGCCGTCGCTGCCGGGCGGCGAGCTCGTCCCGCTGCTGCTGGAGCTGGTCGCGCTGAGCTGGACCGCGTGGTCCCTGCTGCGCCACGTGCCGGCCAAGCTGGAGAGGGTGTCCGCGTCGGCGGGGTGACGCCTCCGCGAGCCGATCGCCGCTGATAGGGTCGGCGGCGATCGGCATCCTTTAACGATCCGTCCCGTGAGGCGGAGAAGGAGGTACGACGTGCCACTGCGTGTCGCAGCTCTGTTCCATCTGCACGGCGACACCACGCACCCGCGATCCTCGTCCTCGAGGACGGCCGCACCTTCTCCGGCGAGGCCTTCGGCGCCCCCGGCGAGACCTTCGGCGAAGCCGTCTTCTCCACCGGGATGACCGGCTACCAGGAGACGCTCACCGACCCGTCGTACCACCGCCAGATCGTGGTGATGACCTCGCCGCACGTCGGCAACACCGGCATGAACGACGAGGACCCCGAGTCCCGCAAGATCTGGGTGAGCGGGTACGTCGTGCGCGACCCCGCCCGGGTCCCGTCGAGCTGGCGCTCGCGCCGCGGCCTCGGCGACGAGCTGCACGACCAGGGGGTCGTCGGCATCAGCGGCATCGACACCCGCGCGCTGACCCGGCACCTGCGCGAGCGCGGCGCCATGCGCGTCGGCATCTCCACCACCGAGTCCGACCCGCAGGCGTTGCTGGAGCGGGTGCTGGGCTCCGCCGAGATGGCCGGTGCCGAGCTCTCCTCCGACGTCTCCACGCCGGAGACCTACGTCGTCCCGGCCGTCGGCGAGAAGCGATTCACGGTCGCCGCGCTCGACCTCGGCATCAAGGCCAACACGCCCCGGATGATGAGCGAGCGCGGCATCGAGGTGCACGTGCTGCCGGCCACCTCCTCGATCGAGGACGTGCTCGCGGTCCAGCGCCGACGGGCTGTTCTTCTCCAACGGCCCGGGCGACCCGGCGGCCACGACCGCCCAGGTCGAGCTGCTCCAGCAGGCGCTCCAGCGCGGCCTGCCCTACTTCGGGATCTGCTTCGGCAACCAGCTCTTCGGCCGCGCGCTCGGCTTCGGCACCTTCAAGCTCAAGTACGGCCACCGCGGCATCAACCAGCCGGTGATGGACCGCACCACCGGCAAGGTCGAGGTCACCGCGCACAACCACGGGTTCGCCGTCGACGCCCCGCTCGAGGGGACCACCAGCACGCCGTACGGCGAGGTGAGCGTCAGCCACGTCTGCCTCAACGACGACGTCGTCGAGGGCCTCGAGCTGCGTGACGCCGACGGCAAGCTGCTCAGCTTCTCGGTGCAGTACCACCCCGAGGCGGCCGCCGGGCCGCACGATGCGGCCTACCTGTTCGACAGGTTCGTGGACCTGATGGGGTCTCGACAGCTCAACGCTCGACCGACGGGACGGTGGCCTGATGCCGAAGCGCACCGACATCGAGAGCGTCCTGGTCATCGGCAGCGGGCCGATCATCATCGGCCAGGCCTGCGAGTTCGACTACTCCGGCACCCAGGCCTGCCGGGTGCTCAAGGCCGAGGGCCTGCGGGTGATCCTGGTGAACTCCAACCCGGCCACGATCATGACCGACCCCGAGTTCGCCGACGCGACGTACGTCGAGCCGATCACCGCGGAGTTCGTCGAGAAGGTCATCGAGAAGGAGCGCCCCGACGCGCTGCTCGCGACCCTCGGCGGCCAGACGGCGCTGAACACCGCGATGGCCCTCGACGCCGCCGGCGTCCTGGAGAAGTACGGCGTGGAGCTGATCGGCGCGAGCATCGAGGCGATCAACCGCGGCGAGAACCGCGAGTCGTTCAAGGCGATCGTCGAGGAGCTCGGCGGCGAGTGCGCGCGCTCGGCCGTGTGCCACACCCTCGAGGACTGCTTCGAGGCGTCCAAGGACCTCGGCTGGCCGATGGTGGTGCGGCCCAGCTTCACCATGGGCGGCACCGGCTCGGGGATGGCCTACGACGAGGACGACCTGCGCCGCATCGCCGGCGCCGGCCTCGCCGCGAGCCCGACCACCGAGGTGCTCCTCGAGGAGTCGATCATCGGCTGGAAGGAGTACGAGCTCGAGGTCATGCGCGACACCGCCGACAACGTGGTGATCGTCTGCTCGATCGAGAACCTCGACCCGATGGGCGTGCACACCGGCGACTCGATCACCGTCGCGCCGGCGATGACGCTGACCGACCGCGAGTACCAGCACCTGCGCGACCTCTCGATCGGGATCATCCGCTCGGTGGGCGTCGACACCGGCGGCTGCAACATCCAGTTCGCGGTGAACCCCGCCGACGGCCGCGTGATCGTGATCGAGATGAACCCCCGCGTCTCGCGCTCCAGCGCCCTGGCGTCGAAGGCGACGGGCTTCCCGATCGCCAAGATCGCGGCCAAGGTGGCGATCGGCTACACCCTCGACGAGATCCCCAACGACATCACCAAGGAGACCCCGGCGAGCTTCGAGCCCACGCTGGACTACGTGGTGGTGAAGGTGCCGCGGTTCGCCTTCGAGAAGTTCCCGGCGGCCGACCCGACGCTGACCACGCACATGAAGTCGGTCGGCGAGGCGATGGCGATCGGGCGCAACTTCACCGAGGCGCTGCAGAAGGCGCTGCGCTCCCTGGAGAGCAAGGACGCGGTGTTCGGCTGGAGCCACGACCAGGTCGAGCTCGACAAGGACGCCCTGCTGGCGGAGATCAGCACCCCGCACGACGGCCGCCTGCGCAAGGTGATGGACGCCCTGCGGGCCGGCGCGACGCCGGAGGAGGTCTTCGACGCCACCGGCATCGACCCGTGGTTCGTCGACCAGCTGTGCCTGATCAACGAGATCGCGCTCGAGGTCATCGAGGCCGACGAGCTCACCCCGCCGATGCTGCGGCTGGCCAAGCGGCACGGCTTCTCCGACGCGCAGATCGGCCGGATGCGCGACATGAAGGAGGACGTCGTCCGCGGCGTCCGGCACGCGCTCGGCGTCCGCCCGGTCTACAAGACGGTCGACACGTGCGCGGCCGAGTTCGCGGCGCGCACGCCGTACCACTACTCCTCCTACGACGAGGAGACCGAGGTCGCGCCGCGCGAGCGGGAGGCCGTGATCATCCTCGGCTCCGGGCCCAACCGGATCGGGCAGGGCATCGAGTTCGACTACTCCTGCGTGCACGCGAGCATGGCGCTGCACGAGGTCGGCTACGAGACCGTGATGGTCAACTGCAACCCCGAGACCGTCTCCACCGACTACGACACCTCCGACCGGCTGTACTTCGAGCCGCTCACGCTCGAGGACGTGCTCGAGATCGTGCACGCCGAGAGCAAGGCCGGCCCGATCGCGGGTGTGATCTGCCAGCTCGGCGGCCAGACCCCGCTCGGCCTCGCGCAGGGCCTCGAGGACGCCGGCGTGCGGATCGTCGGCACGCCGCCCGGGGCGATCCACCTCGCCGAGGAGCGCGGCGCCTTCGGCCGGGTGCTCGCCGAGGCAGGGCTGAACGCTCCCAAGCACGGCATGGCGACGTCGTTCCCCGAGGCTCAGTCGATCGCGGCGCGGATCGGCTACCCGGTGCTGGTGCGTCCGTCGTACGTGCTGGGCGGCCGCGGCATGGAGATCGTCTACGACGACGACTCCCTGCACGGCTACATCCAGCGGGCCACCGAGATCAGTCCGGAGCACCCGGTGCTGGTCGACCGGTTCATCGACGACGCGGTCGAGATCGACGTCGACGCGATCTACGACGGCCAGGACCTCTACCTCGGCGGCGTGATGGAGCACATCGAGGAGGCCGGCATCCACTCCGGCGACTCCAGCTGCGCGCTGCCGCCGATCACGCTGGGCCAGGAGGAGATCGACCGGATCCGGGTGGCCACCGAGGCGATCGCGCGCGGTGTCGGCGTCCGCGGGCTGCTGAACATCCAGTTCGCGCTCGGGTCCGACGTGCTCTACGTGCTCGAGGCCAACCCCCGGGCCAGCCGCACGGTGCCGTTCGTCTCCAAGGCCACGGCGACGCCGCTGGCCAAGGCCGCCGCCCGGGTGATGCTCGGCGAGAGCATCAAGAGCCTGCGCGACGAGGGGCTGCTCGCGGCCCACGGCGACGGCGGCCACCTGCCCGACGGCGCGCCGATCGCGGTCAAGGAGGCCGTGATGCCGTTCAACCGGTTCAAGACCATCGACGGCAAGACGGTCGACGCGATCCTCGGGCCGGAGATGCGCTCCACCGGCGAGGTGATGGGCTTCGACAGCGACTTCGGGCGGGCCTTCGCCAAGGCCCAGACCGCGACGTACGGCTCGCTGCCGCTGACCGGGCGGGTCTTCGTCTCGATGGCCAACCGCGACAAGCGCACGATGGTCTTCCCGGTGAAGCGCCTGGCCGACCTCGGCTTCGAGATCCTGGCCACCAAGGGCACCGCCGAGGTGCTGCGCCGCAACGGCGTCTCGGCCACGGTCGTGCGCAAGCACAGCGAGGGCGACTCGCAGGACGGGGAGCCGACCATCGTCGGCCGCATCCTCGACGGGGAGGTCGACCTGGTGGTGAACACCCCGCACGGCACCAGCAGCGGTGGTGGATCGCCTCGCCTGGACGGCTACGAGATCCGCACCGCCGCGA
Source organism: uncultured Actinomycetota bacterium (assembly GCA_963794725.1). GTDB lineage: Bacteria > Actinomycetota > Actinomycetes > Propionibacteriales > Nocardioidaceae > Marmoricola. Next base: position 31,376 of record CAWCFR010000003.1, read on the forward strand.
TCCTGACCAACATCCCGTGCATCACCACGGTGCAGGGCCTGGGCGCCGCGGTCCAGGGGATCGAGGCCATGCGCGCCACCAGCATCGGGGTGCGGTCGCTGCAGGACTGGGCGGCCGGCCGGGACGAGAGCCGGTGACCCTCTACCACCACGTGTTCGACCGGGTGCTCACCCGGACCGACGCGGAGACCGTGCACGGCCTCGCCTTCCGGGCGATCCGGGCCGCGCGGCCGGTGACCGGCGCGTGGTCCCGACTCCGCTCCTCCAGGTGGTCGAGCGGAGTCGAGACCACGACCCGGGTGATGGGCATCGACTTCCCGGGCGTGCTCGGGCTCGCGGCGGGGTTCGACAAGAACGCCGTCGGCATCGACGCGCTCGCGGCGCTCGGGTTCGGGTTCGTCGAGGTCGGCACCGTCACCGGCGAGCCCCAGCCCGGCAACCCGCGGCCGCGACTGGCCCGGCTGCCCGCGGACCGGGCGATCGTCAACCGGATGGGCTTCAACAACGACGGCGCGGAGGCCGTGGCCGAGCGGCTCGCGCGCCGGCGGGCCCGGGGGCCGTTCCCGGTGCCGGTCGGCATCAACATCGGCAGGACCAAGGCCGTGCCGGACGACGCCGCCGTCGGCGACTACGAGAAGAGCGCGACCCTGCTGGCGCCGTACGCCGACTACCTGGTGGTCAACGTCTCCTCGCCCAACACCCCGGGCCTGCGCGACCTGCAGGCGGTCGAGCGGCTCGAACCGCTGCTCGGCGCCGTCAAGCGCCGCGCGGACGACGTCGGCGTGCCGCTGCTCGTGAAGATCGCGCCCGACCTCGACGACAAGGACGTGCTGGCGGTCGCCGACCTCGCGGTCGACCTGCGCCTCGCCGGCATCGTGGCCACCAACACGACCGTCGCGCGCGACGACCTCGTCTCGCCGGCCACGGACGTGGAGGCCGCCGGAGCGGGTGGCCTCTCCGGCGCACCGCTGCGCGGTCGGGCCACCGAGGTGATCCGGCTGCTGCGCGAGCGGGTCGGGCCCGACGTCGCGCTGGTCGGCGTGGGTGGCATCAGCACGCCGCAGGACGCCCTCGAGCGCCTCGACGCGGGAGCCGACCTGCTCCAGGCCTACACCGGCTTCGTCTACGAAGGACCGTCGTGGCCCACAGAAGATGAACAGGCGGATGAACAGTCGCCGTCGACCGGGGAGGCGTCCGATGACCTTCGGGGCACGCCTGCACGCCGCCATGCAGGCCCGCGGGCCGTTGTGCGTCGGCATCGACCCGCACCCGAGCCTGCTGGACGCCTGGGGCCTGACCGACTCGGTCAACGGGCTGGAGAAGTTCGCGCTGCGGGCCGCCGAGGCGCTCGGCCCGGAGGTCGCCGCGGTCAAGCCGCAGTCGGCGTTCTTCGAGCGGTTCGGCTCCCGCGGCATCGCCGTGCTCGAGCAGGTGGTGGCGACGGCGCAGGAGGGCGGGGCCCTCGTGGTGCTCGACGTCAAGCGCGGTGACATCGGCTCGACGGCGCAGGGGTACGCCGACGCCTACCTCGACCCTCTCGGCCCGCTGGCCGCCGACGCGATCACCGCCACGCCGTACCTCGGCTTCGGCAGCCTCGACCCGATGATCGCGACCGCCCGTGCCCACGGGAAGGGCGTCTTCGTGCTGGCGCTGACCTCCAACCCGGAGGCGCCGCTGTTCCAGCGGGCCCGGACCGAGGAGGGCCAGACGGTGGCCGGCACCGTCCTGGCCGAGCTGGCCTCGCTCAACGAGGGCGCCGGTCCGCTGGGGTCCTTCGGCGCCGTGGTCGGCGCGACCATCCGGCCCACCGACGAGGACCTCGCGATCAACGGACCGCTGCTCGTTCCCGGCATCGGCGCCCAGGGCGGCACCGTCGACGACGTACGCCGGATCTTCGGTGGTGTGCTCTCCCAGGTGCTGCCGTCGAGCTCGCGGGAGATCCTCGGAGCCGGCCCCGACGCGGGCCTGCTGCGCCAGGCCGCGCACCGGGCCTCCGACGCGTTCCGCGCGCTGAGGGGGGAGACCGGATGAGGCTCACCCGTGGCAGGGGCGCCGTGGTGGGTGTGGTCGCGCTCGCGCTGCTGTTCCCGCTGGCCGGGTGCGGCCAGGACCCGATCGACGCCTACTGCGCGGACCTGAGCACGCACCGCAAGGAGATGGCGGCCATGCTCGACTCCACCACCGCGGACTCCCTCCTCGGCCACCGGGCGATGCTGAAGGCCCTCGCGAAGAAGACGCCCCCGGACCTCCAGGACGAGTGGCAGACCTTCCTCGGGGCCGTCAACGGGCTGCAGCGCGCCCTGGACGACGCCGGCGTGAAGGCGTCGCAGTTCGTGGACGGCAAGCCGCCCGCCGGTCTCGCGCCCGCGGACCAACGGGCGATCATCGACGCCGCCGACCAGCTGAGCAGTGACGACGTCGTCGCAGCTGCGACGGGCATCGAGCAGCAGGCCCGCGATGTCTGCAAGATCAACCTGGGGCTGTGACCCGTGGCGTGAGGAAACGCACGTCTCGCGGACGAGGACTGGGCGGCCCCCGCGTTGCAGGTGCCCCCGCGCCGTCGCTAGATTGCTGGCCAACCGACGACCATCCCCAGCGGCTCGACTCGGAGAGCCAGAAGTCGAGGTAGTTCTGTGGCATTGCCACCCCTCACGCCCGAACAGCGCCAGGCTGCGCTCGACAAGGCAGCCGCCTCCCGCCGGGAGCGCGCCGAGGTCAAGAACCGGCTCAAGCACTCCGGGGCGACCCTTGCCGAGGTGATCTCGGAGGGGCAGCAGAACGAGGTCGTCGGCAAGATGCGCGTCAGCGAGCTGCTGCAGTCGATGCCCGGCATCGGCAAGGTCCGCGCCCACCAGGTGATGGAGCGCCTCAACATCTCCCAGACCCGCCGCGTCCGCGGCCTCGGCGTCAACCAGGTCGCGGCACTGCTCGAGGAGTTCTCCTCCCGATGAGCCCCCTGATGGCACTGCCCGGTGAGCTCCTCGCGATGAGTGCCGCGGGCGGCGGGCCGGCACGGCTCACCGTCCTCGCCGGGCCCACGGCCGTGGGCAAGGGCACCATCACGGCCTGGATCCGCGAGCACCACCCCGAGATCTGGGTGTCGGTGTCGGCGACCACGCGGAAGCCGCGGCCAGGTGAGATCGACGGGGTGCACTACCACTTCGTCGGCGAGGACGAGTTCGACGGCCTGGTCGCCCGCGACGAGCTGCTGGAGTGGGCCGTCGTGCACCGGGGGGCGCGCTACGGGACGCCGCGCGGCCCCGTCCTGGCTGCCCTCGAGGCAGGCAGGCCGGCGCTCCTCGAGATCGACCTCCAGGGCGCCCGGCAGGTGCGCGAGCGGATGCCGGAGGCCCAGTTCGTCTTCCTGGCACCGCCGTCGTGGGAGGAGCTGGTCGACCGGCTGGTCGGTCGCGGCACCGAGGACGCCGGCGAGCGCGAGCGACGCCTGGAGACGGCGCGGGAGGAGCTCGCGGCGGAGTCCGAGTTCGACGTCACCGTGGTCAACCGCCGAATTCCCGACGCGGGGGAGCAATTGGTAGAGTTGGTACGGTCCGGCGCCCCGTAGCGCGCCCGGACGTTCTTCTCCCCCAACGTGAGGCCCACTTTTTCATGACCACGTCCGGTCCCGTCGCCGAGGGAATCACCAACCCCCCGATCGACGACCTGCTGACCAAGACCGACTCGAAGTACAAGCTGGTGCTCTACAGCGCCAAGCGTGCTCGTCAGATCAACGCGTACTACTCCCAGCTCGGCGAGGGCCTGCTGGAGTACGTCGGTCCGCTCGTCGACACCCACGTCCAGGAGAAGCCGCTGTCGATCGCGCTGCGCGAGATCGCCGACGACCTGCTGACCTGCGAGGACATCGACCCGGAGCAGGTTGCCGCCGAGGAGGCCGCCGCCGCGGCCGCGGCCGAGCGCCCCACCCCGCCCGCTGAGTCACCCGCCGAGTAGTCGGTGGGGTGACCCCCTGATGACGGGGCGCGTCGTGCTCGGGGTGAGCGGCGGCATCGCCGCGTACAAGGCGTGCGAGCTGCTGCGTCGCTTCACCGAGTCCGGCCACGACGTCACCGTCGTCCCGACCGCTGCGGCGCTGCGCTTCGTGGGCGCGCCCGACCTGGGCCGCCCTGTCGGGCAAGCCGGTCAGCACCGACGTCTGGGACGACGTGCACGAGGTTCCGCACGTCCGGATCGGCCAGGCCGCCGAGCTCGTCGTCGTCGCCCCGGCGACCGCCGACCTGCTGGCGAAGGCCGCGCACGGGCTGGCCGACGACCTGCTCACCAACACCCTGCTGACCGCGCGATGTCCCGTCGTCTTCGCGCCCGGCGATGCACACCGAGATGTGGGAGCACCCCGCCACGCAGGCCAACGTGGCGCTGCTGCGTTCCCGCGGGGCCGTGGTCATCGAGCCCGCCGAGGGCCGCCTCACCGGGGTGGACACCGGCAAGGGCCGGCTGCCGGACCCCGACGAGATCTTCGCGCTGGCCACCGACGTCCTGGCCCGCGCCGACGGTGGTCGCGAGGTGCAGCAGGACCTCGCCGGGTGGCACGTCGTGGTCTCGGCCGGCGGCACCCGTGAGTACCTCGACCCGGTGCGCTTCCTCGGCAACCGCTCCTCGGGCCTGCAGGGCTACGCGCTGGCCCGGACCGCCGCGGCCCGCGGGGCGGCGGTGACCCTGGTCGCCGCCAACGTCACGCTGCCCGACCCCGCGGGGGTGAAGGTCGTCCGCGTCGAGACGACCGCCCAGCTGCGCGACGCCGTCCTCGAGGCGAGTGCCGCGGCCGACGCGGTCGTGATGGCAGCCGCTCCGGCCGACTTCCGCCCGGTCCAGGAGGCCACCGCGAAGATCAAGAAGGCCGACGACGGCACCGTGCCCGACCTGCGGCTCGCCCAGAACCCCGACATCCTGGCCGGGCTCGCGGCCGACCGGCCCAACGAGCGCATCGTGGTGGTCGGCTTCGCCGCCGAGACCGGCGACGACAGCGGCTCGGTGATGGACCACGCCGCGGCCAAGCTGGCCCGCAAGGGCTGTGACCTGCTCGTGGTCAACGACGTCGGTGGCGGTGCGGTGTTCGGGTCCGAGGACAACGAGGCCGTCGTCCTCGGCGACGACGGCTCGTCGGTCGCCGTACCGCGCGGGACCAAGGCCGCACTGGCCCACGTGATCTGGGACAAGGTGCTGGCGCGCCGCGCCTGAGACCCGCGCAGAGCACTCATGTCGCTGGGTTAGGCTCGGCGCTCGTACCTGACCGTTTGACCAGCAGGAGATAGCAGTGACTGGACGTCTGTTCACCTCGGAGTCGGTGACCGAGGGACACCCCGACAAGATCGCCGACGCGATCAGCGACACAGTCCTGGACTACCTGCTCGCCAACGACCCCGACCAGAAGAACCTGCGGGTCGCGGTCGAGACCCTGCTGACCACGGGTCTGGTCGTCGTGGCGGGCGAGGTCCGCACCAACGCCTACGCACCGGTGGCCGAGCTGGTCCGCGCCAAGATCCTCGAGATCGGCTACGACTCCTCGCTCAAGGGCTTCGACGGCAAGTCCTGCGGCGTGCAGGTGGCCATCGGCGGCCAGTCGGCCGACATCGCCGCGGGCGTCGACCACGGCCACGAGTCCCGGGTCAGTGCCTCCGAGGACGAGCTGGACAAGCAGGGCGCCGGCGACCAGGGCCTGATGTTCGGCTACGCCAGCGACGACACCCCCGAGCTGATGCCGCTGCCGATCACGATCGCCCACCGGCTGGCCGAGCGGCTCACCGCGGTCCGCAAGGACGGCACGCTGGCCTACCTCCGGCCGGACGGCAAGACCCAGGTCACCATCGAGTACGACGACCAGGACCGCCCGGTCCGCGTCGACACGGTGGTGCTCTCCACCCAGCACGCCGACGACGTGACCCTCGAGCAGCTCGAGGCCGACATCAAGCAGCACGTGATCGACCCCGTGCTCGCCGGGTTCGAGATCCCCTCCGCGGACTACCGCCTCCTGGTCAACCCGACCGGCGTGTTCGTGGTCGGCGGCCCCATGGGCGACGCCGGCCTCACCGGCCGCAAGATCATCGTCGACACCTACGGCGGCATGGCCCGCCACGGCGGCGGCGCCTTCTCCGGCAAGGACCCCTCCAAGGTCGACCGGTCGGCGGCGTACGCCATGCGCTGGGTGGCCAAGAACATCGTCGCCGCGGGTCTCGCCCGGCGTGCGGAGGTCCAGGTCGCCTACGCGATCGGCAAGGCCCAGCCCGTCGGCGTCTTCGTGCAGACCTTCGGCACCGGTGTCGTCTCCGACGAGGTGATCCAGAAGGCCGTGCTCGAGGTCTTCGACCTGCGCCCCGCCGCGATCATCCGCGACCTCGACCTGCTCCGTCCGATCTACGCCCTGACCTCGGCGTACGGCCACTTCGGCCGTGAGCTCGCCGAGTTCACCTGGGAGAGCACCGACCGCGCCGACAAGCTCAAGGCGGCTGCCGGGGTCTGAGGGCTCTGCCTGGGGATCTCTGCCGCGGGCAGTTTCCCAGGGTAGGAACCTTTTCTGCCTCATCGCACAGGAAACTTCCTGTGTGATGGGGCAGTTTCCCTTCCTACCCTGGGAAACCGGCCGGCCCCCGTCCCCGCCCACCCCACGCTGTCCGCCCCGGATGACAGCATGAGCCCGTGAGCGAGGGCGAGGAGGAGGACCAGCTCTCGCTGCTTCCGCCCTCCGGCTCGGGTCCGGGCGGTGGCGCGCAAGGCGAAGCCGCCGCGGGAGAAGAAGCCGGTCGTGCCGGCGGAGGTCGACCCGGTCGCCCGGGTGCTGGTCGACGTGCCCCTGGCCCACCTCGACCGTCCCTTCGACTACGCGGTGCCGGAGACCATGGCCGAGCAGGCCCAGCCCGGTGTCCGGGTGAAGGTGCGCTTCGCCGGCCAGGACGTCGACGGGTTCGTGCTCGAGCGCGCCGCGACCACCGAGCACACCGGCCGGCTGCAGCCGCTGCGCCGCGTGGTCAGCCCGGAGCCGGTGCTCGCCGCCGACGTCGCCGACCTCACCGCGGAGGTGGCCGCCCGCTACGCCGGCACCCGTTCCGACGTGCTCCGCCTGGCCGTGCCCGCCCGCCACGCCACCACCGAGAAGCAGCCCTCCGAACCCGCGACGGCCGCCGCTGCGAGCCACGCCCCGAGTCGGCGTCGGCCTACGAGGGCGGCGAGTCGGTGCTCACCGGGCTGGCTGAGGGAGCGGATCCGCGGGCCGTGTGGACGGTGCTGCCCGGCGACGACTGGACCGTGCTCCTCGCCGAGGCCGTGGTCGCGACCGTCGCCAGCGGTCGCGGCGCGCTCGTCTGTGCTCCCGACCACCGCGACGTCGCCCGGCTCGACGCGGCCCTGACCGCCCGCCTCGGGGACGGCGCTCACGTGGTGCTGAGCGCCGACGCCGGCCCGGCGAAGCGCTACGCCGCCTTCCTGGCCGTACGACGAGGCGCGGTCAAGGTGGTCATCGGCACCCGCGCCGCCGCCTTCGCGCCGGTGCAGCGACCTCGGCCTGGTGGCGATCTGGGACGACGGCGACGACCTGTTCGACGAGCCGCGGGCGCCGTACCCCCATGCCCGCGAGGTGCTGCTGCTGCGCGCCAGCCAGACCGGCTGCGCGGCCGTGCTCGCCGCACACGCGCGCAGCGTCGAGGCGGAGTACCTCGTGCGCACCGGTTGGGCCACGGAGGTCCAGGCGCCCCGGGCCACGGTGCGCGAGCGCGTGGGCGTCGTCGTGGCCGGTGGCACGGGCCGCGATCCCGCTGCCGGCTCGCGGCTGCCGGGGGAGGCGCTGCGGCTGTTGCGCGAGGGGGTGGCGCGCGGGCCGGTGCTCGTCCAGGCCCCGCGGGTGGGCTACGCGACCCGGCTGGCCTGCGAGCGCTGCCGCACGCCCGCGCACTGCGCGGTCTGCCACGGGCCCTTGCGGATCTCCGGGCGCGACCAGCCGCCGGCATGTGCCTGGTGCGCCACCGGCGCCGCGGGCTGGGCCTGCCCGGAGTGTGGTGCGCGCGGCCTGCGATCCCCGGTGCTGGGCGACACCCGCACCGCCGAGGAGATCGGGCGGGCCCTGCCCGGCGTCACCGTGCGGCAGTCGTCCTCGAGCGGTCACGTCCTCGCCGAGGTCGACGACGCGCCGGCCGTGGTGGTCGCGACCCCGGGCGCCGAGCCAGTCGCCCGCGGTGGCTACGCCGCCGTGCTCCTGCTGGACACCTGGCTGCTGCTGGGGCGGGCCGACCTGCGCGCCACCGAGGAGGCCGTACGCCGCTGGGCCAACGCCGTCGCGCTGGTGCGCCCGGCCGTCGAGGGCGGCCGCGTCGTCGCGGTCGGCGACCCCGCGCACCCTGGCCTGCAGGCGCTGGTCCGCTGGGACCCCGCCGGGCTGGCCCGCCGCGAGATCGACGAGCGCGCCTCCGCGCACCTGCCACCGGCGTCGCGGGTGGCCACCCTCACCGGCACCCTCGACGACCTCGAGGCGGCCCTGGCGACGCTCACCCTGCCCCCCGGCGCGGAGGTGCTGGGCCCCGTTCCGGTCGCCGGCGCCGGCCGCGAGCAGGAGGGTGACGAGGAGGACGTCCGCTACGTCCTGCGAGCGCCTCGCGCCTCCGGCGAGGGCCTCTCCCGAGCCCTGCGCGAGCTGCAGGCGCAGCGTTCGGCCCGCAAGCTGACCCACCTGCGGGTCGAGGTCGACCCTGCGGCTCTGGGTTAAGGACGGGCTGATCGGGGGAGCCAGCGGACCACCAGCGGGCCGAGCAGCACGGCCAGGGCGGCGACGGTGAGCATCGGGAGCGCGACGCCGTTGCCCGGCGCCACCGCGAACCAGGCGTACGCCGCCACGGAGATCAGCTCGGCCAGCACGTTGGAGGTCGAGATGACGGTGGCCCGGGCGCCGTGCTCGATGCTCTCCTGGAGCCGGACCTCGCTGACCACGACGCACAGCTGCACCAGCCCGTAGCCCACGACCAGTGCGCCGGCCGCCACGAGCGGCCGGTCGACGAGCGCGGCCAGGCCGACCAGCGCGCCGGCCGCCGACAGCGCGACCCCGAAGCGCAGGGGTGACCAACCGCTCGCACGCGACGCCAGCAGCGCGCCCGCCGCCTCACCCGCGCTGATCAGGCCGATCAGCAGCGGCACCAGGACCAGCGCGGCTCCCTGCTCGCGCAGCAGGAGGCCGAAGTACTCGTCGAGCACCTGCAGCGACAGGACCGCTGCGCTGGCCAGCACCGCGCCACGGACCAGGTGTGAGGTGGTCGCCTCCAGCACGCCCGTGCGCAACGCCTCCCGCCAGCGTTGCCATGCTCCCGGCGCGTGCGCGCGCACTGCCACGGCCGACTCCTCGTGGGCAGCCAGGTCGGCGGGGTCCTCCTCGTCGACCTCGTCCAGGGCGGCCGTGGAGATGGTCGGCGCCGCCGCGGGCAGCGAGAGGACGACCGCGAGCTGGACCAGGCACACCCCGACGCTGGCCCACCCGACGAGGGCGTAGCCGCCGAGCGCGAGCAGCGGCGCCGCGAGCAGGGTGGCGACGGTCATCGCGACGATGGCCAGGGCGTGGCCCAGGCCGATCACGCGGGCGTAGCGCGACTGGGCACCCAGCGCCGCGAGCTCGTCGTAGGCGAGGGCCTGGAAGGTGCCCGACGACAACGTCCCCGACAGGCCCCAGAGCACGAACCCGAGGGCGAACCCGGTGAACGTCGGCCACAGCACCCAGGTGGCGAAGGCCGCGGCGTACGTCACGGACGCGGCCGCGAGCAGGGCCCGTCGCGAGACCGTGTCGGCCCAGGCGCCGGACGGCACCTCGAGCACGATGCCGACGACGGACCAGAGCACGAACAGCCCGGAGATCTGGCCGAGCGAGAGCCCGGCGTCCGCGAACATCAGCGCGTACACCGGGAAGACCGGCATGGCCTCGTCGAGTGCCTGCCAGGTCAGCAGCCGTCGTTCGAGCGGGCTGGGTCAGGGTTCGTGACTGTGCGTCATGCCTCGAGAGCGTACGTCGTCAGGGTGATGCCCGAGCGGAACGACCGGCACTCGCGCAGCTCGAGACGGTCGATGCTGAAGCCGTCGGGGAACAGCGTCCGGCCGCCGCCCTGGACGACCGGGTAGGTCCACAGCCGGAGCTCGTCGACCACACCGCCGGCGAGCAGGGCGTGGGTGAGGGTGATGCTCCCGGTCACGACGATGTCGAGCCCCTCGGTGTCCTTCAGCGCCCGCGCCTCGTCGACCGGGTCGCCGGTGAGGACGGTGGAGTTCTGCCACTCCGGGTCGGTCATCGTCGAGCTGACGACGTACTTGTGGATGCGGTTGAGCTCCTCGGTGACGCCGGTGGTGTCGTCGGTCTGGTGCGGCCAGTAGCCGCGGAAGTCCTCGAAGGTCCGCCGGCCCAGCAGCAGCGCGTCGCTGGCTGACGACTGCTCGAGGTTGGCCTCCGCGACGTCGCTCATGTCGACGCGCCCCTGGCCCTGCGGGTCGAACCAGTCGCCGAGCATCTCGATGGCGCCGTCGAGGGTGATGTTCTGGGTGATCGCGAGTGTGCGCATGCCTCTTCCTAGACTGTGCGGGTAGTCGTCCACCAGAGGAGTACCCCGTGGCCATCAGGCCGATCCGGCTGTTCGGTGACCCGGTCCTGCGCACCGCGGCCGAGCCCGTCGTCGACTTCGACAAGGAGCTGCGCACGCTCGTCGCGGACCTCGGCGACACCATGCTCGACGCCCCCGGCCGCGGGCTGGCGGCTCCCCAGGTCGGCATCGGCCTGCGCGTCTTCACCTGGTACGTCGACGGGGAGATGGGACACCTGGTCAACCCCCAGCTGACCCTCTCCGAGGAGACCCAGGACGGGGAGGAGGGCTGTCTCTCGATCCCGGGCCTGTCCATCGACTGCGTGCGGGCCCGCGACGTGGTGGCCCACGGGTTCGACATGCACGGGGAGCCGCTGGTGGTCGAGGGCTCGGAGATGCTCGCGCGGGCGATCCAGCACGAGACCGACCACCTCGACGGGATCCTGTTCCTCGACCGTCTCGACCGGGAGCGCCGTCGCGAGGCGATGCGCCTGATCCGCGAGGCCGAGTGGTTCGGCGGCGCGGTGCCGCAGGTGCGCGTGTCCCCGCACGCCACCAACGGGCTCGGCCTCTAGCAGTGCGGGTCGTCTTCGCGGGCACGCCCGAGGCCGCCCTGCCGTCCCTGCGGGCGGTCGCGGAGAGCCGGCACGACCTGGTCGGAGTCGTCACCCGCCCCGACGCACCTGCCGGTCGTGGACGTCGGCTCGTGGCCTCCCCGGTCGCCCAGCTCGCCGAAGAGCTCGGCGTGCCGGTGCTGAAGCCGCGCCATCCCCGTGAGCCCGACTTCCAGGCAGAGCTCGCCGCGCTGCGCCCGGACTGCTGCCCGGTCGTCGCGTACGGCGCCCTGCTCCCGGACTCGGCGCTGGCGATCCCCCCGCACGGCTGGGTCAACCTGCACTTCTCGCTGCTGCCGGCCTGGCGCGGTGCCGCGCCGGTGCAGCACGCGATCTGGGCCGGCGACGAGGTCACCGGTGCGACCACCTTCCGCATCGTCGCCGGGCTCGACGCCGGGCCGACGTACGGCCTGATGACCCAGACCATCCGTCCCCGCGACACCGCGGGCGACCTGCTCGAGCGGCTGGCCGAGGGCGGGGCCGGCCTGCTCGTCTCGACGCTCGACGGGATCGAGGACGGCACCCTCGAGGCCCACGAGCAGCCGGGCGAGGGGATCAGCCTGGCGCCCAAGATCGCCGTCGACGACGCGCGCGTCGACTGGTCGGAGCCCGCCCTCGCGGTCGACCGCCGCATCCGCGCGTGCACGCCGGCCCCCGGTGCCTGGTCGACGTACGACGGCGAGCGGATCAAGCTCGGACCCGCCCAGCCGGTCGGGCGCGAGCAGCTGGAACCGGGGCTCCTCGAGGTCACCCGCGACGCGGTCTTCGTGGGGACGGCGACCAGCCCGGTGCAGCTCGGCCGGGTGCGGCCGTTCGGCAAGAAGGAGATGGACGCCGCCGACTGGGCCCGTGGCGCCCGGCTCCCCGAGCGGGTCATGCTGGGGCAATGAGCACCCCGGCGCGCCCGCAGGACGTCGACGAGATCTGCGGCGGCCTGCCGGAGACCTGGTTCGGCACCTCCTGGGGCGACGTGCCGACCTGGCTGGTCCCGCACCGGGACAAGGGCCGTGGCTTCGTGCTCTACCGCAAGCCGCACAAGAGCGCGATCGACCCGGAGACCGGTGAGCTCTACGACGACCTGCTCGTGATCCGCACCGCCAACGCCGACGACAAGCAGGCGCTGGTCGACGGGGACGGACCGTTCTTCACCATCGACCACTTCAAGGGCTTCAACGCCGTGCTCGTGCAGCAGTCGCGCCTCGGCGAGCTGGGTCGCGACGAGCTGGCCGAGGTGATCACCGAGGCGTGGCTGGCGACGGCGCCGAAGAAGCTCGTGAAGGCCTTCCTCGACGAGCGGGCCGGGTGAAGGTCGATCCGGCCCGGCTCGCGGCGTACGACGTGCTGGTCGCGGTCCGTGAGCAGGACTCCTACGCCAACCTGGCGCTCCCTGCGCTGCTCCGCGAGCGCGGGATCGAGGGCCGCGACGCCGCCTTCACCACCGAGCTGGTCGGGGGGACGCTGCGCGGCCTCGGGGCGTACGACGCCGTGCTCGACCACCTCGCGACCCGGCGACCCGACCCCGGCGTGCGCGACGCGCTGCGGCTCGGGGCCCACCAGCTCCTGGCCATGCGCGTGCCCGACCACGCCGCCGTCGCCAGCACGGTGGAGCTGGTCCGCACGCGCGTCGGCCACAAGCCTGCGGGCTTCACGAACGCGGTGATGCGCCGGATGGCCGCCCACGACCTCGCGGGGTGGATGGAGGTCCTCGACGCGCCACTCGCCGTGCGGTTCTCGCACCCGGCCTGGATCGTCGACGCGCTCGCCGAGGCGCTCGACCGGCCCGACGGAGCTCGAGGCGCTGCTCGCCGCGGACAACGAGCGGCCCCGGGTGACGCTCGTGGCGCGGCCGGGGTTGTCGACCGTGGAGGAGCTCGATGCGCTCGGCGGCCGGAGCGTGGTTTCGACAGGCTCAACCACCGGGAGACCGCTCGCCAGCCTCTCGCCCCTCGGTGTCGTGCTGGAGTCGGGTGACCCCGGCGACGTCCCGGCCGTGCGCGAGGGACGTGCCGGGGTGCAGGACGCGGGGTCCCAGCTGGTCGCCCTCGCCCTGAGCCGGGCCGAGGTCGAGGGCCGCGACGAGCGGTGGCTGGACCTGTGCGCCGGCCCCGGTGGCAAGGCCGCGCTGCTCGCGGCCCTGGGCGCGGGCAGGGGAGCCCGCTTGCTCGCCAACGAACGGCAGCCGCACCGGGCAGTGCTCGTCCGGCAGGCCCTGCGGGCCACCGTCGGTGACGTGGTCGTCGGTGACGGCACCCGCCCCGCCTGGCGACCGGACACCTTCGACCGGGTGCTCGTGGACGCCCCGTGCACCGGTCTCGGGGCGCTGCGACGGCGGCCGGAGAGCCGGTGGCGTCGCCGTCCCGAGGACCTCGAGACCCTCGTCCCCCTGCAACGCGCCCTGCTCGTCAGCGCGCTGGACAGCACCCGGCCGGGGGGAGTGGTCGCCTACGCCACCTGCTCGCCCGTGGTCGCCGAGACGGCCGGCGTGGTCGAGTCGGTCCTGGCGGACCGGACCGACGTACGGCTCGAGGACGCCACGGCGCTGCTGCCCGAAGTGGTCGACGCCGCCTCCGCACGGCTCGCGGGCGCGGTCCAGCTGTGGCCGCACCGGCACGGCACGGATGCGATGTTCCTCGCACTCCTGCGCCGTGGTCTCGACTGAGCTCGACCGGCGAAGACCCTAGGCTGGCCCCCACCATGGCCCCAGAGAAGAGCAGAGCCCAGATCACGCCGAGCATCCTCAACGCCGACCTGTCCCGCTTGGCCGACGAGGTGGCGCGCATCCCCAGCGCCGACTGGGTGCACGTCGACGTGATGGACAACCACTTCGTCCCGAACCTGACGCTCGGGCTGCCGGTGTTCGAGAGCCTCGCGAAGTCCACCGACCTCCCGCTCGACGCCCACCTGATGATCGAGGACCCCGACCGCTGGGCTCCGGCGTACGCCGAGGCGGGCGCGGGCTCGGTGACCTTCCACGTCGAGGCCGCCGCCGCGCCGGTACGGCTCGCCCGCGAGCTGCGCGCCAAGGGCGCCCGCGCCGCGATGGCGCTCAAGCCGGCCACCCCCGTCGACCCGTACGCCGACCTGCTGCGCGAGATCGACACGCTGCTGGTGATGACGGTCGAGCCCGGCTTCGGGGGGCAGAAGTTCCTCGACCTGTGCCTGCCGAAGATCCGCCGGGCCCGCGAGCTGGTCTCCGCCGCCGGGCTCGAGGTCTGGATCCAGGTCGACGGCGGCATCTCCGCCGAGACCATCGAGCGGTGTGCCGAGGCGGGAGCCGACGTGTTCGTGGCGGGGTCGGCCGTGTACTCCGCCGACGACCCCGATGCCGTGGTCGAGCAGCTGCGCGCCCTCGCCGACCGGGAGGTGCCTGAACCTCCGGGCTCAGGAGCCGGGTGGGGCCTTCGGCTGGTACAGGCCGACCCGGTCCCAGTCGCCCCAGGTGAGCGGGTCGATCCAGTGGTCGGAGACGTCGACGTCGCTGAACTCCTCGACCGTCTCGGCCTCGGCGCCGGTCATCCGGCTGCGCAGCTTGGCGGTGCCGTCGGGCTTGAACACGTAGCTGCGGCTGGCCTTGGCGCCGAGGAAGTCGTGGAACTGGCCGTCGTCGGCGTAGAGCCACTCGGCGGCCTCCTCGAGGAAGAGCCGGCCGTCGATCACGGTGTAGTCGATGTTGGCCGTCTCGGAGCCCTGCTCGTCGTAGCGGTGGACCCGGACGTCCTGGGCGCCGGCGCTCATGGTGATCGTGTAGATCGGGACGCCGCCGGGCTCGGGCAGCGCCGTCACGCCGAGCTGGGGGCCCTTCTCGAAGCGGGCCCGGGCCTGCTTCTCGCTGAGCTCCTTGATCGGCTTGCGCAGCTCGGGGTGCCAGGCCCAGCCGTAGAGGTACTGCATGCACTACTTCCTTCGGGTCACGGTCGCGCGGGCGCCTTGGTGTAGAAGTGGCCGTTGAGGTCGCGGATGTAGATCTGGTTCTCCTCGGCGTACTTCACGATGGCAGAGGGGATGCTGCCGCCGGTCTGAGGGGGGATCTCGAGGATCATCTGACCGCGGAGGCGCTCGCCGGCGATGCCGAGCTCGCGGGTCTTCGGGGTGTCGGCGATCCGGGTGCCGGCGGGGTACTTGGTCAGGAACTCGTCGAGGTAGCCCTTGGCGGTCTGCTCGGTGATCTCGTTGAACTGGGTGAGCTTGCGGGACACGATCGCGCTGTTGGGTGTGTAGCTGTCCAGACGGAACGGCGCCTTGTTGCCGGTGACCAGCGGGATCTCGCTGTAGTCGTAGCGCGGGTTGAGGAAGTAGTTGAACCGGTTGCCCGCGATCACCTTGCGCATGAACTCGCGGTCGCCGCTCCAGCGGGCGAGCTCGTCGGGGGAGAGGAACCGGTCGGCCTGGAAGGTCTCCGGCAGGGTGAGGTCGGCGTGCTCGAGGAGCTTGCCGTCCTTGGCGAAGATCCGGATGTTCTTGCCGTCGCGGGCGAGCCGGTTGAGCTTGGCCAGCTCCTCGACGGTGAGCGCGCGCTTGGTCCACTTGCCGCCCGTCGCCGCCCAGCCGGCGAACGGGATCATCGACCCCATCGACAGCGAGCCGTTGATGACGTCGCCGTCGGCGTAGTACCAGACGCCGTTGACGAAGTCGGCCGGCTCCCCGAGCACCGGCACCATCCCGACGATGTCGAGGATCCCGTGCGCCGATCTGCTTCCAGAGCGGGCCGGCCTCCTCCTCGGCCTTGTCCGACTCGTGCTGGAGCGCGTCGCCGATGTTCTTCAGGTCCTGGGCGAGGAGCGGCTGGAAGGCGGGTGCGCCGTCGCGCGGAGGGCTGCCGATCGCCGAGGACACGGCCTGCATGAACGCCTCGGCGGCGTCGTCGCTCATCCCCTCGCGGTGCCGGAGGAAGTCGTAGAGCTCCTTGTTGACCGGGACCGACTCGCCGTCGCGCACCTCGACGTCGGTGGTCTCACCGCCGGTGAACAGCGTCCGGATCGCGTCCGGGTTGTAGCTGCATGGCGCGGAAGACGCCGTACATCGGGTCGTCGATGATCCGGGCTCCCGGCGACTTCGACAGGTCGGGGTCGAAGGTCATCCCCGGGCTGGCCCAGACCTCGGGTCCGTCGTCGCCCTCGATGTGGCGCATCGAGCGGTAGATGCCGGTGATGAACTCGTCGGACCACTGGCCGCGCTCGAAGACCAGGGAGAGCCGCTTCACGCTGCCGGTGCGCTTGTCGCCGTACTGGTCGATGAAGTCGGTCCAGGTCTTCGTCATCCCGGGTACGCCGACGTCGCCGGTGCCCCTGCTGGCCAGCCCGAGGGTCTCGCCGAGGCCGCGCAGCAGCGTCTCGTAGCGCTGGTCGAACTCCTTGGTGGCGTCCTCGCCCTGGGAGAACATGCCCTCGCGCTGCATGTTGACGCGGTTGAGGTACTGGTCGAGCCCCATCGGCGAGAGCCGTGAGGCCAGCTCCTTGGCGAAGTAGGGGTCGAGGGAGTTCTCCTCGATCAGGCGGGCGAGCTCGGGGTCGACGTCGCGGGCCTCGAAGTCGTCGTCGTCGACCTTCATCAGCTCCAGCACCCGGTTGACCCGCCGGGTCACCTCGGCGGCGTCGGCCGTGGACAGCACCGAGTCGTCGAAGCTGACGACGGGCATGCCGGGGGTGCTCTGCTGGATCACCCGGGCGAGCGAGAGCCGTCGGTTGAGGTCGCGCAGGGCCGACTCGATCTCGCCCTCGAGGCCGTCGACCGGGGAGAGCGGACCGGTGGAGAGCCAGACGCCGGACAGGTTGCCCTTCAGGGAGCCGGAGGCCCCGGAGAGGTCACCGCGCGCCGCGCCCAGTCCGGCGACCAGGTCGGCCATGGCGTCGATGTCGATCGAGACCTCGGCCATCAGGGCCCCAGGTTGTGCCAGTGCACCTGCCAGGAGTTGGCGTCCACCATCTCCGGCTGGTCGCCGATCGCGTCGTCGAACTCCTGCATCGCGGACGTGGCCGCGTGCCGGGTCGTGGAGCGCCACCCGTCGAGGCTGCCCCCGAAGGAGTCGGCGCCGCCCCCGCTCCAGGCACCCGCCTCCATCGCGGAGACCGCCCGGTCCAGTGCCGTCCGCAGTGTCTCGGCGGGGTCGGTGCTGCGCGCCTTCGCCGACCTGATCGCGGCCAGGTAGGGGTTCGGCACCTTCGCCTCGTCGAGATCACCCATCGCCCCAGGTGATGCCCTGCGGCCGCCGGCGCGAAACAGCGCTCAGACCGCGTGCAGCTTCTCCGGGTTCCGGATGCCGTGGATGGCGGTGATCCGGTCGTCCTGCACGGTCAGGAACAGCA
Source organism: uncultured Actinomycetota bacterium (assembly GCA_963794725.1). Classification (GTDB taxonomy): domain Bacteria; phylum Actinomycetota; class Actinomycetes; order Propionibacteriales; family Nocardioidaceae; genus Marmoricola. The sequence goes on from CAWCFR010000003.1 coordinate 48,844, forward strand.
CGCCGTCCAGCGCGTCGCCGTCGTTCACGACGACGGCCGCCTCGCCGTTGACCTGGCGCAGCGCGAAGGTGCTGTTGGCCGCGGCCGGCGTGCTCATCACACCCGGCGAACCAGCGCAGGACCTTGTCCAGGCCGTGGATCGGCCGCAACGCCGCCTGCTTGATGCCGCCCCCGTCGGTCACGAGCACGACGTCGGGCGCCAGGAGCTCCATCAGGGTGGCGATGTCACCGCCGCCGGCCGCGGCGATGAACCGCTCGGTGATCTCGCGGTGCCTCGCGGCGTCGACGTCGTGGCGCGGCTGCCGGGCGTGGACGTGCGAGCGGGCTCGGTGGGTCAGCTGGCGTACGGCGGCCGGGCTCCGGTCGAGTGCCTCGGCCACCTCCGGCGCGGACATGCCGAAGACCTCGGTGAGCACGAAGGCGGCCCGCTCGAGCGGGCTGAGCGACTCGAGCACGATGAGCATCGCCATCGAGACCTCGTCGGCCAGCTGGACGGCCTCGGCGCCGTCGTCGCGCGGGTCCGTGGCGACCGGCTCGGGCAGCCACGGCCCGACGTAGCTCTCCTTGCGGGTGGCCAGCTGGCGCAGCCGGTTCAGCGCCAGGCGCGAGGTGATCGTGAGCAGGTAGGCGCGCGGCTCGTCCACCGTCGTCGGGGTCCACCGCGGACCACCGGATCCACGCCTCCTGGACGACGTCCTCGGCGTCGCTGCGACTGCCGAGGATCCGGTAGGCGGCCCCGATCAGCACCGACCGGTGCTGCTCGAAGAGCGCCGTGGGATCGACCGCGGTCGTCACGCCGACCCCGGCCGCATGTCGGCTGTGCCGATGACTGGGGCAGGTCGCACTGGGCCTTGAAGCCCTGGCTGGTCAGCCCGAGCGCGAAGTTGGTGCGCGAGCGGATGTTCTCGACGGAGATCATCGAGGTGAGCTCGACGACCTGGGCGTCGGTGAGCTCCTCGCGCAGGCCGGCGACCATCTCGTCGGTGACCGTCGGGGGAGTGGCGGTCATCGCCTCGGCGTACGCCAGGGCCTTGCGCTCCAGCGGCGTGTACAGCGTGCTGTCCCGCCAGCTCGCGACCTGCTCGAGCTTGGCGCGGCTCATCCCCTTGGTGCGCAGGACGTAGTAGCCGAAGTCCATGCACCAGCTGCACCCGATCTGCGAGGCCACGGCCAGGCTGATCAGCTCCTTGAAGTCGGCGTCGAGCGACTTCCACTTCCGCAGGCTCATCTCGAAGCGCGCGATCGACATCACCACCGGGCGATTGTTCAGCAGCGCCTGCATCGGCTCCATCTCCATGCCGTAGCTGCGGCGGGCGTACCAGTTGACCGCCCTGGCCAGGAGCCCGTCGGTGCGCAGGGAGACCCGGGCAGTGCTCACGCGCTGCTGGGTGCCCTTCAAGGCTGCGGTGTCGGCTGCGGTGCTCATCTCGTGTCCTCTCGATCAGGGTGTCACCACGAGGACACGCGGGGGAGCGCAGGTGTGACACCGCGCCCGGGGCCAGGGTGGGTCGACGGCTCGTGGTTCGCCTCCACCCCGAGCCGCGCCAGGTGTCTCGTCAGGATCTGGCGTGCCCGGTCGATCCGCAGCGGTGCCGTCGGGGCGCACACGGCCACGGTCAGGCCGTCGATCATGGCGATCGTGGCGTCGAGGTCGTCCCTGGCCAGCTGGAAGTCCAGGACGTGTGCCAGCAAACCGCGCTCGTCTGCCCGCGCCCGGGTGATCCACTTGTCGAGGAACTCCTCGCTGCGCCACATCTCCTGCCAGGCCAGCCATGCTCGCGCGTCGAGGACCTGGTCGCCGGTCTCCGGCAGGAAGGCGAGCGGGCCGTCGCGCCAGACCCGCGACTCGAGGTCTTGCCTGCGGGCGCTGGCCGTCTGGGATGCGGCGACTCTGAGCAGGTGCTCGCGGCTGCCGAGGTGGTGCAACATCGAGGAGGTGCTGACTCCGCTCACCTGCGCGATGCGACGCATGGTCAGCCCCGTGGGACCGTGCAGCACCAGGACGTGGTTGATGGCGGCGACGAGGGTGCCGGTGCGGGTGTCTGTGTCGAGGAGAAGTGGCATGGCCCCAGCCGAGCACCGACGCCCGACAAGCGGCTCCCGGCGATCCACAGGCGAGCCACGGAGGAGTCGCGGAGTCGCCGGCCGGAGCGAGACCTCCACTTCGTTTTGTTGGAACGTGTGATCAAAACGCGCCTTGATCACACGTTCCAACAACAAGAAGTAGGGGTCACTCAACGGTCAGCGGCAGCTTCGGCGCCTGGCCTCCAGACGAGGCGTACGTCACGGCCGACCACGTGTCTGCTGTGGCAGACTGAGGGTCACGAGCAGAAATGCTCGCGTGCTCTGGGGGCGGTGAAACTCCGCACCGGCGGTGACTGAGGAGAGGCAACTCGACTCGGAAGTCCGCGACCCGGCACCTTGCCCATCAATCAGGGGCGCCCAGCAACCAGGGGCGGGATGCCGGTTGACCAGGTGGAACTCCTGGACCGACGGTCAAAGTCCGGATGAGAAGAAGCACGCGGTGCGTGGACCGTTGCGATGGTCCGCGCGCGCATCCCCTCGAGTCCGTGAGCACCAGTCCGGGACGAGGGTCAGATGGAGTTCAGCGAGGCGGAGCGGCACGCGATGCGGCGTGCGCTGGAGCTGGCTGCCACGCCCGGCGTGCCCCGGGGCCCGAACCCGCGGGTCGGCTGCGTGCTGCTCGACACCGACGGTGCCGAGGTGGCCCAAACAATTGCTGAGGGCTACCACCGCGGAGCCGGGACGGCCCACGCCGAGGTGGCAGCGCTGACCGAGGCCGGCTCCGCCGCCAGGGGTACGACGGCCGTCGTCACGCTGGAGCCGTGCGCGCACACCGGTCGCACGGGCCCGTGCACGGAGGCGCTGATCGGAGCGGGCGTCGCCCGCGTCGTGTTCGCACAGCCCGACCCGAACCAGCTGGCCACCGGCGGCGAGGCGGCCCTGCGCGCGGCCGGGATCGAGGTGGCGTTCGGCCTCCTCGAGCGGGAGGCGCGAGCGCTCAACCGCGCCTGGACCTTCGCGATGGAGCACGGCCGCCCGTACGTCACCTGGAAGCTCGCCACCACCCTCGACGGCCGGAGCGCCGCTGCCGACGGGTCCAGCCGCTGGATCACCGGCGAGTCCGCCCGCCGCGACGTGCACCGACAGCGGGCGCAGTGCGACAGCATCCTGGTCGGCACCGCGACGGTCGAGCGCGACGACCCGCAGCTGACAGTGCGTGACGAGGTCGACGTCCCGGTGCCGCGCGACCTCCAGCCACTGCGCGTGGTGATGGGCAGTGCGCGACCTGCCGGCGGACCGGCTGGTCTTCGACGACGTCGCCGAGACCGTCCAGCTGCGCACGCACGACCCCGACGAGGTGCTCGCCGAGCTGCACGGGCGTGGACGCCAGCACCTGTTCCTCGAGGGCGGCCCCACGGTCGCGGCAGCCTTCCTGCGTGCCGGGCTGGTCGACGAGGTCGTCGCCTACGTCGCGCCCAAGCTGCTCGGCGCGGGGGTGAACGTGGTGGGCGATCTCCACGTCGACTCGATCGTGGAGTCCCTGGACCTCACCCTGCTCGACGTGACCCGGCTCGGGGACGACGTCCGCCTGACCCTGCAACCAGGAAGACAATCCCATCCCCTGGTGGTTGAGCCTGTCGAAACCGTTGAGCCTGTCGAAACCACGTCGCAGAAGGAGACCCGCTGATGTTCACCGGCATCGTCGAGGAGCTCGGCACCGTGGAGGCGTTGACGGACCAGGGTGACGCCGTACGGCTCACCGTCCGCGGCCCCGTGGTCACCGGGGACGCCGACCTCGGCGACTCGATCTCCGTCAACGGCGTCTGCCTGACCGTGGCGACGCGCGACGGCGAGACGTTCACCGCCGACGTGATGCAGGAGACGCTCGCCAAGTCGTCGCTGGGTGCCCTGGCGCCCCGGCGGCCGGGTCAACCTCGAACGCGCGGTGACGCCGACGACGCGGCTCGGCGGTCACATCGTCCAGGGCCACGTCGACGGCACCGGCACCGTGGCGCGGCGTACGCCCTCGGAGCACTGGACCGTCGTCGAGATCTCCCTCCCGGAGGAGCTCGCCCGCTACCTCGTCCCGAAGGGCTCGATCACCGTCGACGGAATCTCCCTGACGGTCGTCGACGCCCCGTCGGTCGAGCCCGGTCGAGACCCGTCCTTCACCGTCAGCCTCATCCCCGAGACCCTCGCCCGCACCACCCTCGGCTTCCGCGAGCCCGGTGACGTCGTGAACCTGGAGGTGGACGTGATCGCGAAGTACGTCGAGAGGCTGGTGACCCGCGGATGAGCGTGCTCGGTTCGCTCTACGACGCCCACATCGACATCGCCGGCCACCCGATCACCTGGCGCGAGATCCTCGGCAACGGGTTCGGGTTCGCCTCGGCGGTCGGTGGCCTGCGACGCCAGGTCTGGGCGTGGCCGGTGGGGATCGTCGGCAACGTGCTGCTGTTCACGGTCTTCGTCGCCGCCACCTTCGACGCCGAGGCGCAGGTGCCGCTGTTCGGCCAGGCCGGGCGCCAGGTGTTCTTCATCGCCACGAGCATCTACGGGTGGCAGCGGTGGCAGACCTCGCAGCGGCGTCGCGAGCGCCTCGGCCTCGACGAGGAGCACGCGCTCACCCCGCGCTGGGCGACGACGTACGAGCGGGTGCCGGTGCTCGTCGGGGCCGTCGTCGCCGTCGTGCTGGTGCAGTGGATCTTCAGCGTGATCGGGGCGGGATGGCCGGCTCCGCGCTGGTACTACTGGTGCGACGCGTGGATCTTCGTCGGCTCGATGGTGGCGACGTACGCCATGGCCCGCGGCTGGACCGACTTCTGGGTCGCCTGGATCGCCGTCGACGTGGTCGGCGTCCCGCTGCTCTGGCACTCGGGCTACTACCCGACGGCGATCCTCTTCGTGGTGTACGGCGGCCTGGTCGTCTCCGGCCTCGTCGTGTGGATGCGGGCGGCACGCACCGAGCGTGCCGTCGGAGAACAGGAAGAGGTGGCGGTATGAGCGAGCCATTGGCCGGGTCGTCCGGGGGCCAGCGGGTGCGGCTCGACCGCGTCGAGGAGGCCGTCGCCGACATCGCCGCGGGCAAGGCCGTGGTCGTCGTCGACGACGAGGACCGCGAGAACGAGGGCGACCTGATCTTCGCGGCCGCGAAGGCGACGCCGGAGCTGATGGCGTTCACGATCCGCCACTCCAGCGGCGTCATCTGCGTGCCGATGCCGGCCGACATGCTCGACCGGCTGGAGATCCCGCTGATGACCCCGCACAACAAGGACCGGATGCGCACGGCGTACACGATCTCCGTCGACGCGCGCGACGGCGTCACCACCGGCATCTCCGCCGCCGACCGTGCCCACACCGCGCGGGTGCTGGCCGACTCGGCCACCGAGCCGTGGGAGGTGACCCGGCCCGGCCACGTGTTCCCGCTGCGCTACCGCGAGGGCGGCGTGCTCGTGCGTCGTGGGCACACCGAGGCCGCGGTCGACCTGGCCAGGATGGCCGGACTCACTCCGGCCGGTGTGCTCGTCGAGGTGGTCAACGACGACGGCACCATGAAGCGCGGCAACGACCTGCGCGCCTTCGCCGACGAGCACGGCCTGAAGATGATCTCGATCGAGCAGATGGTGCACTACCGCCGTCGTACCGAGACCCACGTCCAGCGGATCGCCGAGACCACGCTGCCCACCAGCCACGGCGACTTCACCGCGTTCGGCTACCGGATCACCGTCGACCAGAGCGAGCACGTGGCGCTGGTCTACGGCGACCCCGCGTCGCTGCACGGCGCCGGTGCGGACGGCGAGCCGGTGCTGACCCGCGTGCACAGCGAGTGCCTGACCGGCGACGTGTTCGGCTCCGAGCGCTGCGACTGCGGCCCCCAGCTCAACGAGGCGATGGACCGGATCGTGAAGGAGGGCCGGGGCGTGGTGATCTACCTGCGTGGCCACGAGGGACGCGGCATCGGCCTGCTCGCGAAGCTGCAGGCCTACCAGCTCCAGGACGGCGGCCGCGACACCGTCGACGCCAACCTCGACCTCGGCCTGCCGGCCGACGCCCGCCACTACGGCGCGGCCACCCAGATCCTGCGCGACCTCGGGGTCGAGTCGGTGCGGCTGCTGACCAACAACCCCGACAAGACCTCCAGCCTGGAGTCCTACGGCATCCCGGTCGCGGAGCGGATCGCGCTGACCCCGCGGCCCAACGACCACAACCTCACCTACCTGCTGACCAAGCGCGACCGGATGGGCCACCAGCTCGACGGCCTGGACCGCGGTGGTTGAGGAGGTTGCGCAGCAACCGTCTCGAAACCCGGCACCCACGAACGAGGAGACGCCATGAAGTCCGGCAGCCCCGCCCACCACCCCGAGGACGCCAGCGAGCTCCGGGTGGCCATCCTCGCCGCCCAGTGGCACGAGCAGGTGATGGACGGCCTGATCGCCGGCGCCCAGGAGGCCTGCACGGCGTACGGCGTCGAGGACGCCGTCGTCGTCCGGGTCCCCGGCTCCTTCGAGCTGCCGATCGTCGCCCAGACGCTGGCCCAGCAGGGCTACGACGCCGTCATCGCGCTCGGGGTCGTCATCCGCGGCGGCACGCCCCACTTCGACTACGTCTGCTCGGCCGCGACCGACGGGCTGAGCCGGGTCGCGCTCGAGACGAGCACCCCGATCGGCTTCGGGCTGCTCACCTGCGACACCGAGGAGCAGGCACTCGACCGGGCCGGCCTGCCCGGGAGCGGCGAGAGCAAGGGCTTCGAGGCGACCGCGGCGGCGCTCTCCACCGTGCTGACCGTCAACCGGATCACCGGCTCGGTCTGGCCCTGAGGCCCCAGCGATCGCTCGCGCCCCTACCCTTGGACGCGTGAAGACGTTCGAGGAGCTCTGGGTCGAGCTCAACGAGAAGGCCACGAGCCGCCCGGAGGGTTCCGGGACGGTGCGCGCCCTCGACGCCGGCGTCCACGAGATCGGCAAGAAGCTGGTCGAGGAGGCCGCCGAGTCCTGGATGGCGGCCGAGCACGAGGGGCATGAGAGGGCGGCCGAGGAGATCAGCCAGCTGCTGTACCACGCACAGGTGCTGATGCTCGCCGCCGGAGTCTCGCTCGACGACGTCTACGCCCACCTCTAGCCTCTGCCCTCGAAAGAGCCACTCATGAACGACCAACCGCTCCGGATCGCGATCCCCAACAAGGGCTCGCTGTCCGCCTCCGCCTCCGAGATCCTGCGCGAGGCCGGCTACCGCCAGCGCAGCGACTCCAAGGAGCTGACCCTCCTCGACACCGAGAACGGCGTGGAGTTCTTCTACCTGCGCCCGCGCGACATCGCGCTGTACGTCGGTGAGGGCACCCTCGACGTCGGCATCACCGGACGCGACCTGCTGCTCGACTCGGGCGCCAAGGCCGAGGAGGTGCTGCCGCTCGGCTTCGGGCGCTCGCGCTTCCGGTTCGCCGCCCGGCCCGGCACGATGTCGTCGCTCGACGACCTCGCCGGCAAGCGCATCTCCACGTCGTACGTCGGAGTGGTCCGCCGGTACCTCGAGGAGCACGGCATCGACGCCGAGGTGATCCGCCTCGACGGTGCCGTCGAGAGCAGCATCCAGCTCGGCGTGGCCGACGTCATCGCCGACGTGGTCGAGACGGGCAGCACCCTCAAGGCAGCCGGCCTGGAGATCACGGGTGACGTGATCCTCGAGTCCGAGGCCGTGCTGATCACCCAGGCGGGGACGCCCGACCCCGAGGGCTTCGAGATCTTCAAGCGCCGCATCGACGGCGTCCTCGTGGCGCGGACCTACGTGATGATGGACTACGACATGCCCGTCGAGCGGCTGGAAGAGGCCGTCGCGCTGACGCCGGGTCTCGAAGGACCGACGATGTCGCCGTTGCATCGCGAGGGCTGGTTCGCCGTACGCGCGATGGTCCCGCGGGCCGGTGCCCAGAAGCTGATGGACGACCTCTACGAGATCGGGGCGCGGGCGATCCTGCTCACCGACATCCATGCCTGCCGACTGTGACCTTGATGCCTGACGGCGGGGGACCGGCGGCACCGGTCGCCCTGCCGCACACCTGGCGTCCCCTCGGAGTGCGGCTCGCCCTGTTGCTGGTCGGCACGCTGCTGACCGTCCTGGTGGTCGCGGTCTGGATCGCGATCGGCGCTGACATCCGCAGCCAGTTCACGACCTACCAGCGCGTCACCATGGTGATCATCGGGATCCTGCTCTTCGTGACCTACTACGCGCTGGTGCGGTGCAAGGTGGTCGCGGTCGAGACGGGACTGACGGTCGTGAACGGCTACCGGACGCGGCGCTTCGAGTGGTCGCAGCTGATCGGCATCTCCCTGCCACGCGGCGCACCCTGGGCGACCCTCGACCTCTCCGACGGCACCTCGGTCTCGGTGATGGGCATCCAGGGCTCCGACGGCGACCGCGCCCGCCGGGCCCTCCGCGAGGTCCGCGCCTGCATCGCCGCCAACACCCCCACCTGACCGACCCGCTGGTTGAGGTGCGAAGGCCGTCAAGGCCTGAGCCTCGAAACCCGGTGACCCGAAAACCACTGGGGACCACCCCACCACCCGTGACACCCTCACCCCGTGGACGACGTGACGATCCGGCCCGCCAACCTGGCCGACGCGGCGGCCATCGCCGACCACCTCCGGGTCGTCGAGGAGGTCGACCAGACCGGTGAGCACTACTCCACCGACGACGTGGTCGAGCTGCTCGAGAACCCGATGATCGACCCGGGCAAGGACTGGCTGCTGGCCGAGGCGTCGGGCGAGATCGTCGCGAGCACGCTGCTGATGCCGCGAGCGCCGTCCGACGGCGTGGTCGACGTGGCCGTCGTGGGCGAGGTCCACCCGGCCCACCGCGGACAGGGCATCGGCTCGACGTTGCTGGCCAGGATGGTGGCTCGTGCCAGGGAGTACGTCGCCGAGCAGGGCGCCGACCTGGTCCCGGTGCTGCGCGCCCACGCGATCTCCGACAACCCGGGGGCAGCCGGGCTCTTCGAGACGCTCGGCTTCACGGCGATGAGGTGGAACTTCCTGATGGAGGCCGACCTCGCCCTGCCCGCGCCCGGCCCGGTGCCCGGCCTCCCCGAGGGCTACACCGTGCAGACGTGGGAGGGCATCGACCACGACGAGATCCGCGCCGCCCACAACGCCGCGTTCGGCGGCCACCACTACGGCTTCACCCCCTGGGACGCGCAGATGTGGGAGCAGTGGGTCAGCGGGAGCCGCGCCTACCGACCGGCCCTGAGCCTGATCGCCCGTGGAGCCGACGGGGCGATCGCCGCCTACGTCCAGACCGCGGAGTACGACGCCGTGGCCGAGACCACCGGTGCCCGCGAGGCCTTCGTCGCCAAGGTCGGCACGACACCGGACCACCGGCGCCAGGGGCTGGCCAGCACCCTGCTGGCGCAGTGCCTCGCGCTGTACCGCGAGCACGGGTTCGACCGGTCCGCCCTCGACGTCGACTCGGAGAACCCCTCCGGCGCGCTCGGCGTCTACGAACGTGCCGGCTTCGTGGTGAAGAAGAAGTTCACGCTCTACGAGCTCAGCTAGAACCGCAGCCGTGCCGTCGACGCGCAGGTCGGCGCGCTCGCGGGTGCGCTCCCGCGCGAACAGGTCCGTCTCGTCGGCCGCCCACTGCTCCCAGTGCGGCGCGAAGACGTCGCCGTCGCGCTCCAGCCCACGGCGCATGCGCTCGTCGTACGGCGCCTCGACCCAGACCAGCAGCGTGCGCAGGTCGTCGAAGGCGGCTGCGCCACTGCCGACGCCTTCGAGCACGAGCAGGGGGACGGGCTCGACGACGACGGTCTCGGCGAACGCGCCGGCGAGCCAGTCGTAGCGGCGGTAGCTCCCGGGACGCCCCTCGGCCAGCGGCCGCAGGATCCCCTCGAGCTGCGCGGTCACGCCGGGCAGCCCGCGCCAGCCCTCGATCGAGGTCGTCCATCTCCACGACTCGCGAGGGTGAGTCACGCTGGTTGAGCCTGTCGAAACCACTCGCCACCAACCGCGCGAGCGTGCTCTTGCCGGACCCGGCCGGACCGTCGACGGACACCAACCGTCCCTGTCCCAGCGTCGGTGGCCGCGCGAGCAGCAGCTCGACGACCTCGTCGACCGGACTCACCAGGCCAGGCCGAGTCCCCGGTAGGAGGGCACCGAGTCGACGATCGCGTCGCCGGCCAGGAGGCGGACGGTGTTGGTGTGCTCGGCGATCTCGCCGGACTTGGCGTGCCGGAACCACACCCAGTCACCGACCTGGAGCAGCCGCGTGCCGGGGCCGGTCAGCGGCGTCTGCACCTCCCCGGCGCCCTCGAGCCCGGTCAGGTGCAGGTCCGGCGGCGCCCACGGCAGCGGGGAACGGTCCTTGCCGGTCGGGACCGCTCGCGATGAAGCCACCTCCCGCGACGGTGACCACGCCACCGCCCGGGCGTCGTACGACGGGCAGGCCGTAGAACGCCGCCGGGCAGCGGGTCGAAGCTGCGGTAGTGGTCGAACAGGCCCGGGACCAGCAGCCCGGAGCCCGCGGCGACCTCGGTGACCTGCGGGTCGCCCACGGTGGTCTCGACGCTGCCCGAGCCGCCGGCGTTCCAGAACTCGAGCTCGGTGATCTCGCCGAGTGCGCGGGCGATCTCCGCGCGACGGGTCTCCAGCTGGGTGACCGACGCGGACTTCAGGCGGCGTACGACGGCCGACTTGGCGCGCTTGCGGGGCACGTCGTCGGGGACTCCGGCGACCTGTCCCTCGTAGGTCATCACGCCGACCAGCCGGTGACCGCGGCGCACGACCTCGCGGGCGAACGCGGCCACCTGGTCGGCGTCGTACAACGGCGAGCGCTTGGGGCCGACGTGCTGGTGTGCCGCCCCACGGCCGAGGCGCAGGCCGGCGTCGATGTCGATGGCGACCCGCACCGGCTCGCCGCCCGGGTCGAGGTCCTCGATGAGGGAGAGGTGGGCGGCGTCGTCGACCATCAGGGTGATCGAGCGTCGCGCGCGGGCGTCGCCGAGCAGGTCGCGCAGGGCACCTCGGTCGACGGTCGGGTAGCCCATCACGACGTCGTCGGTCACGTCGTTGCGGACCAGCCACAGGGCCTCGCGCAGCGTGTAGCCGAGCACCCCCGAGAAGCCGGGGCCGGCCAGCACGCGGGTCAGCAGGGCCGGGACGCGCAGCGACTTCGAGGCCACCCGGATCGGGGTCCCGTTCGCGCGTCGCCTGAGGTCGGCCGCGTTGGCGTCGAAGGCGTCGAGGTCGACCACCACCATCGGGGGCGCCGGGTCGTCGAGCGCGTTCACGGCGCGCGAGAGCCGACGGGCGAGCTGCTGGCGCGCGCCGGCGCCGCCGGGACCGTTCGTCGTCATCTCAGATCCCGTGCTTCTTCAAGATCGCCTCGATCTCGTCCATGTCCTCGAGGTCGTCACTCGACCTCGCCTCGGCCGCGGCTGACCACCGCTGGTCGAGACCTCTCGTCGAGACCGCCTTGGTGGACCGGGCTTGTCGACACCACCTTGTCGTCGCGCTGCACACCACGCCCCCGCAGCATCCCGGAGAGCAGGAACAGCCCCACGCTCACCCCGAAGAGGGCGACGCCGGTCCACACGACGGGGGAGAAGACGAGGTGCACCGCCCAGCTGGTCACGTCCTGGGCGATGCTGGCCACCAGCTTCAGGGTGCCGGTCAGCCACGCGGCCAGCGGCAGCAGGCTCCACGCCAGTCCGCGCAGACCGGCCGCCGTGCCGCGGCGGCGCCAGGCCACCCACGACAGGACCAGTCCCAGGATCGTCAGCACCAGGGCGAGCGCCGCCCACGTGGTGCTGTCGAGGGTGGCGTAGGCGTCCAGCCCCACCGGTGTCACGGCCATGTCTCACAGCGTAGGACGCGCTCTGGAAAGATCGCACGGTGCGCTCCCTGCCCGACCCCGGCTTCGCGGGTGACGACGGCTGCGCCCGACCCGGCGCTGACGGCGGCCCTGGCGGCGTACGGCGCCGAGCCCGACTCGCGGGACCTCTGGCTCACGCGCGCTCGCGGCGCTCCAGGACGCCCGGGTGCTGGTGCCGGTCGGTGGCGACGAGTCGCTGGTGGTCGAGCGGAGTCGAGACCACCCCGACGACAAGCTCACCGACATGGCGGCCGTCCTGATGAAGGGTCGCAGCGGGCGCACGGCACTGCTCGCCTTCACCGGCCAGGCGTCGATGACCGCCTGGGACGCCGGGGCGCGACCGGTCCCGATCGCCGTCCCCGACGCGGCCAGAGCCGCGTTGCAGAACGGCGCGGAGGCCCTGGTGGTCGACGTGGCCGGCCCGGTGCTGCTCGCCGTCGAGGACGACGACCTGCGCTCGCTGGCCGCCGGCGAACGGCTCGCGCGCGTGGGCGACGCGGGGTGGGGCTGGGTCCGACCTGGCTGAACGTGCAATCAAAGGCGTGGCCTTGTACCCTTGTACCTGACCGATCAGGGCTGCTCGCAGGCCTGATCCGACAAGCGGAGGCCTCCTCCCACCCGCAGCGACCGCCAGTCCCGAGAGATTGGGGCACCAGGTCGTCGGGTCCCGGGTCAACCGGGGTGGTCACGAGTGACGTACGTACGTCGTACCCGCTCGTCCCATGAGGCTCCCGTGCGTCGCGCCGGGAGCCATCGGTGTTTCCGGGGCAGAAATGCCTCGTTCACGTTGTTCTCCCAAGGTCAGACCAGAAGACCAAACCAGGAGGACCCATCAGCACAGAGCTGCGCATCAACGACCGGATCCGGGTACCCGAGGTCCGTCTCGTCGGCCCCAACGGCGAGACCGTCGGCATCGTCGCCACCGACCAGGCGCTCAAGCTGGCCCAGGAAGCGGACCTCGACCTCGTCGAGATCGCGCCCATGGGCAAGCCGCCGGTCTGCAAGCTCATGGACTACGGCAAGTTCAAGTACGAGAACGCCCAGAAGGCCCGTGAGGCACGCCGCAACCAGACCAACACCGTGATCAAGGAGATGAAGCTCCGGCCCAAGATCGACCAGCACGACTACGAGACCAAGAAGGGTCACGTCGTGCGGTTCCTGAGGTCGGGCGACAAGGTCAAGATCACGATCATGTTCCGCGGACGAGAGCAGCACCGCCCCGAGCTCGGGTACCGGCTGCTGCAGCGCCTCGCCGAGGACGTCACCGAGCTCGGCTTCGTCGAGAGCTCACCCAAGCAGGACGGCCGCAACATGATCATGGTGCTGGGGCCGCACAAGAAGAAGTCCGAGGCCAAGGCCGAGGTGAAGGCAGAGAAGCAGGAGCGCGCTGCCATCCGCGAGGCCGAGCGCCAGGAGGAGCACGCCGAGCGGCTCGCCCACGCGGCGCCCGCACCGAAGAAGGAGCGGAAGCGCTCCGAGGCCCTCGACCCGGAGATCGAAGCCTGAGACAGGCCCGAACGGCCCCCAGTCCCACCAGCAGTCCCACCAGCAGAAGGAACACAGATGCCGAAGAACAAGACGCACTCCGGTGCCTCCAAGCGTTTCCGCGTGACCGGCTCCGGCAAGATCCGCCGCCAGAAGGCCGGCCTGCGCCACCACCTGGAGCTGAAGTCCTCGCGGCGCACCCGACGGCTGTCCGGGACGACCGAGGTGGCCAAGGCCGACGTCAAGCGCGCCAAGAAGCTGCTCGGGCTCTGAGCCCCACCGCCACCACGAACTAGCAAGGAGCACCACACATGGCACGCGTCAAGCGGGCGGTCAACGCCCAGAAGAAGCGCCGGGTCGTCCTCGATCGCGCCTCCGGCTACCGGGGTCAGCGCTCGCGCCTGTACCGCAAGGCCAAGGAGCAGGTCACCCACTCGCTGGTCTACAGCTACAACGACCGGCGCAAGCGCAAGGGCGACTTCCGTCGCCTCTGGATCCAGCGGATCAACGCCGGCGCCCGCGCCAACGGCATCACCTACAACCGGTTCGTCCAGGGCCTCAAGGCCGCCGGTGTCGAGGTGGACCGCAAGATCCTCGCCGACCTCGCCGTCAACGACGCCCCGGCCTTCGCCGCGCTCGTCGAGACCGCCAAGGCCAACCTCCCCGAGGACGTCAACGCCCCGGCTTCTGCCTGATCGCGCGCGGACGTCATCCGAATCGGTGCCTACAACCCACGATTCGTATGACGTCCCGGCTGCGCTGACCAAGCGCAGCGGTCGGGTGAAGGCGGCCCGGGCGCTGCGGCAGCGCAAGGACCGGGTCGAGCACCGGCTGTTCCTCGCCGAGGGCGCCAAGGCGCTCACCGAGGCGCTGGGTGCCTCCGGCGTCGTCGAGGTGATCGCGACGCTCGAGGCGAGCGAGGAGTACGCCGCCCTCCGCAAGGCCGTCGACGAGGCGGGGCTGCCCTGGCAGGTCGCCGACGAGGCCGCCGTCGCCTCCCTCTGCGGAGCCACCAGCCCGCAGGGCGTGGTCGCCGTCTGCCGCTTCCTCGACGTCCCCCTCGACGCCCTGCTGGTTAGTCATCCGGTGGTCGAGCGAAGTCGAGACCGACGCCCCCCTCGTCATCTGCGCCGACGTGCGCGACCCCGGCAACGCAGGCACGGTCATCCGCACCGCCGACGCCGCGGGTGCCTCCGGCGTGGTGCTGGCCGGGCAGAGCGTCGACCCCTACAACGACAAGACCGTGCGCGCGACGGTCGGCAGCCTCTGGCACCTGCCGGTCTCGCTGCACGACGACCCCGCCGACGCCGTACGACGCGCTCAGGCCGCCGGGCTCACCGTGCTCGCCGCAGACGGGGCGGGGGAGACCGACCTGTTCGACGCCGCGGAGAGCGGCCTCCTCGACGGCGGCATCGCCTGGCTGTTCGGCAACGAGTCCTGGGGCCTGCCCGACGACCTCGCGGCGCTGGCCGACCACCGGGTGGCCATCCCGATCCTCGGGCGCGCCGAGAGCCTCAACCTGGCCACGGCCGCGGCCGTCTGCCTCTACGCCGGCGCCGGGCGTCGCTCAGGCTGAGCCGCGCGAGGCCAGCCACGCCTCGCCGCGGCGCCGCGAGGCCTGCGCGAGCCACGCGTCCTGCACCAGCTCGGTGAGCTCATCGACGTCGATCTCGCCGAGCCTGCTGGCGCGCAGCAGCACGGACGGGTGGCCGTCGAAGTGCGCGGTCGTGAAGTACGGCGTCGAGTCGTCCTGGACGAGCGCCTGCTTGTCCGCCTCGTCGGGGACCCAGAAGACGATCACGTCGTCGTACCTCTCGCCCGTCTCGGGGTCCTTGGCGTCGGGCCGAGGGTTGCTGAAGAACACGAAGGACTTGCCACCGACCTGGTAGATGGGGTTGGGCGAGTCCGGCCAGCACGTCACGTGCGGCATCGCGGCCGCGATCCGGTGCACGTCGGCGACACGAGCGGGACGAGCCATGCCTCATCTTCGCTGATCGACCCACGCCGCCGGTTGAGCTGTCGAAACCACCTGCACACAACCTTCACGTGGCGCCCACGCGCTCCGCCCCGGCGCGCTCCTAGCATCGCTGCATGACGACCGGCGTGACCATCCTGGTGGTCGAGGACGAGCCCCTGATCAACCAGGCCGTCGGCGACCGGCTCCGTGCAGAGGGCCACACCGTCGTCTCGGCGTACGACGGGCCGGGTGCCGTGGCGTCGTACGAGCAGCACCGGCCCGACCTCGTGGTGCTCGACGTGATGCTGCCCGGGTTCGACGGGCTCGAGGTGTGCCGCCGGATCCAGGCGCAGGCGCCGGTGCCCGTCCTGATGCTGACCGCGCGTGACGACGAGTCCGACGTGCTCGTCGGGCTCGGCGTGGGTGCCGACGACTACCTGACCAAGCCGTTCCGGATGCGTGAGCTCGTGGCCCGCGTGGGGGCGCTGCTCCGTCGCGTCGAGCGGGCCGAGCAGCTGGTCCGCGACTCGGCGCGGAGGGCCCCGCTCGAGGTGGGTGGAGTGCGCCTCGACCCGGGCGGGCGCCGTACCTGGCTCGACGGCGTCGAGGTGCACCTGACGCCGACGGAGTTCGACCTGCTCCGGATGCTGGCCGCCTCGCCGGGCGAGGTGCTCACCCGGGAGCGGCTGCTCGCCGAGGTCTGGGGCTGGGACGGCGGCGCCGGCGCGACCCGCACGGTCGACAGCCACGTCAAGGCGCTGCGCGCGAAGATCGGTGCCGAGCGGGTGCGCACGGTGCACGGGGTCGGCTACGCCCTGGAAGCCCGATGAGCACGGCCCCCGCACCGCTCAGCCCGCTCGGCCAGGTCACCTCGATCAAGCTCAAGCTCGGCCTCCTGGTGGCGGCCAGCGTCCTGGTCGCGGCCGTGCTGGCCACGATCGGCGCGGGGACGGTGCCGGCCCTGCTCGGGATCCCGGTGACGGTGCTGCTGGCGCTCGGCGTCACCCAGCTGCTCGCCGTCGGGATGATCTCGCCGCTGCGCCAGATGACCGAGGCCGCGCGACGGATGGCGGCCGGCGACTACGACGTCCGCGTGGTGACCACCTCGACCGACGAGGTCGGCGAGCTGGCCCGGGCGTTCAACAGGATGGCCGCCGACCTCGCCACCGTCGACCGGCAGCGGCGCGACCTCGTCGCGACGGTCTCGCACGAGCTGCGCACGCCGCTCGCCGCGCTGGTGGCCGTGCTCGAGAACCTCGACGACGGCGTCACCGACCCCGACCCGCAGACGATCCGGGTGGCGCTCGGCCAGGCCGAACGGCTCAGCGAGCTCGTCCGTGACCTGCTCGACCTCTCCCGGGTCGAGGCGGGGGTGGTGCCGCTGCAGCGTGGGCCGGTCCCGATGACCGCCCTGCTGGCCGAGGTGGTCGCCGAGGCCGGCGCGACCGGGCGCGAGGTCACCTTCGAGGTGCGGGTGGACCCGCCCGCCCTCGAGATCGACGCCGACCGCGCGAGGCTGCACCAGCTGCTGGGCAACCTGCTCGACAACGCCGCGCGGCACAGCCCGGCCGGTGGGGTGGTCCGCGTCTGGGCGGGCACGGTCGACGGCGTGCCGCGCCTCGAGGTGGCCGACGAGGGTCCCGGCATCGAGCCCGCCGACCGCGAGCGCGTCTTCGAGCGCTTCGGCACGCTGCACGACAGCAGCGGGGGCGGCACCGGGCTGGGGCTGGCGATCGTGCGCTGGGTCGCCGACCTGCACGGCGGCCGCGTCGTCGGTGGTCGACCCGCTGCCCGGCCGGACGGGTGCCCGCTTCCGGATCGAGCTGCCCGCCGCTGGAACACCGGCCACTGGAAGGGACACCGTCATGAGCATCCCCGCCCCCTCGCCGGCCCGGCCCGTGCCCGCCGGTTCGCTGGTCGACGACTCCTTCTCGTCGTTCTGGCCCGACCGCGGGGTCCCGGCCCGGACGAGGGTGTTCGTGGCCTGTGTGGCCATCGGGGTGTTCGCCGGCCTGACGCTGCCGTTCGCGAACCCGGGGCTGGCCGCCGGGTTGGTGCTCGTCGCCGCGGGAGTGCTGGTGCTGTCGATCAGCAGGTTCCGCCGGGAGTGGTTCACCTGGGCCTGCGCCGTGCTGTGCTTCGGGTTCGCGGTGATGGTGGTCGTGCGCGACGCCCAGTGGGTGGTCATCCTGGGCCTGCTGGCCAGCGCGTGCCTGGTGGTGGCGGCGCTGACCCGGGCCAGGAGCATCCTCGGCATGGTGCTGGCGGCCATCGCCTGGCCGTTCTCCGGTCTGCGTGGGCTCCCGTGGCTCGGCCGGACCCTGCGCGCCTTCGGCGGCGGCCAGCGCACGGTCGCCGTGGCCCGGACGGTGGTGGTCTCCGTCCTCGCGGTGCTCGTCTTCGGCGCCCTCTTCGCCAGCGGCGACGCGATCGTGGGCTCGTGGGTGGCGGCCGTCGTGCCCGACCTGCCGGGTCCGCTCGTGCTGAGGGTGTTCGTGATGGTGGCCGTGGGTGGGGTGGTGCTGGCGGCGGCGTACCTCTCGCTGAACCCGCCCGTCGTCGAGCACGAGTCCGTACGACGCCCCGCCCAGCACCGCTTCGAGTGGCTGGCGCCGGTGCTGCTCGTCGACGCGGTGTTCGTGGTGTTCCTGGCGGCGCAGGCGGCGGCGGTGTTCGGCGGGCACGACTACGTCCAGAACGCCACGGGGCTGACCTACGCCGACTACGTGCACCAGGGCTTCGCCCAGCTGACCGTGGCGACCGTCCTCACGCTGCTCGTGGTGTGGGCGGCGGCGCGCAAGGTGGGGGAGTCGGCGCCGGACAGGTGGTGGCTGCGGGCGTCGCTCGGCGCCCTGTGCCTGATGACGCTCGTCGTGGTGGGCTCGGCGCTGCACCGGATGAACCTCTACCAGCAGGCCTACGGCTTCACCCGGCTGCGGCTGCTCGTCGACGCCTTCGAGGGCTGGCTCGGGCTGGTCGTGCTCGCCGTCCTCGTGGCGGGTGTCGGGCTGCGCGGATGGTGGCTGCCGCGGATGGCGCTGCTCTCCGGGGCGGCCGTGCTGCTGGCCCTCGCGATCGCGAACCCCGACGCCTGGATCGCCCGGCACAACATCGATCGCTACCAGGCGACGGGCAAGGTCGACTGGTCCTACCTCCGGGGACTGAGTGCCGACGCCGCGCCCACCCTGGTCGCCCTGCCGCCGGAGCAGGCGGCGTGCGCCCTCGGAGACCCGTCGCCCGAGCCCGACTCGTGGACCTCGTGGAACCTCTCGCGCAGCCGGGCGGCCGATGCGCTCGCCGGCTTCACGATGCCGCCCGCCGCCGGGTGCAGCGAGGTCGTCCCGGCTCCCTGAGGAAGGACGATGTCCCGTCTCGAAGGGCCTGACAGCGGAGTGCGGGAAGGCGGGAACACTACGCTGACGCCGTGGAGGCAGACAGCATCCTGGACTCGCTGCCCGACGGCATCGTGATCGCCGATGCCGAGGGCACCGTGACCCTGGTCAACGACGTGGCGCGTCGGCTGCTCGGCGCGGGCGCCAAGCCGGGCCGGTCGCTGCGGGACGTGATGGCGCTCCAGGACCGCGAGAGCCTCGAGTGGTACGAGAACGCGTCGCCGTACGAGGGGATCAGGAGCCGGGTCGGTCTCCCCGAGCAGGCCTGGTTCACCTCCGACGGGACCGAGGTCCTGGTGACCGGCCGGATCAACCGCGAGTACCGCGCGGGGCCGGTGAGCAGCGTCGCCGTGGTGATCCGCTCCGGGCGCGGGCGGGCCCGGCTGGACCGTGACCGCTCGGACCTCGTCGCCACCGTCGCCCACGAGCTGCGCTCCCCGCTGACCGGCGTGAAGGGGTTCGTCGGCACGCTGCTGAACAAGTGGGACCGGCTCAACGACGAGCAGAAGCAGCTGATGCTGCGCACCGTCTACGCCGACTCCGAGCGCCTGTCGCGGCTGATCGCCGAGCTCCTCGACGTGGCCCGCATCGACACCGGCCGGCTGCCGCTCTACCCGCGCCCCCAGGACCTGCGGCCGCTCGTGGAGCGGTGCGTCGGCTCGGTGCAGGCCGGCACGCACCGCGAGATCGTGACGACGTACGACGACAGCCGACCTCACCGTCTTCGCCGACCCCGACAAGCTCACCCAGGTGGTCACCAACATCGTCGACAACGGGGTGCGGCACGGCGAGGGGACCGTGCGCGTGCTCGTCCGGCGGATCGAGGAGCCCTTCCCGGGAGCGCTGATCCGGGTCGACGACGAGGGCGACGGCATCCCCGAGGAGATCCGCTCGCGGGTGTTCACCAAGTTCTGGAAGCACGGCATCCGCGGCGGCACCGGCCTGGGCATGTACATCGTCAACGGCCTGGTCCGGGTGCACGGCGGCACCGTCGAGATCGGCGACTCCGAGTCCGGGGGCGCCCGCCTCGACGTCCGCTGGCCCTCCGACGACCGCCGGGGAGCGTGAATTCCGGATAGTCCAGAACGTGTGGCACCCGACACGCCGATCTCTGGGGGCATCCCGTTCTGGATTATCCGGCTTCGGACAAACCCGTTGGTGGCGGCGTACGGCGGGTTCCTAGACTGGCGCCCGCCCAACCAACGAGCAGAGCCAGCCAGCAGAGCCAGTGAGCGAGAGGCAGTCATGTCGGGTCCCAACTCGGAGTACGACCCGGTGCAGGTGACCCCGCTCGACGAGGAGCACGTGACCGCGATGCGCGAGGAGGCGCTCGCGGCGGTCGGCGAGGCCACCACCCTCGAGGCGCTCAAGCACGTGCGCACCGAGCACGCAGGTGACCGGTCCCCGCTGGCGCTGGCCAACCGCGAGATCGGCGCCCTGCCCCCGGCCGCCCGCAAGGACGCCGGGCAGCGCGTCGGCCAGGCCCGCGGCGCCGTGCAGCAGGCACTGGCCGCGCGCCAGGCCGAGCTCGAGGCCGAGGCCGAGGAGCGGATGCTCGTCGAGGACACCGTCGACGTCACCCTGCCCTGGGACCGGCAGCCCGTCGGTGCCCGGCACCCGGTCACCACGCTGTCGGAGCGGATCGCCGACGTCTTCGTGGCGATGGGCTGGGAGGTCGCCGAGGGCCCCGGCGTCGAGGCCGAGTGGCTCAACTTCGACGCCCTCAACCTCGGCCCCGACCACCCCGCGCGCACGATGCAGGACACCTTCTGGACCGACCCCGCCGAGGACCACCTGGTGCTGCGCACCCACACCAGCCCGGTCCAGGCGCGCACCATGCTGACCCGGAAGCCGCCGATCTACGTCGTCTGCCCGGGCCGCGTCTACCGCACCGACGAGTACGACGCCACGCACAGCCCGGTCTTCCACCAGGTCGAGGGGCTCGTCATCGACGAGGGCATCACCATGGGCCACCTGCGGGGCACGCTCGACCACATGCTGCAGGCCCTCTTCGGCGAGGGCATCCGCACCCGCTTCCGCCCGTCGTTCTTCCCGTTCACCGAGCCCTCGGCGGAGATGGACATGGTCTGCTTCGTCTGCCGCGGGCTCTCGCCGGCCGTCGCCACCTGCCGCACCTGCCGCGGGGAGGGCTGGATCGAGCTCGGCGGCTGCGGGGTGGTCAACCCGCGCGTGCTCACGGCCTGCGGCGTCGACAGCGAGCGCTACAGCGGGTTCGCCTTCGGCTTCGGCATCGACCGGATGCTGATGTTCCGCCACGGCATCGAGGACCTGCGCGACGTCTTCGACGGCGACGTGCGCTTCACCGCCGCGTTCGGGACGGAGATCTGATGAGAGCCCCGATCTCCTGGCTGCACGAGTACGTCGACCTGCCGACCGGCACCACCACCGACGACCTCACCCGGCGACTGACCGCGCTCGGCCTCAAGCTCGAGTCGCTCGAGCGGCCCGGCCACGACCTCCAGGGACCTCTCGTCGTCGGGCGGGTGCTGACGATGGAGGCCGAGCCGCAGAAGAACGGCAAGACCATCAACTGGTGCACCGTCGACGTCGGCGACGCCAACGGGAGCGGCGAGCCGCAGGGCATCGTCTGCGGCGCGCACAACTTCGCCGTCGGCGACCTCGTCGTCGTCGTGCTGCCGGGTGGTGTCCTGCCCGGCAAGGCGTTCGAGATCTCCGCGCGCAAGACCTACGGCCACGTGAGCTCGGGGATGATCTGCTCGGCCGCCGAGCTCGGACTCGGCGCGGACCACGACGGGATCATCGTGCTGCCGCCGGACGCCGGCGAGCCGGGTGACGACGTGATCGACGCCCTCGGCCTGCGCGACGAGGTGATCGAGTTCGAGATCAACCCCGACCGCGCCTACGCGATGTCGCTGCGCGGGGTCGCCCGCGAGGCGGCGCTCGCCTACAGCGCGCCGTTCCACGACCCGGCCGACCGGAAGACCCCCGACGCCGACGGCGACGGCTGGCCCGTCGAGGTGCACGACCCGCAGGGCTGCCCGGTGTTCGTGGCGCGCACGGTCTCGGGCTTCGACCCGGCGGCACCCACGCCGACCTGGATGGCGCGGCGGCTCGCCCTCGTCGGCCAGCGCAGCATCTCCCTGGCCGTCGACGTCACCAACTACGTGATGTTCGAGATGGGCCGCCCGATCCACGGCTACGACGCCGACAAGGTGCAGGGCGCCCTCGGCGTACGCCGTGCCACCGAGGGGGAGCGACTGACCACCCTCGACGGCCAGGACCGGGCACTCTCCACGGAGGACCTCGTCGTCACCGACGACTCCGGGATCATCGGCCTCGGCGGGGTGATGGGTGGGGAGACCACCGAGATCTCGGCGACGACCACGCGCGTGCTGATCGAGGCCGCCCACTGGGACGCCCGCTCGATGTTCCGCACCGGTCGCCGCCACCGGCTGACCTCCGAGGCCGGCAAGCGCAACGAGCGCGGCGTCGACCCGACCATCTGCGAGGCGGCGGCCGACCGGGTGGCCGAGCTGCTGGCCGAGCACGGCGGCGGCACCGTCGAGCCCGGCGTGACCGTGGTCGGCACGCCGCCCGACCGCACCTCGATCACCATCCCGATCGACCTGCCGGCGCGGATCACCGGCATCGACATCGCCAGCGAGACCACGATCCGCGACCTCGAGGCGGTCGGCTGCGAGGTCGAGGCCGGGGCCGACACGCTGGTCGCGACGGTCCCGCCGTGGCGCCCCGACCTCGTCGACCCCTACGACCTCGTCGAGGAGGTCGCCCGCGTCGTCGGGTACGACCAGGTGCCCGTCGGTGCTGCCGCCCGCACCTGCGGGCCGCGGCCTGACCCGCGAGCAGCGGCTGCGTCGCCGGATCGGCCGCGTCGTGGCCGGCGCCGGGTTCGCCGAGGTGATCAGCTTCCCCTTCGTCGGGCCGGCCGACTTCGACGCGCTGGGTCTGCCGGACGACGACGTGCTCCGTCGTACGGTCCGGCTGGCCAACCCGCTCTCGGCCGAGCGCCCGTCGTACACCACCACGCTGCTGCCCGGCCTCCTGCGGGCCGCCGGCCGCAACGTGAGCCGTGGGGCGCCGGGGGTGTCGTTGTTCGAGACCGGCCTGGTGGCGTTCCCGCGTGACCGGCACGCCCCGATCTACGGCGTGGACCACCGGCCCTCGGACCAGGAGCTGGAGGCGCTGCTGTCCGCCGTGCCGGACCAGCCGCTGTTCCTGGCCGCGGTGCTGGCGGGCGAGCGCGAGCGCGGCGGTTGGTGGGGCGAGGGTCGCCCGGCCTCGTGGGCCGACGCGATCGACCTGGTGCGCCACCTCGGCGCCGAGCTGGGTGTCCCGGTCGAGGTGGTCGCCGGCCGAGCGTGCTCCGTGGCACCCGGGGCGTTGTGCCCAGGTGCGCGTGGCAGGCGTCGAGCTCGGCCACGCGGGCGAGCTGCACCCTCGCGTGTGCGCGGCCTTCGGGCTGCCCGCGCGCGCCGCGGCGCTCGAGATCGACCTCGACTTCCTGCTGGCGCGGGCCGAGGAGCCCCGGGGTCCCGGGGTCTCCTCCTTCCCCGTGGCCAAGGAGGACGTCGCCCTGGTCGTCGACGACTCCGTCGCGGCCGGGGAGCTGGCCGCGACCCTGCGCGAGGGGGCCGGCGCGCTGTGCGAGTCGGTGCGCCTCTTCGACCTCTACACCGGCCCGCAGGTGGGTGCCGGCCGGAAGTCGCTGGCCTTCGCCCTGCGCTTCCGGGCACCCGACCGCACCTTGACGGAGGAGGAGACCGGGGCCGCGCGTGACGCGGCCGTCGCCCTGGCCGCCCAGCGCCACGGGGCCGAGCAACGGTCCTGAGCGCGTCATGAGCGAACCCGAACTCTCCCTGCTCGACGGCGTCGCCTGGCGCGCCCGCGCCGTGCCCGCCGGACGTGGCCGGTCGCTGCTCGCGGCGCTGGCCCTGGCGGCGCCACGCAGCGTGCCGGTGGCCGAGCTCGTCGAGCAGGTCTGGTCCGACGACGAGCCGGAGCACCCCGAGAAGGCCCTGCAGGTGCTGGTCTCCCGGGTCCGCTCCCAGACCGACGCGGAGGTCGTCTCCCGCGTGGGCAGCGGGTACCGCCTGGGCCTGCGCGAGGACCAGGTCGACCTGCTGCGGCTGCGACGGCTGGTCGACGACGCCCTCACCGCCCGCACCGCGGGGGACCTCGACGTCGCGCGGCTCCAGGCCCGGCAGGCCGTCGACCAGCCGGTCACGACGGCCGCCGACGAGGGACCGCTCGGGGAGGCGGTGGCGCTCGCCCGGACCGAGCAGGCGCGGGCGCGGCGGCTGCTCGGGGCGGTGCTGCTGGCGCGCGGTGACGGCGCCGAGGCCCTGCCCCTCCTCGAGGCGAGCCTGGCCGGCAACCCCGACGACGAGGGCTGCCTGGCCGACGTGCTCCGCGCGGAGGCCCAGGTGCGTGGCGTGCCGGCGGCGCTGGCCCGGTTCGCGTCGTACGCCGCCCGCATCCGCGAGGACCTCGGTGCGTCGCCGGGGCCGGACCTGGCGCGGCTGCACGCGGAGCTGCTGGCCCGCGAGGCGCCCGTGCGCCAGGGGCTGAAGTACGACGCGACGCCGCTGGTCGGCCGCGACGACGACGTGGCCGGCATCCGCGGCCTGCTCGAGAGCTCCCGGGTCGTCTCGATCGTGGGAGCCGGGGGCCTGGGCAAGACCCGGATGGCCCACCTCGTGGGGCGCCTGTCCGAGCAGCCGGTGGTGCACTTCGTGGAGCTCGCCGGCGTCACGTCGGCCGAGGGCGTCCTGCCCGAGGTCGCGGGAGCGCTGGGGGTGCGCGAGTCGGTGACCAGCGTGCGCACCGCCCAGCTGCGCGCCGACCTCCGCGGCCGGGTGGCCGAGCAGCTCTCCGGGCCGCCCACGCTGCTGATCCTCGACAACTGCGAGCACCTCGTCGACGCCGTCGCCGACCTCGTCGCGTTCCTGGTGGCCACCACCGACGCCACCAGCGTGCTCACCACGACGCGCGCCCCGCTCGGGATCGCGGCGGAGAAGGTCTACCTGCTGCCGCAGCTCGGGAGCCAGGACGCCGTCGAGCTGTTCCACCAGCGGGCCCGGTCCGCTCGCAGCGACGCCCGGCTCGACGACGACGAGGTGACCGCCCTGGTCGACCGCCTCGACGGCCTGCCCCTGGCCATCGAGCTGGCGGCGGCCAAGGTGCGCGTCATGTCCGTGGCCGAGATCGCCCGCCGGCTCGAGGACAGGTTCCTGCTGCTGAGCGGGCGCGACCGCTCGGCGCCCGACCGCCACCAGACGCTCGAGGCCGTGATCGCGTGGAGCTGGAACCTCCTCGGCGACGACGACCAGCAGGCGCTGCGCACGCTCGCGATGTTCCCCGACGGGTTCTCCCTCGACGGCGCCGAGGCGCTGCTGGGCCGCGACCCGCTCCCGTCGCTGATCGAGCTGGTGGACCAGTCGCTGCTCGTCGTGCGCGAGGGCGCGACCCTGCGCTACCGGTTCCTGGAGACGGTGCGCGAGTACGGCCTCAAGCAGCTCGAGGCCGCGGGCGAGACCCGGACCGTGCGGGACCGGTTGCAGCAGTGGGCCGTGCTGCTCGCCCGCGAGCTGGTCGACCGGCTGTTCAGCCCCGACCAGGTCGAGACGATGGGCCGGATCCGGGCGGAGGCGGGCAACCTCGCCGGCGTCATGCGGACCGCGATCGACGCCGAGGACGCCGAGACCGTCGTGCCCCTGGTCGGTGTGCTCGCCGGCTTCTGGACGATCGAGGGCGACCACCTCGGCGTGCTGCAGGTCGCGCGCGAGGTGATCGACCTCGTCGCGGCAGGCCCCCGCGCCCGCCCCGGAGCACGAGGCCGAGATGCGCGGCGTGCTCTCCCTGGTGATCGTGACCACCACGCTGTTCAGCGGCGTACCGCCGGACGACGCCGTGAAGCGGCTCAAGGAGCTCGGGCTCGCGGGCGACCACAGCCGCACGGACGCCCTGACCCGGCTGCTGCTGGAGGTGTACGCCGAGGGCACCCCCTCGCTCGAGGCGCTCGACCGGCTCTGCGAGGACGACGACCCGACCCTGGCGCGCGGTGCCCTCCAGTGGGCCACCCAGGCGCGCGAGAACGCCGGCGACATCGACGGTGCGATCGACGCCGCCCGCAAGGGACTCGCCCTGTGCGACGACGCCGACGGGCCCTGGACGCGGGCCCTGTTCGAGGCCCAGGTCACCGGACTCGCCACCCAGGTGGGGGACTGGGAGGAGTCCGTCGAGCACGCGAGCCGCTCGATCCCGATCATGCGGGCCCTCGGCGCCGACGAGGACGTGATGCAGCTGCGCAGCTCCATCGCGTTCGCCGACATCGCCGCCGGACGCCTCGACGAGGCCGCCGTGGTCATCGCGGAGATCGTGGCCGAGGAGCGGCGGATCAACTCGGTGGGGTGGAGCGTCACCGGGCTGTCCGGCGAGGCCGAGCTCGCGCTCGCCCACGGCGACGTCGACAAGGGACTCCGGCTGTTCCTCGACTGCCTCGACGCCGTCGAGAAGCGGCAGAGCCCGGTCCTCGACGTACCGCAGCTGTTGATGCCCTGGATCCTGTTCGGCGAGGCGACGGCACTCTTCGCCCACGTGCTCCACGGGCGGCGCGAGGAGGTCACCTGGTTGGCCGACGTCGGTGCGCGACAAGCTGCCGCAGCTCCTCGCCGAGGGAGCACCGCCCGTGGACTTCCCGGTCCTGGGCGGCGTGATGCTCGCCGAGGGCAGCTGGCTCCTCGGCGGCGAGCTCTCACCGGAAGGCATCGACGCGGCCGTGCAGATGGTCGCGCTGGGCCAGCGCTTCGGCTACCACCGCACCCTGCCGACGATGGCCTGGGCCAACGTCAGCGGCGTGGTCGAGAGCCTGGCTCCCGGCCGGCTCGCACCCCTGGTCGAGCAGTACGCCGACGTACCCGCCGTGGACCTGCTCGACGAGGCGCGCGCGGCCGTCGCCGTGGTGTGCCCGACCGACTGAGCCGTGCGGACGTCATACGTCCTGGTTGCTATGGCGACCAGAACGTATGACGTCCCGCGCTACATCGCCTTGCGGTAGGCGCGCACCGAGAGCGGCGCGAAGATCGCGATGACCGCGGCGCAGGCGAACAGTGCCCAGCCGACCTGCGCGGTCACCGCACCGTCGTTGGCGAGGTCGCGCACCGCGGTGACCACGTGGGAGACCGGGTTGATGTTGACGAAGGTCTGCAGCCACTCCGGCAGGGTGTCGGCCGGCACGAAGGCGTTGGAGAGGAAGGTCAGCGGGAACATGATCATCATCGACATGCCCTGCACGGCCTGGGCGCTCTTGCCGATGATGCCGACGAAGGTGAAGATCCACGCCAGCGACCAGCCGGTCACGATCGTGAGCAGCAGGGCCGCGACGACACCGGGTACGCCGCCACCGGGGCGGTAGCCCATGGCGAAGCCCGTCGCGAAGGTGAGCACGCTCGCGATCGTGTAGCGCAGCAGGTCGGCCACCATCGGGCCGGCCAGTGGGCGCGATCCGGGCGATCGGCAGGGACTTGAAGCGGTCGAAGACGCCCTTGTCCATGTCCTCGCGCAGCTGGGTGCCGGTGGCGATGCACGCGGTCAGCGTCGTCTGGGCCAGGATGCCGGGGATCAGGATCGGCAGGTAGTCGGCGACGCTGCCGGAGACGGCGCCGCCGAAGATGTAGGCGAACATCGCCGTGAACAGCAGCGGCTGCACGATCACGTCGAAGAACTGCTCCGGGTTGCGGCGCATCTTCATGGTGGCCCGCCAGGCCATCGTCATCGTCTGGCTGATCGCCTCGGGGATGCTCACCCGGTGGCGGACGGTGGCCGCGGGGTTGGCCACGGCCCCTTCGAAGGTGGTGAGCGTCGTCATCGGACGGCCTCCAGTTCGTTCTCGTTCTGGTCAGTGGGCTCGGTGGCCTCGGCCTCGCCGGTCTCGTGACCGGTCAGCGCGAGGAAGACCTCGTCGAGCGTCGGCTTGGCGACACTCACCGAGGCGATGCTGATCTCGGCCTGGCGCAGCGCGATCAGCGCCTCG
This sequence comes from uncultured Actinomycetota bacterium, assembly GCA_963794725.1. Taxonomy (GTDB): domain Bacteria; phylum Actinomycetota; class Actinomycetes; order Propionibacteriales; family Nocardioidaceae; genus Marmoricola. The sequence goes on from CAWCFR010000003.1 coordinate 76,598, forward strand.
GCGGCACGGTCGGCGTCGGCCAGGGCGACGTTGATGCCGCCCTTCTCCGGGCTCAGCACCGGCTCGTCGGGCAGCACGCGGGAGAGCACGCTGACCGCGTCGGTGAGGTTCGCCGGGTCGGTCAGCCGCAGCTGCAGCGTGGAGGAGCCGACCGAGGCCTTGAGCTGGTCGGGCGTCCCCTCGGCGACCATGCGGCCGTGGTCGATGACCGCGATCCGGTCGGCGAGCTGGTCGGCCTCGTCCAGGTATTGCGTCGTCAGCAGCACCGTGCAGCCCTCGGCCACGAGCTCGCGGATGGTCGTCCACATCTGGCCGCGGGTGCGGGGGTCGAGCCCGGTGGTGGGCTCGTCGAGGAAGATGAGCGGCGGTCGCCGGATCAGGCTCACGGCCAGGTCGAGCCGCCGGCGCATGCCGCCGGAGAACTTGGCGATCTGCCGGTCGGCGGCGTCCTCGAGGCCGAACTGGGCCAGGAGCGTCGTGGCCCGCTCGCGCGACTCGGCCTTCGAGAGGCCGAGCAGCCGGCCGAACAGGTAGAGGTTCTCCGCGCCGGTGAGGTTCTCGTCGACGGAGGCGTACTGGCCGGTGACGCCGAGGAGCTGGCGCACCTCGTGCGGCTGGCGGCGTACGTCGACGCCGAAGATCTGCGCCTCGCCGCCGTCGATCTTGAGCAGGGTCGCCAGCATGCTGAGCATGGTGGTCTTGCCGGCACCGTTGGGCCCGAGGACGCCGTAGATCTCGCCGCGGTGCACGTCGATGTCGATGCCGTCGACGGCGCGGTTGTCGCCGAAGTCCTTGACCAGGCCGCGGGCGGAGACCGCGAGGGCGCTGTTGTCGAAATTCGTCATGTGACCACGGTGGGGCACGCCGGTTTCACCGTGGTTTCAGTGCGCTCTCACGCTCCGGCGGTCGAGCTTGTCGAGACCTCACCTCGGACGGCCCAGGCCCGCGCACCGAGCCGGATCCGCCCGTCGGCGTCGGGCGTGAGGTCCTCGCGCAGGGTCTCGCGCACGAGCCCGAGCTCGTCCTCACCCAGCGTGGCGGCGTACGACGGTGCCGGGCCCTGTCCGCCGAGGAACGGCGTCCAGTAGTCGTCGAAGTCCTCGAAGACCATCTCGATCTCGAGCGACCCGGTCGCCACGTCGTGGAGGCCGGCGCGCGTCCAGGTCTCGGTGAGCCCGGCCGGCTGGAACGGCGCGAAGGCGGTGTTCTCGGCCGCGGTCACCGGGTGCCCGGCGACCGCAGTGGCTGCCTGCCAGAACCGGGCCAGCATCTGGTTGCCGCCCTGGTAGTCCCACACGTAGGCGGCGACGGTGCCTCCGGGAGCGGCGCGCGCGAAGGCCGCGACGGCCTCGTCGACGTCGGGCAGGAAGTTCAGCACCAGCCCGGCGACCACGACGTCGAGGCGCTCCCCGGCCAGCGCCTCGGTCGACCCGAGGCGGAAGGTCGCCCGCGGGTCGGTCACGTTCGCCTCGGCCGCCGCCAGGAACCCCGCGGACGGCTCCACGCCGAGCACCGACGCCGGGTCCGCCCGCTCCAGGATCGCGGCGGTGAGCGCGCCGGTGCCGCACCCGACGTCCGCCCACGTCAGCCCGGCTCGGCAGGTCGAGCCAGTCGAGGAACCGTCGCGCGAGCAGCCGGCTCCACCGCCCCATGAAGAGCTCGTAGGCGCCGCCCTGACCCCACATGTCCGTCACTGGTCCATGCTGACCCCGGTCGCGACGGAGTGGAAGTGGTGGCAGAGTCGTCCGCATGATCTTCATCTGTGTGAAGTGGAAGGTGAAGCCGGAGCACGCCGACGAGTGGGTCGAGCTGACCAGGGAGTTCACCGAGGCCACCCGCGCCGAGCCGGGCAACCTGTTCTTCGACTGGTCACGCAGCGTCGAGGACCCGCAGGAGTACGTCCTCATCGAGGCGTTCAAGGACGACGCGGCCGAGGCGCACGTGACCAGCGACCACTTCAAGAAGGCTCAGGCCGACCTGCCGCAGTACGTCGTCGAGACCCCCCGCATCCGCAACGTCCACATGGACGGCGACCACTGGGACGAGCTCGGGGAGTTCACCGTCGCCTAGGTGGCGTAGCGCTGCCGGCCGGTCACGCCGCCACCGGCCCAGTGACCGATGTCGAAGACGAAGCCGATGACCACGAAGGTCCAGCCCCACCCGTCCACCCCGGTGACCGGGTTGTAGGCGAGCACGTAGAACAGCGTCGCGTAGGGGAAGAAGATCAGCCCCAGCAGCGGGATCAGGAAGCCCGTGTACGCACGGTCGACCAGGTTCGTGAAGATCCAGACGAACAGCAGGGCGATCCGCGGCGCGAACCCGGCGAACAGCGCGAACAGGCATCCCATCGTGGAACCCTTCCCTCGGCCCGAGGCGACCTCTCGTCCCGCCATCATGGGGGACCGGGGGCCGGGGCTTCCTCACCCTCGGCGGGTGAACCGACGACACGTCCGGTCCGACCCTCGCCTACCCCCCGACTGCATAACTCTGCCCCCGGTTCCGGGTAGTCCGAGGTCAGAAGCACCTCTTACTGGCGAGTAGGGGTGCTTCCGGCCTCGGACTATCCACCCCCGTTGCGAGTGAAATGCAGTCATCTGTATAGTCATGCAACATGTCGACGAGGACGCGGGTGGCGGTCGCCGGGGCGAGCGGGTACGCCGGGGGAGAGGTGCTGCGGCTGCTGCTCGGGCACCCCGAGGTGGAGATCGGCGCGCTGACGGCGGGGTCGAACGCGGGAGAGCTGCTCGGCACGCTCCAGCCGCACCTCGTGCCGCTGGCCGACCGGGTGCTCGAGGAGACCTCGACCGAGACCCTCTCCGGGCACGACGTGGTGTTCCTGGCCCTGCCGCACGGCCAGTCCGGAGCGGTCGCGGCCGAGCTGGGTGAGGACGTCGTCGTCATCGACTGCGGTGCCGACTTCCGGCTGACCGACCCGGACATGTGGGAGCAGTTCTACGGCTCGACCCACGCGGGCTCGTGGCCCTACGGCCTGCCCGAGCTGCCCGGCCAGCGCGCGCTGCTGCAGGGCGCGACCCGGATCGCCGTCCCCGGTTGCTACCCGACGGTCTCCACGCTCGCGCTGGCCCCCGCGGTCGCGGCCGGCATCGTCGCGGCCGACGACCTGGTCGTGGTCGCGGCCTCCGGCACGTCCGGCGCCGGCAAGGCACCCAAGACGCACCTGCTCGGCAGCGAGGTGATGGGTTCCGCGTCGGCGTACGGCGTCGGCGGCACCCACCGGCACACGCCCGAGATCATCCAGAACCTCTCCGGCCTCACCGACGCCGACGTGCGGGTCAGCTTCACGCCGGTGCTGGTGCCGATGCCGCGCGGCATCCTGGCCACCGCCAGCGGCTCGGCCACCGAGGGCGTCACCGCCGACGACGTCCGCGCGACCTACCAGAAGGCGTACGCCGACGAGCCGTTCGTGCACCTGCTGCCCGAGGGGCAGTGGCCCACCACGAAGGCGGTCATCGGCTCCAACGCCGTGCACCTGCAGGTGACCCTCGACGAGGCGGCGGGACGTGTCGTCGCCGTCGGAGCGGTCGACAACCTGGCCAAGGGCACCGGGGGAGCGGCCGTGCAGTGCATGAACCTCGCCCTCGGCCTCCCCGAGGAGACCGGCCTCTCCACCGTCGGGCTGGCGCCGTGAGCGAGTCCACGACGTACGCGCTCGAGCAGTTCCCCGAGCGGCTCGCGGTGGTGCGCCTCGGTCCCGGGGCCGAGGTCCCGGCGTGGGCGGAGTCGTCCTCGCTGTTCTCGGTGACGGCGACGGCCAGGGAGACCAGCATCGTCTGCGCCCGGCGCAACGTGCCGAAGAAGGCGCGTCAGGAGGGACCGTTCGCGGCCTTCGCCGTCGCCGGCCCGCTCGACTTCGCCCTCACCGGCGTGCTCGCCGAGCTGCTGACCCCGCTGGCCGAGGCCGAGATCAGCGTCTTCACGATCTCCACCTTCGACACCGACTGGATCCTGGTGCCGTTCGAGAAGGCCGACGAGGCGGCCGAGGCGTGGCGACGACGAGGGCACGCCGTCGCCCCCGCCCTCCCCGTCGATCCCCAGGAGCACCAGTCATGAGCGTCACCCGTCCCGCCGGCTTCACCGCGGCCGGCGTCCCTGCCGGCCTGAAGTCCACCGGCGCCAAGGACGTCGCCCTGGTCGTCAGCCAGGGCCCGAACTACGACTCGGCCACGGTGTTCACCGCCAACCGCTGCAAGGCCAACCCCGTGCTGTGGAGCCAGGAGGTCGTCAAGGACGGCACCGTCCGGGCGGTCGTCCTCAACTCCGGCGGCGCCAACTGCTACACCGGCAGCGAGGGCTTCGCGACCACCCACGCGGTCGCCGAACGCGTCGCCGACGGCCTCGGCATCGGCGCGGTCGACGTCGTCGTCTGCTCGACCGGGCTGATCGGCCTGTCCAACCCGCGCGAGAACCTCCTCGAGGGGGTCGACGGCTGCCTGGCCGCACTCTCGCCCGACGGCGGCACGGCTGCGGCCGAGGCGATCATGACCACCGACAGCGTCAGCAAGGAGGTCGTCGTCGAGGGGCCGGGCGGCAGCTGGTCCATCGGTGGGATGGCCAAGGGCGCCGGCATGCTGGCGCCGCAGCTGGCCACCATGCTGGTCGTGCTCACCACCGACGCCGTCGTACCCGCCGCCGACCTCGACACCGCGCTGCGTGCGGCGACCGCTGCCAGCTTCGACCGGCTCGACTCCGACGGCTGCATGTCGACCAACGACACGGTGACGGTGATGGCCTCGGGCGCGAGCGGCGTGACGCCCCCGCTCGCCGACTTCGCCGAGGCGCTCACCCAGGCCTGCACCGACCTGGCCATGCAGCTGCTGAAGGACGCCGAGGGCGCCGACCACGAGATCGCCATCACCGTGCTCAACGCGGCCTCGGTCGGCGAGGCGCTCGAGGTGGGTCGCAGCGTCGCGCGCAGCAACCTGTTCAAGGCCGCCGTGTTCGGCAAGGACCCCAACTGGGGCCGCGTGCTCGCCAGCATCGGCACGACGCAGGCCGCCTTCGACCCCGCCGACCTCGACGTCGCCATGAACGGCGTCTGGGTGTGCCGGGCCAGCACCCCGGCCGAGGACCCGGCGAAGGTCGACCTCTCCGGCCGCGAGGTCAGCGTGACCATCGACCTCAAGTCCGGCGACGAGCGCGCCACCATCTGGACCAACGACCTGACCCACGCCTACGTCCACGAGAACAGCGCCTACTCCTCATGAACGACGACACGGAGGAGGCGGGCACCGAGACCCGCGGAGAAGCCCTACACCCTGCGTGCCGCGCGCACGCTGGCCGGCGCCCTGCCCTGGCTGATGGAGTACCACGGCAAGGTCGTCGTGGTGAAGTACGGCGGCAACGCGATGATCGACGACACCCTCAAGCAGGCCTTCGCCGAGGACATCGCGTTCCTGCGCTACGCCGGGTTCAAGCCGGTCGTGGTCCACGGCGGCGGCCCGCAGATCTCCAAGATGCTCGACAAGCTCGGGATCGAGTCGGAGTTCAAGGGCGGGCTGCGGGTGACCACGCCCGAGGCGATGGACGTCGTCCGGATGGTGCTGGTCGGGCAGGTGCAGCGCGAGCTGGTCGGCCTGATCAACAGGCACGGCCACATCGCCGTGGGCCTCTCCGGCGAGGACGCCGGCCTGTTCACCGCGAAGGCGACCAACACCGTCGTCGACGGCGAGGAGGTCGACCTCGGGCTCGTGGGCGAGGTCGCGCACGTGCGGCCCGAGGCGGTCGAGGACCTCGTCGAGGCCGGCCGCATCCCGGTGATCTCCAGCGTCGCGCCGGACAAGGACGGCATCGTGCACAACGTCAACGCCGACACCGCCGCAGCGGCGCTCGCCATCGCGCTCGACGCCGAGAAGCTGATGGTGCTCACCGACGTCGAGGGCCTCTACCGCGACTGGCCCGACAGCGACGACGTGATCCAGGAGATCAGCCCCGAGTCGCTGGCCGAGCTGATGCCGTCGCTCGACAGCGGGATGGTCCCCAAGATGCAGGCCTGCTACGACGCCGTGACCGGTGGCGTGCCGCGGGCCACCGTCGTCGACGGCCGCGAGCCGCACGCCGTGCTGCTCGAGCTGTTCACCAAGGAGGGCGTCGGCACCCAGGTGCTGCCCGGCGTCGAGACCCGGCTCCGCAAGGCCTACGCCGGACAGGAGGACGACGATGACTGACCTCAAGCAGCGGTACGCCGCCTCGCTGATGAACACCTTCGGCCCGCCCAAGATGGCGCTCGACTCGCGGCAAGGGCGCGCACGTGTGGGACGACGAGGGCAACGAGTACGTCGACTTCCTCGGCGGCATCGCCGTGAACACGCTCGGCCACGACCACCCGGCCCTCGTCGAGGCCGTGACCACCCAGCTGCGCACGCTGGCGCACGTCTCCAACTTCTTCACCACCGAGCCGCAGGTCGCCCTGGCCGAGAAGCTCCTCGAGATCTGCGCCGTTGATGGTCGAGCGGAGTCGGCTGATGGTCGAGCGGAGTCGGCTGATGGTCGAGCGGAGTCGAGACCGGGCAAGGTCTTCTTCGCCAACTCCGGTGCCGAGGCGAACGAGGCGGCGATCAAGCTCACCCGGCTCACCGGGCGCACCCACCTCGTCGCGATGGAGGAGGCCTTCCACGGCCGCACCCTCGGCAGCCTGGCGCTGACCTCCAAGGAGGCCTACCGCACGCCGTTCGAGCCGCTGCCCGGCCACGTGACCTGGGTGCCCTTCGCCGACGTCGACGCCCTCGCTGCTGCCGTGACCGACGAGACCGCCGCCGTCGTCATCGAGCCGCTGCAGGGTGAGGCCGGCGTCAACGTCGCCCCGACGGAGTTCCTCGTCGCCGCGCGCGAGATCACCGAGAGCCACGGCGCCCTGCTCTGGTTCGACGAGGTGCAGAGCGGCATGGGCCGCACCGGCACCTGGCTGGCCAGCCAGCCCTCGGGTGTCGAGGCCGACATCGTCACGCTGGCCAAGGGGCTCGGTGGCGGACTGCCGATCGGCGCCTGCCTCGGCTTCGGCCGGGCGGCGACGCTCTTCGAGCCGGGCCACCACGGCACCACGTTCGGCGGCAACCCGCTGTCGTGCGCCGCTGCCCTGGCCGTGATCGACACGATCGAGCGCGACGGGCTGCTGGCCCGGGCCACCGAGGTGGGGGAGCGGCTGCGCTCCGAGCTGGCAACCGACGAGCGCGTCGTCGACGTGCGCGGAGTCGGCGTGCTGGTCGGGCTCACCCTCTCCGAGCCGCACGGCCCCGCCGTGGTGGCGGCTGCCCAGGAGGCGGGATTCATCGTCAACGCGACCGGCCCCGACCGGGTGCGGCTGGCGCCGCCGCTCGTGGTCACCGACGACGACGTCGACGCGCTGCTCGCGGCATGGCCCGGCATCCTCGACACGGCGTACCAGGCGGAGTCATGACGACCCGCCACTTCCTGCGCGACGACGACCTCTCCCCGGCGGAGCAGGCGACGGTCCTCGACCTCGCCGACAAGCTCAAGGCCGGCCCGTACGACGAGCGGCCGCTCGAGGGGCCGCAGACCGTCGCGGTGCTCTTCGACAAGCCGACCCTGCGCACCCAGGCGTCGTTCGCCTCGGGCATCGCCGAGCTCGGCGGCTTCCCGATGATCATCGACGGCACCCTGGCCCAGGTCGGCGTGCGCGAGTCGATCGCCGACACCGCGCGCGTGCTCGGCCGCCAGGCCTCGGCGGTGGTGTGGCGCACCCACGAGCAGGCCCGCCTCGAGGAGATGGCGACGTACGCCGGCGTCCCCGTGGTCAACGCCCTGACCGACCAGTTCCACCCCTGCCAGGCGCTGGCCGACCTGATGACGATCCGCGAGCACCGCGGGGAGCTCGCCGGGCAGACGCTGACCTTCGTCGGCGACCCGGCCTGCAACATGGGGCACAGCCTGCTGCTCGCCGGCGCCACCGCCGGCATGCACGTCCGGGTCAGCGGTCCGGAGTCCTACCAGCCCGATCCGGTGGTGCTCGCCCGCGCGCAGCAGATCGCGGAGGGCACCGGTGGCTCGGCCGACTACGTCGCGGACGCCGTTGCCGCCGCCACCGGGGCTGACGTGCTGGTCACCGACACCTGGATCTCGATGGGCCGCGAGGACGAGGCGGCGGCCCGGGTCGACGCCTTCGCGCCGTGGCGTCTCGACGACGACCTGCTCGCCCACGCCGCGCCCGACGCGATCGTGCTGCACTGCCTGCCGGCCTACCGCGGCAAGGAGATCAGCGCCGAGGTGCTGGACGGCCCCCGCAGCGTGGTCTGGGACGAGGCCGAGAACCGGCGGCACGTCCAGAAGGCCGTGCTCACCTTCCTGCTGGGAGGTGCGTCGTGACCGCCTCCCGGCACCTGCACATCCCGGCGACCAAGAGCGCGCGCCAGCAGCTCGTGATCGACCTGCTGGCCACCCACGAGGTGCGCTCGCAGTCCGACCTCGCCGAGCTGCTCGCCGACAACGGCGTCGTGGTCACCCAGGCCACGCTGAGCCGCGACCTCGTCGACCTCGACGCCGTCAAGGTGCGAGCCGCCTCGGGTGCGCTCGTCTACGCCGTCCCGGCCGAGGGCGGCGACCGCTCGCCGGTGGCGCCGCGCGAGACCGCCGCGAGCAACAACCGGCTGGCCCACTGGTGCGAGGAGCTGCTGGTCTCGGCCGAGACCAGCGCCAACCTGGTCGTGCTGCGCACCCCGCCGGGTGCCGCGAACTTCCTCGCCTCCGCCCTCGACAAGGCCGACCTCGGCGACGTCCTCGGCACCATCGCCGGCGACGACACCGTGCTGGTCATCTCGCGCGACCCGGCCGGCGGCGAGGGCGTCGTACGACGCCTGATGGCACTCGCCGGCCGTACCCCCTGAACATCTCGAAAGCCTGAGCACCTGAAAGGACAGTCGTGAGCAAGGTCCTCACCTCCCTGCCCCTCGGCGAGCGCGTCGGAATCGCGTTCTCCGGTGGGCTCGACACCTCGGTGGCGGTCGCCTGGATGCGCTCGAAGGGCGCCATCCCGTGCACCTACACCGCCGACATCGGGCAGTACGACGAGCCCGAGATCGACCAGGTGCCCGACCGCGCCGTGCTCTACGGGGCCGAGATCGCCCGCGCCGTCGACTGCCGCCGCCCGCTCGTCGAGGAGGGGCTCGCCGCGATGGCGTGCGGCGCGTTCCACATCCGCTCCGGCGGCCGCGCGTACTTCAACACCACGCCGCTCGGCCGCGCGGTCACCGGCACGATGCTGGTGCGCGCGATGCACGAGGACGACGTCGACATCTGGGGCGACGGCTCGACCTTCAAGGGCAACGACATCGAGCGCTTCTACCGCTACGGGCTGCTGGCCAACCCCGAGCTGCGCATCTACAAGCCGTGGCTCGACGCCGACTTCGTCACCGAGCTCGGCGGCCGCGCGGAGATGAGCCAGTGGCTGACCGAGAACAACCTGCCCTACCGCGACAGCCAGGAGAAGGCCTACTCCACCGACGCGAACATCTGGGGCGCCACCCACGAGGCCAAGACGCTGGAGCACCTCGACGTCTCGCTCGAGACCGTCGAGCCGATCATGGGCGTGAAGTTCTGGGACCCGTCGGTCGCGATCGAGACCGAGGACGTGACCGTCCGGTTCCGCAACGGCCGGCCGGTGGCGATCAACGGCACGTCGTACGACGACCCGGTGGCGCTGGTGCACGAGGCCAACGCCATCGGCGGCCGGCACGGGCTGGGGATGTCCGACCAGATCGAGAACCGGGTGATCGAGGCCAAGTCCCGCGGCATCTACGAGGCGCCGGCGATGGCGCTGCTCTGGGCGGCGTACGAGCGGCTGCTCAACGCGGTCCACAACGAGGACACCCTGGCGAACTACCACGCGCAGGGGCGGCAGCTCGGCCGGCTGCTCTACGAGGGCCGCTGGCTGGACCCGCAGGCGCTGATGCTGCGCGAGTCGATCCAGCGCTGGATCGGCTCGCTGGTGACCGGCGAGGTCACCCTGCGGCTGCGGCGCGGCGAGGACTACACGGTGCTGCGCACCAGCGGGGAGAACTTCTCCTACCACCCCGACAAGCTGTCCATGGAGCGCACCGAGAACGCCGCCTTCGGCCCCACCGACCGGATCGGCCAGCTGACGATGCGCAACCTCGACATCGCCGACTCCCGCTCCAAGCTCGAGGTGTACGCCGCCCAGCCGCTCGACGAGGGACAGGTGCTCGTCGAGCACGGCACCCTCCTCGGCGAGCTCGAGCCCGGAGGGGGCGACCGGATCGCCCGCAACCCCGCCGCCGAGGGCGACACCACCGACCGCGTCCTCGACGACGTCGCCATGGAGGTCGGCACCGACTGATGACCCCGCCGATTTCTCATGTAACGCGGAGTTATTGCCACTGAACAAGCGGTACGCCGCTTGCGAACCGTCAAGAACACCGCGTTACATCGGCCCCGGGCGGCGACGCACCCGAAAGGCACCATGACCGAGAGCACGAACACCGGCAAGCTCTGGGGCGGCCGCTTCGCCGGCGGTCCGAGCCCCGAGCTCGAGGCGCTGAGCCGGAGCACCCACTTCGACTGGCGGCTGGCGCCGTACGACCTCGCCGGCTCCCGCGCCCACGCCCGGGTGCTGCACGCGGCCGGGCTGCTCACCGACGACGACCTCGAGGGCCTGCTGGCCGGGCTCGACGAGCTCGAGCGTCGGGTGACCAGCGGCGAGCTGGTCCCGAAGGACGAGCGACGAGGACGTCCACGGAGCCCTCGAGGGCGCGCTGGTCGACGTCGTCGGTCCCGAGCTCGGCGGCAGGCTGCGGGCCGGCCGCAGCCGCAACGACCAGATCGCCACCCTGTTCAAGGTCTTCCTGCGCGAGCACGCGCGCACCGTCGCCGGCCTGGTGCTCGACCTCGCCGAGGCGAACGCCGACCAGGCCGAGCGGCACCTCGGCGCGGTGATGCCCGGGCGCACGCACCTGCAGCACGCGCAGCCGGTCCTGCTCAGCCACCACCTGCTCGCGCACGCGTGGCCGCTGGTCCGCGACGTCGGCCGGATCCGCGACTGGGACGCGCGCGTGGCGGCCGACTCGCCGTACGGCTCGGGTGCCCTGGCCGGCTCCAGCCTCGGCCTGGACCCGGAGGCGGTCGCCCGGGAGCTCGGGCTTCACCGGCAGCACCGCGAACTCCATCGACGGCACGGCCAGCCGCGACTTCGTGGCCGAGCTGGCCTTCGTGCTGGCGATGATCGGCATCGACGTCAGCAGGCAGGCCGAGGAGATCATCCTCTGGGCGACGCGGGAGTTCGGCTTCGTGACGCTCGACGACGGCTACTCGACCGGGTCGAGCATCATGCCGCAGAAGAAGAACCCGGACGTCGCCGAGCTCGCCCGTGGCAAGTCCGGCCGGCTCGTCGGCAACCTCACCGGGCTGCTCACCACGCTCAAGGCGCTCCCGCTCGCCTACAACCGCGACCTGCAGGAGGACAAGGAGCCGGTCTTCGACTCCGTCGACACCCTCGAGGTGCTGCTCCCCGCCTTCACCGGCATGGTCGCGACCCTCGTCTTCGACACCGACCGGATGGCGGCGCTGGCGCCCCAGGGCTTCTCGCTGGCCACCGACGTCGCCGAGTGGCTGGTCCGCGAGGGCGTGCCCTTCCGCACCGCCCACGAGCTGGCCGGCGCCTGCGTACGACGCTGCGAGGAGCTCGGTGTCGAGCTCGACGAGCTCACCGACGAGCAGCTGGCGCAGATCGACCCTCGACTGACCCCCGGCGTGCGCGAGGTGCTCACGGTCGAGGGCTCGGTCGCCTCGCGCGACGGACGCGGAGGTACGGCGCCGGACCGGGTGCGCGAGCAGCTGGCCGAGCTGCGCGCCGCGCTCGCGGACCACCGCGCATGGCTCTGACCGACCTCCTCGCCGGCCCGGTCCTCGAGGTCGCCCCGCGCCTGCTCGGGGCCACGCTCACCTACGGCGGCGTGACCGTCCGGCTCACCGAGGTCGAGGCGTACGACGGCCAGGGCGATCCCGGCTCGCACGCCTACCGCGGGATGACCCCGCGCAACGAGGTGATGTTCGGTCCGCCCGGGCACCTCTACGTCTACTTCACCTACGGCATGCACCACTGCTGCAACGTCGTCTGCGGACCCGAGGGGCAGCCGAGCGCCGTGCTGCTCCGCGCCGGGGAGGTCGTCGACGGTCTCGACACGGCGCGTGCCCGACGGGGCCGGTCGACCGACCGCGACCTCGCCCGGGGACCGGGCCGGCTCTGCCAGGCGCTCGGCATCGACCTGTCCGCCAACGGCATCGACCTCGCCCCGCACCTGGAGCTGCACGATCCCGTCGACAGAGGTCAGCACCGGTCCGCGGGTCGGCCTGCGCCTCGCCGCGGAGCGGCCGTGGCGGTTCTGGATCACCGGCGACAGGACGGTGAGCCGCTACGTCGCCGCCAAGCCACGACCGCGGGCGAAGGGGCCAGGCCCTCAGCGGTAGAGCGAGGCGGCGGTGGTCGGGATGTCGGTACCCACCGAGTCCACCCCGAGGGACCACGCCCGCTCGAGGTCGGTCCTCGACTGCGCGGTCCACGTCCAGATCGGGACACCGTGCTCGTGGTAGACGAGCGACGTTCTGCCGCGCCAGGGCATCCATGTTGACCGAGGCCACGTCGACGCCCCTGGCCTTGACGGCGCTCACGTAGAGCACCGAGTTCGACAGCCACACCAGCTTGAGGTCGGCGTCACGCGCTCGCACCCGCGGGAAGACGGCCGGGTCGAAGGACTGCACGTACGTGCGCCCGGCGAGCTCGTTGTCCTCGAGCGTCGCCACGAACCGGTCGAGCTCGGCGTCGGTGAGCGCGGTGGTGCCCGTGTCCTTGAGCTCGGGCGCGAGGTCGACGCCCGACGTCGACGCGAGGTAGCTCGCCACCTCGTCGAAGGTCGCGATCGGCTGCTGCCCGCGGTCGGTCCTGCACGAGGCGAGCTGCGCGAGCGTCCTCGACGAGACCGCGCCCGAGCAGTTGGTGGTCCGGTCGAGGGTCGCGTCGTGCATCAGCACGAAGGCGCCGTCGGAGGTGGTGCGCACGTCGAACTCGACGACGTCGGCGCCCACCGCGACGCCGTGCTTGATCGAGGCGAGCGTGTTCTCCGGCGCCTCGCTGGAGCCACCACGGTGCGCGGTGATGCCGGGGGCCGCCCACGACGGTGGCACCCACGCCGGCGCCGGTCGAGGTGCGATCGCCCTGCTGTACGCGGTGTAGACGGAGTTCCAGGTACGCCGGTTGGTGCGACCGTTCGCGCGCAGGCCGTGGGAGCGCTGGAACCTCTTGACGGCCTTGACGGTGGCAGCCCGGTACCGGCGGTCCACCGCAGACCGCGGCAGCAGGCCGATCCGCGCCAGCCGCGCCTCCAGCACGGTGACCGTGTGGCCGCGGCTGCCACGGTGCAGGTCGAGGTGCTTCTTGCGCGCCTCGGCGGGCAGGGCGGTGGCCGCCAGCACCGTGGCGACCAGGCAGGTCAGCACGACGAGACGGAGCGCGCGTCGACGGCTGTGCATGAAGACCGAGTCCTTCGCTGTGACCGGAGTGACAGAAGTGACGACGCTAGCAAGGCCCGGCGGATCTGTCCCGGCGAACGCGGATTCGTCCTGCCACCTGGGCAGGGTCGGTTCAAGACGGCTGCGGAACGGGTACGACGGTCCCATGGCGACCCACGAGCACGTGCACGACCTCGTCTCCCACCTGCGTCCCGTCGTCGAGGGCGTCCCCGACGACGTGATGGGCGCCCCCACCCCGTGTCCGGACTGGGACGTGCGCGCGCTCGCCAACCACATGCTCGGCACCGTCGAGGCGATGCGCCGCGTGGGCGCGGGGGAGTCGCTGGACGAGGACGATCCCTGGGGCACCGCGGGCGACCACATGAGCGAGGGCTGGCGCGACGACCTCGCCGAGCGGCTCGACGGCTTCGCCGACGCCTGGGACAGCCCCGAGGCGTACGAGGGCGAGGCCATGGGCGGGAAGGTGCCCAAGCAGATGATCGGCCTGATGGCCTTCGCCGAGGTGCTCCTGCACGGCTGGGACCTCGCCCGGGCCAGTGGTCAGGAGGTCTCGTACGACGACGGCGTGCTGGCCGCCGCCGAGGCTGCGATGGGCCAGATCGGCGAGATGGGTCGCCAGCAGGGCGCCTTCGGTGCGCTGGTCGACCTGCCCGGGGAGCCGACGCCGCTCGACCAGGTGCTGGCCCAGGCGGGCCGCGACCCGCACTGGACGGCAGGCTGAGCCCGCACGACGACGTGGCAGGCTAGTGCGTCGTGAGCATCGACCCGACCCTGCTGGACGACCTGGAGTGGCGTGGGCTGATCGCCCACTCGACGGATCGCGACGCCCTGCGCCAGGCGCTGGTCGAGGACAGCGTGCGCTTCTACGTCGGCTTCGACCCCACGGCACCGAGCCTGCACATCGGCAACCTCGTCCAGATCCTCACCGCCCGCCGGCTCCAGCAGGCCGGCCACACGCCGTACGCGCTCGTGGGTGGGGCCACCGGCATGATCGGCGACCCGCGGGAGTCGGGGGAGCGCACCCTGAACAGCCTCGACACGGTGAAGGCCTGGGTCGAGAAGGTGCACAACCAGATCGAGCCGTTCCTCGACTTCGAGGGCACGAACGCCGCCACGATGGTGAACAACTACGACTGGACCGCGAGCCTGTCGACCATCGACTTCCTGCGTGACGTCGGCAAGCACTTCCCGGTCAACCGGATGCTGGCGCGCGACGTCGTGCGCAGCCGTCTCGAGGACGGGATCAGCTACACCGAGTTCAGCTACGTGCTGCTGCAGTCGATGGACTTCCTCAACCTCTACCGCGACCACGGCGTGCGCCTGCAGTTCGGCGGCAGCGACCAGTGGGGCAACCTGACCGGCGGCGTCGAGCTGATCAGGCGGTCCGCGGCCGGCCAGGCCCACGCGTTCGCCACACCGCTGGTGACCAGGGCCGACGGCACCAAGTACGGCAAGACCGAGGGTGGGGCCCTGTGGCTGGACCCCGCGATGATGTCGCCGTACGCCTTCCACCAGTTCTGGCTCAACGTCGAGGACGAGAAGGTGGGGGAGCTGCTGCGGATCTTCACCTTCCTCTCCCACGAGGAGATCGAGGCGCTCGACGCCCTGACCGCTCGAGAAGCCCTTCCTGCGTGCCGGGCAGAAGGCGCTGGCCGACGAGGTCACCACGCTCGTGCACGGCTCCGAGGAGACCGTGCACGCCAAGGCGGCCGCGGCGGCCCTGTTCGGCAGCGGGGACCTGAGCCAGCTGCGCAGCGAGACCCTGCGTGCGGCCCTGCAGGAGGCCGGCGCGACCACGGTGAGCCGCGGGACCGGGATCGTCGACCTCCTCGTCGAGTCCGGGCTCGCGAAGAGCAAGGGCGAGGCTCGCCGCACCATCGCCGAGGGCGGTGCCTACCTGAACAACGAGCGGGTCACCGACGCCGAGCTGGTGCCCGGCGACGGCGACGTGCTGGCCGACGGGTGGCTGGTGCTGCGCCGCGGCAAGAAGCACCTGGCCGGCGTGGAGCTCGCCTGAACCGCCTGTGGTGACAGGGGATCGGCGGCCCCGACGGTCGCTGACCTGCGTGAACGGGCGGTGTGACCCGGGCCACTCCGACTCGATTTGCGCGACGCCCCACGGGTCTCTAATGTTTCACCTCGTTGCCACGGAGTGGCGGGACGCAAGGCCACAGAGCCGGGCGGCCGACCCCGCGGCGAACCTCTCGATCTCACCTCGTTCCGAGGTGGTCCGTGCCGTCCGCACCCTGTGTGGACCCGGGCCGCTGGAGCGGGGGTCGGACGGGGGCTGGGCAGGGCCGAACGAGTTTGACTCGGTGGTCGTGACCCGGTAAGTTTTTGTAGGTTGCCCCGCGGGCACCGCCGAGAGGCGTGGCTGCGGTGTGCGCTTGATCCTTGAGAACTCAACAGTGTGCCAAAAGTCGACGAATTAATTTACCCGTCTGACGGAATCCGGACCTTCGGGTCCGGCTGAAGTCGACGGTTCCTTTGGTAAGAACAATGATTCTGACATTAGTCAGTAATCGTTCTCTTGCCGGGACAAAGTATCCAAGAATTGGCAGCGACTCTTCGGAGTCACTGTCGCAAGATTTCAACGGAGAGTTTGATCCTGGCTCAGGACGAACGCTGGCGGCGTGCTTAACACATGCAAGTCGAGCGGTAAGGCCCTTCGGGGTACACGAGCGGCGAACGGGTGAGTAACACGTGAGCAATCTGCCCTCCACATCGGGATAACCCCCGGAAACGGGAGCTAATACCGGATACGACCACTTCAGGCATCTGATGGTGGTGGAAAGTTCTGGCGGTGGAGGATGAGCTCGCGGCCTATCAGCTTGTTGGTGGGGTAATGGCCCACCAAGGCTTCGACGGGTAGCCGGCCTGAGAGGGTGACCGGCCACACTGGGACTGAGACACGGCCCAGACTCCTACGGGAGGCAGCAGTGGGGAATATTGGACAATGGGCGAAAGCCTGATCCAGCAACGCCGCGTGAGGGATGACGGCCTTCGGGTTGTAAACCTCTTTCAGCGCAGACGAAGCGAAAGTGACGGTATGCGCAGAAGAAGCACCGGCCAACTACGTGCCAGCAGCCGCGGTAATACGTAGGGTGCGAGCGTTGTCCGGAATTATTGGGCGTAAAGGGCTCGTAGGCGGTTTGTCACGTCAGGAGTGAAAACTCGGGGCTCAACCCCGAGCCTGCTTCTGATACGGGCAGACTGGAGGTATGCAGGGGAGAACGGAATTCCTGGTGTAGCGGTGAAATGCGCAGATATCAGGAGGAACACCGGTGGCGAAGGCGGTTCTCTGGGCATTACCTGACGCTGAGGAGCGAAAGTGTGGGGAGCGAACAGGATTAGATACCCTGGTAGTCCACACCGTAAACGTTGGGCGCTAGGTGTGGGACTCATTCCACGAGTTCCGTGCCGCAGCTAACGCATTAAGCGCCCCGCCTGGGGAGTACGGCCGCAAGGCTAAAACTCAAAGGAATTGACGGGGGCCCGCACAAGCGGCGGAGCATGCGGATTAATTCGATGCAACGCGAAGAACCTTACCTAGGTTTGACATATACGAGAAGCCTCTGGAGACAGAGGTCTCTTTGGACACTTGTATACAGGTGGTGCATGGCTGTCGTCAGCTCGTGTCGTGAGATGTTGGGTTAAGTCCCGCAACGAGCGCAACCCTCGTCTTATGTTGCCAGCACGTAATGGTGGGGACTCATAAGAGACTGCCGGGGTCAACTCGGAGGAAGGTGGGGATGACGTCAAGTCATCATGCCCCTTATGCCTAGGGCTTCACGCATGCTACAATGGCCGGTACAAAGGGCTGCGATACCGCAAGGTGGAGCGAATCCCAAAAAGCCGGTCTCAGTTCGGATTGGGGTCTGCAACTCGACCCCATGAAGTCGGAGTCGCTAGTAATCGCAGATCAGCAACGCTGCGGTGAATACGTTCCCGGGCCTTGTACACACCGCCCGTCACGTCACGAAAGTTGGCAACACCCGAAGCCAGTGGCCCAACCCTTGTGGAGGGAGCTGTCGAAGGTGGGGCGAGCGATTGGGACGAAGTCGTAACAAGGTAGCCGTACCGGAAGGTGCGGCTGGATCACCTCCTTTCTAAGGAGCAATCACTGGCAGACACCTCCGGGTGAGCTGTCCAGGCAGCCTGTTTCGCTGACACTCGTTCAGCGGCAGGCGCTGCTCACTAGTGGAACGTCGACTATTTGGAACCACGAAGGCAACGCCTCGTCAGTACTGCTTCCCACCTCGGTGGGAGGCGTGGAACCTCGAGGTCGCGTCGGAGTGGGAACCAGGCACACTGTTGGGTCCTGAGGGATCGAGCGAATCGACCTCTCTGGGCCTTCACCCCCTCGAACTGCGCGGGAACGCCGTCCTCGGACGCCGCTCCTGCGCAAGCGAGACTCTGGTGGGGATCCGCCCGCAATTTGAGAACTACACAGTGGACGCGAGCATCTTTGTAGCAAGACAAGCTACTAAGGGCACATGGTGGATGCCTTGGCACCAAGAGCCGATGAAGGACGTAGGAGCCTGCGATAAGCCCCGGGAAGTTGGCAACCAAGCGTTGATCCGGGGATTTCCGAATGGGGAAACCCAGCTGGAGTCATGTCCAGTTACCTCTGCCTGAACACATAGGGCAGTTGGAGGGAACGTGGGGAAGTGAAACATCTCAGTACCCACAGGAAGAGAAAACAAAAGTGATTCCGAGAGTAGTGGCGAGCGAAATCGGAAGAGGCCAAACTCATGCAGTGTGATAGCCGGCAGGCGTTGCTGCTTGAGGGTTGTGGGGCCGTTTAGCTGGTTCTGCCGAACCAGCACAGAGTAAGAAACCATCGTTGAAGTCGAAGTGGACTGGAAAGTCCCGGCATAGAGGGTGATACCCCCGTACACGTAAGACGATGGCTCTGAAGCGTCACCCCAAGTAACACGGAACCCCTGAAATTCCGTGTGAATCTGGCGGGACCACCCGTTAAGCCTAAATACTCCTTGGTGACCGATAGCGGACAAGTACCGTGAGGGAAAGGTGAAAAGTACCCCTGGCGGGGAGTGAAATAGTACCTGAAACCATGTGCCTACAAACCGTTGGAGCCTCCCTTGTGGGGGTGACAGCGTGCCTTTTGAAGAATGAGCCTGCGAGTTTGCGTTGTGTCGCAAGGTTAACCCGTGTGGGGAAGCCGTAGCGAAAGCGAGTCCGAATAGGGCGACTGAGTGGCACGACCAAGACCCGAAGCGAAGTGATCTATCCATGGGCAGGTTGAAGCGCGGGTAAGACCGCGTGGAGGACCGAACCCACTTAGGTTGAAAACTGAGGGGATGACCTGTGGATAGGGGTGAAAGGCCAATCAAACTTCGTGATAGCTGGTTCTCCCCGAAATGCATTTAGGTGCAGCGTCGCGTGTTTCTTGCTGGAGGTAGAGCACTGGATAGTCTAGGGGGCCTACAAGCTTACCGAAATTAACCAAACTCCGAATGCCAGTAAGTGAGAGCGCGGCAGTGAGACTGCGGGGGATAAGCTCCGTAGTCGAAAGGGAAACAGCCCAGACCATCAGCTAAGGTCCCTAAGCGATAACTAAGTGGAAAAGGATGTGAAGTCGCAGAGACAACCAGGAGGTTGGCTTAGAAGCAGCCACCCTTGAAAGAGTGCGTAATAGCTCACTGGTCAAGTGATTTCGCGCCGACAATGTAGCGGGGCTCAAGTTATCCACCGAAGCTATGGCATTCATGCGTTAGCCCGGCCCGGGTCAAACCGGGTCCAGGTGCATGGATGGGTAGGGGAGCGTCGTGTGGCGAGTGAAGCGGCGGTGTGAACCAGTCGTGGACGCCACACGAGTGAGAATGCAGGCATGAGTAGCGAATGAAGAGTGAGAAACTCTTCCGCCGAATGATCAAGGGTTCCAGGGTCAAGCTAATCTGCCCTGGGTAAGTCGGGACCTAAGGCGAGGCCGACAGGCGTAGTCGATGGACAACGGGTTGATATTCCCGTACCGGCAAAACAGCGCCAATGGCGAATCTGGTGATGCTAAGTGCCCAAAACCTCCGGGATCCTTCGGGACGATGGAGGCAGAGCGCACGACCCGAACCAGTAGTAGCCAAGCGATGGGGTGACGCAGGAAGGTAGTCGAACCGTGGCGATGGTTGTCCACGGCCAAGGGCGTAGGGCGCAACGTAGGCAAATCCGCGTTGCACGTGCCTGAGACCTCAAGGGGAGTCCGTATGGACGAAGTCGATGATCCTATGCTGTCGAGAAAAACCTCTAGCGAGCTGTGCGCCGCCCGTACCCCAAACCGACTCAGGTGATCAGGTAGAGAATACTAAGGCGATCGAGTGAACCATGGTTAAGGAACTCGGCAAAATGCCCCCGTAACTTCGGGAGAAGGGGGGCCGGATTTGTCAATGCACTTGCTGCAGGAAGCAATGATGGCCGCAGAGACCAGGCCCAAGCGACTGTTTACTAAAAACACAGGTCCGTGCGAAGTCGTAAGACGATGTATACGGACTGACTCCTGCCCGGTGCTGGAAGGTTAAGGGGACGTGTTAGTTCTTCGGAGCGAAGCGCAGAACTTAAGCCCCAGTAAACGGCGGTGGTAACTATAACCATCCTAAGGTAGCGAAATTCCTTGTCGGGTAAGTTCCGACCTGCACGAATGGAGTAACGACTTGGGCGCTGTCTCAACCATGGACTCGGCGAAATTGCAGTACGAGTAAAGATGCTCGTTACGCGCGGCAGGACGGAAAGACCCCGGGACCTTTACTATAGTTTGGTATTGGTGTTTGGTTCGATTTGTGTAGGATAGGTGGGAGACTTTGAAACTCGGACGCCAGTTCGGGTGGAGTCAACGTTGAAATACCACTCTGGTCGAATTAGATATCTAACCTAGGTCCGTAATCCGGATCAGGGACAGTGCCTGATGGGTAGTTTAACTGGGGCGGTTGCCTCCTAAAATGTAACGGAGGCGCTCAAAGGTTCCCTCAGCCTGGTTGGCAATCAGGTTTCGAGTGTAAGTGCACAAGGGAGCTTGACTGTGAGAGTGACATCTCGAGCAGGGACGAAAGTCGGAACTAGTGATCCGGCGCTGGCATGTGGAAGCGGCGTCGCTCAACGGATAAAAGGTACCCCGGGGATAACAGGCTGATCTTCCCCAAGAGTCCATATCGACGGGATGGTTTGGCACCTCGATGTCGGCTCGTCGCATCCTGGGGCTGGAGTAGGTCCCAAGGGTTGGGCTGTTCGCCCATTAAAGCGGCACGCGAGCTGGGTTTAGAACGTCGTGAGACAGTTCGGTCCCTATCCGCCGCGCGCGCAGGAAACTTGAGAAAGGCTGTCCCTAGTACGAGAGGACCGGGATGGACGAACCTCTGGTGTGCCAGTTGTTCTGCCAAGAGCACGGCTGGTTAGCTACGTTCGGAAGTGATAACCGCTGAAGGCATCTAAGCGGGAAGCACGTTTCAAGATGAGGTTTCCCACCGGGTTAACCGGGTAAGGCCCCCAGTAGACGACTGGGTTGATAGGCCGGAGGTGTACAGCAGTAATGCCTAGCCGACCGGTACTAATAGGCCGAGGGCTTGTCCCTCAAAGATGTTGCGCGTCCACTGTGTGGTTCCCGAGTTACGGTCGGGAGCCCTGAGCCGAGAGGCTCATGAGCTCAGCCTGATAACTCCATAGAGTTTCGGCGGCCATAGCGAACGGGAAATACCCGGTCCCATTCCGAACCCGGAAGTCAAGCCGTTCAGCGCCGATGGTACTGCGACCGGGAGGTCGTGGGAGAGTAGGACGTCGCCGGACATACTTTTACAAGGGCCGCCCCTGATGGGGCGGCCCTTGTTTCAATTCAGCAGCGATTCACAAGCGACAGAGGAGTGGACGTGCCCGAGCAGAGGCAGCCACGCAAGCGCCCGGACGGCAAGCGTCCCGACGGCAAGCGCCCGAGGGCAAGCGGCCCGAGGGCGGCAAACGGCCGGACGGCAACCGATCCGGCGGCAAGCGGCCCGACAGCAGGGGCGGTTCCGGCGGCAAGGGTCGACCCGGCGGCGACCGGCCCTACAGCCGTGGTCGCGACGGAGACCGCCGGGACCCGGTGGACCGCACCGAGTCGCAGCGCGCCTACGACGGGCCGCCGATCCCCGAGGAGATCACCGGGCGCGAGCTCGACCGCTCGGTGCAGGCACAGCTGAAGTCGCTGCCCGAGAAGCTCGCACTGCGGGTGGCGCGTCACCTCGTCGCCGCCGGCGAGCTGATCGACAGCGACCCGCGCACCGCCTACGAGCACACGCTCGCCGCCCGTGGCCGCGCCGGCCGCCTCGCGGTCGTGCGGGAGGCAGTCGGTGAGGCGGCCTACGCCGCCGGCGAGTACTCCGAGGCGCTGGCCGAGCTGAAGTCGGCCCGGCGGATGAACGGCGCCCAGGACTACGTCGCGATCATGGCCGACTGCGAGCGCGCCCTGGGGCGTCCGGACAAGGCGCTGACCCTGGTCCGCAACGTCACCAAGGACAAGCTGGCCCCGCCGTTGCTGGCCGAGCTGACGATCGTGGAGGCCGGTGCCCGCCGCGACCGCGGCGAGATGGATGCCGCGCTGCGAACGCTGGAGCACGCCCACCTGCTCTCCAAGTCGCGAGAGCCCTGGGTCGCCCGGCTGCGTTACGCGTACGCCGACACCCTCCTTGCTGCCAAGCGACCGCAGGACGCCCTGACCTGGTTCCACCGCACCGAGGCGGTCGACAGCGAGCACGCCACCGACGCGGCCGAGCGGGCCGCGGAGCTGGAGCGCTCGCTCGAGCGCGACGCGTGAGCATGCTGCGGGAGTGCAACGAGCCGCTCTCCACGGCGTACGACGTGGCGGTGCTCGACCTCGACGGTGTGGTGTACGTCGGCCCGGACGCCGTGCCCGGTGCGTCCGAGGCGCTCAACGACGCCCAGGCCGGCGGCATGCACCTGGCCTTCGTGACCAACAACGCGTCCCGGACGCCGCACGCGGTCGGTGAGCACCTGCGCCGGCTCGGCGTCGACGCCCACGACGAGGAC
>CAWCFR010000004.1:0-58875 GCA_963794725.1 uncultured Actinomycetota bacterium
CGCTGGCGGACCTGCCTCCCGTTGTGGGCCGGCTGGGGTCTGGACGCTGAGCCGGGCCCGGCGGGGCAATCTCCCCCGAATCGGGCGAGCTACGTCGAGCCTGTGCTGGCATAGTCCATACCTGTGCGGTTCGTTCGACCCACGCGGGCAGTCCTTGCCCTAGCCTTGCTAGGGCCGCTGATGTATGGCGTGGTGGGGCCCGGCGCGTCGCCGAGTGCGGCCGCCGTGACCCCGGTCACGAACCCGCAGATCACCGAGAAGTGCGGGGTCGACCTGACCCTGGTGCTCGACGCCTCGGGCTCGGTGCAGCAGTCCAACGCCGTCAACGAGGTACGTGACGCCGCCGAGGCGTTCCTCGACGCCCTCTCGAACACCGGCTCCTCGGCGCGCGTCACCCAGTTCGCCACAGCCACGCAGCAGCTCGCGCCGAGCACCGTCGTGGATGACGGCTCGTTGGGCCCCGACGGTACGTTGCGCAACGCCATCGACGGGTACTACAACCCGCGGCCGCCACGGCCCGCGGGCGTCAACTTCATCGACACCAGGGGTCAGGTCAACAACAGCGCGACCAACAACCAGTACACGAACTGGGACGGCTCGTTGAACCAGGCCGCAGGGACCAAGCCCGACCTGGTCGTCTACGTCACCGACGGAGACCCGACGGCGTACGACCTGGACAAGGCCGGTGACCCGGGCGACCACGGACCGCCACCGGACATCCGGTACGGCACGAACAGCACGGACACCCAGACCGTGGATCGGGCGGTGACGGAGGCCAACCAGGTCAAGACCAACGGCAGCCGCATGCTGGCCGTCGGGGTCGGCAACGCCTTGGGCAGCTCCGCGAGCCAGGCGCGGCTGCGACAGATCTCCGGCCCCCAGGTGGTCCGGGATGCCGACCTCGACAACATCGACAGTCTCAACGACGTCGACGTCGCACTCGTCACCAACTTCGACGACCTGGCCGCGTTCCTGCGCTCGGTGGTCCTGCAGCTGTGTTCGCCGTCGCTGACGATCCAGAAGCTCGCACAGACGCCGGACAGCGCCGCCTACGCCCCTGCCCCGGGCTGGGACTTCACCGTCACGCCCCGGGTTCCCGGAGGCAATGGGTTCACCTGGATCCTCCCCGAGGACGGCTCCGGGGCGGCGGAGACCGTCGGCACCAACAGCAACGGGTTCGCGCAGTTCCAATGGGAGCCGATACCTCCGGAGGAGGACTCTGCCGCCGGGGTCTCGGAGGCGCTGAAACCCCACTACGTCGCGGGGAGACCGGGGCCGAACAACGACTACTCCTGCGCCTTCAAGGACGAAGACGGGCGGGTGCGCACCGTCACCGGGGAGCTCGACACGAGCGATCCTGACAATCCTGCCTTCGACCTGGACCCGATCGGCCAGGAGATCGGCACCTGCAAGGTCTACAACTCCTACGACTACGCGCCCGAGATCGCGGTCACGAAGGTCAACACCCCGGCCGACTCGAGCAACAACACCAACGTGCGCGGCGACCTGGATCCTCCGGCCGTGGTCACGTCGTCGTACGTCGTGACCAACCCAGGAAACACGCCGCTGGACAACATCAGCGTGACCGACGACAAGTGTGGACCGGTCGAGCCGGTGCTCGCGAGCGGATCGAACCAGGGCGACACGAACCGTGACGGGAAGCTGGACCCGGGCGAGGCGTGGAAGTACACCTGCGACCGAAAGGCCCAGACCTCGCAGGGTCCGGCCGGCGGCATCACCGTGGTCAACACGGTCGACGTCCTGGGCACCGACCCCGCCGGCACCGTCGTCACCGACGATGCGACCGACGACGCCACCGTCTTCGTGCCGGGAATCGAGCTCACCAAGCTGGTCAACGGCCAGTCGGAGGTGACCGTGAACAGCAACACCCAGGTGACCTACACCTACAAGGTCGACGAACACCGGCAACACCCCTCTCGGCTCGGTCGACCTCGGCGACAACACCCCACCCTGCACCGAGCCGACCAGGGGTCAGGACGACCCCGGCAACAACGACAACATCCTGCTCCCGGCCGAGACCTGGACGTTCTCGTGCCAGGCGACACCGACAGAATCAGTGGTGAACACGGCCACGGTCACGCGACGCCTCTCAATCCGAACAACAACAATGCGCCGTTCACCGGCAACAACCCTCGCGTGACCGACACCGACACCGCCTCGGTCACGCTGGTCGACCCCCAGCTCACCCTCACCAAGGGGGTGGACCAGCAGGTGGTGTTCCCCGGGACCGCGGTCACCTACACCTACACGGCCACGAACGACGGGGACACCGACCTGCGCAACGACACCGGCGACGCAGGATGGGTCACCGACAACAAGTGCCCCGGGCGTGGAGCAGGTCCTGGACGGCGGCAACAACCTGGGTGACGTGAACGGCGACGGGTTGATGAATCCTGGGGAGACCTGGCGGTTCACCTGCTCGAGGACGATCGACGCGCTCACGCTCAACGTGGCCGAGATCGAGGCCCAGCCCGCTGGACGGGCAGGGTGCACCCGTCGGGGGCCCACTGACCAGGCACGCTGATGCAGTCGTCACCGTCGTCCGACCCGGCATCACCGTGACCAAGACCGCTCTGGTCCCGGTGGTCCTCGACCCCGACGCGATCGACCCCGACCCGGCCGCCCCCAATGGGCGTGCGACCTCCGGTCCCGACGTGCCCACTCCGCGTCCTGCGGAATACACCTACGACGTGAACAACACCGGGACCGCGCCCATCCGCAACGTCGTGCTCGACGACGACACGTGCGACTCGCCGGTACTCACTGCCGGGGACGCCAACGGCGACAACGTCCTGGCTGTCAACGAGGTCTGGACCTACACGTGCTCCACGCCTCTGGAGCGGGAGCAGGCGACACGCCCCCGGTGCAGGACGAGTCGGGACTGGTCACCAACACGGCCACCGTCACCGGCACCCCCTTCCTCCCTGGCGATCCCGGCACGACCGCGGCTGAAGTCAGCGACAGCGACACCGCACAGGTCCTCGTGATCGAGCCCGGCATCCGCATCACCAAGACCGCCAACCCGACCGCGGTGCGCGCCGGGCGCAACGTGACCTACACCTTCAAGGTCACCAACACCGGCGGCGTCGGTCTGAACGACATCGTCCCGGTCGACGACAAGTGCGCGCCGCTCGAGCTGGTGGACGACGGTGACGGCGACGACATCCTGCAGGGCGCAGATACGGGCGCTCCGGAGACCTGGACCTACACCTGCACCCGGCCGGTCGGCCTGCCACAGGCGCCCGACGTCACCGACGTGAACACCGTCTCGGTCACCGGTCTGGACCCGCTGGGAAACACCTACACCGACACTGCCACGGCCAGCGTCAAGGTGATCGACCCGGACATCGATCTCCAGAAGTCCGTGAGTGACGACCTCGTCCTCTCCGGCAGCACCGTGGACTACACCTTCCTGGTCACCAACACCGGGCGAGAGCCCGGTGGCCGGGGACGACGTGCTGGAACGGGTGGGGCTCGGCGATGTTCCCACCCGGCCAACCCCGGTTGCCAGCAGCCGCAGCTGGTCGACGACGGGAACGGCGACGACGAGCTGGTCCGCGGGAGAGACCTGGACCTACACCTGTCAGGGCACGATCACCGAACCCACCGTCGACCTGGCCGAGGTGGTGGGCCACGGCGGGAGCACGATCGGCGAGGACATCCCCGTCTTCGACTTCGCGACCGCCCAGGTCGATCCGTTCCACCCGGGGATCGCGGTCGAGAAGTCCGCGGAGCCGTCCATCCTTGCCGGGCCAGGAGGCGTGACCTACACCTACAAGGTCCGCAACACCGGCGACGTCCCGCTCGACGACGTCGAGGACCGGATCACCGACGACACCTGCACACCGGTGACCTATCAATCCGGCGACAAGGACGGCGACGGTCTGCTGGACAGCCCGAAGAGCATCTTCGAGGACGCCCTCGACGAGACGTGGATCTTCACCTGCACGACGATGGTCGCCCAGGACACCGTGAACACCGTGGTGGTCGAGGGCACCCCCGTCGACCCGGAGGGGGCTCCCCTCTGCGGCGCCGACACCGTGCCGGCAACGGATCCGTGCGACGTGACCGGGACGGACCAAGCCCGTGTCGACCTCCAGGCGATCGCGCCCGCCACGGTCCAGGCGACCCAGCCGCTCTCGGGACTCCTGCCCGACACCGGCGCCCCACCGTGGCTCGGCACGATGGTGGCACTCGGCCTGGCAATGCTCGCGTCCGGCGGATGGCTCGTACGGGCTTCCGAGCGACGCCGCGGGCCGCGGCAAGGCTCAGCGAAAGCCTGAGTCGGGACGTCGGACCTACGAAGGCAAGCCGTTCGCGTACATGCGTCCCAGCACCCGCGCGGAGTCCCGGACCGACTCCTTGTGCCCGACGTGCGACCCGCAGTGGTCCAGGTACGTCACGTGAGCGCCTTGTCGTGGGCGGCGACCGTTGCGCTCGTAGCCCATGACCACGCCGGGACTCACCGCCAGGAAGTTGTTGCCGTCGTTCCACTGCTCGCGCGCGGCGCCCATCTGGTCGATCGGCGTACGCAGCACCCGGACCGCGTCGAGCCCGAGGGCGTCGGCGACCACCGGGAACAGGTGTCTACGGCTTCCACCGCGGCTGGGTCGGCGTGCGCAACGTCGTAGCTTCCCGGCCGAGCAGTGGGTGGAGCTCGGGATGATCTACACCGCGATGCCGGTGACCAACGCCGTCCCGCGGGTCGTCGCCGCTCCCCCGGGCATCGTCACCCTGGCCGACCTGCCTCCCATGGTGGGTCGGGTGGGTGGCTGAGGGGCTCCGCACCTGGCAGTCTCGTCTGCCGGGGATGAGGCGACTCCCTGCCCGAGGACCACAACTGGGATCCTCACCCGACGAGGGACTTCCTATGTCACGTACCGGTCAGACGCGATGGCGCGCATGGGTGGCGGCCATCGCCGGGGTGCTGCTGGCGCTCAAGGCAGCCACCTACCTTGTCCCCCGACTGTTCCGGGTCGTGACACATGAGGCTCAGAACCGGGGGGCCGACGTGAATCTCGCCGTCAACCTCGCCAACCGCGGCCGGCGCCCCCGCTGACGCCGAGCGGGTGCTCGGCACGGTGTCGCGCAGTCAGAGACGTCGTACCTCCGCACACGGGACCTTCGGCACCTCGCTTCGCCGGAGCGAGCGACATAGGTTCGAGGCCTCCACTCCTGCGAGGTGGCACGTGCCCGACTCCATCGACCTGACCACCGACGAGTGCGTACGTCTGCTGCGCACCGGTGACGTCGGCAGGGTCGCGATCTGTACCCCCGACGGACCACACGTGGTCCCCGTGAACTACTGGGTGGACGGTCGGTCCGTGGTCTTCCGGACATCGCCCTACAGCCTGCTGGGGACCTTTGCGCGCAACTCCCTGCTGGCCTTCGAGATCGACCACGTGAACGACGGGCCCCACCAGAGCTGGAGCGTCGTCGCCCGAGGACGGTGCCACTCCATCGACGACCACGACGAGGTGGCGAGGCTCGAGGCCGCTTCGCCCCCGCGGCCCTGGGCGGCCGGCACCCGGAACCTCTTCCTGTCCATCCCGTGGTCGGAGATCTCCGGGCGCAGGCTGGGCCTGCGCTGGAGTGCGTCGCAGGAGGCAGCGGTCGGGCGCGACTAGCCGACACCGCCTGCGAGACTGGTTCGATGAGCGACGCCGGTACGGTGCCTGAGCTTCCGGGCTCGGCCCAGGCGCTGCTCGACGCCGTGATCGCGATCTCCTCCGACCTCGACCTGCACAGCGTGCTGAGCCGGATCGTCGTCTCGGCCACCGAGCTCACCGGAGCCGGATACGGGGCGCTGGGCATCATCGGCGACGACGGCGAGCTCGCCGACTTCATCACGACGGGCATCGACCCGCACGAGCGCGAGCTGATCGGTGAGCTCCCACGCGGGCGAGGGATCTTGCGACTGCTCATCGACCAACCAGAGGCGATCCGTCTCGACGACCTGGGGGCCCACCCTGCGTCGTACGGCTTCCCGCCGCACCATCCGACGATGGTCACCTTCCTCGGTGTCCCGGTGCGGATCAGGGGCACCGTGTTCGGCAACCTCTACCTCACCCAGAAGGCCGGCGGCCTGCCCTTCACGGAGCCCGACGAGACCCTGGTCCTGGCACTGGCCAGCGCGGCCGGGTTCGTCATCGACAACGCCCGGGCCTTCGGTCTCAGCGAGCGTCGTCGCCAGTGGCTGGAGGCCTCCGCCGAGCTGGTCGAGACGTTGCGGCCCCCGGTGGACCTCGACGCCGCGTTGGGGCTGATCACCAACAGTGTGCGGTCGGTCTCCCGGGCCGAGGCCGCAGCCATCGTCGAGGTCCCGGAGGTGGGTTCTCCCTCGATCCTCGCGATGGACGGATCTGCCCGCGACCAGGTCCCCGGCCTGCTCGACGCCATCGCCGAGGGGACTCGCAGGGGTCGCCGCACATCGGTGGTGGAGCTGCCCGCCGGCGACCTCAGGGCGCTGACCATCCCGCTGCGGGCTCACCTGGCCGCCCCTGGAGTCCTCGTCGTGCTGTTCGAACGCCTCCACCGCCCCGACGAGCACGAGGAACGCGAGCTCCTCCTGTGGTTCGCGGACCAGGCGGCACTGGCCCTGGACCGGGCGCAGGCGATCGAGGAACGCGCCGAGCTCGCTGTGATCTCCGATCGGGACCGGATCGCCCGCGACCTGCACGACGTCGTGATCCAGCGGCTCTTCGCCACCGGTCTGCAGCTGGAGGGCGTGCGGGCCCTGCGCGACAGCTCCCAGGTGCTGGGGCGCATCGACAAGGCCGTCGACGCTCTCGACCAGACCATCACCGACATCCGCAGCACCATCTTCGACCTGCAGGAGAGCCGCGCAGACTCCCTGCGGTCGGAGATCCGGACCTTGGCGCACGAGTACGTCCCCGTGCTCGGTTACACGCCCACGGTGCGCACGGTGGGTCCGGTCGACACCGCCGTGCCGGAGAACATCTGCAGCGAGCTGCTGGCGGTACTGCGTGAGGCAGTCTCGAACATCGCGCGGCACGCCCACGCCGACCACGCCGAGATCGAGGTCCGTGTCGCTCCCGGCGAGCTTGCGCTCGAGGTCACCGACGACGGGGTCGGGCTGCCGGAGCACCCCCGCGAGAGCGGCCTGCGCAACGCCCGCCGGCGTGCCCAGGCCCTCGACGGGACGCTGGAGCTCACCGCGCTCGACCACGGCACCCGGTTCGTGTGGCGGGTGCCGCTGGCCTGACTGGTCAGGACGAGGTGTCGAGAAGCTTCGAGGCGAGCACCGCTGCCTGCGTACGTCGCTCGAGGCCGAGCTTGGACAGGATGCTCGACACGTAGTTCTTCACGGTCTTCTCGGCCAGGAACATCCGCTCGCCGATCTGACGGTTGGTCAGGCCCTCGGCGATGAGGCCCAGGAGCTTCAGCTCCTGCTCGGTCAGGTCGGCCAGCTCCGGAGCCGTGGTCGGGCCGCTGCGGATCCGCTCCAGCACCCGCGCGGTCAGGGCAGGGTCGATCAGCGAGCCGCCACCGGCGACGTGGTGCACGGCCGCGACCAGGTCTGCTCCCCTGATCTGCTTGAGCACATAGCCGGAGGCGCCGGCCATGATCGCGGCGAACAGGGCCTCGTCGTCGTCGTACGAGGTCAGGATGAGCGCGCCGATGCTCGGATCGACGGTGCGCACGCTGCGGCACACCTCGATCCCCGACCCGTCCGGCAGTCGGGCGTCGAGCACCGCCACCTGCGGCCGCAGTGCCGGAATCTGCGCAGTGGCGTCACGCGCCGATCCCGACTCCCCCACCACCCGGATGTCACCGGAGGCCTCGAGCAGGGCGCGCAGCCCCTCCCGGACCACCTCGTGGTCGTCCAGGAGGTAGACGGTGATCTTCTCGTCACTCATGGCCTCGGCACCTCTGCTCCGTCGGTCTCCACGCTACGGGGCGGGCTCGCGGGCCGGTACGGACCAAGGTCCCGTCACGGCCGCGCCGAGTCCCGCAGACCCGGGACGTTCCGCACCCGGAGTCGGGTCGTCCGACTCTCCTCGACCGGCATGCACGCTGGTTAGCGTCGAAGGGAAGCGGAGACAGACGTTCCCCGCCACAGACATGGAGAACTCATGCGATCAGCATTCGACAAGGTCATCTCAGTGACGGGACTCGCCCTCGTCGCTCTCCTGCTCGTCGCGGGCGGCCTGCTCACGTGGGCCCACAGCTTCATCGGGGACCAGGTCCACAGCCAGCTCACCATGCAGGGCATCACCATGCCGGCGGGCGACGCGCTCAGCAGCGTTCCCAAGGCCGACGCGAAGGCCCTCCAGCAGTACGCCGGAAGCCCGATGGACACCGGCCCGGAGGCCAAGGCGTTCGCGGACCACTACATCCTCGCCCACATGAACGAGGCCAGTAAGGGCCAGACCTACGAGCAGGTCAGCGGGAAGTACGTCGCACTCAGCGACGCGGCCAAGGCCAGCCCGGACGGTCAGGCTCTCGGCCAGCTGCGGCAGACGCTGTTCATGGGCGACACCCTGCGCGGCCTGCTCCTCTACGGGTACGCCTTCGCCACGATCGGCACCATCGCAGGCTTCGCCGCGATCGTCTCCTTCGCCGGCGCGGTGGTCCTGCTCCTGCTCGCCGGACTCGGCTTCCGGCACTCCCGCCGGGTCGAGCAGACCGACGACGACCGCCCTGTCGTCGAGCAGCGGATCCCGCAGCACGTCTGAGCGCGGACACGTCTCCCAGGGCCGCCACGGGTCCTGGGAGATGCTCAGCTCTCACCTCTAGCAAGGAGCACGCCATGAGCACCTCACCTTCGGTCATCGTCGTGGGCATCGACGGATCCACGTCTGCCACACACGCGCTGGACTGGGCGATCGACCAAGCCGCCGCAGAACACTGTGGCCTCACCCTGGTGCACGGGCTCGGCCAGCTGCCGGCGGCGTGGACTGACATCGGTCTCGCCGACCCGCAGGCCGCCTTCGCTGCCCTGGAGCGCGTGGGTCAACAGCTCCTGGACGAGGCAGCGGCTCGCGTCGCCGTACGCGCAGCAGAGACGGCCGTCGAGCTGGTCCTCGAGTTCGTCGATCCCCGCGACCTCCTGGTCCGGGAGTCCGAGCGCGCCACGCTGGTGGTGCTGGGTTCCCGCGGCCGTGGACCGGTACGGAGCCTGCTGCTCGGGTCGGTCGGCTCGGCCGTCGCCCGGCACGCGATGTGCCCGGTCGTCGTCCATCGGCCCTCGGACCGTGGTCGGGTACGCAACGGCATCCTCGTCGCCACCGACGCCGGCGAAGACTCCCGGGCCGTCCTGGAGCTCGCCTTCCACCTCGCCTCGGTACGTCGTCTGCCGCTCACGGTCATGCACTGCCGGTGGGACGTCGTGACGATGAGCAGCAGCGAGCAGGATCAGCCGATGTCAGCTCTCGAGGACGAACGTCTCGACCTGTCGGAGTCGATGGCCGGGATGGGCGAGAAGTACCCCGACGTGTCGGTCACGAAGACCGTGGTCACCGGATCACCCGAGGTGCGCGTGGTCCAGGCTGCCGAGAAGATGGACCTCCTCGTCCTCGGCGCACACCGGCACTCGCCGCTCGGTCGGGTCGTCCACGGCTCGCTCGCGATGACACTGCTCGAGCACGCACACGTCCCGGTGGCCGTGGTCCCCCTGACGACGGGGGCCTGACGGGGCTCACGCCAACGGCGCAGGTCCCGGGTCGGGCTCGGACGCGCGCTGGGTCGGGAGGCGCGGGGCAGGCTCCGACGTGAGGAGTGCGGCCGCGGCCTCGCTGGCCGCCATCGCGACACCGGCAGCCCGGGCGTCGGTCTCGCGCGCCACCTGGGACGCCGTCACCTCGGCCGCGCGCTCGACCGTGTCGGCGGCGGCCGTGACGTCGTCGGCGGTGGAGTCCTCCGCCATGGCGACCATCTGGGCAACCTGTGACGCGGCATCTGCCACCGCGTTGGCCACGGCGTCAGCGGCGCGCACGGTCTCGTGAGCCGTCTCGTCGGCAGCAGCCCGGGCCGTGGCCGCGAGCACGGCCGCCAGCTCCGACGGATCGGGCGCCGTGCCGTCCTGGAGGGACTCGACGAGGTGCTCGACTGCCTGCCTGACCTGCATGGCGGCCACGTCGGCCCGGATGTGGACGCGTGTGGCTGTCCGCTCGGCGTCGCGAGCCACGTTCTTGGCTGCCGCAGCGGCCGCGAGCTGGCGCGCACCTCGGGCACGCTTGGCACTCTCTGCGGCACGCCGAGCTGCCTGGTTCACCGCGGCCGCGGTGGCGACCACGGCCTCGGCAGCCTCGTCCGCGGCGGCCTCCAGGGCCACGGCCACGGCGTCAGCGACCACGGCAGCTGCGGCGGCTTGTCTCAGGTCTTCGGCGGCGGCCAGCGGCTCCAGCGGCTCCGCCGACGGCTCGCCGGACGATGCCCGTGCCGGGCCCTGGCTCGGGTGGAGCCCCGCCATGATGGCGTGCACGTCGGACTTCAGGTACCGACGGTGCCCCCCGGGCGTCCGGATCGAGTTGAGCTTGCCCGAGACCGCCCACCTCGTGACCGTCTTCGGATCGACGAACAGGAGGGCAGCGACCGTCCCGGGCGTGAGCAGCTCATCGCCGGCTGGCGGTGGCGTGGTGATGGTGACCCCCCGCGGTGCTCCACCCAGACCAGAGCTACTGGATGCGAGCTCTGCGTACGGGTGTCTGTACCGCTCCCTGAAGGGTAGGTGCGCACGGCCCCCTTTGACCCCATGTGCCCCGAATCTCGGGAAACCTGTCGCGTCTGGGGGCATTCGACCTCGCGCCGCTCGGCGTTTCAGGCGTGGACACGGGCGCCACGTTCGTGGTCTGGCCCACCCAGCCCGGCCGGGGCCGGCTCAGACCCCGCGGCCCCCGCGGACACGGCTGACGATGAAGATCACGAGCGCGATGATGGCCAGGATGATGAGGATCGTCCACAACATGAGTGACTCCGTCCGGTAGGTGGTGCACCTCACCAGTTCCCTCGCACCGACCCTTTGAAACTGCAACGGTCCGGGAGCGGTGCGTGGTTGGGCCCGCCAGTTGATGGGTACGAGTGCACCGCATGCTGCGGGAGGCGTACCGGCAGCGCGAGCCCTGTGGACCTTGCGCCAGAGCGACGAGATCGGACGACCATCCATGAACCTCACGCGCACGAAGACCATCGAGCAGTCCCTCTCCGACACCGAGGAGTCCGAGCACCAGCTGCGCAAGGAGCTGGGTCCTGTCCAGCTGATCGTGTTCGGCGTCGGCGTGGTCATCGGCACCGGGATCTTCGTCCTCACCGGCGAGGCCGCCGGGGAGAAGGCAGGTCCCGCGGTCTCGTTGTCGTTCGTGTTCGCCGGGATCGCCTGTGCCCTGGCTGCGCTCTGCTACGCCGAGTTCGCGAGCACCGTGCCGGTGGCCGGTTCGGCGTACACGTTCTCCTACGCCAGCCTGGGTGAGCTCGTCGCCTGGATCATCGGCTGGGACCTGATCCTCGAGCTGGCCCTCGGGGCCAGCACCGTGGCCGTGGGCTGGTCGACGTACTTCGCCGACGTGATGAACGAGGCCGGCATCACCATCCCCGGCTGGGCGTACGGCGAGGGGCACAACCTGGTCGCCGCCGCGATCGTCCTGATCCTCACGGCGGTCATCTGCGTCGGCATCAAGATCTCCGCGCAGGTCAACTTCGTGTTCGTGGCGATCAAGCTCGCCATCGTGCTGCTGGTGATCATCGCCGGCATCTTCTTCATCAAGACCGCGAACTGGAGCCCGTTCATCCCGCCCTCCGGCTCGAAGGCCGCGGCCGGTGCGAAGCCACCCCGTCCCTCCTGCAGGACCTGGGCATCGCTCCGGGTGCCTTCGGGATCAGCGGGATCTTCACGGGTGCGTCGCTGGTGTTCTTCGCCTACATCGGCTTCGACATCGTGGCGACCGCGGCGGAGGAGACCAAGAACCCCAAGCGGGACATGCCGATCGGCATCCTCGGCTCCCTGGCGATCTGCACCAGCCTGTACGTCGCCGTGTCGCTGGTCGTGACGGGCATGGTGAAGTACACCGACATCAAGGTGGACGCACCGCTGGCGGCCGCGTTCCGGTCGGTGGGCCACCCAGGATTCGCGACCGTGATCTCGGTCGGAGCTCTTGTCGGGCTCACGTCGGTGATGTTGATCCTGATGCTCGGGCAGAGCCGGGTCTTCTTCGCGATGAGCCGCGACAGGTTGCTGCCGCCGGTCTTCGCCCAGGTGAGCCCGCGCTTCGGCACGCCGTTGCGCACCTCGATCCTCACCGGCGTGGTCGTGGCGCTGATCTCCACGTTCGTGCCGCTGACCGAGCTCGCCGAGCTGGTGAACATCGGCACGCTGTTCGCGTTCGTGCTCGTGGCGATCGGCGTCCTGGTGCTGCGACGCACGCGCCCGGACCTCGAGCGCGCCTTCCGCTGCCCCGGCGTCCCCGTGGTGCCGATCCTCGCGGTGCTCGCCTGCGTCTACCTGATGCTGAACCTTCCGGCCGCCACGTGGGTGCGGTTCTTCATCTGGATGGCCATCGGCCTCGTCGTCTACTTCGCCTACGGTGCCCGGCACAGCAGGCTCGTGACCGACCCGAACTACTCGCGCGAGGCCGACGCTGCGGCGGCCGAGAAGCGCCACCGCAGCGACTGAGCGCTACTTCTCCAGGAACTCCAGCAGAGCGTCGTTGAACTCCTGCGCATGGCTGAGGTTGAGCCCGTGCGGGGCATCCTCGATCAGCACCAGCTCGGAACCCTGGACCGTGTCGTGCGTCCGCTTGCCTGACCCCTCGAACGGCACGATGCCGTCGCTGTCGCCGTGGATCACCAGCGTCGGGACGTCGATCTTCTTCAGGTCCTCGCGGAAGTCCGTGGTCGCGAAGGCCTCCATGCAGCCGAGGGCTGCTTCCTGGTTCGACTGCTGGCACAGCTTGACGGCGTCCTCGCGCTGCTCCTCGCTCACCTTGAGCTCGTCACCGGCGGAGAAGAACGCCTTGGTGAAGTCCTCGAAGAACGCGTCGCGGTCGTCCTCCAGGCCTGAGCGCATCTCGTCGGCGGCGTCCTGGGTGAGAGGGCCGTCCGGGTTGTCGTCGGACTGCAGCAGGGCGGGAGGCACCGCGGCCGCGAAGACGACGCTGTGCAACCGGTCCTCGCCGTGGCGGCTGACGTAGCGGGCCACCTCGCCGCCACCCATGGAGAAGCCCACCAGCGTGACGTCCTCGAGGTCGAGGTCGGAGAGCACGTTGTGCAGGTCGTCGGACAGCGCGTCGTAGTCGTAGCTGTCACCGGGGTCGGACTTCCCGAACCCACGACGGTCATAGGTCACGACCTTGTAGCCGGCGTCCTTGAGCGGCTCGATCTGCGCCGACCAGGACTCCCCGGACAACGGCCACCCGTGGATCAGCACGACCGGCCTGCCGGCACCGGCCTCCGCCGTGACGTGCACCTTGAGGTCCTGGTCGTTGCGGTCCCCGTCCTGCGTTGTCGTCAGTCTGGTTCTCGTCGTCAGTCTGGTTCTCGTCAGCTCTGGTTCTCGTCAGTCTGGTTCTCGTCTGTCAGTCTGGTTCTCGTCGCTCTGGTTCTCGTCGTCTGCCATGACTGCCGTGTGCCCCGCCGGGGACGTTCTCAATCCGGAGCCACGTCGGAATGCTCGAGCGGTCCCGGCAGGCGGCGAGGACCAGATTGCTCGACTCGGATCCGAAACCGGGGTTAGGAACCGCGTGGACTGGGCATGACTCTCGCCGAGCAGCCGTCCCGTGCTTGTGGCTTCCCCCCGTTGCCACACCGGGGCGGCTGTTCCTGCGCCGAGGTAGTGCATGTAGCCCATCACCAGACCACCTGCGCCCGTTTGAACCTCGTATGTCGGATACGTCGCCCACAGGCCACGACGACACGGCCCCACTTCCCGTGATTTCGACCCGAGAGCCCCCCGTTCCGTGTTCGATGAACGGGTGTAGCCCCAGGGGTAGAGGCTCACGGCCCGGGAGGCGTGCATGGCTCGCATCGTTGTCGCGGACAACGACCTAGACGCACTGGACCTCGCCCTCACCGACCTACGGCTGGAGGGTCACGAGGTCTACGGGGCGCTGGACGCCGCCGACGCGGAGGCGCTCGTGGGCAAGGTCTCCCCCGACGTCGTGGTCCTGGACTACCGGATGCCCCCCGGCATCACCGGGCTGGAGCTCGCCGAGCGGCTGGTGAGCGCGGACCCGGACCAGCGCGTGGTCATCTACAGCAACTACCAGAGGGTGGAGCTGAGGGCGCGTGCGGCGAGCATCGGCGTGCCGTTCCTCGCCAAGGGGAACCTCCGCGCGCTCAGGGCGGCGGTGCTGACGGCATGAGCGAGCAGCAGCGTGTCCCGAACAGGTGGGTGGCGCCAGCCGCCGTCCTCGCGGTGGCTCTCGTGGCAGCCGTTGCCGTGGTGCTCTTCGCCCGTCACCTGTCCGACCTGAGGGCCGAGCGCGTGGCCCGGGCACTGACCGCCGACGCCGTCGCCCCCGTCGGCGATGCCATGCGCAGTGCGATGAGCGATGCCACCTCCGACTCCATCGCGGGGTCCAAGCACGTCGCCCTCGCCGACAGCAGCTCCGCCGGTGTCTCGAACCTGGTCGCCACCCGTGCGCGGGACTCGGGCATCCCGGTGCTCGAGGACTCCGGCCACGGACTCGTGGTGGTCGCGACCTACGACACCCCGACCACCCCGACCACGGTCGCTGAGCGGCGCGCACACGCGACCGGCCTCCGGATCGCCTCGCTGGACCTGAGGTCGACGCTGAGCGACCTGCAGCCCTCGCGCGGCGGGATCTCCCTCGCCGGACCGGACCGCACGATCCTGTCCCTCCCCGGCGCGCGACCGCACGGCGATGCGTCGTACGCCGTGCAGCTGCAGCCCGGCCCCGTCCAGATCTGGACCCTGACCGTCTGGGAGCCGGCCTTCCCGATACCGGCGCCGGCCTGGTGGCTCGCCCTGCTCCTCGTGCTCGCCGGCCTCGCGGCCGCCGGGTGGCTGGTACGACGCGACGACCGCTCCCGGCGGAGCCAGCAGGAGCTCGTGCGGCTGCAGGAGACGAGCGCGACGACGGCGGCGGTGGCCACCGTCGCCCAGCACAGCCTGGACCTCGCGGACCTGCTGCCGGCCCTGACCAACGAGCTCGCCGCCGCCCTGGGCATTCACGGGCTCTCGTTGGGAGCGCCGTCGCCGGACGGCGAACGGCAATTCTTCGCCTGGGGCATCCCCCCGGCCGCGGTGCCCGCCTCCGCGGTGGTGCCGACCGAGCTCCGCGCCGGGCAGACGCTGTGCCTGATCCTGGGCCGGGGCGGGCGGACGATCGCCCGGCTCCGGGTGGTCGCGGGTCGCGACCTCGACGGTCACGACCTCGGCGCACTCGGGGCCGCCACCGAGGTGCTGACCTCGGCCCTCGCGAACGCTGAGGCATTCGCCCAGCAGCGCGACCTCCTCGACCGGATGAGGTCGGTGGACGAGCTGAAGACGGTGTTCCTGGCGACGGCCTCGCACGAGCTGCGGACGCCTGTCGCCGCCATCGCGGGCTATGCGCAGCTCCTGGCCACCAGCTGGGACAGCCTCAGCCCCGAGCAGGCGCGCATGTACGCCGGCCAGGTCGACAACAACGCCCAGCGGCTCGGCGCCCTGGTCGAAGACCTGCTGGACTTCTCGCGCCTCGAGCGCGGGGCCGGGGTGATGGTGACCGACGAGGTCGTCGACCTCGGCGAGGTCGTGGCCCACATCCTCGACGAGCAGCCCGACCTCGCACCCGACCACCGGGTGGTGCACCACACAGTCCCGGGGCTCACCGTGTCCGGTGCCGTGCAGGCGGTGGAGCGCGTCGTGTCGAACCTGGTGGGCAACGCGGCGAAGTACTCCCCCGCCGGCACGACCGTCCGGGTCTCGGTCTGGGAGGATCGAGGGCGTGCCGTGCTCGCGGTCGACGACCAGGGTCCCGGCGTACCCGAGGCAGAGCGCGAGCAGGTCTTCACCCGCTTCTTCCGTGGGCGTGGCGACTCCGTCGTCGCCACGCGCGGCGCCGGCCTGGGCCTGGCCATCGTCAGCGAGTTCGCGGCCGCCATGGGTGGTCAGGTTTCCGTGACCTCCGCCGATACCGGGGGGGCGCGCTTCGTCGTCTCCTACCCGCTGGCCGCAACGCCGGCAGCACGCCTCGAAGGAGCAGCAGATGTCCGTTCGTGATCGACTCCTCCCCGCCCTCGCGGGGGCAGCCGTGCTCCTGGTCGCCCTGATGGTGATCGGACTGCTGCGCTCCGCCTCCAACGACGGCACCGACGCCCTGGAGAAGGCGAAGGCCGCGCAGGTGAAGACCACCGGTGACAGCTTCAACGCACGGGTCGAGTCCAGCTTCAGCTCACTCGGCGCGCTGGGGAGCCGACCCTGGGAGCTGACCCTGCGCAGCGCGGCCGACCAGGCCACGTTGAAGACGTTCTCGATCGACCCGGACGCCCTGTCCGGGAGCTTCCTCGTCAATGCCGACGACACCATCACGGCCGGCGTGCTGCTGCGCCCGGGCAGGCTCGGCTCGACGTTCGATCCGCCGGGTTGGGCCAAGGCCAAGGCGGCGCTGGCCTCCGCGCCGGCGGTCGTGCTGCCCGTGACGAAGTCCGGCGTGACGACCGAGCTGCCGAGCTATGCCTTCGCCGTCGCCATCAGGGGCAAGACGCCGACCAGCGTGCGCGGTGCCTACATCTTCGAGCAGGCACTGACCAACGACTCGCCCTTCAGCAAGGAGATTCGCGGTCTGATCAGCGGTCGCCACACCACGGCGACCTGGCGGTTCCTGGACAGCAACGGCACCGTGATCGCCTCCACGCTGGACAACGGCCTCGGATCACCGGTGCCCGACCCGCGCCTGCGCCACCTCTCCGACGGTTTGCACCAGGTGGGCGACAACCTGGTCATCAGTGCCGCCGTCCCCGTCGTCGGGTGGCACGTCGTGTTCACCCAGAACCGTTCGGAGTTCGTGAAGCCGCTGGCCGGGCCGCTGCAGTCGGCGGGACTCATCCTCGTCCTGCTGCTGCTGGCCGTGGGTCTCACCCTGACCGTCGTCCTCGCGCGCCGGCTGCGACAGTCTCGGGAGCAGGAGAAGAGGCTGCGCGCGCTCACCCGCTCCCAGGACGAGTTCATCTCGGTCGTCTCGCACGAGCTGCGCACACCGGTGTCCGGGGTGCTCGGCTTCCTCCAGACCAGCCTCGACCACTGGGAGGTGATGAGCGACGACGACCGGCACAGCGCGGTGCGGCGCGCCTTCACCAACGCCCGTCGTCTGCAGGCGATGACGCGCGACGTCCTCGACACCGAGAGCATCGAGTCGGGCCGCTTCGGCTACGTGCGGCACCCGATGGACCTCGCCGACGAGGTCCGCACGGCGGTGGAGGCGTTCGGCAGCGGCCTCGAGGACAACGTCACCCTCACGGTGCCGGACACCCCGGTGATGATGGACGGCGACCCCGACCGCATCCAGCAGGTCCTCGCGAACCTCCTCGACAACGCCCGCAAGAACGCACCGTCGGAGATCCCCATCGAGGTCTCCCTGGAGCAGCACGACCACATGGCCCGTCTCGTGGTCGAGGACCACGGTCCCGGCATCGACCCGGACCAGCTCGAGCGCATCTTCGACAAGTTCGTGCGCGGCCGTGCCGGGACGGTGACCGGCACCGGTCTCGGCCTCTACATCTCGCGCCGGATCGTGGACGCGCACGAGGGCCGGATCTGGGCCGAGAGCAACCCCGGTGAGTCGACGCGGTTCATCGTCGAACTGCCTTGTCAGGCCCTCGTGAGCCACTAGGATGACGGCCACCATGACAGTCACCGTGCAGACCTCGATCGCCCCCAGTGTGTTCGTCGTCGACGACGAGCCGGAGATGCGGATGCTCGCCCGCGTCTTCCTGGAGCGCGGTGGCTTCAACGTCGTCGAGGAGGCTCCGGACGGCCCCCAGGCACTGGAGCGGTTCCACGACCTCAACCCGCCGCCGATCCCCTCGGTCGTCCTCCTGGACAACCGGATGCCGGGTCTCACCGGGCTCGAGGTGGCCGAGCAGATGCTCGCCCAGCACCCCAGCCAGCTGATCGTGCTGTTCTCCGCACATCTCGACCCCGCCACCGAGGACCAGGCACGCGCCATCGGTATCGCCGCGTGCGTCTCGAAGATGAAGGCCTCCCGCCTTCCGGCGATCATCCGGGACCTGTTGTCCGACGCGTGACACCGCTGCCGTGAACGGGCTCGATGTCCGAGCCACGAAGGGCACGTGTGCGAGCCGACCCGGCTCGTGAGGAGTGAGTCATGAGGCTGTCCGGGACCACGGTCGGCGCCGGCGACATCGAGCGGATGACCGAGAAGCTGTGGATCCTCCACGGCCGGACCCGGCCCGCCAAGACCTCCGCGTTCTGGGTGCTCCTCGTCCTCGCGGCCGTGATCGCCTCGGCCGGCGTCATCTCGGACTCCACTGCCACCGTCATCGGGGCGATGATCGTTGCCCCGTTGATGACACCGATCCTCGGTACCGCGCTGGCGATCGTCCTGGCGCGACGCAACCAGATGCTCGTCAACGCGGCTCTCGTGCTCGGCGGTGCCGTCGCCGTGATCGCGGTGGGCTTTGCTCGTCGGCCTGGGTCATCCCTTCCCCATCGACGCCGGCAACAACAGCCAGGTGGCCGGGCGGGTGAGTCCTCACCTGATCGACCTGATCGCGGCCCTGGCGACCGGAGCCGTTGGCGCCTTTGCCCTGATCCGCTCGGACATCTCCGACACGCTGCCGGGCGTGGCGATCGCCATCTCGCTCGTCCCGCCGCTGGCGGTCGTGGGCATCACCCTGGAGTCCGGTGAGCCGTCACAGGCGCTCGGCGCGCTCTTGCTCTTCGGGACCAACGTGGCCGCGATCATCGCCACCGGCACGGCCGTGCTGCTGGCCTTCGACGTCCGCGATGTCGCGCGGGACAGCGGCTTCGACGTCGGCCGGCTGGCCGGGCGCACCCTTGCGGTCATCGGGATCATGCTCGTCCTGGTCGCCGTCCCGCTGAGTGTCGGCAGCGTCAACGCCTACCAGCAGCAGTCCACGGTCAGCACCGCCAACCCGGTCGCGGCCCGGTGGGCGAAGGCGGCGGGGTGGAAGATCGAGAGCGTGGACTACGAGCAGGGCAAGCTGCGGATCACCGCTCTGGGACCTCCCCCCACCATCGACGTGGCGCCGCTGCGGACGGCCCTGGACGCGGCCGGACTCGCCGACGTCGAGGTCGAGGTGCGACTCGTGGTCGGCGGCGTCGAGGACCTCGAGCCCGTGGGAAAGTCACCAGGCGCGTAGACGCACGGGCCCGGCTTCCGGGAGCTCGGCGAACGGTCCGACCGGGTACTCGTTCCGTTCGTCCTTGTGCTGCCCGAGGAGGTCGACGTCGATCGCCACCGGCGTGCCGTCGGGCTCCTCGAACTCTGCCGAGACGAGTCGCACGGGCGGCAGGTCACGACCGCCGGTCACGCCGGCGCGAGCCGCCAGCAGGGCCGCCGGCAGGTCGAGCTCGACGTACACCTCGTCGCCCGTCTCCTGGACGGTGAGGCGCGCCGGCGGCATCGGCGACGACCGCGTCGACCTCACCCGCGCGAGGCGTAGGCGCCGCCCGCATAGGCGTTGCTGCGCACGTAGGCGGGCTGCTTCACCCCGTGGAACCGCCGGTGGTCCATGGTGGGCGGACCCAGGCGCGCACGGTATTCGTCGTCCGAGCCGGGGAACTCGTCGTACGCGGAGGTGCCGTACCCGGACGTCTCGTGGTGGGGCCCTCCCGGCAGGTAGGCGTCGTCGAGGTTCCCGCCGAGGAACAGGTTGCCGACCCATCGGTCGTCACCACCGGCGATGACCGAGAAGCCGGCGACCTGCGTGCTGTGGGGCAGGTGGTACGGCGTCGCACGGTCCATCACCGGTTCCAGGCGCACGCTGCCGGCGACGAGGTTGTTGACGTAGGCGCCGCCCTGGCTGACCACTTCGAGCGAGGCGGCAGATCCGAAGAGGTTGTGGTCCACCACGTAGGGCCCGTGGGACACCTCGACGAACAGGTCACGGTTGTTGCGGTACAGCAGGTTGCGTGAGATCCGGGTGCCCTGCGTCTGCCAGTCCAGCCAGATGCCCAACGTGCAGTCGTGGATGCGGTTGTGGCGAATCTGCGTGTCGATCGGCGCGTGCAGCTTGATGCCGCCGATCTCGTGCCCGAAGAACTCGCGCTTGAGCCCGATGCGATGGATGTGGTTGTCCTCGATGGTCGAGAACACACAGCCCAGGTGGCCGACGATCCCGGTCTGGCCACAGTCGAAGATCGTGTTGCCGCGGACCACGTGAGACCCGATGTGCTCCCGGTCCCACCCGATCCGCCGAGCCGCGAACACCGTCTCGATCTGGTACTGGTAGCCGGGCTTGTCGCCCCGCTCCGTGGAGAAGTTGTCGCCGGTCGAAGCCTCCTTGCCCAGGGAGATGCCCGAGCACTTGGAGTCGTGGATGACGTTGTCCTCGATGATCCAGCCCTTGGCCCAGTTGGGCCCGACGAGACCCGGCTGGTCCGCGGTCGGCGGCGCCCACGGCGTCGCGGCCTGCGCCATCTCGAACCCCCGGACCGTGATCCAGTCCAGGTGGTGCCTCTCCGGGTAGAACACCGAGCGACGTACGTTGATCTCGACCAGCTCGACGTTGGGGTCCGCACCCTGGAAGTTCGCCCAGAGCGTGGTGGCGTGCTCGCCGACGTCTGCGAACCACACGAACACCGTCTGGTCCGGTTCATGGGTGGGGACGGCTCGCTGCGTCCAGACGTCCACGTGCTGCTCGCGTCGCGACGGACCGGCGACCTCGTCCCGGGAGGCAGCCTCGTACGACGAGCGCCCGTTCAGGTAGACGTCTCCGAGGTGCCGCTTGAAGTCCCCAGGCTGGTAGATCGCCCAGTCACCGTCGAGCAGCTCGGCGAACGGGTTGAAGTCCCCGAACAACGCGTTCGGCACCTCGACCCGCCAGACGCCGTCGCCTTCCGGCTCCCACCCGGTCACCCGCTCGGAGCCCTTGATGACCACGTGCTCGCCCGGCGCAGCGGTGTAGGTGATGCGCTGCTGGTCGCTCTGACCACCCCGCGCCGGCTTCACCCACTCGCGGTACTCGCCGGCGTGCACCACCACCGTGTCGCCGGCGTCGGCGATCTGGGCAGCGCGGTTGATGGTCCGCAGCGGCTGCGTCCTGCGTGCCGTCGGTGGCATCAGAGCCGTGGGGCGCGACGTGAAGGGTGATCGGCATCAGCGGAACCGTCCTTGGTGCGTGAGCATGAGTACCTGTGGGAGCGAGAGCCTTACGAAAGCACACACGTCGCGACCACCTCCACCGCCAGACGCCCACGGCTAGAGTCCTGCTGCGACCAGTGGGCTTGGGCCTGTGGCTTCTGGCCATTGCCTCTGTGGCTTCGCGAGGGCTACTTTCTCAGGGAGACGGTTCGGGCCGCGCAGCGCAGCGCAGCGCTTGGAGTGAGCATGGCCGCACCGGCACCACCGCCCGAAGGTCGCACCGTCGCAGCTTCCTCGGCTGGAGCTCCTCGAGCAGGCGCGGACGCACCCATCAGTCGGCTCGCTGCTCTGACCGGTCTGGCCGGCGCGGTCGTCTACGTCGTCGGTGTGCTGCTCCCCGGCACCGTTCCGAAGCCCGACGCGACCGGCTCGAGCATTGGGGCCTTCTTCGTGGACAAGCGCGACGCGCTCCTGACCGGCTTCGCCCTGCAGGTGATCGCAGTGGGGTTGTTGCTGTGGTTCGTGGGGCAGCTCTACCACGTGCTCCTTGGCACCGGCCCCGCACAGCGTGCCCTGGCGACCACGATGCTTGCGGCGTTCATAGCCACGATTGCCCTTGTCGCGGCCGGCATCGTCCCCAGCATCGCCATCATCTGGAGCGGCAGCCCCGGACCCGGCCCCCAGGTGGCCAAGTTCGCCTACGCGATCATGACCATCTCGACATATGCCGCCACCTCGACGGTGGTCGCTGTGTCCATCCTCGCGCCGTCAGTCATCATCTGGCGGACGCAGGTGCTGCCACGCTGGCTCTGCCTCCTGGCTGCCGTGGAGATCGCACTCAACGCTGTCGAGCTCCTCGGACTGGCTTCTCGACACGGCGTGCTCG
Source organism: uncultured Actinomycetota bacterium (assembly GCA_963794725.1). GTDB lineage: Bacteria > Actinomycetota > Actinomycetes > Propionibacteriales > Nocardioidaceae > Marmoricola. Next base: position 22,153 of record CAWCFR010000004.1, read on the forward strand.
CCGGCGGCTATGCCGGCGGCATCGGACCGTTCGTCTACATCGTCTGGTTCGCGGCTGCCAGCATCTGCATGGCTCTCCGCGCCGGCCGATGATCCGAGCGCACATCAACCTCCGCGGGTGAAGCACAAGTGACAGGTCCGCTGCTCAGAACCTGCAGGGCTCACGTCGCGTCCTCCACCCACTGACGCCACACCGGGGTGCCGTGCGCCATGGCTTCCGAGAGGGTCGGGTGGGTGCAGTCGCCGGAGGAGATCCGGTCGAGGACCGCTCGAGCCAGCAGCCCCCGGTCGACCGGCGGTGCCGGACCGTCGTCGACCAGGTCGCGCCCGTCGGCGAAGGCATCGTGGGACAGGACGATCTCGCCGGCTCGCGTCAGCGTCTCCAGGCCCGCCAGCCGCTGTTCTCGGGGCAGGTCCACCCAGTCCCGGATGTCATAGGTCCACACGGCAGTGGTCATGCCGGCGTCCATCACTGCCTGCCACGCCGTCAGGGTGAGGCGTCCGTAGGGCGGCCGGTACCAGACCACCGGACGCTGGACGGCCTGTTCGAGCATGTCCTTGGACTCGGTCAGGCCTCGGGAGAACTCAGCGTCCGGTACCTGGTCGACTCGTCGGTGGTCCGCACCGTGCAGGCCGATCTCGTGACCCTCCGCGACGACCGACCTGAACACGTCGGGGTAGAGCTTCACCCGGGTGCCCAGCACGAAGAAGGTGGCCCGTGCGTCGGCCGCGGCGAGCTCCCGCAGGACGGCGGGAGTGCCCTCGGGGTCCGGACCGTCGTCGTAGGTCAGCAGCACCGAGGGCGCGCCCGCCGGGCTGACGGCGACGAGAGCCTCGCCAGGTTGAACGGTCATCGGATCCAGTCACCCCCGCGCATCACCTGGCGGACCCGCCAGTCGCGGTCGAGCACCACGAGGTCGGCGCGCAGACCGGTCGCCAGGCTGCCGCGGTCGTCCAGGCCGAGCAGGGCAGCGGGTGTGGAGGTGGCCGCGGCGACCGCGGCGACGGGATCGACGCCGGCGTGCACCACGCAGCGGCGGACCAGGTCGGCAGCGTGCGCCGTACCTCCCGCGAGCGTCGGCTTTTCGGTGCGCGTCCACGCCTGTCCGTCCGCGACCCGCACCCCCACGGACCCGAGCTCGAAGTCCCCGTCCGGCATCCCGGCGGCCACCATGGCGTCGCTGACGAGCACGACGTGACGGCCGGGGTCCACCGCGAACACCAGGTGCACCGTCTCGTCTGCGAGGTGCACGCCATCGGCGATGAGCTCCACGTGCGTCGCTCCGCGGGCAAGGGCATCCAGGGCGGCTGCGACCGGCCCCGGCCGGCGATGGTGCAGGGGCTCCATGCCGTTGAACAGATGGGTGACCAGGGGTCTGCGCAGTGATCGCAGGGCCTCGCCGAAGCCGACTGCGTCCGCGCCGGTGTGGCCGAGTCCGACGACGACACCGGAGCGCTCGAGGAGCTCGGCGGCAGCGACAGCACCGGGCAGCTCGGGGGCGAGCGTGACCATCCGGACCGTCGGACGTCCGGCATCGTCCACTCCGGCCGCCAGCCAGGCGGTCAGCTCGTCGGACCCGGGCAGACGCAGGTGGGCGAGGTCGTGCGCGCCCCGGTGCGCCGGGTCCAGGAATGGCCCCTCGACGTGGCACCCGACGACCGGTGATCCCGTCGCCACGACCGACGCGATCGCAGCGATCGCATCGATCAGCTCGGGGGCCGACGCGCTCACCAGGCTGGCCAGCATCGTCGTGGTGCCGCAGGAGAGATGGTGGGCTGCGACCGCGGCGACCTCGGCCGGGTCACCCGAGGTGACGGTGTGACTTCCTCCGCCGTGACAGTGGATGTCGACGTACCCGGGGACGACCGTGTCGACCGCCTCGGGGACCTGGCCCGACCAACCGGACGCCGGGCCGACGTATCCGATCGTGCCGTCGGGACGGACCTCGAGCACGCCCTCGTCCAGGATCCCTGATGTCGTCACGAGCCGCCCCGCCAGCGCTGTTGCGGTCATGACTCGGGCGCCCATCCGTCGCGAGCCAGGAGCGCGGCACCGATCGCGCCACCTCGGTCGCCGAAGGTCGACACAGTCACGTCGGCAGGATGGACGATGGTGACCCGCTGAGACAGCGCGACCCGCAGTGGAGCGAGCAGCACTTCGCCGGCCCCGCTGAGTCCACCGCCGATCACCACCCGGGCCGGGCTGACGACCAGCGAGAGGATGTCGAGCGCGTCCGCGAGCGCCTCCACCGCGTCCTCCCACACCTGCCGTGCAACGGCGTCCGTGCCCAGCCGCTCGACGACGTCGTGCGCGCCCGTGACGTCGTTGCCACTCAGGCCCGTGTAGCGGCGGGCGATCGCCGCCGCGGACGCGACGGCTTCGAGGCACCCGTCACGGCCGCACGTGCACCTGGTGCCGGGCCGGACGGCCAGGTGCCCGATCTCCGCCGTCTCGCCGCGGTGCCCGGTCAGCAGGTGCCCGCCGGAGACGATCGACGCGGCGATCCCGGTGCCGATCGACACGAACGCAAGGTCCTGCGTGCCCACACCCGCACCGAGCCTCAGCTCGGCCACGCCGCCTGCCGCGACGTCGTTCGCGATCCGCACCGGCAGCCGCCACTCGGCCCCCAGTGAGCGGACGAGCTCGAGGTCGCGCCACTCGATGTTGGCGCTGTACGTCGCGACACCGGCCTCGCGGTCGACCAGGCCCGGAACCACGACACCAGCGCCGACCACCGGCACGTCCGACCGTCGGGCAAGCAGGGTGTGACCGACCTCGGCGATCGCCTCGCAGGGCCTGGCGCCCCCGTGGCGTGGGACGTTGCTCGGCAGCCACCACCGTCCCCGCGTGGTCGACCAGCTCCCCCTTGATGGTCGTGCCGCCGACGTCGACGGCGAGCGCGAGCCCCTCGTCTGCCGTCATGGGACAGGCCCCTGCCACCACGTCACCACTACAGGCCCTGCCAGTCCGGTTTGGCCTCGTAGGTCTCGACGTAGTGGTCGCGGCGTTCCAGCCCCGAGGCTGCTTCGGGGTCCACCAGCACCGTCGCGTGGCGGTGCAGCTGCAGTGCTGTCGCGGGCCAGCTCGCCGACACCGGACCCTCCACGAGCTGCCGCACCGCCTCGGCCTTGGCGCGACCGGACGCGATCAGCACCAGGTGTCGCGCCTCCAGGATGGTGCCGATGCCCTGCGTGAGGCAGTGCCGCGGCACCTGGTCGGGATCGCCGCCGAAGAACCGTGCGTTGTCCTTCCGGGTCTGCGTGGTGAGGGTCTTGATGCGGGTGCGCGACGCGAGCGAGGACCCGGGCTCGTTGAAGGCGAGGTGGCCGTCGGTGCCGACGCCGAGGAGCTGGAGGTCCACGCCGCCCGCGCCCGCGATCGCCTCCTCGTAGGCCGCGCACTCCCGGGGCAGGTCGGTCGCGTTGCCGTCGGGCCCTAGGACGTGGGCGGGATCGAGGTCGACCCGGCTGACGAGATCCCGGTGGATCACCGATCGGTAGCTCTGGTCGTGCCCGCTGGGGAGTCCGACGTACTCGTCGAGGAGGAAGGCGCGCGCACGACGCAGGGTGAGGGTGCCGTCCCGGACCCGGCGCGCCAGCTCGTCGTACACGCCGAGCGGGCTGGAGCCCGTCGCCAGGCCGAGGACGGCCTCGGGGTTGCCACGCAGCAGTCGCTCGACGGCGTCGGCCACCAGGACGGCGGCGACGCCGGAGTCGGGACAGATGACGACCTCCATCAGCGCTCCCCGGTGGCGCCACGCCCGTGCGCAAGCGCTCCTTCGCGCTGTCCGGCGCCGAGACGTGGTCGAGGCCGAGCAGCCCGGCCCCCACGACGAGAGGAGTGGTGACGACACGGGTGAAGGCCTTCGGCGCCGAGGACGCGAGCAGCTCGTCGATGCCGTCGAGGAGCATCCGGTGCCCGGCCGTCAGCACCCCTCCACCGAGCACCACGGGGGTCGGCTCGTCGAGCAGCTCCAACCTGGTCAGCGCCGCGACCGCGAGGGCCGCGACCTCCGATGCCTGGCGTCGTACGACGTCCGTGGCGATGCGGTCGCCGGCAGCGGCGACGTCGAAGAGCAACGGGGTCATCTCCACGCGCTGCTCGGGCGTCAGGTGGCCCAGGTGCACCGCCTCGATCAGCGCCAGCATCGAGGGCAGGCCGAAGTGAGCCGGCAGGGCGTCGGCCAACGCCGTGCCCGGGCCGCGTCCGTCCTCGGCACGCGCCGCCCACCACATCGCCTCGGACCAGAGGAACCCGCCGCCGCCCCAGTCGCCGGAGATGTGTCCGACGGCAGGGAAGCGCACCTCCCGACCGTCGCGTCGACGCCCGGTGCAGTTGATCCCGGCGCCGCAGATCACCGCGATGCCATGTGCCTCGTCGAGTCCTGCCCGCAGCAGCGCGTACGTGTCGTTGAAGACCGCGCTCGTGGCACCCCAGGCGCGCGCCCGCACAGCCTCCTCCAGGAGCCGCTCCTCCAGGGGCAGGTCGGCGTTCGCGAGGCAGGCAGAGACATGGCGGACCATGCCCGTCGGATCACCGAGACCGGCGTCGGCGGCCGCGCGCTGGACCAGGAGATGCAGCATGTCGACGGCAGTCTCGGCCTGGACGATGTGCGGCACGAAGCCCGCACCGCGGGCCGATCCCAGGACCTCGCCGTCGTCGGACACGACCGCCACGTCCGTCTTCGAGTTGCCGGCATCCACGGCCAGCACCGCCGCGCTCACGCCCATGGCAGGTAGTCCGCGTTGTGTGCGATCAGACGGTCGGTCAGCCCCTCGGCGAGGTCGATCTGCCCCACGAGGGGATGGGCCAGCAGTGCCTCGAAGACTCGCTTCGCGACCGCCACGCAGGGCCGCCTCGAGGGCCAGGTGCTCGTAGGCGGTGACCGAGGCCACGAGCCCGGCGAAGAGCGGAGCGAGCGGTTCCACCGGCAGCGGCGTCACCGCTCCGTCGGCGACCCTCGCCGGGACCTCCACGACCGCGTCCTCCGGCAGGAAGGGGAGGGTGTCGCCGTTGCGCACGTTCACCACCTGCTCCTCCGCCTGGGTCGAGCTCCCGAGCAGGCGCGCGCACAGGTCGACGGCTGCCTCGGAGTAGAACGCGCCGCCGCGCTGGGTGAGGAGCTCGGGCTTCGTGTCCAGCCGCTCGTCGGCGTACAGCCGCAGCAGCTCCTGCTCGATCTCGGCCACGCGGGCTGCCCGCGAGGGTGAGGACCTCAGCTCACGGACCACCTCGTCGTGGGCGTAGAAGTAGCGCAGGTAGTACGACGGGACCACGCCGAGCTGGCGCACCAGCCACGCCGGGAGCTCGAGCGTCTCGGCGATCTCCTCACCGTGCTCGCCGAGCAGCTCCGGCAGCCGGTCACGCCCGTCGACGAGCACCCGTCGCTCCCACGTCAGGTGGTTGAGCCCCACGTGGTCGAGCCGCACCCGCGCCGGCTCGACCCCGAGCATCTCGGCGAACCTGCGCTGGAAGCCGATGGCCACGTTGCACAGTCCGACCGCCTTGTGCCCGGCCTCGAGCAGGGCGCGCGTCACGATGCCGACAGGGTTGGTGAAGTCGACGATCCACGCGTCCGGGCTGGCCTTCTGGACGCGGGAGGCGATGTCGAGGACCACCGGCACCGTCCGCAGGGCCTTGGCCAACCCGCCCGCACCCGTGGTCTCCTGCCCGACGCACCCGCACTCCAGCGGCCAGGTCTCGTCCTGGCCGCGCGCGGCCTGTCCGCCCACGCGGAGCTGGAGGAGCACCGCATCCGCGCCGGCGACGCCGGCGTCGAGGTCCGACGTGGTGGTCAGCACCGCCAGGATGGTCGTGGCGCTGGAGCATCCGGCGGCCGAGCCCACCGACGAGCGCGAGCCGGTCCTCGGCGGGATCGATCAGCACCAGCTCGTCGACCGGGAGCGCGTCCTGCATCCGTCCGATGCCGTCGACCAGCTCCGGCGTGTACGTCGAACCGCCACCGACGACCGCGATCTTCATCCCTTCACCCCCGTGAGTGTGACGCCCTCGATGAAGGCCTTCTGCGCGAAGAAGAACACCGCGATCACCGGCGCCATCACCAGCAGCGTCGCGGCCATGGTGAGGTTCCAGTTCGTGTGGTGCGCGCTCTTGAACGACGCGAGCCCATAGCTGAGTGTCCACGCCCCCGGGTTCTCGCTGGTGTAGATCTGCGGCCCGAAGTAGTCGTTCCACAGGCAGAAGAACTGGAAGAGCGCCACCGCGGCGATCGCCGGTCGCGACAGCGGCAGCACGATGCGCAGCATGGCGCCGAGGTCGCTGCACCCGTCGATCCGGGCCGCATCGATGTACTCCTTGGGCACGGTCAGCAGGAACTGCCGGAGCAGGAAGATGGAGAACGCGTCGCCGAAGGCCAACGGGATGATCAACGGCCACAAGGTGCCGGACAGGTGCAGCTCCTTGGCCCAGAAGAGGTACATCGGCACGATCACGACCTGGGGCGGCAGCATCATCGTGGCCACCACGACCATCATCGCGAGCTTGCGGCCACGGAACCGGAAGTGGGCGAGCGCATAGGCCACCGGGATGCTGGAGACCAGCGTGAGCACCGTCCCGATCGTCGCGTAGAGGATGGTGTTGCGCCACCAGGTGTCGAAGCCGCCCGTGTGCCAGACGTCGACGTAGTTGTGCCACTGCCACGTCTGCGGCCACAGGTCCTTGGTCAGCGTCTGCTGGTCGGACATCACCGACGTCAGGAACACGAAGACGAACGGCAGCACGAACAGCAGGCCTACTGCGACGGCCACCGCGTGCACGGCGACCCACTCCAGCACCGGGCGTGAGCGGTACGTCGGTCTCTCCGCGCTCAGGGCCGCCATCTCAGTCCTCCGCCAGGAAGCCGGAACCGCGACGCATCAACAGCGTCGCGAAGACCATGGAGAAGGCGAAGAGGACGAGGGCGATGACGCAGGCCGCCCCGATGTCGAAGCGCTGGAAGCCGAGGTTGTAGACCAGCTGCGGGAGCGTCAGGGTGGACCCGTCCGGATAGCCGGGCTCGGTCTGGGTGCCCGAGCCGATGATCTGCCCGCTGGCGACCTGCCCTGCGACCAATGGTTCCGTGTAGTACTGCATCATCGCGATCACCCCCGTCACGGCGGCGAACACCAGGATCGGCTGGATGAAGGGCAGCGTCACGAAGCGGAAGCGCCCGAACGCACCGGCTCCGTCCAGCTCCGCGGCCTCGTACAGGTCTCGTGGCACGTCGAGCAGCGAGGCCATGAAGATCACCATCAGGTCACCGATGCACCACAGCGCCAGCAGGGTCAGCGACGGCTTCGACCAGGCAGGGTCGTTGAACCATCCCGGCTGCGGCAGTCCCAGCCGTCCCAGCACCGTGTTGACCGCGCCCGTCCCCGGGTTGAGCAGGAAGACGAAGGCGATCGTGCCGGCGACCGGTGGGGCGAGGTAGGGCGCGTAGTACAGCGTCCGGAAGAACCCCCCGCCACGCTTCACCCGGATGACCAGCATCGCGACCAGGAGCCCGAACACCATCCGCAGGATGACGACGACGATCACCAGCCACAGCGTGTTGCGCATGGCCGGCCAGAAGAACGGATAGTCGTGGATGACGTAGGTCCAGTTGCTCAGCCCCGTCCACCTCGGTGCGGTGAAGCCGTCGTAGTGGGTGAACGAGAGGTACGCCGTCGCGACCAGCGGGTAGAGGAAGAACAAGCCGGTCCCGACGAGCCAGGGCGACAGGAACGCCAGGTTGCGCAGCGTGTGCCCCGACCCTCGTGCGGGACGACTCATTTCGCCTGGGCGACGTCGGTGTCGATCTGCTTGGCTGCCTTGTCCAGCGCACCCGCGAGGTCATCGTTCTTGCCGGACTCGTAGGCATAGCCGACGTTCTGCAGGGTGAGCTGGTAGGCACCGCCGTTCGGGCTGGACGGGGTGGTGGTGCTGTGCGGGTTCTGCGCGATCTTCAGGAAGGTCTGGAAGTTGGGGTCCTGGTCGACCTTGGGCGAGGCCAGCGCGGCCTTCGTCGAGGGCACGTTGTGGATCGCGTTGGCGAAGCTGACGACAGCGTCGGTGTCGGTGGTCAGGAACTTCACGAACTGCCAGGCGGCGTTCTGCTTCTGGCTGGTGTTCGCGATGCCGATGATCGTGCCCGTGGTGTAGCCCTTCCCGTACTCGTCGGCGAGGTTGTCGGGCACCGGGAACGGCGCCGTCGCGAAGTCGACGCCGGACTTGCTGTCGTCGATCATTCCTCCGCGCCACTCGCCGTCGATGAGCATCGCGACCTGGCCGGCCATGAAGGCGTTCTTGGCTCCGAACTCGTCGCCGAACGAGGCGCGGTACTTCTCGAGCTTCTTGAACCCACCCAGTGAGTCGACGAGCTTCTGCTGCCACTCGTAGGCCGCCTTCAGGCCGGGGTCACTGTTCACCGTGGACTTGCCACTGGCGGAGAAGTACGTCGGGTCGAACTGGGCGGCGAAGTGGGTGATCGTGGACTCGTAGAAGTGGTAGTTCGGCATGAACCCGAGCTGGGAGTAGGAATCGCCGCTGCTCTTCGTCAGCTTGACGGCATCGGCGTCGAACTCGGAGAGGGTCTTGGGCGGCGCGGTGATGCCGGCCTTCGCGAACATCGCCTTGTTGTAGTAGAGGCCGTAGGCGTCGCTGAGGAGCGGCAGCGAGCACTGGTCTCCCTGGTACTGCGTGTAGTCGAGCTGTGCCTGGGGGAACGTCGCCGCAGGGTCGATCCCCGACTTCTTGAGGAACGGCGCGAGGTCGACGAAGGCGTGCGAGCTGCAGAACTCACCGACGTTGTCGGTCGTGAAGGACGACACCACGTCAGGGGCCTTGGGCCCACCCGCACGCAGGGCCTGGTTGATCTTGTCGTCGGTGATGTTGCTGACTGCCTTGACGGTGATGTTGGGGTGGACCTTCTCGAAGGCAGCGATGTTGTCCTTGATCGCCTTGACCTCGTTGGGTGCGCTCCAGCCGTGCCAGAACGTGATGGTCGTCTTGGCGTTCGGGTCGTCGTTCGCACCGCCGCCCGAGCCCCCGCACGCCGTCACGCCGAGGACGAGGACGGCGGCAGTCGCCACTGCGGCGAGGCGGCGGTGGTGGTGTCGTGATGCGGACATTGGAACTCCTCCTACGGTGCGGTGCTCAGGGTGGTGACCGAGCGGGTGGGCGGTGCCGACAAGGTGTCGAAGACGTGTTCGCGGGTGGCTGCGAGCGCCGTGTGCAGAGCTCCGGTCAGCACGGGTGGGTCCGAGACCGCGGACAGCTCCACGTCCGGGCGGACGACGGTCAGGTCGGTCAGCTCGGAGCGCACGATGTCCGCGAGCCGCTCGCCGCCCGTGCTCAGGACCCCGCCGCCCAGCACGACGAGGGCGGGGTCGAGGACGGCGACGATGGACGCGAGCCCGAGAGCGACGCGCTCGCCGAGCAGCTGGAGGAGCTGGTCCCCGGGGCCGGGTGTCGTGAGCGCCAGGGCGACCGCGGACTCAGGGGTGCGTGCCCGCAGGCCCATGGACCGCGCCAGAGCCAGCACCGGCTTGCCACCGGCGAGCTCCTGGAAGCCGCCGGTGTTGCTGCGTCCCACCTGCCGCACGAGGGGTGTGCCGGGCAGCGGCAGGAAGCCGACCTCGCCCGCGCCGCCGGTGGCACCGCGGTGCAGGCGGCCGTCGATCACGATGGCGGCGCCGAGTCCCTCCTCCGCCCAGAGCAGCACGAAGTTGTCGACGCCCACTGCGCGTCCGACCTCACGCTCGGCGACCGCAGCGAGGTTCACGTCGTTCTCGCCCTCGACGGGCACGCCGATCGCGTCCGAGATGCCGGCGAGCATGTCGGGGTCGTGCCAGCCCGGGAGGTGTCGGGCGTAGCGGAGTCGCCCCGTCGTCGGGTCGAACGCCCCCGGTGTGCCGATGACGACGCGGTGCAGATCTGCCCGGGCGAGCCCGGGCTCGCTCGCCAGTGCGTCGTCCAGGACGCGCTCGACCTGCTGCGCGGCCGTGACCCCCGACCCGCGCCGGGTGCGGAGCTCGGATCTCCCGACGACGCGACCGCTGACGTCGGCCACGGCGGCCACGATGCGACTCGGCGTCACGTCCAGCGCGGCGACGTACGCACTGACGGGGTTGATCTCGTAGAGCTGGGCGTTGCGGCCGGGGCCCCCTTCCCGGACGCCGGTGGCGACGACCAGGCCGGCACGCTCCAGTCGGGCGAGGAGCTGGGAGGCAGTCGGCTTGGAGAGGCCGGTCAGCTCGCCGAGCCGGGTGCGAGAGAGGGGTCCGTGCTCCAGCAGCAGGTCGAGGGCGGCACGGTCGTTCATGCCACGCAAGCAGCCGTGGAGTACCGGGCCTCATCGACGTCTCCGGTTCATTAGGAAACTTTCCTAACGAACAATGGCACTGCCTGCGTGAGTCCGCAAGAGCCGGCCGTGGACCGCCGGCGTCACCGGCCGACCCTCGAGTGCGGGTGGAGGTGCAGCTGGGTGGCAGCCGCGATGATCGCGGCCCCCGTCATGTCGAGTGCGGGCTCGTCGGTCTGCCAGGAGCGGACGTCGTCGACGTAGCGGCTGCCCCGGGCGTCGAAGCGCGGCAGCGTCGAGGCGCCGGCGGAGCAGTGCACCATGCCGTCCTGGAAGTCGCCGAGGCCGCCGTCGAAGTTGTCGGCGCCGTTCGGGCCGTTGACGACCGCACCGAGGTCCAACGGCGCCGTCCCTCCCCTGCCGCCCGACAGGTTGGCCACCTGGTGCTGCATGCAGCGGGGGAAGCGCGTGCCGACACCGACCATCGCGCCGACGCCCCAGGGGTCGCCGCCGAGCAGCCAGGTGCGCTGCGCGGTCGCGAACGCCTGGTAGCGCCGGGTGTGGGTGAGCTGGTCGTAGAGCGCGACGGTGGCGATCAGCCCGAACGTGTGCGAGTTGACGTCGAAGTCGTCGTAGGCCACGCCCGCACCGAACGGGTCAGCCGCCGCGTGACGCACGCCGCCGCGGATCTGCGCGCGGAGGTCGTGCACCAGGTCCGCGCGAGTGACCTCGAGGTGCCGCCGGTGCCCCATGGCCCGCGCCAGGGCGGTGTGCGCGAGCGCGCTGGTGTCGTAGAGGTTCAGCGTGTCACCGGTCTCCCGCGCGAGGTATCCGTGCGCCCAGTGCGCCGCCTTCGCGACGAAGCCGGCACTGCGCAGGTGCAGGCCCTGCCTGGCCAGCGCGATCTCGGCCGCACCGAGCTCCATGTCGTCTCGCCAGGTGTCCTCGGGGTAGAAGTCGTGCGGCAGCGCCGTGACGAGCGGGCGAGGCGGGCTGGCGGTGTCCGCGCGGGAGTAGAGCAGGGTCGCCTGGTGCAGCTCGGCCAGCGCCCGCGAGCGATGGTGCCGGGCGTCGACCTGGGCGGCGAGGGCGTACGACGCGGCGACTCGTCCCACCAGGTTCGGGCTGATCGGCTGACCCGCGGGGGCGGCGTCGAAGACCGGCCGGTGGGACACGTAGCGGTCCTCGACGGCGGTGTCGTGGTCGTCGGCCTCGGGCAGCCGCCAGCCGTCGTGGTCCCCGTTGAAGGTGCCCTGCTGGTTTCCGGAGCCGATGCCGACCTGGAGGTGCAGCGTGCGGGTTTTCGGGTCCCACATCTTCGAGAGCCAGGCGAGCCCGTGGCGCGCCTCCGCCACGAGCGCCTTGGGAGCACGGTTCCCGAGCTGGCGGACGCTGGTGAACAGCAGCACGTCGTTGTACGCGGACGAGTGCGTGAACTTCAGGTAGTCCCCCGCGTCGAACCAGCCGCCGGCCACGTCGACGGGACCGCCGGTCCTGTCGAGGTCGGGGTCGAGGATCAGGTCTTCGCCCGGCTCCATGCGCGGCCACGCGTAGACGTAGGCGCGGTGGTCGAGCAGGTGAGAAGGCTTGCGGTGCAACGCCCCGGGAACGACCTGCTGGCCGTCGCGCTGGACCTGGTCGAAGAGCACGCCGTCGCGGAGCCACGTGCCGAAGAGGCCACCGGGGCGCAGCACGCGGAACCACGGAGAGGTGGTCCGGACGGCTCCGGCCACGACGACCCGGTAGCGACCGGGGGCCCTCAACCGGCCGAAGTCGAGCCGGTAGACAGCGGGGTAGCCGGCGTTCCACCGTCCGACGGGCCGAGACGGGACGGTGCCGCGGAGCCGGGTGCGGCCCCTGGCATCCACGACGCGGAACCGAGCACCCCGAACCACCCGGGTGGTCATCAGCCGGGCCTGCTTGGCCTCACCCGGGAGGTAGCCCTGCTGGTTGACCCTGACCACCCCGGACACCGGGTCGGAGGCGGGCGTCGCGTCCGCCGGCGAGGCCGTCGTCCACCCGAGTGAGCCGCCCGCGAGGACGACACCGGCGACGACCAGGGGCAGACGTGCCATCGGGAGCTCCGTACGTTAGGAAACCTTCCTAACGAATAGTCACACTGCCGATATCCGAGCGCAAGAGGCGCCGGCAGGACATTGTGGGGGCCCGTTCCGAGGGGTGTGCAAGGTCACGCTGGTGCACCCATCTCCGAGCGAATACTTCCGTGTCCAAAACGCTTGAGCCAGTGTCGTGCCTGCGAGCTGTCTCGGGGCCGACGGTCCGATTCACAGGCCGCGTGTTCTGCGTTCCATCGCATCCGAACCGGCCGGATGCGCTGTCGAACGCGAAAGAAGCGAACATGCCCTCGTCCTTGTCCTTGTCCTTGCCCTCCCTCATCGGGGCAGTGGGAACCGTCTTGGCCGTCCTCACCGTCGTGCCCCAGGCCCGTAAGCTCCGGCATGCGACATCTGCCGCCGGCGTGAGCATCGCCGGACTCGCGAACTCGATCGTGAGCGGCTTCGGATGGACCTACTTCGGCCTCGCGCAACACGACATCTGGGTCGCACTCCCTGCCGCGGTCACCGTGCCACCGGCGATGTACGCGAGCCTGCGTGCGTACGGTGGCGGCGGGAATCGCGAGCGGCTGTGGCTTCCCCTGCTCTGGGCCACCGTCGTCGCGACAAGCGCAGTCTCCGGGAGGTGGCTGGGTGACGGTCCGCTCACGCTGACGTTGGGGTTCTCCATCGTCTTCATGATCGGCCCAGCTGCGTGGACGGTGTGGACCTCCGCGGACCTCACGGCCGTCTCCAGGTCGGCTTGGTACTGGCTGATTGCGGAGGCCGGACTCACCGGGGCCTACGGTTACCTCGCGCAGGTGGACGCCAACCTCCTCTACGCCGCCGTTGCCATCGCGGGTTCGGTGTTCATCTTGGGGCGCGTTGCCGCAGCAGACCGCACAGGCGGAGAACGTGGCGCTCGGACGCCTGCCGACAGGATCCCCGTCCCAGCTGGCCGAATCATCACACGCGATCTGCGGCATGAGCGGACGGCAACAACCGTGGCGCGCTGAATCCTTGGTGTGACCTTGGGCGTTCTCGATCACAGGTTCACAATGGTCCCTCCCGCTCCCGTCCCCATCTCGAGGTCGTATGCCCGACGAAGAAGCGCGCTTGCCCGACACGCGCCAGCGGCGACGGCGCATCCTGAAACGGGTGGGCGTCGGGTTCCTCGCCCTGGTGGTCCTGCTGGCGACGTCGGCGGTCGTGCTCTACAAGCACCTCGAGGGCAACATCACCGCGATCGCGATCCCCGGCACCGACAAGCCGAGCAAGCCGAAGGTCAGCGGCCCGCAGCAACCCCTGAACGTCCTGATCATGGGCTCTGATGACCGCAAGGGCACCGACATCGGCGGCGTCACCCCGGGACTTTCGGACACCACGATCCTGCTACACCTCTCGGCGGACCGGAAGCGCGCCTACGGGATCAGCATCCCGCGCGACACGATGGTCGAGCGGCCAGCCTGCAGGTCGAAGGACGGCAAGCGCATGCTCCCCGGCCACCTGCTGGAGTTCAACCACGCCTACTCCGAAGGTGGACCGCTGTGCACGCTGGCAACAGTCCAGCACATCACCGACGTCGCCATCGACCACTTCGTCGTGGTCAACTTCGTGGGGTTCAAGGACATGGTCAACGCCGTGCACGGCGTGCCGGTCTGCGTGCCCACCGAGGTCAACGACCACGAGGGCAACATCCACCTGCCGAAGGGCACCTACAGGGTCACCGGCAACCAGGCGCTGGACTACGTCCGGGTGCGCAACGGGCTCGGCGCGCCCACCGCTGACATCGGCCGGATGAAGCGCCAGCAGTACTTCATCTCCCAGATGATCTCCAAGGTCTACACCGCTGGCACCCTGGCCAACCCTGTCCGCCTGATCAAGTTCCTCAACGCCGCCACCAGCTCGCTGACCACCGACACCGGCTTCGCCCACCTCAAGGACCTCGCGTCCCTGGGCAGCTCGCTGAAGAACATCGGCCTGGGCAAGATCAAGTTCGTCACCGTGCCGAACCTGCCCTGGCCCGAGGACAACAACCGGCTGGTCTTCTCCCCGGACGCCACAGAGCTCTGGCACCGCATCAAGTACGACGAACCACTCGGCAAGTTCGCCGCCGACTCCATCTCCCCAGGGAGCAACAAGAACGGCGCCACCAGCAGCACCAGCGCCGCACCGAGCACCTCCGCCAACGCCTCGCCCAACCAGCAGGCCCAGGAAGCCAAACGCAAGGAAGCCGCCGAAGAGGCAGGACTGTGCGCGTGAGGGTCAGGTGTGGCCCGGGTGACCGATGGGTGTGCCACGATTCGGCTCGTGGAGGAAGTTGCTGATTTCGAGGTCGATGGCGAGCGATTCCGGGTGACCGGTGCAGCAGGCCGGTACGACTACCTCTGGCTCACAGGACCCAACGGATACGGGTTCGGTTCCAGTCGAACGTGCCCGAAGTGGTCACGCACGAGGAGCATGAAGAGGCGATTCGCAGCTTCCTTGGTCAGATTGATCCCGACACCGGCTACATCAAAGACGACTAGGTCGGCCCGCTCCGTTCGCGGCATGAGCGGACGGGTCGGTGCCATCCTTCGGTATGGACAGAACTGTCCTCATACGTGCCTTGGAGCGCACGGACGCGGCGTCTCGGGCATGCTCTGCCGCACTCACAGGCGGCGCCGACTTCGAGGTCTTCGAGGGGCAAACTGCGGTCGCCGACTTGCTCACGATCTACCGTCGGCGGGCCGACCACGTAGAAGCAATTGGCCTCGCGCACGGCGGGTTTGATGTGGCACTCGTGGAACTCGAAGCCTGCGAGGCGGAAGAGGTCCGCATCGGTCGCGTGGAAGACAGCGTCGGAGAACGCCACTACCAGCTCTTCCTCTCGGTTGGCGTCGACGACGTGGTCGCCTGCTTGTGGGTGCACTACAAGGCGTGACCGTGTGCGACCGGATCTCGGCATGTCCGATCGGATCGCGGCATGAGCGGTCACCTCGTGAAACGACGAGTCCATGGACTCGACGTGGAAGTAGGCCACGACTCGGTGCCCCTCCGTGACGACAATGACGTCGCCCTGATCGACGCGATATGGCGGAACGTCGTCCACGATGAGCCAGCGAGCGTCGGCTTCCGATCGCCACGCAGTTCGATCCACTACCCGGAGAACCACCGAGGCCAAGCCAGACTCCGGCGTCGCGGGAGGTACGTACCCGGTCGCCGCATGGTCCTGATCGGTACGCGTCGGCCGCGGGCCAGTGTCCCGGCCACCTTGGTCACGGGTCAGCCAAACGACGTATCCATGGAGCGGCAGAGGCGCTTCTCATCGCACGAGGCGACTCTGCCTGACATCCAGCATCGGTGCCCGCACATCGGAAGGTGCGGACGCCGACTGAATCCGAAGGTGGCGTGGTGCTTGGACCCTCGAGGCGTCGACTGGAGCGTTGTCGACTGAGCACGAATGAGAATGACAAAGGTCCTGATCTGCGAAGGCAGATCAGGACCCTTCGGTCGGGCTGACAGGATTTGAACCTGCGACCCCTTGACCCCCAGTCAAGTGCGCTACCAAGCTGCGCCACAGCCCGAAACCCAGGCGTTCCGAGGAGCGCCGAGGCGTCAGCGACCTTATCGCAGCGGTCCCGGTGGCTCCGAATCGGCTAGCGCACGCGGGGTCGCAGGTCGATCAGCTGGTCGTCCGCGCGAGATGCTCGAGCAGGAGGGCGTTGACCTGCTCCGGCTCCTCCTCGTGCACCCAGTGGCCGGCGCCCTCGATCGCGGTGCACGTCCAGGCTGCGGAATGCGCTCTCGCCGGTGTCCGGTGACATGAAGGACGCCACCAGGTCGTCGGTACCGGTGACGAACATGGACGGCGCCTCGATGGTCCGCTCGGGCATCCTTCGGGCCACCTCCCAGTTGGCGTCGAGGTTGCGGTAGTACGACAGCGCGCTGGCGAAGCCGGTACGCCGGAACGACTCGACGTACTCCGTCAGCACGTCGGCCGGCAACCAGGAGGGGCGCTCGAAGGTGGGCTCCGAGGAACCGGGCACCCCGAGACGCTCGCCGAAGAACCGGAGCAAGGCACCCTCGACGTCGCGCTCGAGGTGTGCCGCAGCCTCCTCGCGCTGGAACTGCAGCATGTAGAAGTCCTCACCCAGGCGCTTGCGGAAGATCTCGGTCGGCGGGGCGGGTGCCGGTGGGGCGTACGGGACGCTGAGACCGGTCAGCGACAGCACCCGCTCCGGGTGGCTCAGCCCGAGGGGCCAGACGCTCGCCGCTCCCCAGTCGTGCCCGACGAAGTGGGCGCGCTGCACACCCTCGTGGTCGAGCAGGCCGACCAGGTCGGCGCCGACGACGTCGGCCCGGTAGCTCTCCACGCCGGGCGGGCACTCGCTCGCCCCGAAGCCACGCATGTCGGGCGCCACCACCCGGTAGCCCGCCTCGACGAGCGCGGGGACCTGCAGTCGCCAGGAGAGCGCGAGGTCGGGAAAGCCGTGGGCCAGCACGACCAGGGGTCCGGCTCCCTCGACGTGCACCGACAGGTCGATCCCGTTGACCTGCCACGTCTCGACCACCTCGCCGACCCTAGCGTTCCGTCGGTCAGCGGGTCGCGGCCGAGCCGCTGCTCACCATCAGCGACGAGGTGTCGACCGCCTCGAACGCCGAGGCGGGGATGCGCTTGAGCTCGTCGAGCAGCGCGTCCGGCCAGCGGGAGTCCTGGGCGCCCTGGAAGTACCACGGCGAGCCGTTGTCGGCGAGGACGAGTCCGTACCTCTTCATCGCCGTCAGCACGGTCCGCGCCTGTGCGTCGTACCCACTCGTGTCGTACGACGCCCGCAACCGGAACCGTGCCCCCATCGGCGGGTAGGCCCAGCTGCTCGTCGAGCCGGCGTCGTGACGGGCCGGCCACAGGTGGTGGCTGCTGCTGAGGTCGGTGGTGAAGCGGATCGCGTGGTCGACGCGGCCGGCCTTCACCTCGTCGTAGCGCAGCAGCCCGGGGTAGATCGGCAGCCCGGCGGCATCGGCCGAGGTCCACGTGTCGGGGCGCAGCGCGTTCGAGCGCAGCGACCAGGTGGCGCCGGAGCCGGCGCGCCAGCGGCCGCCGCTCTCGGTGGTGTCCCAGGTCTCGTAGAGGCGGCAGGCGGAGCGGTCCACCACGATGGCGTGCATGTCGCCGCCGGAGTTGCGACCGCCCTCGATCCGGGTGTCGGCGCCCAGCGGGTAGCCGACGCGGTCGCTCTCGTCGGCGTAGTCGAAGCCCACCGCCACCTTCGGGTGCGAGGAGGCGACCGTCGTGACCGGGATGCCGTACGGCCCGCCGAAGTCGGGGTGCAGCGAGCGGCCCGTCGACATGTTGCTGAGCCACTGGGCGCTGTCGGCGTGGACGGGCAACGCGGCTGATGTCGGTGTTCCACCAGTTGTCGGCGGGGAAGTCCGGGCACGCGGCGGCCGCGGGACGCGTGACCGGAGCCGGCACTGCCTTCTTGTGGTGGTGCCGCTTGTGCCGGTGGTGCTTCTTCTTGTGGTGCTTGTGGTGCTTCTTGTGGTGGTGCCCGTGCCGGTGCGCCGCCGAGGCGGCGTCCGGCACGAGCGTCCCGGCGAAGGCCACCGACAGCGCGAGCAGCGCCGTCAGGGTGAGCCTGCGGAAACGGGACATACCGGAAACCGTACGGCAGCCGTCCGGCGCCGTCAGCGCAACGGCCTACCGCTTGCGCTTCTCCCGCGGCCTGACCTGCAGGTCGATGGGAGTGCCGACGAAGCCGAACTCCTCGCGCAGGCGGCGCTCGATGAAGCGCTCGTAGCCCGCGTCGAACTTGCCGGAGGTGAACAGCACGAACGTGGGCGGCGACGTCGTGGGCTGCGTGCCGAACAGGATCTTCGGCTGCTTGCCGCTCCGCACGGGGTGCGGGTGCTCGGCGACCAGCCGGCCGAGGAAGGAGTTCAGCTGACCGGTCGAGACCCGGGTCTCCCATCCCGCGAGCGCCTTCTCCAGCGCGGGCACCAGCCGGTCGACGTGCCACCCGGTGCGCGCGGTGACGTTGATGCGCGGGGCCCACTGCACCTGCACCAGGTCGCGCTCGACCTCCCGGTCGAGGTAGTAGCGGCGCTCGTCGTCGACGAGGTCCCACTTGTTGAACGCGATCACCAGGGCCCGGCCGGAGTCGCGCACCGTCTGCACGATGCGCATGTCCTGCTCGGAGACCGACTGCGACCCGTCGATGATCAGCACGCACACCTCGGCCCGCTCGATCGCGGTCTCGGTGCGCAGCGAGGCGTAGTACTCGTGGCCCGACGCCGTCTTCACCCGCTTGCGGATGCCGGCGGTGTCGATGAACCGCCACGTCTTGCCGCCGAGCTCGACCAGCTCGTCGACCGGGTCGACCGTCGTACCCGACGCGTCGTCGACGACCACGCGGGTCTCGCCCGCGAGCTTGTTCAGCAGCGAGGACTTGCCGACGTTGGGACGGCCGATGATCGCGACCCGGCGTGGTCCGCCGATCGGCTCGAACGACTCGGGCGGTGTCTCGGGCAGCGCTGCCAGCACGGCGTCGAGCAGGTCGCCCGAGCCGCGCCCGTGCAGGGCGGAGACCACCTGCGGCTCACCGAGGCCGAGGTTCCACAGGCCGTAGGCCTCCGCCTCGGCGCGCTGGTCGTCGACCTTGTTCGCCGCGAGCACGACGGGCTTGCCGGACTTGCGCAGGATCCGGACCACGGCCTCGTCGGCGTCGGTGATCCCGACGCCGGCGTCGACGACGAAGAGGACGGCGTCGGCGACGTTGACCGCGATCTCGGCCTGGGCACGGATGCTCTCGGCCAGGCCGCGGGCGTCGGGGTCCCAGCCGCCGGTGTCGACGACGGTGAAGGCTCGGCCGTTCCACACCGCGTCGTAGTACACGCGGTCGCGGGTCACGCCGGGGACGTCCTCGACGACGGCCTCGCGCCGCCCGAGGATGCGGTTGACGAGGGTGGACTTGCCGACGTTGGGGCGCCCGACCACGGCCAGGATCGGCACCCGTGTCCCGGTCGTGCCCTCGTCGATGGGGATGGTCATGCGGCTCTCTTCTCGGGCTTGGGTCCGAGGGGGCCCGGCAGGCTCATCCCGGTCAGCTTCTCGGCCTCGCGCATGGTCGCGAGCAGGCCGGCGGTGACCTCGGCGGCTGCGTCGGCCACGGCCCGCTGGGTGCGCGGCCAGGGCTGCTGGGCGAGGTGGACGGGGTGTCCGAAGGTCATCGCGAGCCGGCTGCCCCGGGGCGGGACCGAGCCGTCGTGCCCACCCGGCTCACGGGTGCCCAGGAACGAGACGGGCACGACGGGCGCGCCGGTCACGAGCGCGAGGTAGGCCGCACCCGAGCGGGGCGAGGTCATCTCCCCCGGTCCGCGGGCGCCCTCGGGGAAGACCCCGACCGCCAGCGCCGGCCTCGACCGTGCGGACGGCGGTCCGGATCGCGCGCAGGTCGACGTGGAACCGGTCGAGCGGGATCTGCCCGGAGGCGATCAGGAAGGAGCCGAGCGGGCCGGCGAACATCTCGTCCTTGGTGAGGGCGTGCACCGGCCGCGGCGAGCAGATCGCCAGCAGCGGACCGTCCAGCCAGCCCACGTGGTTGGCGGCCATCACCACGCCGCCGGTCGACGGCACCCGGTCGGCGCCGTGGATCTCGAGGTCCCACCAGGCACGGATGAACCCGTGCAGAGCGAATCGGCCCCGGTAGAGCAGCGCGGTGTGCGGCACGGCCACCCCGTCGGTGGACGGCAGCCGGTCACGGTCGACACGCACGTCGCCGCTCATGAGCCGGCTCCCGATCCGCGAGGCGGGACGACGGCGCGGACGAGCGCGACGACCTGGTCGATCACCTGGTCGAGCGTGTACGGCGTCGTGTCGAGGTGCACCGCGCCCTCGGGCACCACGGCCGGCGCCACGGCGCGACCGGAGTCGATCGTGTCGCGGCGGAGGAGGTCGGCCTGGGTCGCCTCGACCGTGCCCGCCCCGTTCTCCGCCGTACGACGGGCAGCGCGGGCGGACGGGTCGGCGGTGAGGTAGACCTTCACCGCGGCCTGCGGCCAGACGACCGAGCCGATGTCACGCCCCTCGACCACGATGCCGCCACCGGCCTCGGCAGCCTCGATGATCGAGCGCTGCACCTCGAGCAGGCGCTGGCGGATCGCGGGGGCCGACGCCACGGCACTGACGTGGTCGGTCACCTCCTGCGAGCGCACCCGGGCCGAGACGTCCACGCCGTCGAGGGTGATCGTGGGTGCCTCGGGGTCGGTGCCGGACTCCAGGCGAGGCTCCTGGGCGTGGGCCGCGATCGCGTCCGGGTCGGCGAGGTCGACGTCGTGGTCGAGCATCCAGGCGGTCATCGCACGGAACTGCGCGCCGGTGTCGAGGTAGCGCAGGCCGAGGCGGATCGCGACACCACGCGAGGTGCTCGACTTGCCCGATCCCGACGGCCCGTCCATCGCGACGACGACGGTGCTGCCCACTGCGCTCTCCTGCTGCTCGACTGGCCGGTTCACGTGCTCCCAGCAGAGGCAAACCCTACCGGTGAGTGACCCATTCCCTGACTTCGAGGGAAGCCCGCAGCGACTCCGCCACGGTCTCGGCGACCACCAGCTCGAGGAGCCCGACCGGGCGACCGGGGTCGTGGTCGATGCGCAGGTCCTCGATGTTCACCCCGATCTCGCCCACGTCGGCGAACAGCCGCGCCAGCTCGCCGGGATGGTCGGGCACCGAGACGAAGACGCTGGCGGTGGCCAGCGGCGGCCCGCCGTGCTTGCCGGGGATGGCCTCGGTGCCGCTGACGCCACGGGCCAGGATCTCGCCGAGCGAGTCCTCGTCGACCGCGTCGAGCACGGCGAGCAGCCGGGCGAGGTCGTCCTGGACGTCGCGCAGGATCTCGCATGACCGCGCCCCGGTTGGCCCGGATGATCTGGCCCCACATGTCGGGGTCGCCGGCCGCGATCCGGGTGACGTCGCGGACTCCCTGCCCCGACAGCGACAGGTGCTCGGGCTGCGCCTCGGCCAGCTGGCTCGCCGTCAGCACGGCCAGCAGGTGCGGCAGGTGCGAGGTGCGGGCCACCGCACGGTCGTGCTCGACGGGCGAGAGCAGGACGGGCTCGGCCCCGCACAGCCTGGCCA
This sequence comes from uncultured Actinomycetota bacterium, assembly GCA_963794725.1. Lineage (GTDB taxonomy): Bacteria > Actinomycetota > Actinomycetes > Propionibacteriales > Nocardioidaceae > Marmoricola. Next base: position 43,601 of record CAWCFR010000004.1, read on the forward strand.
GGCTCTCCACCAGCGCCAGCGCATCCGGCGCGGAGTGCACGTGCGGCGTGATCGCCCACGGCCGGCCGTCGAAGAGGGCCGCGGTGGCGGCCAGGGGACCCGATCGCTCGCTGCCGGCCAGCGGGTGGCCGCCGACGTAGCGCGCCAGCTCCGCCTCGCTGACCAGGTCGGAGACCGTGTCCAGGGGCAGGCCCTTGACGCTGCCGACGTCGGTGACGACTCCCCCGCGCTCCAGGGCGGCGACGACGTGCTCGGCGATGTGGTCGGGCGGGACGGCGACCACGGTGAGCTGTGCGGCGCCCTCGGCGGGGGCGGGCACACCGGCGCCGAGGCCGCTGGCCGTCCGCACGTGCTCGTGGTTGAGGTCGGAGAGCCACACCTCCAGCCCCGCCCGGCGTGCGGCCAGCCCGACCGACGTACCCAGCAGGCCGGCGCCGACCACGTGGACCGGGCCGGTCAGCTCACTTCATCGGGGACGGCCCTGACCTTGGTCAGGTCACGACGGAGCGCCGCGGCGCCGTGCAGGTAGACGTGGGTGACGTCCTGGCGCGAGAGCTCGGTCTCGACGTGCGCCATCATCCGCACCACGCGCGGCATCGAGCCCTCGATCTCCAGCTCGCGCGCGCAGATCAGCGGGACGTCGCTGAAGCCGAGCTGCCGGGCGGCGTACGCCGGGAACTCGGCGTGCAGGTCGGAGGTCGCGGTGAAGATGATGCTGATGAAGTCGTCGAGGCCGAGGTCGTTGCTGCGTCATCACCTCGCGCACCATCTCCGCGACCCGGTCGAGCATGTGGTCCCTGGTGTCGGTGTCGAGCTGGGTGGCTCCCCGCACTGCCCGGACGTTCACGGTTCGCGAGCCTACAAGCCGCCCGCGTCGAGCAACGACCCGAGTTCCTCGGTGTCCAGCTCGCGCAGCTCCCCCTGTTTCAGCCCGGCCAGGCGGACCGGCCCGACCTGGGTCCTGGTCAGGCGCCGTACCGGGTGCCCGACGTGGTCGAGCAGCCGCCGGACGATCCGGTTGCGGCCCTCGTGGATGACCACCTCGACGATCGACCGCTCGCCGTGGCTGGAGCGCACCTTCGCCGACCGCACCGTCACCGGCCCGTCGTCGAGGGTCACCCCGGCCAGCAGCTGCTGGATCGTCTGGCGGCGCACGACGCCCTCGACCTCGGCGACGTACGTCTTGTCCACCTCGTACGACGGGTGCGCCAGCCGTTGCGCGAAGTCGCCGTCGTTGGTGAGCAGGATCAGGCCGTCGGTGTCGGTGTCGAGCCGACCCACGTGGAAGAGCCGCTCCGGCCGGTCGGCCACGAAGTCGCCCAGCGTCTGCCGGGCCTGCGGGTCCGACATCGTGGAGACCACGCCGCGCGGCTTGTTCAGCACGAGGTAGACGTGCTCGCTGACCGGCGGCAGCCGGCGGCCCTTCACGCGGACGACCGCCGTCGTCGGGTCGACCTTGGTGCCGAGGCGGGTGACCACCTCGCCGTCCACCTCGACCAGCCCCGCGAGCATCAGCTCCTCGCACTTGCGCCGGCTGGCGACTCCCGACTGGGCGAGCAGCTTCTGCAGCCGCACCAGCCCTTCGTCGTCGGTCTCGACCTGCCTCACTCGTCCATGGTGTCGGACGCGGCCCCCGGCTGCTCACCGTGGGTGCCCGAGAGGACCTCGTCGTCGAAGTCGTCCATGTCGGGAAGGAACGGCGCGAGCTCGGGGAGGTCGTCGAGCGAGGACACCCCGATCCGCTCGAGGAAGTAGGAGCTGGTGCGGTACAGGTGCGCCCCGGTCTCGTGCTCGGTGCCGGCCTCCTCGACCAGGCCGCGGGTCAGGAGCGTGCGCATCACGCCGTCGACGTTGACGCCCCGGATGGCCGAGACGCGGCTGCGGCTGACCGGCTGCTTGTAGGCGACCACCGCCAGCGTCTCGAGCGCGGCCTGGGTCAGCCGGGCCTGCTGCCCGTCGAGCACGAACCGCTCCACCACCGGCGCGAGCTCCTCGCGGGTGTAGTAGCGCCAGCCCCCGGCGACGTTGCGCAGCTCGAAGCCGCGGCCGGTCTCGTCGTACTCGGCGGCCAGGGCGGCGACGGCCTCCTGCACCGCGGGGACGGGATGCCCGACGGCACCGGCGAGCGTGGCCTCGTCGAGTGGCTGGTCGGCCACCATCAGCACCGCCTCGAGCGCCGGGCGCAGCTCGGCGAGCGGCAGCGCTAGCTCTTCGGGGGCGAGCTCTTCTGCTGACTCCTGCAGTGTCTCGGTCATGGGGTCTCCTCTGACTCAGGCTCTGGTGGGGCTCGGGTGCCGGCTCGGCGGGCGGCGGGGTGCCGTCGAACTCGTCGGTGATCTCGACCTCGGCGTCGTCGGCGCCGGTCCAGCGGATGCTGAGCTCACCGAGCGGGGTCAGCTGGTCGAAGGCGACCACGCCCTCGCGGAACAGCTCCAGGAGGGCCAGGAACCGGGCGACCCGCGTCATCGTGTCGGGGGCATCGGCCGCCAGCGTGCGGAACGAGAGCGTGCCGCTCCCCCGCAGCCGGTCGATCACCAGCGTCGCCTGCTCGCGCACGCTCACCGCCGGCGCGTGCATGTGGGCCAGGCCCATCTCCGGTTCGGGCTTGGGCTCCAGCGCCTTCGCCGCGAGGCCGGCGAACTCCTCCAGGCCGAGCCCGATCAGGACCTCCGGCAGCAGGTTCGCGTAGCGCTCCTCGAGCCCGACCACCCGCGGGTGGCGTCGCTCCTCGCCCGTCATCCGCTGCTCGAGGACGGCGGCCACCAGCTTGAAGGCGCGGTACTGCAGCAGCCGTGCGAACAGGAGGTCGCGCGCCTCCAGCAGCGCGAGGTCCTCCTCGTCCTCGACGTCGCCCTGCGGCAGCAGGCGAGCGGCCTTCAGGTCGAGCAGCGTCGAGGCGACCAGCAGGAACGACGTCGTCTGCTCGAGGTCCCACGCGTCGTCGGCCGCCTTGATGTGCGCGATGAACTCGTCGGTCACCCGCGACAGGGCCACCTCGGTGACGTCCATCTTGTGCTTGCTGATCAGGCTCAGCAGCAGGTCGAAGGGGCCCTCGAAGTTGTCCAGCGTGACGGCGAAGCCGGTGGTCACGGCCTCGCCGGGAGTGGACTCATCGGTCTGCGTGGCAGCCAGGGACGCCATCAGCCGATCAGCCGCTGCACCAGGACGCTGTCGTCGCCGTTGCTCTCCAGGTCGGCCAGGACGATCGCGATCGCCTCGCGCACCAACCGGCCGCGGTCGACGGCGAGGCCCTGCGCACGTCGCAGCGAGAGGCGGGCGTGCTCGAGGTCGAGCAGCTCGTCGGCGGTGACGTAGACGGTCATCTTCTCGTCGTGGCGGACGCGTCCGCTCGACCGGCGCACCCGGTGCGCCTCGACGTCGTCCCGGGCGTCCGGCACCGCGCTGACGGCAGGCGGTGGAGCCTCGCGGTGCGGGAACAGGTCGTCCGCCGTCGGCAGGCTCACACGTCGTGACACCGCAGGGCCACCTCCCTCGCGAGCTGCCGGTAGGACTCGGCGCCGGGCGAGGACGAGGCGTAGTTGGTGATCGGCTCGCCGGCGACGGTGGAGTCGGAGAACTTCACGGTGCGGCGGATCACGGTGTGGAAGACCGTGTCGCCCCAGGCCTCGACCAGCCGCTCCATCACCTCCCGGCCGTGCAGCGTCCGGCCGTCGTACATCGTGCCGAGGACGCCGTCGACGGTCAGCCGCGGGTTGAGCCGGTCGCGCACCTTGTCGATGGTGATCTTCAGCAGGGCCACGCCCCGCAGCGCGAAGTACTCGCACTCCAGCGGCACGATCACGCCGTCCGCGGCCGTCAGCGCGTTCACCGCGAGCAGGCCCAGCGACGGCTGGCAGTCGATCAGGATCACGTCGTAGTTGGCGATGGCAGGGGCGAGCACGCGCTGGAGCGTCTGCTCCCGGCCCACCTCGTGGACGAGCTGCACCTCGGCTGCGGAGAGGTCGATGTTGGAGGGGAGCAGGTCCATGCCCGGCACGCCGCTGGGGACCACGACGTCCTCCAGCGCGATGTCACGCTGCATCAGGAGGTTGTAGATGGTCCGCTCCATCTGGTGCGGGTTCAGGCCCAGGCCCACCGAGAGCGATCCCTGCGGGTCGAAGTCGACGAGCAGCACCTTGCGGCCGTACTCGGCCAGTGCGGCGCCCAGGTTGATGGTCGTCGTGGTCTTGCCGACGCCGCCCTTCTGGTTGCACATCGCGATGACCCGGGCGTTGCCGTGCTTGGTCCGCGGGCGCGGCTCGGGCAGGTCGGGCATCGGCCGGCCGGTGGGCCCGAGCTCGACGCCGTCGGCCTGCTGCGGCACGGTCCTGGCCGACTTCGCGGTGCGCGGCCGGAGCTCGACGGGCTCCGCGGGAGTGCTCGGCGGCGCCGGCGGTCTCACCAGCGGGGGCATCTCGGCGGCACTGCTTCCTGCACCCGCACCCGGCCCGAAACCGTCGGCACCACTCATGCTGATCTCCCATCGGCCGACCCGGGTCCGGCTACTTGTCGATTTATCCGCCACTGCGCGGGCGTGACTCTATGCACCGCTGCGAAGCCGTCACAAGGCACGTCGACCTCCTGGCGACCATCATCTGAAATCTGGGGAAACGATGTGTGTAGCGCCCCGCCGTGGATGCACAACTAGTCGTGGTCCTGTGCAGAAACCTGTGCACGGAGAGGGGTGGTCGTCTGGACCAGTCGCCGGCCTCGGACTCGGAAGTCGACCTCAGCCGAGAGCGCGGGGATGCGCCGCGGCGTACACCTCGCGCAGGCTGTCGACGGTCACCAGCGTGTAGACCTGCGTGGTGGTGACCGAGGCGTGGCCGAGCAGCTCCTGGACCACCCGGACGTCGGCCCCGCCCTCCAGCAGGTGCGTGGCGAAGGAGTGCCGCAGGGTGTGCGGGGAGACCTCGGCGGTGATCCCGGCCCGGTCGGCCGCCTTGACGATCACGGTCCAGGCGCTCTGCCGCGACAGCCGCCCACCGCGGGCGTTCAGGAAGAGGGCCGGGGTGCCCTTGCCCGTGGAGACCAGCGCCGGCCGGGCCTGGACGACGTAGGCCTGCACGGCCGCCCGCGCGTAGCTGCCCACCGGGACGATCCGCTCCTTGGAGCCCTTGCCGCGCAGCAGCACGGTGCCCTGCGCCTGCCCCGGGTCGAGCTCGGCGTCGAGGTCGAGGTCGTCGACGTCGAGCCCGACGGCCTCGGAGATGCGGGCGCCGGTGCCGTAGAGGACCTCGAGCAGGGCCCGGTCACGCAGCGCGAGCGTCGTCCCGGGCGCGCCGGCCGCCTCGAGGAGCCGCTCGACGTCGCCCAGCGAGACGGCCTTGGGCAGCCGCTTCGCGGGCGTGGGAGGCCGTACGCCGGCCGAGGGGTCCGTGGTCGCGAGGCCGTCCTTGACGGCGAACTTGTGGAAGCCACGCACCGCCACCACGGTGCGGCCCGCCGAGGTCGCGCTCAGCGGAGGGTGGTCGCGATCGCCCTCGCGCAGCGCCATCAGGAAGCCGCTCACGGTCTGCTCGGTGACCTGGTCGAGCTCGGTGACCCCGATCCCGTCGAGGTACTCGAGGTAGCGCCGCAGGTCACGCCGGTAGGACTTCACCGAGTTCTCGGCCAGCCCGCGCTCGACGACCAGGTGGTCGACGTAGGTCCGGACGGCGCGGACCAGAGCGCTCCCGCCCGGGACGGCCGGGGCCGTCTCGGCAGGGGCGCTCTCGGTCACCGACGGATCAGGCGAGGGCGGCGTCGAGGTCGGCCGCCTCCAGGTCGTGGGCCTGCGCCACCGGCGCGTTGGTGAGCTGACCGGCGTGCGTGTTCAGCCCGAGAGCGAGCGAGTGGTCGTCGCGGCACGCCTGCTGCCAGCCCTTGTCGGCCAGCGCGACGGAGTAGGGCAGCGTCGCGTTGGTCAGCGCGTAGGTGGAGGTGTTCGGGACCGCGCCGGGCATGTTCGCCACGCAGTAGAAGACCGAGTTGTGCACCTCGTACGTCGGGTCGGCGTGCGTGGTGGCGTGGGTGTCCTCGAAGCAGCCGCCCTGGTCGACGGCGATGTCGACCAGCACCGAGCCGGGCTTCATCCGCGAGACCAGCTCGTTGCTGACCAGCGTCGGAGCCTTGGCGCCCGGGATCAGCACCGCCCCGATGACGAGGTCGGCCTCGAGCACCTGCTGCTCGATCGCGAGCTTCGAGGACGCCAGGCCGTGCACCCGGTTGTTGTAGCGCCAGAACGAGAGCCGCAGCTTGTCGAGGTCGGTGTCGAGCAGGGTGACGTCGGCGCCCATGCCCAGGGCGATGTTGGCGGCGTTCTGGCCCGAGACACCGGCGCCGATCACGACCACCTTGGCGTTGGCGACACCGCCGACGCCGCCCATCAGCACGCCGCGGCCTCCCTGGGCCTTCATCAGCGAGTAGGCACCGACCTGCGGTGCGAGGCAGCCGGCGACCTCGGACATCGGGTAGAGCAGCGGCAGCGACCCGGACGGCAGCTGCACGGTCTCGTAGGCGATGCCGGTGACCTTGCGCGTCACCAGCTCCTCGGTCAGCGGCCGGTCGGCGGCCAGGTGCAGGTAGGTGAACAGCACGAGCCCCTCGTGCATCCGGTGGTACTCCTCGGCGACCGGCTCCTTGACCTTGAGCACCATCTCGGCGTCGCCCCAGACGTCGTCGGCCGAGTCGAGGATCTTCGCGCCCGCTGCGACGTACTCGTCGTCGTCGATCTGGGAGCCGGCCCCGGCCTGGCGCTCGACGTGCACGTCGTGCCCGTGGGCGACCAGCTCGTGGACCCCGATGGGGGTGATCGCCACCCGGTACTCGTGGTTCTTGACTTCCTTGGGTACGCCGATCCGCACGGTCCCCTCCTGACTCTGCGCCCCTGGTGGGGTGCTCCCTGGTGGACCCGGCGAGCCTACTCCCGAGCGGCCTCGCCGGCGCGGGTGAGACCGGCGTCGTGCATCGTGCGCAGCACGTTGCCGCTGGTCAGCCCCGCGAGCTCCGCCGCCGACCAGCCGCGGTCGGCCAGCGCCTGCAGCAGCCGGGGGTAGCCGGTGACGTCCTCGAGCCCGTCGGGGAGCTGGGGGGTGCCGTCGTAGTCGCCGCCGAGGCCGACGTGCTCCACGCCCGCCACGTCGCGGACGTGCTCCACGTGCGCCACGACGTCGTCGATGGTGGCCCGGGGCGTCTCCGGTGACTCCTCCTCGGAGACGTCGCGGTGCCAGTCGCGGACCGTCTGGTTCACGAACCGCGGCACGAAGGTCACCATGCAGGTCCCGCCGTTGTCCGCGAGGCGGCCCAGCACGTCGTCGGGCACGTTGCGCGGGTGGTCGCACAGTGCCCGCGCCGAGGAGTGCGAGAACACGACCGGCACGGTGGTCACGTCGAGCGCCTGGCGCATCACGTCGGCGCTGACGTGGCTCAGGTCGACCAGCACGCCGATCCGGTTCATCTCGGCCACGACCTCCCGGCCGAAGTCCGTGAGCCCGTTCGCCGCGGGCTCGTCGGTGGCCGAGTCGGCCCACGGGGTGTTGTGGTTGTGGGTCAGGGTCAGGTAGCGCACGCCGAGGCGGTGCAGCATCCGCAGGGTCGCCAGCGAGCCGTCGATCTGGTGGCCGCCCTCGGCGCCCATCAGGCTGGCGATCCGGCCCTGCTGCCAGGCCTCCTCGACGTCCTCGGTCGTCGTGGCCAGGGCGAGCTGGTCGCCGTACCGCCGGATCATCGCGTACGCCGCGTCGATCTGCTCCAGCGTCGCGGTGACGGCGGCCCCACCGGTGAGGGTGTCCGGGACGAACACCGACCAGAACTGGGCCCCCACTCCCCCGGCCCGCAGCCGGGGCAGGTCGGTCTGCGTGCCCAGGGCACGGCAGGTCTCGGTGTCGGTCAGCTCGAGCCGCGTCGAAGTCGTACCCGACCGCTTCGCGTGCCGCCCACAGCAGGTCGTTGTGCCCGTCGAGGACGGGATGCTGCTCGAGCAGGGCCGCGACGTCGAGCGAGGGCGAGGGTGAGTCCGTCACGCGTCATCCCACCACGCCACTCCGCCGACCGGGGGATTCGTGCACGCCCCACGGCGCCGACCGGGGGATTCATGTACGTCGCGCGAGCAGCAATCCCCCGCTCGGCGCTCTCAGGCGTACCGCAATCCCCCGCTCGGCGAGGCTCTAGAGGCGGTCGCGGCGCTTCAGGGCGTCGTAGGTGAGGACGGCGATCATCAGGGGGCCCTCCTGGACGCGACCGTCGAGGACGGCGTCGAGGAGGTCCTCGAACGGGGTCCAGAAGACCTCGAGCTCGGCCTCCTCGGCCCGGAGCTCGAAGTCGCCGCGGTCGGCGTGCGAGAGGCCGGTGGCGAGGTAGACCAGGTGCTTCTCGGCGGTGATGCCGGCCGAGGGCCACGAGGTGGCCAGCAGGCGCCAGTGCTCGGCCTGCAGCTCGACCTCCTCGCGCAGCTCGCGCGCCGCCGTCAGCTGGGGGTCCTCGTCGTCCGCGTCACGGATCCCGGCGGGCAGCTCGACCATCCGGCCCTGGCTGGAGTGCCGGTACTGGCGCAGGCAGCAGACCCGTTCCTCCTCGTCCAGCGCGAGCACCACGACGGCACCCGGGTGCTCGAGCACGAGCCGTCCGAAGGACTCCTCGGGGTGCCCGGGGCGTTGCACGAAGTCCTCGCGCAGCGAGACCACCCAGTCGCCCTCGTAGCAGGCGCGTGGTCTCCACCACGGGCCAGGAGCCAGGCTCGTCGGCGAGCTCTTCGCTCACGCGCGGTGACGCGCCACGAAGGCTGCGTCGCGCTCCTCGTCGGTCTCGTCGACGAGGGACACGACGTCAGCCTCGTCGTCGGCCTCGTCGTCCGTGGCGTCGGCCACCCAACGGCGCCGCAGCGCCCCTTCGTCGATCGGGATCAGCAGCTCGCGCTGGCGCTGCAGGGCAGCGGCGACGAGCCCGGCGAAGAGCGGGTGCGGGCGGGTCGGCCGCGAGCGCAGCTCCGGGTGCGCCTGGGTGGCGACGTAGTAGGGGTGCACGTCGGCCGGGAGCTCCACGAACTCGACCAGGTTGTTGTCGGGCGAGGTGCCGGAGAACACCAGTCCCGCGGCCTCGAGCTGGTCGCGGTAGCCGTTGTTGACCTCGTAGCGGTGCCGGTGCCGCTCCTCGACGTGCCGGGCGCCGTACGCCGCCCGCGCGACCGTGCCCTCCTTGAGGTCGGCCGGGTAGAGCCCGAGCCGCATGGTGCCGCCGAGGTCGCCGGCGCCCTCGACGTACGCGTGCTGCTCGGCCATGGTGGCGATCACCGGCTCGGGGCAGCCGGGGTCGAACTCGGTCGAGGCAGCCTTCTCCAGGCCGGCCATCGACCGGGCGTACTCGATCACCATGCACTGCAGGCCCAGGCAGAGCCCGAGCGTGGGGATCTTGTGGGTGCGCGCGTAGGTGAGCGCACCGAGCTTGCCCTCGATGCCGCGGATGCCGAACCCGCCGGGCACGCAGATCGCGTCGACCTCGGAGAGGTTGTGCGCCGCGCCCTCCGGGGTCTGGCAGTCGTCGGAGGGGATCCAGCGGATGTTCACCTTGGCCTCGTGGGCGAAACCGCCGGCCCGCAGCGCCTCGACGACGGAGAGGTAGGCGTCGGGCAGGTCGATGTACTTCCCGACCAGCGCGATGGTCACCTCCTCGTTGGGGTGGTGCACCCGCTGCAGGAGCTGGTCCCAGAGGGTCCAGTCGACGTCGCGGAAGGGCAGGTTGAGCCGGCGCACGAGATAGGCGTCGAGCCCCTCGCGGTGCAGCACCTTGGGGATGTCGTAGATGGACGGCGCGTCGGCCGCCGTGACCACGGCCTCCTCGTCGACGTCGCACATCAGCGAGATCTTGCGCTTGACCGACGCCGGGATCTCGCGGTCGGCGCGGCAGACGATCGCGTCGGGCTGGATGCCGATCGAGCGGAGCGCGGCCACGGAGTGCTGCGTCGGCTTGGTCTTGAGCTCGCCGGACGGCCCGATCCAGGGCACCAGCGAGACGTGCAGGAAGAAGACGTTGTCGCGGCCGACGTCGTGGCGCACCTGCCGGGCAGCCTCGAGGAACGGCAGCGACTCGATGTCACCGACGGTGCCGCCGACCTCGGTGATCACGACGTCGATCTCCGGGCCGCCCATCGCGAGGACGCGGTCCTTGATCTCGTTGGTGATGTGCGGGATCACCTGCACGGTGTCGCCGAGGTAGTCGCCGCGGCGCTCCTTGGCGATCACGCTCGAGTAGACCTGGCCCGTCGTCACGTTGGCGATCTGGCCGAGGTCGGTGTCCAGGAACCGCTCGTAGTGACCGATGTCGAGGTCGGTCTCGGCGCCGTCGTTGGTGACGAACACCTCGCCGTGCTGGAACGGGTTCATCGTCCCGGGGTCGACGTTCAGGTACGGGTCGAGCTTCTGCATCGTGACCCGGAGCCCCCGCGAACGCAGCAGGCGACCGAGGCTAGAAGCCGTGAGTCCCTTGCCGAGCGAGGAGGCGACGCCCCCGGTGACGAAGACGTGCTTGGTCGGCTGCCTCTCCACGGGGTTCAACCCTATCAACCTTTCCGAGCGCCTCGGGGCGCAACGCCGCGAGCGACCTCGAGCAGCTCCTGGGCGTGCGCCATCGCGGTGTCGGACTCCTCGAGCCCGGCGAGCATCCGGGACAGCTCCTGCACCCGGCCCCCGTCGTCGAGCACGGTCAGCCCGGAGGTGGTGACCGACCCGTCGCTGCTCTTGCGTACGACGACGTGGTGGTCGGCGAACGCGGCCACCTGGGGCAGGTGGGTCACGACCAGCACCTGGGCCGACCGGGCCAGCGTCGCGAGCCGGCGGCCGATCTCGACCGCCGCCTTGCCACCGACCCCGGCGTCGACCTCGTCGAAGACGAACGTGGGCACCGGCCGGGTGTCGGCCAGCGAGACCTCGATGGCCAGCATCACCCGGGACAGCTCGCCGCCCGAGGCGCCCTTGCCCAGCGGACGTGGCTCCGAGCCGGTGTTGGCCGCCAGGAGCAGCTCGATCTCGTCGATCCCGGTGGCGGTGAACCGCCAGTGGCCCCCGTCGATCTCGAGGCCGTGCTCGTCGGGCGTGCGGTCGACCCGGACGACGAAGTCGGCGTGCGGCATCGAGAGCTGGTGCAGCTCGGCTCGGACGGCGTTGGCGAGCTGCTCGGCCGCCGAGTGGCGCAGCGTGGAGAGCCGGCCGGCATGCTCGGCCAGGCTCGAGCGGAGCGCCTCGCGCTCGGCCCGCAGCGCGGCGATGCGCTCGTCGGAGCCCTCGAGACCGTTCAGCCGTTCGGCGGAGACCCGGCTCCACTCGATCACCTCGACCAGCGTCTCGCCGTACTTCTTCGTCAGTGCGGTCAGCGCCGCGCGCCGTTCGGAGACCCCGGCGAGCCGCGCGGGATCGGTCTCGAGCCCGGCGGCGTAGGAGGCGACGTCCGCGGCCACGTCGGCGAGCAGGTAGCTCACCTCCGCCACCCGGTCGGCCAGGGCGGCTGCCTCGGGGTCGTGCTCGCGCACCGACTCCAGCGCTCGCCGGGCGGCGGCCACCGCCCCCAGCGCGTCGGGCGACTCCGCCTCCGCGGAGAGCGCCTCGCGGGCGGTCTCGGCCGCGGTGCGCAACGTGTCGGCGAAACCGAGCCGACTCTCCTCGACGCCCAGGGCGTCGTCCTCCCCCGGCGTGGGCGCGACGGCCTCGATCTCCGCCAGCCCCAGGCGGAGCACGTCGGCCTCGCGTGCCCTCTCGCGGGCAGAGCCGAGCACCTCGCGGAGCTCGGTCTCGACCTCGCGGAGCCGGTCGTGCTGCGCGGCGTACTCCGTCAGCGTCTGGGCGAGGTCCGGGCCGGCGTAGGCGTCGAGCGCGTCGCGCTGGGCCTCGGGGCGCAGGAGGCGGTGCTGGTCGGACTGCCCGTGCACCGCGACGAGCACCTCGCCGACGCGGCCGAGCGCGGAGGCCGGGACCGAGGCGCCGCCGAGGAAGGCACGCGAGCGTCCTTCCGAGGAGACCTGGCGGCCGAGCAGCAGGGCACCGCCCTCCACCTCACCGCCGTGCTCCTCGGCGATCGCCGCGACCTCGTCGTCGGCAGCGACCACACCTTCGACCCGGGCAGCCTTGGCGCCCGTGCGGACGGCACCGGAGTCGGCGCGCCCGCCCAGCAGCAGCCCCAGCGCGGTGACCAGCATGGTCTTGCCGGCGCCGGTCTCACCGGTGATCACGGTCAGCCCCGTGCCGAGGTCGAGGACCGACTCCTCGATCACGCCCAGCGAGCTGATCCTGATCTCCTCGATCATGCGTCGTCGTTCTCGCGTCGCCGCCGCTCGCTCGCGCCGCGCCAGCCCTCGACCGGGAGGCCGAACTTGGCCACGAGCCGGTCGGTGAACGGGGCTTCATGCAGCCGCACCAGCCGGACCGGCGTACTCCCCCGGCGCACCTCGATGCGCGCTCCGGGCGGGAGGTCGACCGTGCGCCGGCCGTCGCACCACAGCACGCCCGCTCCCTCGGTCTGCGCCAGCACCTCGACCGCGAGCACCGACTCGGGCGCGACCACCATGGGCCGTGAGAACAGGGCGTGCGCGCTGATCGGCACCATCAGCAGCGCCTCCACCTCGGGCCAGACCACCGGTCCGCCCGCGCTGAAGTTGTACGCCGTGGAACCGGTCGGCGTGGCACACACGACGCCGTCGCAGCCGAACTTGCTGAGCGGACGGTTGTCGACCTCGACGACCACCTCGAGCATCCGTTGCCGGGCGGCCTTCTCCACGCTCGCCTCGTTCAGCGCCCAGGTGGTCTCGACGAGCTCGCGGTCGCGGTAGACGCTCACGTCGAGCGTCATCCGCTCCTCGCTGGTGTAGCGCCGCTCGACGATCGCCCCGATCATCGAGTCGACGTCCTCGCTCTCGGCCTCGGCGAGGAAGCCGACGTGGCCGAGGTTCACGCCGAGCAGCGGCGTCGACGTCGTGTGGGTGAGCTCGGCCGCCCGCAGGATGGTGCCGTCCCCGCCGATCACCACGGCCAGCTCGCACTGCTCGCACGCGGCACCCTCGAGGGTGACCGGCTCGACGCCGTCGGCAGGACCGAGGTCGAGCTCCTTGGCCTCGTCGTCGAGCATCCGCACCAGCAGCCCGTTCGCGGCCAGCGCGCTGACGACCGCATGGGTCACCTCGCGGGCCTCGTCGCGGCCGGTGTGGGTGAGCAGCAGGATGCGGCGAGGGGCGTCGCCCGACGCGTGTTCCGCCTCCTGGGTGTTCACGGGTTCACCTTCTCACCCGGTACCCCCCAGGAGGCGGAGCGGGCGGTCTCGGCGAGGACGGCGTCCCGGCCGGCCTCCCGCGGCCCGCGGTGCAGCCACACGAAGAGCTCGACGTTCCCCGAGGGGCCCGGGAGCGGGCTGGCGACGACTCCTCGGGCTCCCCAACCGCGGGCGCCGGCAGCGTCCAGGACCGTCTCGACGGCCTCCGCCCGCAGAGCCGGGTCGCGCACGACCCCACCCCTGCCCAGGCGCTCCTTGCCGACCTCGAACTGCGGCTTCACCATCAGCACGAGGTCGCCGTCGTCCCGGGTCACCCCGACGAGCGCATCGATCACCAGGGTCAGGGAGATGAAGGACAGGTCACCGACCACGAGGTCGACGGGCTCCCCGATCAGGTCGGTGGTCAGGTCGCGCACGTTCGTGCGGTCGTGGACCTGCACCCGCGGGTCGTTGCGCAGCGCCCAGACGAGCTGTCCGTAGCCGACGTCGACGGCGACGACCTCGCTCGCACCGCCGCGCAGCAGGACGTCGGTGAACCCTCCCGTCGAGGCGCCCGCGTCCAGGCACCGCCGGCCGGCGACCCGGAGCCCGGCCGGCTCGAAGGCAGCGAGCGCTCCTGCGAGCTTGTGGCCACCGCGGCTGGCGAAACCGGGATCGTCGTCGTCGGCGCGGACGACGAGATCGGCGTCGGTGCTCACGCCGGTCGCCGGTTTGGTGGCGACTGCGCGATTGACACTGACCCGGCCCTCGGCGATCAGCGTGCTGGCGTGCTCGCGCGATCGGGCGAGGCCACGGCGGACCAGCTCGGCGTCGAGCCGCAGGCGCCGCGGCGGCACGGGTCAGTCCGCGGGCGTGCCGGCCAGCATCTGGCCCAGCGACTGGTGGGCGGCCTCGAAGACGGCGACGTGCTCGGCCACGGGCAGTCCGTCCAGTGCCGCGAGGCTGTCGACGACGGTGTCCGCGGACTCGACCCCGGTCGTCTGAGGGGCACCTGGGGTGGGGCTCTCGGTCATGGCGGTCACGCTACTCGGGCACCTCGACGCCGTCGGTCGCGACAGGCTGCCCGGTCTCGTCGAGATGTCGCCAGGCAGCGGCGGCCACGACCCGCCACCAGTCCGCAGGCTCCCCGGCACCCTCCACCCGGAGGCGGCCGTCGTCGACGCTCGCGCGCCAGCCAGCCCAGGGCTCCATCGTCGTCCGGTGCCGGCTGCGGTTGCGCCAGCGACTCCAGCCCGGGAGCGACGTACGTCGGTCGCTGGCCCTCGGGCGCAGTGACCAGCTCCTCGAGCCCGGTCACGCCGGTGAGCACCAGCAGGCTGTCCCACCCCATCGCGACGGCACCCTCGATGTCGGTGTCGAGCCGGTCACCGACGACCAGCGGGCGGTCGCCGCCCACCCGCTGCAGCGTCTCCTCGAACAGGGGCCGTTGCGGCTTGCCGGCCACCTCGGGCTCGCGCCCGGCGAACCGGGCGACCAGGTCGACGAGGGTGCCGTTGCCCGGCCCGATCCCGGTCGCGGTGGGGATCGTCATGTCGGTGTTGCTGACCACCCACGGCAGCCCGGTGCGGACCAGGATGGCGCCCTGCACCACCTGCTTCCACGGCATCTCGGGCCCGTAGCCCTGGGCCACCGCCGCCACGTCCTCGGAGTCGGTGACCGGTCGGAGCCCTCGCTCGCGCAGCGCCACGTCCAGACCCTCGCCACCCAGCAGGAACACCGCACTGCCCTCGTCGAGCCGGTCGGCCAGCAGGCGCGCAGCTGCCTGCGCGCTGGTCACCACGTCCTCGTCGTGGGCATCGACGCCGAGCCGGCGCAGGTGCTCACCGACCGCGTGCGGCGTCCGGGACGCGTTGTTGGTCACGAAGGCCAGGTGCATGCCGCCGGCCTGGGCGTCGTTGAGCGCCTCGGACGCACCGGGCACGGCGTCCGGGCCGACGTACACCACACCGTCGAGGTCGAGCACCGCCACGTCGTACGCCGTGGAGAGCGGCTCGTTGCACTCCCGCAGCATGCTCACGCGTCGCGCTCGAGCGAGCGCTCCAGCT
>CAWCFR010000005.1:0-122556 GCA_963794725.1 uncultured Actinomycetota bacterium
CGTGTGCCTGCGGCATGGCCAGCAGGTGGGCTCGCTGGCCCATGTACCGGGCCTGGGTGTCCTGGATCATCATGTGCGGCAGGCCGGCGAACTCCTGCGGCGCCGAGTCGAACGGGCCGAGCGACGGGATCAGGTAGTACGACGCCGTGCCGAGGATCCAGATCCACACCCCCGCGACCATGGCGACGTACCCGTCCCGGATCCGGTCGACGAACACGACGGGAGCCACCACCGCGAACAGCACGAGCGTGCCGAAGGTCTCGTACCAGTAGGCCAGGCCCCAGGCCGCGTAGTGCTGGCCGAGCAGGTCGTGAAGCAGCACCGCCGGGCTGTGGCCGAAGAACAGCCAGCGGTCCCAGTCCAGGAGCATCCCGTCGCGCGGGGGGTTGTAGACGTCCCAGCTCTTCAGGTTGTGGTAGCAGAAGTAGGTGAGGTGGTACGCCGCCAGCGCACCCAGGGCCAGGACCAGACGCCGGCGGGTCCAGCGCTCGCGGATCACGGCCCAGGTACGCCGCCACGGCAGGCGGCGCCGGCGGGTGCGCACGGCACCGTCGATGAGCGCGTAGACCACGAAGAGCCCGAGCGAGATGGTGACGCGGGAAGCGAGGATGTCCCCGCGCGGGTCGCGCAAGGGGATCCCGACCTGGACAGCGCGGACGAGCGTGACCACCACGAACGCGCCGACGACACCCCAGATGGGCGCCAGCCAGCGCAGGTCCGAGCGGACGGTGTCCGAGGGGGCTGCGACGGCGAGCGTGCTGTCGGACAACTCGGACGTGGCCACCCACGCAGCCTAACGAGCGCACCACGCGCGACCGTACGCCCCACCAGGTCCCCGGCGAGTCGGGAATCCCGGGGGGCTGACTGGGGTTGCCTGATCGGCGAGGATGGGCAGCGGGAGGTCAGGGCAGTGGGAGTGGCGACGGCGGTGACGACGTGCTGACGGCTGCCCTCGACACGCTGGTCGCCGTGCCGATCTGGCTGCTCCTCACGCTGGTGTTCCTGTTCCCGGCGCTCGAGGCCTCGATCTTCCTCGGCCTGGTCGTGCCCGGCGAGACCATGGTGGTGCTCGGCGGCGTGGCCGCCCAGGCCGGCCGGGTCTCGCTCGTGGCCGTGATCGGGCTGGCGATCGCCGGGGCCGTGGTCGGCGACCAGGTCGGCTTCTTCGTCGGTCGCCGGTTCGGTCCGCGGATGCTCGCCCGGATGCCCGAGGAGTCGCGCCGAGGTCGACACCTCGCCTCGGCCCTGTCCTTCGTACGCCGGCGTGGGCCGGTGGCCGTGACCTTCGGGCGCTGGACGGCCAGCCTGCGCAGCCTGGTGCCCGGTATCGCCGGCATGAGCGGGATGCGCCAACGCTCGTTCACCTCGGCCAACGTCGTGGGTGGCGTCGTCTGGGCAACCGGCGTGGCGGTCGCGGGCTACCTGGCCGGGGAGTCCTACCGCGCGCTCGAGAGTCGCCTCGGCCTGGCCGCCAACATCATGCTCGGCGTGGCGGTCGTGGCAGTGCTCGCCCTCTGGGTGCGCATGGTGCTACGCCACCGCCGCGAGGTGAGCACGGCCGCCGCCGAGGCCACCAAACGCGTCGTGTCCGACGCCCACTAGGCGATGGCCCCCCGGAAGAAGCAGTCGAAGCCGCCACGGTTCGTGGTGCAACGGCACGATGCCACCAACCTGCACTTCGACTTCCGGCTCGAGATCGACGGCGTGCTGGTCTCCTGGGCGGTGCCCAAGGGGCCCTCGCTGAACCCCTCGGAGAAGCGCCTCGCCCACCGGGTCGGGGACCACGAGCTGGACTACATCGACTACGAGGGTCGCGGCGCCGGTGGTGGCCCGGGCACAGTCATCGTGTGGGACATCGGTCCGTTCGAGAACGTCACCGAGAAGAAGGGCGAACCGGTCTCGGCCGGAGCAGGCCATCGAGAACGGCCACATCAAGGTGGTGCTTCTCGGCGAGAAGCTGAAGGGCGCCTTTGCGCTGACCCACACCAAGATGGGTGGCGACGACGCCAACTGGATGCTGGTCAAGGTCGACGACGAGTTCGCCGACCGCCGCCGCAAGCCCACCTCGACCCAGAACGAGTCGGTGCTCAGCGGCAAGACCAACGAGGACTTCGAGGAGGATTGACCGGCAGGCCCGGGTCAGGTGAGCTTCTTCAGCTTCTCCGCAGCCTTGGCCAGGCCCTGGGGGCGGCGGCGGACGTTCTTCCAGGGATCTTCGCGGGTGCCGAGGCGGCGGGCGATCGAGCGGATCGTGTGTTGGGCGGGCTGCACCTTCGACAGCTCGTCCCAGGTGATCGGCGTGGAGACCGGGGCTCCCGGGCGCGCCCGGACGGCGTACGGCGGCACGGCGGTCTGGCCGTAGCCGTTGCGCTGGACGTCGATGAGCACCCGCTCTCCGCGCTTGGCCTTGCGGGCCTCGAGGGTGAGCAGGTCTGGCTCGCGCGCGACCAGCACCTCACCGACCGAGCGCGCGAACGCCCGTACGTCGTCGAAGTCCTTGGACCGCCGCAGCGGCACGAGCACGTGGTAGCCCCGCGAGCCGGTGGTCTTCACGAAGCTGGTCAGCCCGAGGTCGTCGAGGAGCTCACCCACGAGGCGGGTGGCCCGGCGTACGGCCTCGAGGTCCTCGACCGACGGATCGAGGTCGAATACCAGCTGGTCGGGCCGGTCGAGGTCGTCGGAGCGGGACAGCCAGGTGTGCGGCGTGAGGCAGGCCTGCTGCGCCAGGTAGACGAGCGAGCGCTCGGTGTTGACGACGACCTGGCGCTGGTTGCCGTCGGCGGTGTGCACCTCGACCGTGTCGACGAAGTCGGGGAAGTGCGAGGGCACCTTCTTCTCGTAGAACGACATCCCGTCGATGCCGTCCGGGAAGCGCTGCATGTTCACCGGCCGGTCCTTCAGGTGCGGCAGCATCACCCCGGCGACGGACTCGTAGTACGTGGCGAGGTCGAGCTTGGTCACTGCCTTCGCCTTGCCCGACGCAGGAAACAGCGCCTTGTCGGGCTTGGAGATCTCGACACCTGCGACCTCATTGGTCCCGGTCACTTCGCCTCCCGTACGACGTCCGACGCGGGCTTGTCGGTCCGCAGGCCGAGGTAGCGCGGGTGCCGCAGCTGGTTGGCGCTGGTCCACTCGGTGAAGGCCACCTCGGCCACCAGCTTCGGCCGCACCCAGTGCACGCCCGAGCTCGGCAGCTTGCCGCGGGTGCAGGGAGATCCCTGCACCCCGATCTTCGAGAGCCGCTCGTGCAGGTCGCGCAGCACCTTCTCGGTGAAGCCGGTGCCGACCTTGCCGGCGTACACGAGGTCGTCGCCGTCGTGGTAGGCCAGCAGCAGGGCGCCGATCGCGACCCGTGACCCCGTGGGGTCCGTCCAGCCGACCACCACGAGCTCCTGCCCCGCCTCGCACTTGAACTTCAGCCACCGGTCGGTGCGTCCGCTGGCGTACGGCGCGTCGGCCTTCTTGGCGATCAGCCCCTCCCATCCCTTGCGGCAGACCTCGGCGAACCACTTCTCGTCGCCCTTGACGCGGTGCGGCGTCGAGCGGATCGGGCCGTCCCAGGTGAGCAGCTTGCGGAGTCGACGCTTGCGGTCGAGCAGCGGCTCGCGGCGGACGTCGTCGCCGTCGACCTCGAGCACGTCGAAGACGTAGAAGTACACGGCGATGCCGGTGCGCCGCGCCTTCTCGGCGCTGGAGAGATGGATGCGGGGCTGCAGCCTGGCGAAGCTCGTGCGCGAGCCCTCGAAGGCCACCACCTCGCCGTCGATCACGAAGCGGGTCGCCGCCTGCTCCTCCAGCGCCTCCGCGATCTCGGGGAAGGCAACGGTGACGTCGCGACCGGACCGGGAGTAGAGCCGGGTCCCACGCCCGTCGCGCACGGCGAGACAGCGCTGGCCGTCCAGCTTGCGCTCGTAGACCCACCCGGGCTCCCAGAACCGGTCGTGGCTCAACGTGGCCAACGCCGGCTCGGGCACCTTCGCGCTCGTCATGCGACCAGAGTGCCCGCAACCGCTGACACCACACCCGCATGCCGGTGCTGCCGCCGGGTACCGCGAGGGTCCACCCAGGAGAAGAGATCTTGATGCAGGCGGTCGTCGAGAAACTGCTCGAGGAGCACGGGACGACGTACGCCGAAGCAGCGGGGATCACGCTGCGGGACAAGCCGTCCCCGCTCTACCAGCTCCTGGTCCTGACGATGCTCAGCTCCACCCGGATCGACGCCGAGATCGCCGTCGCGGCCGCACGCGAGCTCTTCAAGGCCGGGTGGCGCACGCCCCAGAGGATGCGCGAAGCGACGTGGCAGCAGCGCGTGGACGCCCTCGGACGCGGCTCGTACAAGCGTTACGACGAGAGCACCTCGACCAAGCTCGAGGAGGGCGCGACCTGGCTGCTCGAGACCTACGGGGGCGACCTGCGGGAGCTGCGGCCACGGGACCACGGCGGTGTGGAGGCGCTGATGGAGGCGATCGCGGAGACCCCCCGTATCGGCCCCGTCGGCGCGCAGATCTTCGCTCGGGAGGTGCAGGACGTGTGGCCGGAGGTCGCGCCGTTCTTCGACGACCGGGCACTCGACCGTGCCGTCGAGCTCGACCTGCCCAGGGATCCCGAGAAGCTGGCCTCCCTGGCTCCCCGCGGCAAGGTGGCCCAGCTCGCTGCGGCCCTGGTGCGGTCCGGCCGGGCGCCTGAGCAGAGCGGCTTCCACAGTTCACCCGCTCGTCGCCAAGAGGCCAGCCGTCACGGCTGCCACGACCTTTCACCAGTGGGGTATGGTGAAAGTCAAGACGGTCTGCAGCCTCCGGACCTCTCTCTCGGGTGGTCGACAAGCAGAGCCGAGTCACCCTCGTCAGTGCACTCGAGCCAGGGGTGCTGCCACTCTCCGCGCCGTGCCGCGGATCGAGTCCGTGGTGGTGACCTGTGACCGTCTCCCTGCAACGTCCGCCCTCGGGCGAACCTGATGATCATGCCTGGCCCTCGGCACGTGCCGGTCGTGCCGTGCACACCAGCGACCTCGTCGAGGAGCTGCGCAGGTGCGTGGACGAGGACGAGCGCAACCGTCTGCTGGACGACCTCGTCGCGACGAACATGCCGGTGGCGCAGTCCATCGCGGCCCGCTACCGCTCGCGCGGTATCCCCCTCGAGGACCTCGAGCAGGTCGCCTACCTCGCGCTCACGAAGGCTGCCCAGCGGTTCGACCCGCACGCCGGCCATGCCTTCCTCTCCTTCTGCGTGCCGACCATCCGTGGCGAGGTCCGTCGGTACTTCCGCGACCAGGGATGGATGGTGCGGCCGCCTCGACGCATCCAGGAGCTCCAGCAACGCGTCAGCCGGACGCAGTCCGAGCTGACGGCGAGCCTCGGTCGGACGCCCGCCGCTCGGGAGGTGGCCGACGCAGCTCGGCGTACCGATCGACGACGTGCTGGAGGCCACCGCCGGAAACGGATGCTTCACTCCCGCGTCGCTGGACCGCCCGGTCGGGGACGGTGACGCATCGCTGGGAGATCTGCTCACGGCTGACCAGACCACCGTCCAGTCCGCGGAGGCCCGCGTGGTGCTCGCCCCCGTCGTACAACGTCTGAGCGACCGCGACCGGAGCATCCTCCGGATGCGGTTCTTCGACGGACTGACGCAGCGCGAGATCGCCGACACCATCGGGGTCACCCAGATGCAGGTCTCCCGACTGCTCACTCGGATCTTCCGCGACCTGCGTCGTGAGCTCGGCGACCTGGCGTGAGTCAGGCGTCCCCGGTGGCGAGGCCGGCGGCCGTACGCAGGTCCGCCACGAGAGCGGCGTAGTCCTCGTCGCGGTTGCGCGAGCGCAGCACGGACGACGGGTGGGCCGTCGAGACCACCCATTCGGGGGTCCAGTCGGTCGAGCGGCCGGCACGGGCTCCGCCCACGGCCGACGGCCAGTCCAGCCGCTGCCCGCGGGTGTCCCCCACTCGGAAGCTCGGACCGTAGACCGCGCCGCCAGCGGTGGCACCGAGCAGCACGACACCCTGCGGTCGCACCAGGTCCACCTCGGCGACCAGCCACGGGCCGCAGGCCGTGACGTGGGCACGGCTCGGGGTCTTGTGCAGCCGGTTGCTGCCGCGTTTCTCCCAGTGGAAGTGCTTGACGGCATTGGTGAGGTACACCGCCTCGCGATCGAACCCGGCCTCGTCGAGGGCGCGCGCCAGCAGCTTGCCTGCGGGCCCGACGAAGGGACGACCTTCCTTGTCCTCCTGGTTGCCGGGCTGCTCGCCGAGCAGCATCACGGTGGCGTCGAGGCGCCCCTCTCCGGGAACGCCTTGCGTCGCGTGGGCGTACAGCTCGCACCCTTTGCAGCTCTCGATGCCATCGGCCACGAGGCCTTTCGTGAGGTGCTCCGGAACCCACCACGACGCTCCGGGCCTCTGGGGGTCCTGCGTTGCCATGACGTCACCTCCCGGCGAGCTCACAGTGGATTACCCACTCGGCGCGGCCTCATGCCCAGGCAGCGAATGGGTACTACGAAGCCGACGTTCACCTCCGAAAGGCCATCGATGCTGCTTCCCCCTGCCCGCGGTCCCGTCAGCCGCCACGTCCTCACGATGCTTCGCCGCCCGGACCCGACCGACGATTCGGTCGCGATCGCCCTGGGCCCCGACCCGGTCACCACGGACCCCGACGTGCAGCTCGCCCTGTGGATCCTCTACGAGCTGCACTACCGCGGTTTCGACGACTGCGCCGGGGACCACGAGTGGGACCCCGAGCTGATCAGGCTGCGCTGCGCGATCGAGCGTCGCTTCGAGCGTGAGCTCCGTGGCTCGACGGTCGGTCTTCTCTCGAGTGTCGTGTCCGAGGACGACATCGGCGATCAGCTGTTGAGGCTCGTCGCTGACGACGACGGCCCGTCCGTGGCCACCTTCCTCCACCGGCACGCCACCCGCGAGCAAGCCCTGGACTTCCTGCGCGAGCGCAGCGTGCAGCAGCTCAAGGAGTCCGATCCACAGTCATTCGTCCTCCCCCGGCTCGAGGGCGCCGCGAAGGTGGCGCTGGCCGAGGTGCAGTACGACGAGTACGGCGCTGGTCGCCCCGAGCGGCTCCACCAGACGCTGTACGCGCAGACCATGGAGGCAGCCGGGCTCGACCCCGCGTACGGCGCCTATCTCGGCGACATCTCGGCCATCTCCCTGGCCGGCGCGAACGTGATGTCGCTGTTCGCCCTCAACCGGCGGCTCCGGGGTGCCGCCCTGGGGCACTTCGCGGCGTTCGAGGCGAGCAGCTCGGTACCGTCGCGCAGGATCGCCGCCGGCCTGGAGCGCCTGGGCTTTCCCGCGACGGCCTCCACCTACTTCCACGAGCACGTGGAGGCGGACGCCGTGCACGAGCAGGTGGCTGCCAGGGACATGTGCGGGGCCTTCGTTGACAGCGAGCCCGACCTGCGCACCGACGTCCTGTTCGGAGCCGCGTGCGTGCTGTACCTGGACGCGCTGTCGGCCGAGGAGCTCCTCGGGCGCTGGCAGGAAGCGGACGAGCCCGAGCACAAGGTGGCGTCGTGACCGACCCCGTCTCGGGGCCCGGGCGCCAGGACGGCCCGCGGCTGCTCCGGGGCGCCCGGTCGGTCGCCGACGCCGAGGGCAACGAGCACGAGGTCACTCGACCTGTCGTGGCGGTCTGCGAGTGCGGGAAGTCCCAACGGATGCCGTGGTGTGACAGCACTCACAAGTCGCTGAGACGCGACTGATGCCGCCCGGTTGGGGTACCGGCGGTCATGGATCTCGCTGACACCCGGCACGTCGACCGGTCCCTCGCCGAGCGCACCGACTTCGGTGGCCTCGCCATCGAGTGGGACGAGCGGGTCCTGCGACCGCGGGCATGGACCGTGCAGCAGTCGCTGTGGGCGGCGGAGCTCTTGTCGTCGCTGCCTCCCGGCCCGGTCCTGGAGCTGTGCTGCGGCGCCGGCCAGATCGGGCTCCGCGCGGCCCTGAACACCGACCGGCGCCTGGTCTGCGTGGACGTGGACCCGGTCGCTGCGTCGTACGCCGCGAAGAACGCGATCGCAGCCGGGATGGGGGCGCGGACCGAGATCCGGCTCGGTGGCATCGAGGCCGTGCTGCTCCCCCACGAGCGGTACCCCCTTGTCATCGCTGATCCCCCGTGGGTTCCTGGGGCGCACACCGGCCGGTTCCCCGACGACCCGCTGCTGGCCATCGATGGCGGCAGTGACGGGATGGGCGTCATCCGGATCTGCGTCGTCGCCCTGGAGCTCCACCTCGCCGCCGAGGGCGTGGCCCTCCTGCAGCTCGGCACGACCGCGCAGGCCGAGCAGGTGGCGGAGCTGGTGGGCGGAGGACGGCTCGAGGCCACCGAGGTGCGCGAGTTCGAGCGCGGCGTCGTGCTGCGGCTCGACGCGCATGACCGCTGAGGACCCGGGTACGGGAGCGACCCTCTCGTCGTGTGAAGGAGACACATGAAGATCGGCTACTTCCTCTCCACCGAGGAGTACTCCCCCGCGGAGCTCCTGGTGCAGGCTCGCGCCGCCGAGGCCGCGGGCTTCGAGGCGCTGTGGATCAGCGACCACTTCCACCCCTGGAACAACGAGCAGGGCAACAGCGCCTTCGTCTGGAGCGTCATCGGCGCCATCTCGCAGGCGTGCGACCTACCCGTCACGACGGCGGTCACCTGCCCCACCGTCCGCACGCATCCCGCCGTCATCGCCCAGGCCGCGGCCACGAGTGGCGAGATGCTCGGCGGGAAGTTCACCCTCGGGGTCGGAACCGGCGAGGCCCTCAACGAGCACATCCTCGGCGATCCGTGGCCCACGCTCGACCGTCGGCTGGAGATGCTGGAGGAAGCCGTCGCGTTGATCCGCGAGCTCTGGACCGGCGAGATCGTCAGCTGGGAGGGCAAGCACTACCGGGTCGACCACGCCCGCATCTACAACCTCCCGAGCACGCTGCCGGAGATCTACGTCTCCGGGTTCGGACCGAAGGCGACCGACGTAGCAGCCCGCATCGGTGACGGCTTCATCAACACCGCGCCCGACGGCGAGCTGCTCAAGCGGTTCAAGGACGCTTCGGGCGGGAAACCCGCGCAAGCCGGTACCAAGGTGGCCTACGCCGACACCGCCGACGAGGGCTGGGAGCACGCCCACCGGCTGTGGCCCAACGCGGGCCTGCCCGGCGAGATGGCCCAGATCCTGCCCACGCCCGAGCACTTCGAGCAGGCGACCGAGCTGGTCACCCTCGAGTCCACCCGCGACTCCGTCGTCGCCGGCAACGACCCGGACCAGCACCTCGAGCAGATCACGTCGTACGCCGACGCCGGGTACGACGAGCTCTACGTCGCCAACATGGGCCCGCACTTCGAGGACATGATCGCCTTCTACGGCAAGCAGGTCCTCCCCCAGGTCAGCTGACCACCGCGTCGATGGTCTTCTTCAGGGCGCTGGGCTGCGAGGGCTTCTTCGGCGCCTTCCTGCGCGCCTTCAGCATCTCCTCACCCAGCTCCTGGAGCTGCTTGCGACCCAGGCCCGCGCGGACCTTGGGGAACCACTCTTCTTCCTCCTCCTCGATGTGGTGCTCGACGTTCTCGATGAGGACGGTGGCCTTGGCCGTGAATCGCTCGCTCTCCGGCTTCATCATGGAGAGCTCCATCACGAGGACGTCGGCCACGTGGTGCTCCTCGTAGGACTCCAGGACGTCGTCCTCGACCTCGGGGAGCAGCTCGCGCACCCGCGGGTACATCACCTCGTTCTCGATGTAGGTGTGCACCGTCAGCAGCTCGATGATCCGCTTGACCGCCTTGCCCTTGGCGGCATGGGCGTTCTCCCCGGCCTTCTCGAAGTCGCGGAACGACTTGCGGATCTGCTTGTGGTCGTCCTTGAGCATGACGATGGCGTCGGTGGACA
This sequence comes from uncultured Actinomycetota bacterium, assembly GCA_963794725.1. Lineage (GTDB taxonomy): Bacteria > Actinomycetota > Actinomycetes > Propionibacteriales > Nocardioidaceae > Marmoricola. The sequence continues at coordinate 9,872 of CAWCFR010000005.1, forward strand.
TGTGGCTCCTTCGGTGGTGAGCGGGCTCCGGACCTGTACCCAGAGCGACCCGCATGGAACGACCCGCAACGGGCACAGAATCCCTTCAACCCCGACAGGAGGAGACCGATGAAGGCAGCGGTGTGGCACGGCAAGCGAGACGTCCGGGTCGACGAGGTTCCTGACCCCGTCATCCAGGAACCGACTGACGCCATCGTGCGGATCACGAGCTCGGGGCTGTGCGGCTCCGACCTGCACCTGTACGAGGTGCTCGGACCGTTCATGACCGAGGGCGACATCCTCGGCCACGAGCCGATGGGCGTCGTCGAGGAGGTCGGCTCGGCAGTGGGGAACCTCTCCGTGGGCGACCGGGTGGTGATGCCGTTCCAGATCTCCTGCGGGCACTGCTTCATGTGTGACCAGGGCCTGCAGACCCAGTGCGAGACGACCCAGGTGCGTGACCAGGGCATGGGTGCCGCCCTGTACGGCTACACCAAGCTGTACGGCGCCGTACCCGGTGCGCAGGCGGAGTTCCTGCGCGTGCCGCACGCGGACTACAACCCGATCAAGGTGCCCGAGGGCCCGAAGGACGACCGCTTCCTGTTCCTGTCCGACGTGCTGCCGACGGCGTGGCAGGCCGTGGAGTACGCCGCCGTGCCGGACGGCGGGACGCTGCTCGTCATCGGTCTCGGCCCGATCGGGGACATGGCGTCCCGGATCGCGCTGCACCGGGGACACCAGGTGATCGGGGTCGACCTGGTCACCGAGCGTCTGCAGCGGGTTGCCGCGCGCGGCGCCCAGACCATCGACCTGCGTGAGCACCCGAAGGATGTGGGCGAGGTGGTGCGCGGCCTGACCGACGGCCGCGGCGCCGACTCGGTCGTCGACGCCGTGGGCATGGAGGCTCACGGCTCCCCCGTCGGCAAGTTCGCGCACGCAGCCGTGGGCCTGCTGCCGGACGCCCTCGCGGAGAAGATGATGCAGACGGCCGGCGTGGACCGGCTCGCAGCCGTCTACACGGCCATCGACGCCGTCCGCCGGGGCGGCACGATCTCGCTCAGTGGCGTGTACGGCGGACAGGCCGACCCGCTCCCCCTGCTCACGATGTTCGACAAGCAGGTGCAGCTGCGGATGGGCCAGGCCAACGTGCGCCGCTGGGCCGACGACATCCTGCCGCTCCTGACCGACGACGACCCGCTCGGCGTCGACTCGTTCGCCACCCACCACGTCGCGCTCGAGGACGCCCCTACGGCGTACGCCACGTTCCAGAAGAAGGAGGACGGCGCCTGCAAGATCGTCTTCCAGCCCTGACGGGCCGCTCGTCAGCCGTCAGTCCTCGTCCTGGGAGTTGCTCGGGTGCGCGTCCGGGATGCCTGAAGGGTCGGGGGGAGCCTGGCGGGGGTCCTTGCCGTCCTCGTCGGGGGCCGCCGGGTCCTCGGCGACATCGCCGGACTCGACCTCCCGCTCCGCGTTCGGATCGACCGGGTCGCCGTGGACCTTCTCGGGCTGGGGCTGTTGTGGGCTCGTCATGCCTCGTGACGTACCCACCCGGCGGGGGGAGATGTCTGCTGAGCCGGACTGGGTAGCCTGTCAGGGGTGAGCGCGATCGACGTTCTTCTGGAGTCCTGCCGTCGCGACCTCGACAGGGTCGAGGCACGAGACCTCGCAGCGGAGGTCGCTGCCGGTGCACTCGTCGTGGACACCCGCCCGAGCGAGCAACGCCACCGGGACGGGGAGCTTCCGGGCGCGCTGGTCGTCGATCGGAACGTCCTGGAGTGGCGACTCGATCCGACCAGTCCGCACCGACTTCCCGAGGCCGCGTCAGCGGACCGACGCGTGATCGTCATGTGCAACGAGGGTTACAGCTCGAGCTTGGCGGCATGCAGCCTGCGAAGCCTGGGCTTGCACCGCGCCACGGACCTCGTGGGGGGTTATCAGGCCTGGCTACGCGAGCAGCGTCCTACCGCCGGATGACACGCCCGGCGCGGCAGGCTCCGCACACTGCAGCGTGCACTCACCTCCCCAGCCTGCACACCGGAGACCCACGCCGACGACGGTCTGACGTTCCTGGCCCCAGACCCCGGTCCGGAGCGTCCGAGCATCGGCCGGCACCGATCTATGCGCGCTCGACGATGCGCGGAGGGTGTCCGGTCATCTGCTCCGTCTGCCAGTCGTCCCGCGCATTGTCGTACGTGGCATCGGGGGCGGCACCGAGGACCAGCAGCAGCGAACCGGCGGCCTCCGAGGACGTAGGACTTCGACTCGATAGGCACGGTGAGCCCGAGCTCAACGCTCGACGCGGGCTCTCCGGTTGGCCTCCGCCACCATCGAGTCGGCGATGTCACGGATCTTCGTGTTCGTGTGCGACGAAAGGGTGACGAGGTGCGCGAACGCGTCCTCGTCGGTCATGGACTTCTCGACCATCAGGATGCCGATCGCCTGACCGATGGTCGCTCGTGAGGCGAGCGCCTTGTTGAGCGTCTCGAGCTCGCTCAGTGCGACCTCGAGCGGACTGAGCGATGAGGCGACCCGTCCGGGAGTGAGGTCGTTCGTCATGCTGGATCTCCTCGTTGAGACCGGGCGTCGCCCGCGCCACGGAGCAGCCAGGCTGCGGGGGTCAGACTGACTGCTCCGTGGTGGCCCGGAGCCCGGAGGCGCGGTCAGGCCTCGAGGGAGGCCGGCTGGTCGGCGGGTCCGCTGACCTGGATCTTGCGCGGCTTCGCCTTCTCGGCCACGGGGACGACCAGCCGCAGCACGCCGGACTCGTACCCGGCCTCGATCCGGTCCAGGTCGAGGTTGTCGCCCAGGACGAGCTGACGACTGAACCTTCCGCGCGGGCGCTCGGTGGCGAGCATCTCCCAGTCGCCGTTGCGCGAGAAACGCTCGGCGCTGACGGTGAGCACGTTGCGCTCCACGTCGAGGTCGATGCTCTCCTGCCGGACGCCCGGGAGGTCGAACTCGATCACGAAGCGGTCGCCCTCGCGCCAGGCATCCATCGGCATCACGACGGGGCGGTTGGTCGTGCCCAGCAGCTGCTGGGTGAGCCGGTCGAAGTCACGGAACGGGTCGGTGGTGCGCAGCAACATGATGTCCTCCTGATCTTGATCGAGGCTCTGGCTGGGTCTTCCCAGAACCTGTATTGTTCGATACAGGTTTTTTATAGCGCCGACAACACGTACGTGCAAGCACTGTTTCGAGGTTGGTCAGATGAGCAGCACTACGGGTGTCTTCGCCATCTCGGTGGCCGCAGACATGGTCTCGATGGAGGTGCAGAACCTGCGCGTCTACGAGCGCCGCGGACTGATCGAGCCCGACCGCACGCCGGGCGGCACCCGCCTGTACAGCGAGGACGACGTCGCCAGGTTGATCCGGATCCGCGAGCTGCTCGCGGCAGGGCTGAACCTCGCCGGGATCGCACAGGTCCTGGCGCTCGAGTCCGAGGTCGCTGACCTGAACGAGAGCAACCGCCGCCTGCGCCGACGGTTGGGCCGGGGAACGGGCGCGAGGCGAGTCCAACTAGGGTTTCGACATGGGTGTGCGCGAGCTGCTGCTGGTCCGTCACGGAGAGAGCGAGGGCAACGTCGCCGCGTCGGAGGCCCATGACGCCGGGGCCGAGCAGATCGACGTCCGGGCTCGCGATGCCGACGTCGGCCTGTCGCCGCTCGGCGAACGACAGGCGCGGGCGATCGGGGTCTCTCTCGGCTCCATGGCCGCCGATGCCCGGCCCCAGGCACTCGTCGTGTCGCCGTACCTCCGAGCGCGCGAGACAGCCCGGTTGGCGTGTGCCGAAGCCGGCCTCGAACTGCCCACGCGGATCGACGAGCGCCTGCGTGACCGCGAGCTCGGGGTGCTCGATCGACTGACGTTCGCGGGGGTCAAGGCACGCTTCCCGGAGGAGGCGGAGCGCCGGCGCTGGCAGGGCAAGTTCTACCACCGGCCCGCCGGTGGGGAGTCGTGGGTCGACGTCGCGCTGCGGCTGCGCACCTGGCTGGCCGACCTCGACAGCGACTCGGTCCCGGAGCGGCTCCTGGTGGTGAGCCACGACGTCGTGATCGCCCTGCTGCGCTACGTCTGTGAGGGCCTCGACGAGGAGCAGGTGCTGGAGCTCGCCCGCGACACCCCGCTGCGCAACGCATCCTTGAGCCGACTGGTCCTCGCCACGGACGGAGCCTGGACGGTCGAGGTGTACGACGAGGTCTCCCACCTGAGCGACGCCGGACTCGAGGTCACCGAGCACCAGGGGGAACGCCATGTCAGGTCCTGAGCTCGTCACCCCGGAGCTGCTGCGGGAGTGGCCGCTGCCTGATCCGGCAAGCTCCAAGAAGGCACGGGGGCAGGTCATCGTGATCGGCGGTGCCGCCCGGACCCCGGGGGGCGTGGGCCTGGCAGGGCTCGCCGCGTTGCGCGTGGGCGCGGGACACGTGCAGCTGGCCGTCGCCGCATCGGTGGCGCCCTCCCTGGCCGCGACGTTCCCCGAGGCCGGGGTGATCCCGCTGCCGCACACGGACAGCGGGACCATCCGAGGTTCCGCAGCGGCCGACGTCTGCAGCGAAGCGGTGGCCGGTGCGGACGCCGTGCTGATCGGACCGGGACTCGACGACGCCGACGAGGCTGCGGCGCTGCTCCAGGACGTGCTGCCGCACGTGGACGACGACGCACGCCTCGTGCTCGACGCCTACGCGCTCGGCGTGCTGCCCGATCTCCCTGACCTGTTGGGAGATCGAGCGGGCCGTACGGTGCTGACGCCCAACACCACGGAGCTCGGGCTGCTCGTGGGCCGCGACGTCGACCCGGAGCACGACGACGTCGTAGAGGCTGCGCGTCGCTACGCCTGCTGCGTGACGGCCCAGGCGATGATCGCCGACGCCGAAGGTCAGATGTGGCGAGTCCCGTCGGGGCATCCCGGCCTCGCGACTGCCGGCAGCGGCGACGTGCTCGCAGGACTCGCGGTGGGGTTGCTGGCGCGCGACGCCGAGCCCGCGCAAGCCGCGTGCTGGGGCACGTACCTGCACTCGATGGCGGGTGAGCGACTGGCTTCCACGATCGGTGGGGTCGGTTTCCTGGCTCGCGAGCTCGTGGACCAGGTCCCGCCGGTGCTCCTCGAGCTGAGCTGAGCGCAGCCGCTCTGTGCCGAGCGTCACGGGCAGGCATGGGGTCACTGCCGCTGGGCACCGGTGACCCATGACCTCCCTCTGGCTGGACGGCCGATCCCCGATCACCGACGACGAGCTGCCGCTCGACGTACCGCTGGACGACCTCGTCGTCGGCGCCGGGCTCACCGGCCTCGTGACCGCGCTCCTGCTCGCCCGGGCGGGGAGGCGGGTGGCCGTGGTCGAGGCGCGTCACGTGGGAGCGGTGGCCACCGGCAACACCACGGCGAAGCTCTCCCTGCTGCAGGGCACGCACCTCTCGCGGGTCCTCGGACACCAGTCGCAGAAGGTCGCGCAGGCCTACGTCGAGGCCAACCGCGAGGGCATGGACTGGCTGCTCCGGTTCTGCGCGGATCACGGCGTCGACGTCCAGCGCCGCTCTGCGATCACCTACGCCGCCAGCGCGTCCGAGCGCGCACCGTGGAGCGCGAGCACGAGGCGGCCACCACCCTTGGCCTCCCGGTGCGGTGGGAGGAGACCCTCGACGTCCCGTTCCCGTCGTACGGCGCGACGGTGCTCGACGAGCAGGCACAGTTCGACCCGATGGACGTGCTCACAGCTCTCGTCGAGCAGGTCCGCGCCCACGGCGGCACGGTGAGCCAGGGCCACCGGGTGCGTCGCGTCTCGCTGCGCGGGAAGCCGGTCGCCCACCTCGACGACGGCTCGCAGATCACGGCGGACCAGCTGCTGCTCGCCACCGGGACGCCGATCCTCGACCGCGGTCTCTACTTCGCCAAGCTCGAGCCGCAGCGCTCCTACGGCCTGGCCTTCGACGGTGCCCAGCCGCCCGAGGGCATGTACCTGTCCGCCGGCTCCGACAGCCGCTCGATCCGGGACGCGCCCCGCACGACGGGGACCGCGTTGCTCGTCGGGGGCAGCGGACACGTGGTCGGACGCACCACCTCGGAGCTCGAGCACGTCGACCGGCTGCGCGAGTGGACGGCCACGCACTTCCCCGGCGCGCGGGAGACCCACCAGTGGTCGGCCCAGGACTACGCCTCGCACGACGGCGTCCCGTTCCTCGGCGCACTCCCCCGCGGCGGTGGCCGGATCCAGCTCGCGACCGGCTACGAGAAGTGGGGGATGACGAACGCCGTGTCTGCCGCCCGGGTGCTCTCCGGGCGCATCCTCGGCCAGGAGCCGTCCTGGGCCGAGCCCCTGCACCACCGCATCACGCGACCCAGCGGTGCGGCCGAGATCGCGAAGGTCAATCCGGCGTCGGACTGGCACTGGCCGGTGGAGTGGCGCACGCGGCCGTGGACAACCTGCCCGGGAAGCGATCACGCGCGGCCGAGTGCGGCGTCGTCGGGGTGTGCACCCACCTCGGCGGCGTGCTGAAGTGGAACGACGCGGAGGAGAGCTGGGACTGCCCCCTGCACGGCTCCCGCTTCTCCGCCGACGGCGAGGTGCTCGAGGGCCCAGCGACCCGCCCTCTGCTGCAGCGGACCGAGGAACAGCGTAGTCCGGGAATATCAGAAGCGCTCCCAGGCGCGGTGGGCGCCGAGCAGCGTGTGGACCTGCTCGAAGACCTCGGCGCCGGACTGTCCCGTGACCACGCCGGCGGCATCCGTGGCGGCGCTGCCGATCGCCTGCTCGACCACGCTGACGCCCGGACCCCAGGCACCGATGGCCTTGCAGTGGCGCCAGGCCTCCTGGAGGAGCACCTGGATCCGCGGATCCGGGCTGACCGCCTCGTGGGTGCCGGGACCGGCGGGTGCGCCGCTCGCGAGCAGCACCGCGTCAGCTCCACCGAACGGCACGGTGGCGAAGGTGCGCTGCGCGACCAGCGCGTCGCCGATCGGCCCACCCGTGGGCGCGATCAGCAGCGGCACCATGCTCGCGGCGAGCACGGCGCGGCGGACCTCGGCGACGCCGTCGAGGTCGCGTCGAGGCGTCGACCACGATGCCGATCATCCGGCCGTCGGTGGGCCACGTCGCGCCGACCTGCGACAGCGCGGGGCTGGCTCGGCCACCGGTCGACGCACCGACGGTCGGCCTCCGGCGCCGGCAGCCCGAGCCCGTCGGCGACCGCGCGAGCACAGCTCGGCGTCGATGTTGGCCAGGGCCAGCAGCTGCCGCTCCTTGATCGCCTGCTCGTAGCACTTGCCGAGCTCGAAGGTGTAGGCCGGCACGATGTGGTCCTGCTCGACCGGCGACATGCTCCGCCAGAACAGGCGGGCCTGGCTGTAGTGGTCGTCGTACGACGCCGGGTTGGCGCGCACCTTCGTCGCCTGCGGCGACCTGCACCGGCGGCCTCGACGAAGGCGCCGTCGGTCGGCCCCGGCGAGGAACGGGCAGCCACCGTCGAGCGAGTTCGGCCGGTACGGCGCGACGCCCTGCGTGCACGGCGTGCTGGTGGAAGCCGTCGCGCAGCATGTCGTTGACCGGCGCGTGCGGCCGGTTGATCGGGATCTGGTTGAAGTTCGGCCCGCCGAGCCGGGTCAGCTGGGTGTCGACGTAGGAGAACAGCCGGGCCTGCAGCAGCGGGTCGTCGGTGACGTCGATGCCGGGCACCAGGTTGCCCGAGGTGGAAGGCGACCTGCTCGGTCTCGGCGAAGAAGTTCGACGGGTTGTGCGGTCAGCGTCAGCAGGCCGATCGGCTGCACCGGGGCGAGCTCCTCGGGGACGAGCTTGGTCGGGTCGAGCAGGTCGATGCCCTCGAACGTCTGGTCGGCGTTGTCCTCGAAGACCTGGACGCCGAGCTCCCACTGCGGGTGGGCGCCGGACTCGATGGCGTCGGCGAGGTCGCGGCGGTGGAAGTCGGGGTCGAGCCCGGCGAGCATCTGCGCCTCCTCCCAGACCAGCGAGTGCACGCCGAGCACCGGCTTCCAGTGGAACTTGACCAGCGAGGTCTGGCCCTCGGCGTTGGTGAGCCGGAAGGTGTGCACGCCGAAGCCCTCCATCGTCCGGTAGGAGCGCGGGATGCCGCGGTCGGACATGTTCCACATCGTGTGGTGCTGCGCCTCGGTGTGCAGCGAGACGAAGTCCCAGAAGGTGTCGTGCGCGCTCTGCGCCTGCGGGATCTCGCGGTCGGGGTGCGGCTTGCCGGCGTGGATGACGTCGGGGAACTTGATGCCGTCCTGGATGAAGAACACCGGGATGTTGTTGCCGACGAGGTCGAAGGTGCCCTCGTCGGTGTAGAACTTCGTCGCGAACCCGCGGGTGTCGCGCACGGTGTCGGCGGAGCCGCGCGAGCCCAGCACGGTGGAGAACCGCACGAAGACCGGCGGTCTCCTTGCCCTTCTCCAGGAAGCCGGCCGCGGCAGACGTCGTCCGCGGTGCCGTAGCCGACGAAGACGCCGTGGGCGCCCGCGCCGCGGGCGTGCACGACCCGCTCGGGGATGCGCTCGTGGTCGAAGTGGGTGATCTTCTCGCGCAGGTGGTGGTCCTGCAGCAGCGTCGGGCCGCGCTCGCCCGCCTTGAGCGAGTGGTCGGTGTCGCGCAGCCGCAGCCCCGGGCGGTGGTGAGGAAGGCGCCCTGCTGGGCGTCGGTCGGCCTGGGCGCCCGTCGGGCGCGCCGGTCGGCGGTGTGCGGCTCGGGGCCGGCCTGGTCGGGCTTGGGCGGCAGCGGACCCGCGCGGGCTCGGTGGGCTCCTCGAGCGACGGGGGCGTCGCGGCCGGGCGCACCGGGGATCGGCGGCTCGAGCAGCTCGCCCACCTTCTCCTCGACCTTCTGCGCGGCTGCGGCCACGGCCTTGCGGGCGGCCTTGCGAGCGGTTTCGAGGGGGCTGTCGTCGGTCATGTCTTCTCCCGTGGTGAGGTGGCGTGAGCCCCGGGGTACCCGCAGCGCTCGCTCCTACTCGCCTCCCGGGCAGGCATTCCTCGAAAGAGTCAACGACGGCCCGGCACCAACCGGCGCACGCGATCGTGCGCGAGCGCGGCGCGAGCGGCGTTGTTGCCCGCCGCGCCGTGGACCCCTCCGCCGGGATGGGCGGAGGCGGATCCCAGGTAGAGGCCCCGGACCCCGGTCTCGGCCCGACCGAGCCCGGGGACCGGCCGGAAGACCAGCTCCTGCTGCAGCTGGGAGGTGCCGCCGTTGATGGCGCCTCCGACGAGGTTGGCGTTGCGCTGCTCCAGCTCCCGCGGACCGAGGACGCGACGAGCCTGCACCCGGTCACCGAACCCGGGCGCGAGGAGCTCGAACCTGGCCTGCATGCGGTCGGCGAACCGTTCGCACTCGTCGTGGTCCCAGGCACCGGTGATCCCCTGGTCCCCCGCGTCACCGGTGCTGTGCTGGGGCACGTGCGTGTAGGCCCAGAACGACTCCGTGCCCGCTGGCGATCGGGTCGCATCGGTGGTGGTCATCTGCCCGGCCAGCATGAACGGCTTCGCCGGCACGAGCCCCGCCGCCACCTGCCCGAGGGCGTTGGCCATGTCGGTCACGTCGTCCGCGACGTGCACGGTCCCGGGAGCGTGAGGCGGCGGGCTCGCCCACGGGATCGGGCCGCTCAACGCCCAGTCGACCTTGAACGTGGAGGGATCCAGGGTGAACTGCCGCATTCCCTTGCGCACCCGTGCCGGGACGTCGTCGCGGCGGAGCAGCCCCGGACCACGCTCGTGCTCCTGCCCGCCGTACAGCTGCACGGCGGTGACGGCCGCCACCACGGCACGATCAGCCCCCACGGACTCCGCCGAGGTCTTGACGGCACGCGCCCGGCCGTCACGGACCTCGATGCCCTCGACCGCCGCATCGCAGGCGATCTCGCCGCCCTTGCTGACCAGCCTGCGCGCCAAGCGCCTGGGTGAGCTCTCCGGCTCCGCCGCGCGGCACGGGGAAGCCGACCGTCTGACCGAGCATCGTCATCAGCATGGCCATCAACCCCGACCCCGGGGCATCGAGCGGGATGTCGGTGTGGCCGGCGTTGCCGCACAGGAGTGCTTGCGGGCCGGCGCCCGCGAAGCGCTGACGGGCCAGCTCCGCCGCCGGGGTCAGCAGCGTCCGGACGAAGCCCAGGCCGCCGGCGCGGACGAGACCGACGAGTCCACGAGGCACCGGCCGAACAGGTGGGAACGGGCTGAGGAGCCCGCTGATCAGTGCGTCCCCGACGAGGTCCCACTCGTGGCACAGCTCCAGCCATGCCTCGCCGTCACCGCGGTGCTGCTCCTCGGCGAGAGCGGCAGTCACCTGGCGGTCGCGGTGCAGCATCCCCCAGGAACCGTCGCGGAGCGGATGACCGAGCACCGCCGGGGCGTGCTCCCAGACGAGTCCGTGGTCCTCGAGGTGCAGGTCCTGGATGGTCCGTGACGCGGCGGCCAGGGGGTAGAAGGCGCTGAAGGTGTCGTGCACGAAGTCCGGATGGACGTCGCGCGCACTGCGCACGGCGCCGCCGAGGTCCGGTTGCTCCTCGAGCACCAGCACGGACCAGCCGGCGTCGACGAGCCGGTTCGCGGCGACGAGCCCGTTGGGCCCCGACCCGATCACCACGGCGTCGTAGGAGGTCATGACGAGGGTCGCTGGCGCCGTTCTGCGAGGTAGGCCAGCCGTCGCATGGTCTCGGTGTTGCGCCAGGTCAGGGCGGGTTGGCGCAGCGGGCTCGGCAGCAGGAGCCCGGGGCCGGAGACGACGTCCTCCTCGATGGTGACGGTCGTCCCGTCGGCGTGCGGCTCCAGGCGCAGGTCGACGTGGGCCTCACCACCGGGCCACGCCCGCGCCCTGCAGCGACAGGGTGCTCGGCGGTCGGCACTCGAGCACCTCGGTGTCGTCGTTCAGGAGGAGGGGCCAGGAGCCCACCGAGTGGTGCAGCTTGGCACCCTCCTGCGGCCAGTGGTCGTCGACCTCGCGCATCCGGCTCGCCCCCACGACCCACAGCGGGTAGAGCCACCCGTCGGCGAGCACGTCCCAGACCTGCTCGGGGGTGGCCTTCATGACTCGGCTGACGGAGCTCATGGGAGGCGAGTACCCAGTCGCGGTCGTGGGTACCGGAGGGGCGTGCCCAGATTCAGGATGAGCAGACCAGACCGTGCCGTCGTTGCCGTCGAGCGGTTGAAGGCCCTCGGCTACGAAGCCATGGTCGAGCTGCCCGCCGACGACGACACGAGCTCCTTCGTCTCCGCGTGGAGCACCGAGGAGGACGGCGACACCGACGGCGTCGCGAACCTCGTGCTGGAGGTGGACCACGGGGCGACCGAGCTCCCGGACGACGCGGACGAGGGATCGCGCCCGTGAGACGACGGGTCGGTTGACGACTCGTCCGATCCAGGTGGGGCACGATGCGGACATGCCCCGCACCCGCGACACCTCGCTGGTGACGATGGTCGCGGCGCTCGGCGTCGTCTTCGGCGACATCGGCACGAGCCCGCTCTACGCGATGCGGACCATGCTGCACGACGCGGGCTCGCTCGACCGGGTCGCTGTCTTCGGGGTCACCTCGATGGTCATCTGGACCCTGATCCTGATCGTGTCCGTGCTGTTCGTCGGCATGCTCCTCAAGGCCGACAACGAGGGCGAGGGCGGCCCGCTGGCCCTGGTGGCCCTGGTGCGGAGGTCCATCGACGAGCGCGCGCGTCGCCGTCGTCGCCAGCGTGGCGGGCATGATCGGCGCGGCGATGTTCGTCGGCGACAGCGTGATCACACCGGCCATCTCGGTGCTGTCCGCGGCCGAGGGCCTGGAGGTGGCCAACCCGTCGCTCAAGAAGGCGGTGCTGCCGATCGCGGTCGTGCTCCTTCTCGGTGTCTTCGTGCTCCAGAAGGTCGGCACCGGCCGGATCGGGAAGATCTACGGCCCGGTCATGTGCCTGTGGTTCGCGATCCTCGCCGTGACCGGGGTGGTGTCCCTGGCGCAGAGCCCGGAGGTCCTGCAGGCCCTCTCACCGCTCTGGGCGGTGCGCTTCTTCCTCGACGACCCGCTGACCGCGTTCCTCACCCTCGGCGCGGTCATCCTCGCCGTGACCGGCGCCGAGGCTCTCTACGCCGACCTCGGCCACTTCGGCCGCCCTGCGATCGCTCGCGCCTGGGTGCTGCTCGTCCTGCCGTCGCTCGTGCTGGCCTACCTCGGCGAGGCGGGGGCCGTGATGCGCGACGGCGCCGAGGCCGCCGCCAACCCGTTCTACGCGGTGGTGCCGGGCTGGGCGACGATCCCGGTGCTGGTCACCGCGACGATGGCCACGGTGATCGCGTCCGAGGCCGTCATCGCCGGGGCGTTCACGCTGCTGCACCAGGCCGGCGGCCTCGGGTTCTTCCCGTACCTGCGGACCGAGCACACCTCCCGCGAGGAGGCGGGCCAGATCTACCTGCCCGCCGCCAACTGGGCCCTGGCTGCGGCGGTCCTGGTGATCGTTGCCCTCTTCCGCGACTCCCAGCGGCTCTCGGCGGCGTACGGCATCGCCGTGAGCGTGACCTTCCTCGTCACCGTTGTCCTCTACCTGATGCTCCAGCGCGCGCGCCATCCCGACAGTCCTCGCGCGCTGCTGCTGCCCGGGTTCTTCCTCCTCGTCGTGCTGGTGTTCTTCGCGGCCACCGTCCCGAAGATCGTGACCGGCGGCTGGGTGCCTCTCGTGATCGGCCTGGTCATGTTCGTGGTGATGTGGACCTGGTGGAGCGGACGTCGCCGTCTCCACAGCGCCGCGGACGAGGAGGAGAACAACCCCGAGGACGTGCTCGCGGACATCACGTCCGACTCGGGCCGGCCACGGCTCGAGGGCAGCGGGATCTTCCTGACCCAGCGCAAGGACATCGCGCCGATCGCGCTCTGCACGATCGTCGAGTTCGGCTACGCCCTCCCCGAGCACGTCGTACTGCTCTCCTGGCACGTGGAGGACACGCCCGGGGCACCGGCCGACCGCTCGTCGGTGTCGGTCGACTCGTTCGACGACCGGTTCCGGGGCGTGCACGCGGTGGAGGTGACCCTGGGCTACCGCGAGCGCCTGGATGTCCAGCACGTGCTCGAGGAGGCGTGCAAGGAAGCGTCGGGCTCCCTCGACGCGATCGACCCCGAGACCGCGCGCTACTTCGTCTCCGAACCCATCCCCCGGCTCGACCCGCACAACGGGATGGCGATGTGGCGCCAGCGGATGTTCATGGTGCTGCACCGGCTCTCCACGGACCGGGTCGACCAGCTACGCCTCCCCCGCGACCGGACGATGGTGATCGGCCGCGAGCTCGAGCTCTGAGCGGTCAGCCCAGACCGACGAGCGCCTCCGAACGCTCCCACAGCCCGTCGATCACGGACTGGTCGTGGGCCTGCTTGTTCTCCCGACCGTCCACCTTGAAACGGCTGAAGTAGTGCCCGTTGGTCTCGGGATCGGGACCGCGCTCGGCGAGGGCGATCAGTGGGGCCGCGCCGTCGGGGACGCTGATCGTGGCGAACCGCTTGAGCGGTGAGCGGTACGCCAGGCCCACGAACCAGTTGTCGCGGCCGAACGAGCTGCCCACCGGGCCGGGGTGGACGGCGACCGAGCTGATGGCGTCCGCGGCCCACCGCTGGGCGATGCCGCGGGTGAAGGCGATGTTCATCAGCTTGCCGGTGCCGTAGGCCCGGAGCTCGATCGCCCGCCGGTGCTCGTAGTCGAGGTCGTCGAGCACGATCTTGCCCATCAGGTTGCCGACGCTGGAGGTGTTGACCACCAGCGACGATCCGGCCGCCGAGAGCTGGGGGCGGAGCAGGTGGGTGAGCAGGAACGGCGCGAGGTGGTTGACCTGGAAGTTGGGCTCGTGGCCGTCGGGCGTCTTCCTCGACGGCGCGAACGTGCCACCGGCGTTGTTCATCAGCACATCGAGAGTGCCCACCCGCTCGCCGACCTGGTCTGCGAGCCGCCGTACGTCCGAGAGCCGGGAGAAGTCGGCGATGAGCGGCTCGGTGCCGACCGCCTCGGCGACAGGGCGGAGCTTGTCGGCCGATCGCCCCGTCACATGGACCGTCGCGCCCTTGGCCGCAAGCACGCGGGCGGTCTCCGCCCCGATCCCGTCGCTCGCCCCGGTCACCAGGACGGTGCGGCCGGCCATCGATTGATCGCTCATGTCGCGAGACTAGGGCGAGTCGTCATCCGAGGACTCATCGGGAAGCCGTGGCAGCACCTGCGTCTCCTCATCGGGGCCGGTCGGGTGCGGCAAGTCACCCGCAGGTCGTCGACGGACCACGGGCCGGTGGGGCAGCCGGCGCTGGGGAAGCAGGCGGAGCTGGCGACGTACCCGCTCGTCCAGCGCCAGCTCGTGCTGCAGCCGCCGAACGGTGGACCGGGTGGCGGCGTAGAGCTCGACCACGTCGGCAGGCCGGCTCTCGGTCATCGCCGAGTCAAGACGCTCTCGCGCTCGGAGCATGCCGTCCTGGGCCTCCTGGAGACGGGCGATGTCGTCCCGGCTCAGGCTGGTCTGCACGTCACCCTCGTGACGGACCAGCTCACCGAAGGCGTCGGTACCGGTCGCCAGCGTGCGGAAGGTCTCGGCCAGGTCGCCCAGCACGTCGCTCTCGGAGCCCTCGTCGAGCCAGTCACCGTCGGAGGCGTCAGCCACCGAGCGCATCAGGCCGCGGATCGCCACCGCCGTGTGCTCGAGCGCCTCCAGGCCCTGCCGGAGGCCGGGCTCGACGTGCGGCGTACGCACGGCGCGCACGTTGAGACGCCGCCCTTCCTCGGCGCGGAGCAGTGCGGCACCGACCTCCGGAATGTTGTGGGTGATCCGCCGGGCGTCGTCGAGCCACTCCCGGGCGGCACCGGAAAGGCGCTCCGGCTCCCCCTCGGCCATGACGTCGAGCTCCCCGGCTGCCCGGGCGAGGAGCTCGCTGACGGCGTCGGCCAGGCCCTCGATCGAGCGGCCGGCGTCGGAGCTGGCGACCTTCGGCGGGAAGACGAGTGTTGCCAGGATGCCCACCGCTGCGCCGACCAGGGTCTCGGCGATGCGCTGCCACGCTGCCGCTTCCGCGCCGATCGCTCCGACGCCGAGGACGAGCATGGCGCTGATCGCCACCTCGACGAGGTTGGATCGCAGGCGCAGGAACTGGCCGACGGTGATGGAGATCAGGATGAGCACGCCGAGGCTCCACCACTCCAGCGGTACGACGGTCGCGAACGCGACGGCCAACGCCACCCCCGCCACCACCGCGACGACGCGGTCGAGCCCGCTGGCGAGCAGCGAGAGCGGCGTCACCTGCACCACCAGCATCGCGGTCAGCGGCGCGAGCAGAGGCTGCGTGTCTGGAAAGAACAGGGACGCGACGAGATAGCTGGCCGTGGCAGCGACGGTGATGCGAAGCGACCACAGCACCGAGGCGCGGCCGTCGCGACGTACGCGTGCCACCTCCCTGGAGACGAAGCCGCGCCACCACTGCACCACGCCTCATTCTGCAATGGCCGCGCGGTCAGGCGGCACTGCGCGCGAAGATGACGGCCCCGGGGACTTCCTAGTCCGGACGGATGACCAGGGTGTCGGACAGCCAGTCGCCAGTCATGGCCGAGACGGTAGTCGTCCCCTTCGTTGTGGGGCGGTCCTAGGGTTGCTGCATGCCTGATGCGCCTGACCACCCCATCGCCTACACCGCGCTCCAGCCGGGCACACCTGTGCAGACGAGCGACGGGCAGAGCTTTGCGACGGTCAAGACCGTGCTGGTCGACGAGAAGGTCTCCGTGTTCGACGGCATCGTCGTTCAGGTGGAGGAAGGCGATCGGTTCGTCGACGCCGACCAGATCGGCTCGATCTACACGACGCGCGTCTGCACGACGCTCTCCGCGGAGCAGGCGGCGAACCTCCCGCTGCCCGAGGGGTCGACCCTGGTCGACATCAAGCCAGCGGGGTCGATGGCCCACCGGCTGGGGCGGATGTTCGGCCGAGGGAAGCGGTAACACCTGCGGGTTGCGACAGGCGAGCAGGCCTACCTCCGAGGCGGGGAGGTCATCAGAATCGAGCGCTCAAGGTCGCGATTCTGATGACGTCCCGTGCACGCGCCGTCCCGAGGCTAGAGCCGGTGTGATGATTGGCGACGGCTGAGCGATCGCATGTGGACCGCGTGCAGTGACTGGACTGTGCTGGTTTACGTCGAGCGAGCCCGGCTCACCGCACCAGCAGGACAGGGTCTCCCGAGGTGGCGACCAGCTCCCCGATGACCGGGTGGCCGGGCAGCTCCCCCGCCACGAGGAGGCCACCGGAGGTCTGGGCGTCGGCGAGCAGCACCAGCTCGTCCTCGGAGACCGACGCCTCCACGTGCGGGCGGACCCACTCGAGGTTGCGACGGCTGCCACCCGGGACGTACCCGTCGGCGTACGACGCCCGCGCGGCCTCGAGGTAGGGCACAGCCGCCGAGTCGATGACCGCCGAGACACCGCTCGCGCGGCACAGCTTGAACAGGTGCCCGAGCAGGCCGAAGCCGGTGACGTCGGTGGCGCAGGTGAGGCCGGCGGCCAGCGCCGCACGGGAGGCGTCCCGGTTCAGCGCCGTCATCGTGGCCACGGCCTCGGGGAACACCTCCCCCGTCGCCTTGTGCCGGTTGTTCAGCACGCCGAGCCCGAGCGGCTTGGTCAGGGTCAGCGGCGTCCCGGCCACGCCGGCGTCGTTGCGCAACAGGTGCTTCGGGTCGGCCAGGCCCGTGACGGCGAGGCCGTACTTCGGCTCGGGGTCGTCGATGCTGTGCCCGCCGGCGAGGTGGCAGCCGGCCTCGGCGCACACCTCCGCTCCGCCGCGCAGCACCTCGGCGGCGAGCTCGAACGGGATCCGGTCGCGCGGCCAGGCCAGGAGGTTGAGGGCGACCAACGGCTCGCCGCCCATGGCGTAGACGTCCGAGAGCGCGTTGGCCGCGGCGATCCGGCCCCAGTCGCGGGCGTCGTCGACGACGGGGGTGAAGAAGTCGGTGGTGGCCACGACGGCCCGGTCACCGTCGAGCCGTACGACGGCAGCGTCGTCGCCGGCGTCGAGCCCGACGAGCAGGTCGTCGGCTCCGACTGCCATCGACACCTCGCCGAGACTCAGTCCACTCAACACCTGTTCGAGCTCACCCGGCGGGACCTTGCACGCGCAGCCGCCCCCGGAGGCGAACTGGGTGAGACGGATCGGTGAGGTGGTGGCAGTCACCCCCTCAGTCTGCCTGCGCAGCTTTCTGGCCGCTTCCCGGCGGTTCAACCGCTCCCGCTGGGGCACCACGACGTACTTCGGGTCGCGCGCCGAGGCCCGGCCCGCCTCGAAGACGCCGAACCGGGTGAGCAGCGGACGCGCTGGCGAACGTGGCCCCCGCGAGGGCCGAGACGAGTCGCGAACGACGGCCGGCCAGCACGGTCGCCCCGGCGGCCACGGCCGTCATCGTCCGGGCGACGTTCATCAGGCGGCCCGAGCATGCCCTGCTGGTACGGCTCGGCCAGCATCCCGAGCCGGTGGACCAGCAGCTCCGCGGCCGCGATCTCCATGCCGGCGCCGGCCACGGCCATCCGGCGAGCCGGCCCGGCCTGCGCCGTGGGCACCAGCAGCATGGCCAGCCCCCCGGCCGCCGTCGCGCCGGAGCCCGCGAAGACGAACGGCAGCTCGCGGTGCGCCTCGTGCCAGGCCGGAACGGCGGTGTTGGCGACGAGCGCCGCGGTGTACGTCGCCAGCGGCGGTCCGAAGACGGCCGCGCCCACGCCGGCCAGCCGGCCGAGGCGGGGCAGGATCCCGGTCACGTGCGAGGCCGCGGCCGCCCCTGCGAAGGTCGAGAAGGGCGCGAGGATGAACGATCCGACCGAGAGCGGCGAGGTCGGCTTGAAGACGCGCAGCATGTTCAGGAAGCGCTCGGGGCGGCCGAGGTCGTGGATCAGCGCCACCGTTCCGGCGGCCGAGGCGGTGGCCGCGGCGATGCGGGTCACCCGTTCCAGCGCCGGCAGGTCCGCGAGCGCCGCACCCTCGGCCAGGAGCGCCGAGCCCCCGCCGAGCCCGCCGAGGAAGAGGTACAGCGGCACGTCCGGCGTCTTCCAGGTCGGCTCCTTGAGGATCGGCCGGCCGTAGTAGGACTCGAACTGCGGCTCGTCGACCATGAGGCGCTCCCTCATGACCGCCTCCCGGCGAAGGCAGCAGCGCCGAGCGCCGCGAGGGTCACGGCTGCCGCGCCGACGTGGCGCCACATCGAGCCGAGGTCGCGCGTGGTCACGACCGGGTCGGGCGGCAGACCGTAGACCTCGGGCTCGTCGAGCAGCAGGAAGAACGCCCCGTCACCGCCGACGCCGTCGTCGGGGTCGGCGCCGTAGAGCCGGGCGACGTCGACGCCCTTCTCGTGCAGCTCCGCGACCCGGTTGGCGGCTCGCTGGCGGAGCTCGGAGACCTCGCCGAACTGGATCGACTCGGTGGGGCACGCCTGCGCGCAGGCCGGCTGTCTGACCCTCCTTGAGCCGGTCGTAGCAGAGCGTGCACTTGAAGACCCGGCCGTCCTCCTTGCGCTGGTCGATCACGCCGTAGGGACAGGCGGGCACGCAGTAGCCGCAGCCGTTGCAGACGTCGGGCTGCACGACCACGGTGCCGAACTCGGTGCGGAACAACGCTCCGGTCGGGCAGACGTCCAGGCACGCCGCGTGGGTGCAGTGCTTGCAGACGTCGGAGGACATCAGCCAGCGCACGCCGTTGTCCCCCGACGAGGCGCCCTGGTCGTCCGACGCCGGGACCGGCGGGCCCATGCCGGGCAGCCCGAGGTCGGTGGTGGTGACGTCCAACGGCTTCTCGATGAACGCCACGTGCCGCCAGGTGCTCGCGCCGAGCTCCTGGGTGTTGTCGTAGGACATCCCGGTCAGCAGATAGCCGTCGTCCGGCACCTCGTTCCACTCCTTGCACGCCACCTCGCAGGCCTTGCAGCCGATGCAGACCGAGGTGTCGGTGAAGAAGCCCATCCGGGGCGGGTGATCGGTGTAACCGGCGTCGCCCGAGACATCGGTGAGCGGTCCGTAGAACGAGTTGTCGCTCACTTCGCTCCGCCCTCCTCGGGGTGGTCCATGTCGACGCCTGCCCGACGACGGTAGTCCTCGACATATGTCGTGAGGGCGGGGCCTCGCGGGCGACGACCCGGTCGGATGTCGCAGGTGCCGACCTTGTCCTGGATGTAGACGTTGGGGTCCATCGTCACGTTGACCAGGTCGTTGGCCGCGTCGCCTCGGGAGATGCCGTTCGGACCCCAGTGGTAGGGCAGCCCGACCTGCTCGACGAAGCGGTCGCCCAGGCGCAGCGATCGCATCCGGTCGGTGACCAGCACCTTGACCTCGATGGCGGTGCGCGCGGTCACGACAGTGGCCCACTCACCGTTGACCAGTCCGCGCTCGCGGGCCAGCCGCGGCGAGACCTCGCAGAACGGTTCCGGCTGCAGCTCGACGAGGTAGGGCAGGGTGCGGCTCATCGCGCCCGCGGTGTGGTGCTCGGTCAGGCGGTACGTCGTGAACACGAACGGGAACACCTCGCTCCAGCTCGGGTTGATCGGGTTGCTGGGGTGGTCGAGCTTGCGCCGGCCGGGGTTGTTCTGCTGCGCGTACAGGGGGTTGTGCACGGGCGACTCGGGGGGCTCGTAGTGACTCGGCATCGGGCCGTCGGCCACGCCGAGCGGCGCGAACAGCCAGCCCTTGCCGTCGGTCTGCATCACGAACGGGTCCTGGCCACCGATGGCGTCGGGACCCTTGGCGCCGTCCTCGGGCACGTGGTCGGGCGCCCTGTCCGCGACGAAGTCGGGAACGTCGGACCCGGTCCACTTGCCCGCGCTCGGCGTCCCACCAGACGTACTTCTTGCGCTCGCTCCAGGGCGTCCCGTCGGGGGCGGCCGAGGCCCGGTTGTAGAGGATCCGCCTGTTGGCCGGCCACACCCAGCCCCACTCGGCAGCCACCTGGTCCTGCTCCCAGTGCGGCTTGCGCCGCCGGGCCTGGTTGACCTCGTCGGCGTACACCCCGCAGTAGATCCAGCAGCCACACGAGGTGCTGCCGTCTGCCTTCAGCTCGGTGTAGGCCGACAGTGTCTTCCCGTCGGGTCCGACACCGTTGATCTCGCGCAGCACCGCAGCGCCGTCCACCTCACCGTGCTCGTCGGTCGGGTAGTCCCAGGCCAGGTCGAGCAGGGGCCGGTCCATCTCGTCGGTCGACCCTGCCAGCTTCTCGCGGATCCGGACGCCGAGCTCGTAGTAGAAGTCCAGCTCGCTGCGGCAGTCGCCCGGCGGCTCGACGGCCTTGTCGCGCCACTGGAGCATCCGCTGGGTCTGGGTGAACGAGCCGGCCTTCTCGACGTGCGACGCCGCGGGGAGGAAGAAGACCTCGGTGCCGATCTCCTCGGTGACCAGCTCACCGGTCTCGATCTCGGGGCCGTCCTTCCAGAACGTCGCCGACTCGATCATCTGCAGGTCCCGCACGACCAGCCAGTCGAGGTTCGCGAGCCCCAGGCGCTGCATCTTGCCGTTGGCCGAGCCGACGGTGGGGTTCTCGCCCACCAGGAAGTAGCCCTTGCTGCGACCTTCGATCTGGCCCTTGACGGTGGTGTACGTGGAGTGGTCTCCGCTCACCCGAGGCAGGTAGTCGAAGCAGAAGTCGTTCTCGGCCGTGGCCGCGTCGCCCCAGTAGGCCTTGAGGAGGCTGACGCTGTAGGTACGGACGTTGCCCCAGAACCCGGTCTTGCCCTCGTCGTCGCGCACCCAGTCGTCCAGGCTCCGGTGCTGGTCGGCGTGGGGCATCGGCAGGTATCCGGGAAGGATGTTGAACAGGGTCGGGATGTCGGTCGAGCCCTGGATGCTGGCGTGGCCGCGCAGGGCGAGGATCCCGCCACCGGGACGGCCGATGTTGCCCAGCAGCAGCTGCAGGATCGCCGCCGTGCGGATCATCTGCGCCCCGACGCTGTGGTGGGTCCACCCCACGGCGTAGCAGAGGGCCGTCGTCCGCTCCCGGCCGCTGTTGCGGGTCAGCGCCTCGGCCACCTGGTGGAACTGCTCGGGCTCGATCCCGCAGACCTCCTGCACCATCTCGGGGGTGTAGCGGGCGAAGTGCCGCTTGAGGATCTGGAACACGCAGTGCGGGTCCTGGAGCGTCTCGTCGCGCCGGCCCTTCCAGCTGACCGGGGCGCCACCGGAGCCGTGGGCCTCCGACTGCGCGGCCTGGTGCGACTCGCCATGGCTGCCGCCACCGCGCTCGTTGCGCTCGAACTCCTCGATCCGCTCCTGCTCCTCCTCGTTGGGGTCCTCGGGCGGCTCGTAGCGCCAGGTGACCGGGTCGTACTGGCCGGTCTCCGGGTCGAAGCCGGAGAACAGGCCGTCGAGGTCCTCGGTGTCCTGGAAACCGTCGTGGATGATGTTGGCCGCGTTGGTGTAGGCGACGACGTACTCGCGGAAGTCGAGGTCGTTGCTGAGCACGTGGTTGACCAGGCCGCCGAGGAAGGCGATGTCGGAGGCGGCCCGGATCGGGACGTGGATGTCAGCGACGGCCGAGGTGCGGGTGAACCGCGGGTCGACGTGGATGATCGTCGCGCCCCGCCGCTTGGCCTCCATCACCCACTGGAAGCCCACCGGGTGCGCCTCGGCCATGTTGGATCCCTCGATGAGGATGCAGTCAGCGTTCTGCAGGTCCATCAGGTTGGTTGTTGCGCCACCACGGCCGAACGAGGTCCCCAGACCGGGCACCGTGGAGGAGTGTCAAATGCGCGCCTGGTTCTCGATCTGGATCGCACCCATCGCCGTGTAGAGCTTCTTCATGAGGTAGTTCTCCTCGTTGTCGAGGGTCGCTCCTCCGAGGCTCGAGATGCCGAGCGTGCGACGGGTGCGGTGGCCGTCGGCCTCCCACTCCCAGAATTCCTTGCGGGTCTTGATGACGCGGTCCGCGATCATGTCCATCGCGGTGTCGAGCTCGAGGTCCTCCCACTCGGTGCCGTGCGGCCGCCGGTAGCGGACGGTCGTCACGCGGGACGGGGAGGTGACCAGCTGCTTGGTGGCGCTGCCCTTGGGGCACAACCGGCCGCGCGAGATCGGGCTGGCGGGGTCGCCCTCGATCTGGGTGACCTTGCCGTCCTTGACGAACACCTTCTGGGCGCAACCAACAGCGCAGTAGGGGCAGATCGAGCTGACCACCGAGTCGGCCTCCACCGTCCGAGGTGTCAGTGTCTCGCTGCGCGCGGACTGCGCGGCCTTGCCCCGCCCCAGGCGGTCGTGGCCGCGAAGCTGGCGGACCAGTGGCCACAGCTCGAGGAACGCCTTGCCGCTCATCGACCGTCCTCCAGCACGAGACCCACGTTCCCACGAGCAGGTGTTTTCATGCCACGTCCACGCCACTACTCGTCGCATCTGTTCTTGTAGGTTGAGCCGCGGAGGCGTACCTCGTCTGGTGACGGGCGCAGTCCTCAAAACTGTCGTGGCCGGGTATCCCGGCCAGGCGGGTTCGATTCCCGTCCGCCTCCGCCACACGACTCAGCGCCGACGCGGCCGATCGTCCGGCAACGACCCTGCGTTGCGCACGTGCTCGCTGATGATGCGTGCCGCGACGTCGCGCAGCTTGAGGTTGGCGTACGACGAGGTGCGGACCAGGAAGTCGAACGCGGCGTCGTCGCTCAGCGAGTACTGCGCCATCACCAGCCCCACCGCCTGCCCGATCATCTGCCGGGTCTGCAGTGCCTCGTGCAGCTGGTCGAGCTGCCACGACTGCCCCAACGCCACTGCGGCCTGGGTGGCGAACAGCCCCGCGATCCCCACCGCTGACTCCTCGATCTCCTCCGAGCTCACCGAGTACATGTTCAGTCCGCCGAAGGTCGCGTCGTCGTCGACGTACAGCTTCACCGCCATCTGCGACTTGAGTCCGAGCTCCACCGCGCGCGGGACGAAACGTGGCCATCGGTCGTCCGCGGCGATGTGCGGCGCCTCGACGTGGGTGGCGCCGCGCATGCTGTCCATGCACGGCCCCTCCCCGAGCTCGTACTGGAGGGCGTCGAGGTCCCAGACGAGCTGGGTGGTGGCCACCTGCGTCCTCACCTCACCGGACTTGTCGACGGTGGAGATGCCGATGTGTGCGAAGTCGGGGAGGGAGATCGCCAACGTCTCGACGATGGCAGTGAGCTTTTCCTCTGTGGTCTCTGCTCGACCGATGCTGCGTACGGCAGCCGCGAGGGCTGCGGCCAGATCGCCTTGCATGGCAGGTCCGTTCGCTGAGCGCTGAGAAGGCGCACAGAGAAGGGCGTGCTCGACGGAACCCTGTGAACCGACCGGCCCCGTTGCTGAAGCCGGTGTGAGTGTCCGACACTACCTCCGATCCTGGCGCATGGATGCGACGCGTCCGGGTACCGCCAGCGCACGCCCCGAACCTGAGGAGAGCGAGCCCCAGATGGCCGAGAAAGACGGCTGGTGAGCCGTGAAGCCGATCCCGGAGACCATCGAGACCGCGGTCGAGCTCGACCGGACCCTGGGCGACGGAGAGGTGCTGAGCGGCCTCCAGTCGCTGGGTGACGAAGTCTCGCGCGTCGTGCCCGAGTGCATCGGGCTCAGCCTGGCCTGGCTCGAGGAGGGGGTGACGTTCACGTTGGCGGCCACCGACGAGGACATCGCCGCACTCGACGGGGTGCAGTACCTCGACAGCGGGCCCTGCGTCGACTCCATCAGCGCGGGCCACGGCATCGAGACGACCAGCCCCGAGCTCATGAGCGAGGACCCGTGGCGACTCTTCGCCGAGGCGACGGCGGCCTACGGCGTGCACAGCACCCTGACCCTGCCGCTCACCGACGAAGGACGGGTCGTCGGCACCGTGAACCTCTACGGCGGCACCGCGCACTGCTTCGAGGGGCACCACGAGCAGCTGGCGCAGATCCTGGGAGCCTCCGCACCCGAAGCCGTCCGCAATGCCGACCTCTCGTTCAGCACCCGCCGTCAGGCCGAGCAGAGCCCGGAGCGGCTCCGTGCAGAGGCGGAGACGAACCGGGCAGTGGGGGTGCTGGCCGCTCGACTCGGGATGGACGTCGCGACCGCGGAGGAGCGCCTCCGGGACGCGGCACTGCGCGCAGACATCCCCGTTCACCAGCTCGCCACTGCGGTGATCCGGCTGCACGGATGAGTGCGAGCGCGCACACCTCTAGATTGACAGCGTGACCGATCCGCGCCGCCGTACGCCCAGGACGGATGCCGTCCTGGCAGCACCCCCTGTGGCCGAGGCGCAGGCCCGTCTCGGGCGTGTGACGGTGAAAGGTGTCGTCGACGAGGTGCTGGAGGACTGCCGGGCGGGGTCGGTCGACCCGGCCGACGTCGTGGCGGTCGTGCTGGAACGACTGCCCCGCTCGGCTGGCTCGATGCGGCCGGTCCTCAACGCCACGGGTGTCGTGGTGCACACCAACCTCGGGCGCGCTCCGCTCTCCCCCGCCGCCCGTGGAAGCAATGACCGTCGCGGCCGGGGCCACCGACGTGGAGCTCGACCTCAGCACCGGGCGGCGAGGTGGTCGTGGCGCCGCGGCCCTGGACGCCCTGGCTGCGCGAGTGCCCGACGCCGGTGGAGTGCACGTCGTCAACAACGGCGCGGCCGCACTGGCCCTCGTCACGTGCGCACTGGCCGTCGGACGCGAGGTGGTGGTGGCGCGCGGCGAGCTGGTCGAGATCGGCGACGGCTTCCGGATCCCCGAGCTCCTGGAGTCCGTGGGGGCCCGTGTGCGCGAGGTCGGTACGACGAACCGGGTACGCCTGGCCGACTACGAAGCGGCCCTCGGCCCCGACACCGCCTTCGTGCTGAAGGTGCACCCGTCGAACTTCCGGGTCGAGGGGTTCACCTCCGCGGTGTCCGTGGGCGAGCTGTCGACACTGCCGGTGCCGGTCGTGGCCGACATCGGCTCCGGACTGCTGGCCCCACACCCGCGGCTGCCGGACGAGCCCGACGCCGCGTCGTACCTCCGTGCCGGCGCAGACCTGGTGACCGCCTCGGGCGACAAGCTCCTCGGCGGGCCGCAGTGCGGTCTCCTGCTGGGCGACGCCGACCTCGTCGAACGGCTGCGCCGGCATCCGTTCGCGCGAGCGGTACGCGTCGACAAGCTGACCCTGGCCGCCCTGGAGGCCACGCTCACCGGCCCCGAGCCACCGGTGTCCCGAGCCCTCGCGTCGCTGCCCGAGGAGCTGATGCTGCGGGCCCGACGCGTGGCGGACGAGATCGGGGAGCCGGCGACCGCGGTGACCTCCGAGGCGGCGGTCGGCGGCGGCGGCGCACCGGGCGTGGTGCTCGCGAGTGCCGCCGTGTCGCTACCCGCGTCCCTCGCTGCGAGCCTGAGGCTGGGCGAACCCTCGGTCGTCGGGCACGTGGTGTCCGACCGTCTCCTGCTGGACCTGATCGCGGTCCCGGAGGAGCACGACGCCGACCTGGTGGAGGCGGTGCGGCAGGCCCTCAAGAGCGAGGCCTGACGTGCACGTCGTCGCCACCGCCGGTCATGTCGACCACGGCAAGTCCACCCTGGTCGAGGCCCTGACCGGGCGGCACCCCGACCGCCTCGAGGAGGAGCACGAGCGCGGCCTCTCGATCGAGCTCGGCTACTGCTGGACCGATCTCGACGGGGTGGGCGAGGTCGCGTTCGTCGACGTGCCGGGGCACCAGAAGTTCATCGCCACCACCCTTGCCGGTGTCGGGCCGGTGCCGGTGGTCATGTTCGTCGTCGCCGCCGACGATCCCTGGATGCCGCAGGCGGCCGAGCACCTCGCCGCCCTGGACGCGCTCGGCGTCTCGCACGGCCTGCTCGTCGTCACGCGCAGCGACCTGGCCGACCCGGCCGTGGCTCTCGAGCGCGCCCGGGCCGAGCTCGGTCGCACTTCGTTGGCCGGTGCACCGGCCGTGGTGGTCAGCGGGCGCACGGGCGCGGGTCTCGAGGACCTGCGGCGGGCGCTCGTCGAGGTCCTGCGCGGTGTGCCCGAGCCAGATCCACACGCCGACGTACGGCTCTGGGTCGACCGCCGCTTCCACGTCCGCGGGGCCGGGACGGTGGTCACCGGCACGCTTCCCGAGGGGACCGTCGCCGTGGGCGACACCCTCGCGATGGGTGACGTGGAGGTCAGGGTCCGCGGCATCGAGGCCCTCGAGGTCGCCCGCCCGCAGGTGAGTGGCGTGGCCCGGGTCGCGCTCGACCTCGGTGGTCGCGCCCCCGCCGCGATCCGGCGTGGCACTCCCCTGGTGACCCCACGCGCCTTCAGGACGACGTCGCTGGTCGACGTCCGGGTGGCCGCGGCCGACGAGCTGCCCGAGCAACCCGTGCTGCACCTCGGATCGGCCGTGGTGGGGGTGCACGCGCGTCCCTTGGGTGTCGACCACGCCAGGCTCCGGCTGCAGGCCGATCTGCCCCTCCGGGTCGGTGACCGGGCGCTGCTGCGCGACCCGGGCAGCCGTCGGCTGTGGGGCGTCCGGGTCGTCGACCCGTGGCCACCGCCGCTGGACCGTCGCGGCGCGGCCGCCGCTCGGGCCGAGGCGCTGGAGGAGCACGACGGCTCCCTGGCCGCACGAGCTCGACCTGCGTGGCGTCGTACGACGCTCGGAGCTGGTGCGCATCGGCGTGGAGCCCGAACCGCTGCCACACGGCGCGGTCCGGGCCGGCGACTGGCTGATCGGGGAACGCCGGGCCGCCGAGCTCCGGGATCGACTGGTCGAGCTGGCGCAGGGCGTCGGGCCGCTCGACCCCCCACTGACCACCGCGGTGGCCGCCCGTCGCCTGGCACTGCCGGACCCGGAGCTCGTGTCTGCGCTCGTGGCACCGCCGCTGCAGGAGCGGCAGGGCGTGATCGTCGCCGGCGACGCCGAGCTGCCGGCCGAGCTGGCCGCCGCGCTCGCGCAGGTGCGCGTCCAGCTGGAGGACGACCCCTTCGACGCGCCGGACCGTGCACGTCTGCGCGACCTCGGCCTGGACGCGCGAGCCCTCGCCGTGCTCGAGCGCGGAGGTCACCTGCTGCGGGTGAGTGCGGACGTGGCACTGCTGCCGGGCGCTGACCAGCAGGCGCTCGACGTGCTGCGGGAGCTGCCGCAGCCGTTCAGCACCAGCGAGGCGCGCCAGGCACTCGAGCACCAGCCGTCGCGTGGCGCTCCCCCTGCTCGACCACCTGGACCGGGCCGGGCTCACCGTCCGCCTGCCCGACGACCGGCGGCGGGTGCGCGCCTGAGGCCACGTAGGCAGTCCCGGTATGGAGCCCGAGATGCTGGGTACCCACGACCTCGTGGACAGCCTGGAGTTCATCGGTACGGCGACGACGGTCCTGCGTTTGGGCCCCTTCACCCTGCTGACGGATCCCAACTTCCTTCACCGAGGTCAACGCGCGTACCTCGGCAAGGGCCTGTGGTCGAAGCGGCTGAGCGAGCCCTCCCAGCAGCCCGACGACCTGCCCCGGCTCGACGCGATCGTGCTCTCCCACCTGCACGGTGACCACTTCGACCGAGTCGCGAGACGAGGTCTCACTCGCGACCAGCCGGTGCTCACGACGCCCCAGGCGGCCCGTCGCCTGCACTCGTGGGGCTTCACCACCGAGGGACTGCGCACCTGGGAGAGCGCGAAGCTCAGCGAGGACGACTGGACCCTGACCGTGCAGGCCATGCCGGCGGTGCACGCCCGCGGGCGTGATGGGTGCCCTGCTTCCGCCGGTGATGGGTTCCATGCTCGAGCTCGCGCGGGGCGGCGAGACAGCGCGGCGTGTCTACGTCAGCGGCGACACCCTCACCGGAGAACACCTCACCGAGATCTCCCGTCGTCATCCCGAGATCGACGTCGCCGTGATCCACCTCGGCGGCACCCGCGTGCTCCTGCACACCGTCACGATGGACGTCGCCCAAGGCGTCGACTTCCTCCGCCGTGTCGCACCCCGCAACGCGATCGGCGTGCACTACGACGACTACCGGGTCTTCCGCGACCCGTGCTCGACCCTGGCCGACCACGCGCGAGAGTCCGGCTTCGCCGGAAGGATCCAGCTCGCCGAGCGAGGCCGGACCCTCTCCCTGGAGGACTGAGGACCCCTCGAGAATTCCTGGCCGTTCCCCCGGATCAGGACTTCTTCGAGGCTGCCTTCCCGCCCTTGCGGCCGGCCTTCTTCTTCTGGGCAGTGGTGCCGCCCTGGGAGCTGTCGCCGCCCTTGCCGCTCTGCTCGCCGCCGTGCTTGGAGGCGTCGGGCGAGTTGGCGATCTTGGCGGCACGCTCCTTGGACATCCCCTTGTCCTTGAGCTTCTCGTACTGCTTCTCGTTCTTCACGTTCGCTGACTTGCTCGGCATGACCTGACTCCTTTCCAGACGATGGGGTACCCACATGCACATGCCTGACTCCTCGAGCGCCGTGCTCTTCGACATCGACGGGACGCTCATCGACTCGACGTACCACCACGCGATCGCCTGGCAGCGTGCCTTCGACAGCATCGGCACGCCGATCCCGCTGTGGCGGATCCACCGGGCCGTCGGCATGGGCGGCGACAAGCTCGTCGCGCACGTCGCCGGCGACACCATCGAGGAGCGCCACGGCGACGAGCTGCGCGACCGGTGGCGCGAGGAGTACGCCGCGATCAGGAGCGAGGTCTGCCCCCTGCCGGGCGCCGCCGAGCTGATCGCGTCGCTGCGCAAGGCCGGGTTCCAGGTCGCCCTCGCGTCGTCCGGCGACCCGGAGTTCTCCCGCGAGGCGGTGACGATGCTCGACGTGGCCGACGACATCGCGGTGCTCACGACCTCCGAGGACGTCGACGACTCGAAGCCCGAGCCGGACCTGCTGCAGGTGACCCTCGACCGGCTCGACGACGTCACCGCCGCGGTGATGGTCGGCGACACCCCGTACGACGTCGAGTCGGCCGAGCGGGCCGGCATGCGCTGCCTCGCACTGCGCTCCGGCGGCTACGGCGAGGCCGAGCTCCGTCGACGCGGGTGCCGCGCTGGTCGTCGACGTGCCCGAGGACCTGCTCGACCTGGACTGGGAGAAGTACCTGTCCCCGCTGTCGTGACGCACGCCTGACGACACCAAGACCCGAGCAAGGAGACGCATGACCAGGTTCGGCTACACCCTGATGACCGAGCAGAGCGGCCCGAGGGACCTCGTCGACCACGCCGTGCGTGCCGAGGAGGTCGGCTTCGACCTCGAGGTGATGAGCGACCACTACTTCCCCTGGCTCAGCGCGCAGGGCCACGCGCCGTACGCCTGGTCGGTGCTCGGAGCCGTCGCCCACGCCACCACCAGGGTCGACCTGATGACCTACGTGACCTGCCCGACCGTGCGCTACCACCCGGCGGTGGTGGCCCAGAAGGCAGCGACCGTGCAGCTGTTGTCGGAGGGCCGGTTCACCCTCGGCCTCGGCACCGGCGAGAACCTCAACGAGCACGTCGTCGGCCGGGGTTGGCCGGCTCTGCAGCAGCGCGAGGCGATGCTGCGACGAGGCCATCGGGATCATCCGGAAGCTGCACACCGGCGACCTGGTCGACCACCGGGGTGAGTACTTCCAGGTCGACTCGGCCCGGATCTGGGACCTGCCCGACGACCCCGTCGGGATCGCGGTCGCGGTCGCCGGCGACCGCGCGGTGCAGGCCCTGGCGCCGCTTGGCCGACCACATGATCGCGGTCGAGCCGCTCAGCGAGGTCGTCCAGAAGTGGAACGACACCGACGGAGCGCCCACCATCGGCGATCCCGCCCGCGCCATCGGCCAGATCCCGATCTGCTGGGACCCGGACGAGGAGGCGGCCATCGACCGGGCACACGACCAGTTCCGCTGGTTCGCCGGCGGGTGGTCGGTCAACGCGGACCTGCCGACGACGGCGGGATTCGCCGGGGCCACCCAGTTCGTACGCCGCGAGGACGTCGCCGACAACATCCCCTGCGGCCCGGACCTCGACGCCGTCGTGGAGGCGGTCCGGCCCTTCTGGGAGGCCGGCTTCACCGACGTCGCGCTCGTCCAGGTCGGCGGCGACACCCAGGAGCAGTTCCTGGCCGAGGCGGCCGAGCCGCTGCTCGAGAAGCTCCGGGCGGCCGCTCCCTGACCACGCACTGACTCGTCCGGCCGCACTGGTCTCGACCACTCGTCGGGCCGGTCACCTCGCACCGGCTACCTTCCGGCCATGCACGACCTCGACGACGGGCTCTACCGACACCGTGGCGCCACGACGACCTGGGACACGGAGGGCGTGGTGATCCGGCGTTCGCAGCGCCGGGTGCAGGTCGACTGGGGCAACGTCCTGGGCGTGCGCCAGATCGGCGGCAAGCCCGGCTACGTCCAGCTGCTGGTGCGTGACCACGTGCCGCGGCGGGCGCTCGCCGAGGACGAGTGGTCGATCCCGGTCAGCAGCGAGCCCGACGCCAACCGGCTGCTCACCGACCTGGGCTGGCGCGCCCGCGGCGACGAGACGATCGCCGTGGACTTCTCCTAGCTCTTGGCGTCGACCTTGGCCAGCCGGAGCCAGGTGTCCACGACGGTGTCGGGGTTCAGCGACATCGACTCGATGCCCTGCTCGAGCAGCCACTCGGCGAGGTCCGGGTGGTCCGAGGGCCCCTGGCCGCAGATGCCGACGTACTTGTCGAGGTCGCGGCAGGCCGTGATCGCCCGCTTCAGCAGCTCGAGCACCGCGGGGTCGCGCTCGTCGAAGCTCTCCGCCACCAGGCTGGAGTCACGGTCGACCCCGAGGGTGAGCTGGGTGAGGTCGTTCGAGCCGATCGAGAACCCGTCGAAGTGCTCGAGGAACTGCTCGGGGATGACCGCGTTGGACGGCACCTCGCACATCATCACCACCTGCAGGTCGTTCTCGCCGCGGACGAGGCCGTGCTCGCCGAGCAGGTCGATGACGCCCTTGGCCTCGGCGACGGTGCGCACGAACGGGATCATGATCTTGACGTTGGTGAGCCCCATCTCGTCGCGCACGTGCAGCAGCGCCTCGCACTCCATCGCGAAGCACTCGGCGAACTCCTCCGAGAGGTACCGCGAGGCGCCGCGGTAGCCGATCATCGGGTTCTCCTCGTCGGGCTCGTAGCGCGGGCCGGCGACGAGGTTGGCGTACTCGTTGGACTTGAAGTCGCTCATCCGCACGATGACCGGCTCCGGCGCGAACGCGGCCGCGATCATCGAGACACCCTCGGCCACGCGCTGCACGAAGAACTCGCGCGGGCCGGGGTAGGCGGCGATCAGCTCCTCGATCTCCTCGCGGAGGTCACCGTCGTCCTCGGAGTCGTCGAAGTCGTCGGAGGCCAGGTCGAGCAGCGCCTTGGGGTGGATCCCGATCTGGCGGTTGATGATGAACTCCAGCCGGGCCAGCCCGACACCGTGGTGCGGCAGCCGGGAGAACGCGAAGGCCTGGTCCGGCGTGCCGACGTTCATCATGATCTTCACCGGGATGTCCGGCATCGAGTCGAGCTCGGTGGTCTCCACCTCGAAGTCGAGCAGGCCGTCGTAGACGAAGCCGGTGTCGCCCTCCGCGCAGGACACCGTGACCTCGTCGCCGTCGCCGAGGTCCTTGGTGGCGCTCCGGGTGCCGACCACCGCCGGGATGCCGAGCTCGCGGGCGATGATCGCGGCGTGGCAGGTGCGCCCGCCGCGGTTGGTGACGATGGCGGCGGCGCGCTTCATGATCGGCTCCCAGTCGGGGTCGGTCATGTCGGCGACGAGCACCTCGCCCTCGTTGAAGTCGTGCATCTCCTCCGAGGAGCCGAGCACGCGTACGGCGCCGGAGCCGATCTTCTGGCCGATCGCGCGACCCTCCACCCGCACCGACGCGTCCTTGGTCACGGACCTGTCGATCTTGAACCGCTCGAGCACCCCCGTCTTGCGCGACTGCACCGTCTCCGGCCGCGCCTGGAGGACGTAGAGCTTCTCGTCGAGGCCGTCCTTGGCCCACTCGATGTCCATCGGCCGGCCGTAGTGCTCCTCGATGGTCAGCGCGTGCCGGGCCAGCTCCTCGACCTCGGCGTCGTCCAGGCTGAACAGCCGGGCCTCGGCGTCGTCGACGTCGACGAACGCGGTGGTCTTCCCGACCTCCGCGTCGTCGGTGTAGATCATCTTGGTGGACTTGCTGCCGATGCCCCGCTTGAGGATCGCCGGCCGCTCCGCCCTCAGCGCCGGCTTGTAGACGTAGAACTCGTCGGGGTTCACCGCCCCCTGCACGACCCCCTCCCCCAGCCCGTACGCCGAGGTGATGAACACCGCGTCGTCGAAGCCGGACTCGGTGTCCATCGTGAACATCACGCCCGAGGAGGCGAGGTCGGAGCGCACCATCCGCTGCACCCCGGCCGAGATGCCGACCTCGGCGTGCTCGAACCCGTGGTGCACGCGGTAGGCGATCGCGCGGTCGTTGTAGAGCGAGGCGTAGACCTCGCGCACCGCGAGCAGGACCGAGTCGATGCCGCGCACGTTGAGGAAGGTCTCCTGCTGCCCGGCGAAGGAGGCATCGGGCAGGTCCTCGGCGGTGGCCGAGGAGCGTACGGCGAACGACGGCTCGCCCTGTCATCGCCGTCGAACTCGTCGACCAGCTTCTCGAAGGCCTCGCGGATCTCGTCCTCGAGCCCGTCGGGGAACTCCTGCTCGACGATCCAGCCGCGGATCTCCTTGCCGGCCCCGGCGAGCGCGCGGGTGTCGTCGGTGTCGAGACCCTTCAGCCGCTCGACGATCCGGTCGTCGAGGCCGTCGGTCGTCATGAACCGGTGGAAGGCCTCGGCCGTGGTGGCGAAGCCGTCGGGCACGCTGACCCCGAGGTCGGTGAGGTTCGCGACCATCTCGCCCAGGGAGGCGTTCTTGCCCCCGACCTGGTCGAGGTCGTCCATGCCGAGCTCGGAGAACCACCGCACGCTGGGCTGTTTCGCTGCGTCGTTCACGATTGCTCCTCCTGCTGGTAGGTCGGCGAGCCCTGGGACCGACGGCGCCCGCTGCTCGGTTTCTCTGTTCCCCGGACGAGCGTCTGCATGATCACCGTGGAGATCTCCTCCACCGAGCGCGCCGAGGTGTCGACCACGGGCACCCGGTGGGCGGCGTACAGCTGCTTGGCCCGCCGCAGCTCCCACCGGCACTGCTCCGACGAGGCGTAGCGCGAGGCGGGCCGCCGCTCGCCACGCACGCGGCTGAGCCGGTCGACGGTGGTGATCAGCCCGAAGCAGCGCTCGCGGTAGTCGCGGACGGGTCGGGGCAGGTGCTCCTGCTCGAGGTCCTCGTCGACGAGCGGGTAGTTCGCCACGAACAGGCCGTGCTGCAGCGCCAGGTACATGCTGGTGGGCGTCTTGCCGCAGCGCGACGGCGCCAGCAGGATCACGTCGGCCCGCTCCATCGCCCGCGAGCTCTGCCCGTCGTCGTGCTCGATGGTGAACTCGACCGCGGCCATCCGGTTGTTGTAGCGCTTGACGTCGCCCATGCCGTGCAGCCGGGCTGCCTGGTGGATTCCCCGCTCGCCGAGGACCTCCTCGACCCGCTGCATGTGCAGGTCGAAGAAGTCGATGATCGGCGCCTTGGTCTTCGCGAGCTCCTGGCGCACCTCGTCGACCGCGGCAGTGGTGAAGACGAGCGGGGTGACGGGGCCTTCCATCAGCCCGTCGAGCATCGCCACCACCCGGTGGGCGTGCTCGACCGTGGTGATGAACGGGATCAGGGTCCGGTCGAAGATCCGGTCGGGGAACTGGATGAGCAGCGCGTTGCCCATCGTCTCGGCGCTGATGCCGGTGCTGTCGGAGAGGAAGAAGACCGGGACGACCTTGTCGTCGGGCACCTCGTCCATCACCGACCTCCTCTGGGCCTGCGACGCTATCGCGGCAAGATCACG
This sequence comes from uncultured Actinomycetota bacterium, assembly GCA_963794725.1. Classification (GTDB taxonomy): domain Bacteria; phylum Actinomycetota; class Actinomycetes; order Propionibacteriales; family Nocardioidaceae; genus Marmoricola. Next base: position 43,581 of record CAWCFR010000005.1, read on the forward strand.
ACGAGGAAGCCGGGCGATCACAGCGCAGGCATCCCCAGACCCTCCCTTTCCAATTACGCCGAGAGGGGGCTCAAGGTTGGCTGTCACTCGCCGAGAGGCGACCCATGGTTGGCGCCTACTGCCGAGCGGGTCAGACGCCAACCAGAAAGCCCCTCTCGCCGCGATCGGAGCAACCACGAGCCCCCTCTCGGCGGAACTAGGGGCCAGTCGGGGTGAGCGGCGCAACGCCGTGCGGTCCATTTCGGGCCGTTCTGGCGGCGTGGCCGGCCGCGGGACGTCTACGGTGCCGTTGTGCCAGACGCCTCCTACCTCCCCATCGCGCAGCACGGCCTGATCGGAGACCTCCGCACCTGCGCCCTCGTGGGCTCGGAGACGACGATCGACTGGTTCTGCGCCCCCCGCTTCGACTCCCCCAGCATCTTCGGGTCGCTGCTGGACCCCGAGAAGGGCGGCTTCTGGCGGCTGGAGCCGGTGGGGGCGGAGGCCACCACGAGCCAGTTCTACTTCCCGGACTCCAACATCCTGGTCACCCGGCTGATGACCGAGCAGGGCGTGGCCGAGGTGCACGACTTCATGCCACTGGTGAAGGCAGGCGACGAGCAGCACCGGCAGCGCATCGTGCGGCGGGTGGTGGCCGTGCGCGGTCGCACCCACCTGCGGATGACGATGGCGGCGCGGCCCGACTACGGCCGCGATCACGCCCGACCTCGAGCAGACCGACCACGGGGTGTGCCTCACCGGGGGCGGCCTGCGGCTCGGCCTGACCGCGACGACGGACCTCGTCCTGGAGGACGGCGTGGTCACCGCCGAGGTCTCGCTGGAGGAGGACGACACCGAGGCCCTGTTCTGCCTCGAGGTCCTCGCCGAGGGCCAGGACGTCTCGGCGGAGGACGGCGCCGACAGCGACGACCTGTTCCAGCTGACGGCGGACTTCTGGCGCAGCTGGATCAGCACGTCGACGTACAAGGGGCGCTGGCGCGAGACGGTGAACCGCTCCGCGCTCACCCTGAAGCTGCTGACCCACGAGCCGACCGGCGCGATCATCGCCTCGCCGACCACCAGCCTCCCGGAGTCGATCGGCGGCTCCCGCAACTGGGACTACCGCTACGTCTGGGTGCGCGACGCCGCCTTCAGCCTCTACGCCCTGCTGCGGCTGGGGTTCACCGACGAGGCCTCGGGCTTCATGCGCTGGCTCTCCGAGCGGATGGCGAAGGGGCAGACCGGCGAGCTCGGCCCCCTGAGCGTGCTCTACGACATCGACGGCAACGTGCCGCACGAGCAGGAGCTGCCCCACCTCGCCGGGTACCGCGACTCGCGCCCGGTGCGGATCGGCAACGGTGCCGTCGACCAGCTCCAGCTCGACATCTACGGCGAGCTGATCGACTCGGTCTACCTGTTCAACAAGTACGGCAAGGGCATCAGCGCCGAGACCTGGGGCGACCTGACCCGCGCGCTGGAGTGGCTGCTGGACAACTGGGACGAGCCCGACGCCGGCATGTGGGAGATCCGCAACGACCCGCGCCACCACACCACGTCGCTGCTGATGTGCTGGGTCGCGATCGAGCGGATGATGCGGGTCGCCCGGCAGCGCGGCCTGCCCGGCGAGCTGTCGCGCTGGGCCGAGGTGCGCGACGAGATCTACCACCGGATCATGGAGGACCACTGGGACGAGGAGGTCGGCGCGTTCATGCAGCACGCCGGGGCCGACACCCTCGACGCCGGCGTGCTCCTGATGCCGATGGTCAAGTTCCTCTCCCCCAGCGACCCACGCTTCCTCTCCACGCTGGCAGTGATCGAGGAGCGGCTCGTCTACGACAGCCTGGTCTTCCGCTACGACCTGTCGGCCTCCCCCGACGGCGTCGACGGGGTCGAGGGCACCTTCTCGCTCTGCTCGTTCTGGTACGTCGAGGCGCTCACCCGGGCCGGTCGCCTCGACGACGCCCGGCTCGCGCTGGAGAAGATGTTCACCTACGCCAACCACCTCGGCCTGTACGCCGAGCAGATCGGCCTCACCGGTGAGCAGCTCGGCAACTTCCCCCAGGCGTTCACCCACCTGTCCCTGATCAGCGCCGCCATCAACCTCGACCGCGAGCTCGGCTGACCGGCAGGGGCGCCGCTACCCGAGCGGGCGGGTCTGGCTGACCAGGCCCTCGATCTCGGCCGTCAACGTGGTCAGGGGGGTGCCGGCCATGGCGTAGCGGTCGGCCCCGGCCGTCATCGCCGCGGAGACGGCGGCACCACCCGGGAGGGTGGAGTAGGCGAAGACCTTCGACGTCGGGCGAGAGCTCCTTGAAGGCGGTGATCAGCTCGACCTCGGTGTCACTCGCGCTCTGGACCTGCACCACGATCAGCTCGGGTCGCAGCCGCGCGGCGGCACGCAGCGAGCTGACCGGCTCCTTGGTCTCGGCCACCACCTGGAGGCGGTCGCTGAGCTGGCAGCGGCGCTGCAGCAGGTAGCGCACGTCGTCGTCACGCGCGGCGACCAGCACCCGCGCGGTGGCCACCGGCTCGAGCGCCGGGGTGGCCGACCAGTCGCCGCTCCTGGGCGCCGGGAACAGGGTGGTCTCGGACCGGGGTTCGGGCACGATCGGACCCCGCACGTGCGCGCCACCCTGCTTGGGTACGCCGCGCAGCCGCGCGATCCGGTCCGACATCCAGCTCATGAATTCCCCGCGTGCACGTTTGATCAAGCCACCCCCGTGGACGTGCGGGACAGTCGGGCAGACGGTCCCGTGACCGTGAGAGTGTGCGCCTTTCGGCCCAGTTTTTCATGACTTAGGACGGGCGCGGCCTATACCAACGCCGCGTCTCGTCCACGGACGGGGACAGGTCACCACGAGACCGCCACGACGGGCCCTAGCATCGGCGCGCCGTTCTCGGGAGGAGTTCCATGGCCAACGCCGACTACCAGCACTTCACGCCTGCGCGTCCGGAGACGCGTCTTCGCCGCCCTGATCAAGTCGCTGCCACCGCTCAACGGCCATGTGCACAGCGTCGAGGCGTTCGGTACCTGCGTGATGTTCTCCCTGGTGGCCGACTCGCCGCACGACGCCTGCCAGATGCGGGCCTCGGTGACGCCCTCGGGACCGGGCACGCTGGTGTCGGTGACCAGCGCCGAGCCCACCGACGCGCTGGGCGGCCACGAGACCCACCTCCCGCTCCGGGCCCTGGACCGACTCTTCGTCGAGGTCGACCGCAAGGTGGTGGCGCCGTACCCCCGGACGGACGGCACGGAGGGGGCGGCCCGGTCACCCGATAAGGGTGAATGGTCCCGACCGAGCCACGTCATAGCCTCGCCGGGAGCGGCGGCGCACGGCCGCTGTCGACGTGCGAGAGGCGGAACCATGCCGACCTACGCGATGCGACACCGGCTCGGTGCCGAGGTGCTCGGGACCTTCTGGCTGGTCTTCGTGGGATGCGGCAGCGCCGTGATCGCGTCCTCCTTCACCAACGAGACCAAGTTCCCCCTGGGCATCGGCTTCCTCGGGGTGGCCCTGGCCTTCGGGCTGGCCGTGACGACGATGGCCTACGCCGTCGGTCACATCTCCGGAGGCCACTTCAACCCCGCCGTCACGCTCGGCCTGGCGGCGTCGGGGCGGCTCCCCTGGCGCGACGTGATCCCGTACGTCGTGGCGCAGGTGCTGGCCGCCATCGTGGCGGCGGCGGCGCTGTGGACCATCGCCTCGGGGACCGACAGCTTCCCCGGGCAGAAGGGCGGCTTCGCCAGCAACGGGTACGGCGACCGGTCCCCCGGCGGCTACGACCTCGCGGCCGGGGCCCTCACCGAGGTGCTGCTGACCGCGTTCTTCCTGCTGGTCATCCTCGGCGCGACCGACACCCGGGCCCCGAAGGGCTTCGCGCCGATCGCGATCGGCCTCTCCCTCACCCTGATCCACCTGGTCAGCATCCCGATCACCAACACCTCGGTGAACCCGGCCCGGTCCACCGGACCGGCCATCTTCGCCGGCGCCGACGCGCTCGGCCAGCTCTGGTTGTTCTGGCTGGCGCCGCTCGCCGGCGGCCTGATCGCCGGGTTCGCCTACACCTGGCTGCTCGGCCGCGACGAGGCCCCGCCGACCTCGCTCGAGGAGGCCACCGAGGCGTGAGCGGTCCCCTGCGCCGGTGGGGCGGCCGGGTGGTCGCCCTGGTCGTCACCGGGGTGGGGCTCTACGTCGTCGCGCCCGGTGTGCTCACCCTGCTCGACCAGTGGCCCGGGCTCCGGGTGGTCCGGCCGGGATGGTTCGTCCTCGTGGCCCTGCTCGAGCTCTGCAGCTGGGCGTCCCTGTGGGTCCTCGTCGCGATCGTCCTCCCGCGCGTGCGGTGGCAGACGATCGCCAGCTCCCAGCTGGCCGGCAACGCGGCGAGCTGCGTGCTGCCGGGAGGCTCCGCCACCGGCTCGGTCGTCCAGGCCTCGATGCTCGTGCGCGCCGGCGAGCAGACCGGCACCGTCGCCGGCGCACTCGGCGCCGTCGGGCTGCTGACGACCGGGATGCTGCTCGCCCTGCCGCTGCTGACCATCCCCGCGGTGATCATCCACCCGCCGCCGGCACGGCAGCTCCAGCTCGGCCTGGTGGTCTCGGTGATCGTGGCGGTGGTGCTGGTCGGCGTCGGCCTCGCCCTGCTGCGCTCGACCCGCCTGATCGGGATGGTCGGCTCGGCGGCCGGTCACGTGGTCCACCTCGTACGCCGCACGGTGCCCGCTGCCGACATCCGGGAGAAGGTGATCGCGCAGCGTGACGCCGTCGCAGCCGCCTTCGAGGGGCACTGGGTCCGCGCGCTGGGCGCGGCCGCCGGGAACAGGATGTTCGACTACGCCGCCCTCGTCGCCTCGGTCTACGCGGTCGGCGGACAGGCCCGCCCGTCCATGGTGCTGCTGGCCTACGTGCTCTCGCTCGCCCTGGCCCTGGTGCCGGTGACCCCGGGAGGTCTCGGGTTCGTGGAGGCCGGGCTGACCTCGATCCTGGTGCTCGCCGGGGTCAGCGCCGACGCAGCCGTGCTGGCCGTGCTGCTCTACCGGACCTTCCAGTTCTGGCTGCCGATCCCGATCGGAGCCCTGGCCTGGGGCGGCTGGCACCTCCACCACAGGCACACCTCCGGGAGCTCGACCGGCGACGAGCCGATCGCCAGCCCGTGACGCCTTACTGCAGGCCGGCCGTCAGCCGCATCACGTTGTCGACGTACTTCGGGCCCCAGCCGCGCTCGCGCCAGCTCTCCAGGGTCAGCTCGCTGGAGAGCTCCCGGTAGCTGTCCTGCACCGCCTCGAGACGGGACACGACGTCGCGGCTCTCGAACATCATCACGACCTCGAAGTTGAGGGCGAACGAGCGGTAGTCCATGTTCGAGGACCCGATCACGGCGAGGTCGTCGTCGACGGTGAAGTGCTTGGCGTGCAGGACGTCGGGCTCGGGGTAGAGCCAGATCCGGATGCCCGACTCGAGCAGCTGCAGGTAGTAGGAGCGCTGGGCGTGGGCCACCATGAACTGGTCGGCCGTCGCCGAGACGAAGAGCTCGACCTCCACGCCGCGCTGGGCGGCCGTCGTCACCGCGTAGAGCAACGACTCGTCGGGCACGAAGTACGGGCTGGTCAGCGACAGCCGTCGGCGCGCGGAGTAGATCATCGAGTTGAACAGGCGCAGGTTGTTCTCGGTGGCGAAGCCCGGACCGCTCGGCACCACCTGCGCCGAGACGTCCCGCGCCGCGCCCGGTGTGTGGCGGGAACAGGGCCGGGTCCGGCTCGACCTCGCCCAGGGTCGAGACGACCTCCTCGCCCTTCTCGGCGTACCAGTCGGTGGCGAAGACGACCCCGAGCTGGCGCACGAGCGGACCGGTGACGCGGGCCATCAGGTCCACCCAGTGCCGGCCGAGCTCCTGGTTCTTCGGCTTGTCGTACCCGGGCTCGATCAGGTTCTGCGAGCCGGCGTGGGCAACGCGGCCGTCGACGATGAGCAGCTTGCGGTGGTTGCGCAGGTCCGGACGGCGCACCTGGCCGCGCTTGAGGGACAACGGCAGCATCGGCGCCCAGACGATGCGCGTGCCGTCCAGCCGCTCGGTGAACTCCTTGTAGCCCGGGATGCCCCGCGAGCCGAGGTGGTCGAAGAGGAGCTTGACCTCGACACCCCGGTCGGCCGCCGCTGCCAGCGCGGTGAACAGGGCGTCGGTCATCTCGTCCCACGCGGAGATGTAGAACTCCACGTGCACGAACTCGCGAGCCTGCTCGACGTCGGCGCGCATCGCCTCGAAGGAGGCGGCGTACTCGGCGAAGATCTCGACCGAGTTCCCCGGACGCATCGGCAGGGCGCCCAGTCGCTGGTTCAGCTCGGCGAGCCCGTGGTCGCCCGCGACGGCGCCGCTGTCGACCCCTGCCTCCGGGACCGACTCGGCCTGGAGGGCAGCCATCACCCGCTGGTTGACCTCGCGCTGCCACTCGCTGCGGCCCTTGCCCACGCTGGTGCCGCCGAACAGCAGGTAGGCCAGGATGCCGAGACCCGGCACCGAGATGATCAGGATCAGCCAGGCCATGGCCGTCGACGGCTTGCGGTTCTGCGGCAGCACTCCCAGCGCCAGCAGGCAGATGGCGATGTGCGCCACCACGACGAGCGTCGAGAGAGCGGCTGCGAGCCAGGCCCATGCATCCATGCGGTCGTCCTTCCCGGGGCCGGCGACGCGCGGGGGCCCGGGCAGACCTTAGCGAGGCCTTCAGGGGCCTGGTCTCACCCGTGACGGGTGACCCACGCGGTTCTGGGCGTGGGTGCTCGGCCCACTGGGCGCGATCCTGGCGAAGACAGCGGTGGCGGTCAGTCCTCCGGGATCGTGACGATCTCCAGCACGGTGATGCCCATCGTGTGGAGGTAGTGCAGGACGCCCTGCAGCTCCTCCTGGTCGACGAGGTTGCCGGTGAGCGTCGACTGACGAGGCAGTGCTCGCGACGTCAGCTGGGGGAAGACCTCCGTCACGTCCGCGGACAGGTCGCCCTCGACCCGGATCAGCATTCTCGTCAACAGACTCATCCCCTCAGAACCCCGCCAGGCCCTTGCCGAAGATCGCGACGCCGATGACGACCAGGAGCACCGTCATCACCGCCGCGTTGTGGAGGGTGAGCCAGTCGCGCAGCTCCTGCAGGGGCTCGCGCATCCGCGACTCGGCGACGAGGTAGCCGATCACCGGAACCGCGATCGACAAGGACCCGATCACGACGAACACCGCGATCGCCACGGCGGTCTCGCCACCGGAGAGTCCACCGGCCCCGATCGAGACACCGCCGGCCAGGCACAGGGTCAGGTTCTTGGGGTTGACCGCCGAGAGCAGCGCACCCAGGCCGAGTGCCTTGGTCGGCGTGATGGTGTCGACCGCCGCCATCCAGGAAGGCATCACGGGTTCCTCGCCCGGCTTCGGGCGCTTGCCCCACTGCTGGAGGCCGAGCAGGACCGCGGCTGCACCGAGCACCAGCTTCAGCACCGAGGAGAACGTCGAGGGCGAGTCGCTCGAGGCACCGTCGACCGGGTCGACGACCAGCGCGACGACGGTGACGAGGATGGCGATGCCGGCGACCCAACCGACGAGGAACGCCACGCTCGCGGCCTTCGCGTGCGGTGCCAGGAGCATCAGGATCACCGCGATGATCGGCACAGGCGAGATCGCGACGCCCAGCGCAGTCGGCAGGATGTCTCCGATGACGGAACCCATGCGCGTTCCTCTCGACCTGCGAGGAGGACCGTGCCACCTCGACGTGGTGACCGTAGGTGGCCGTGCGACTGCTCGGCGCCTCACCGGAATCGGGCGAGGACGGCCTCGCCTGCCCTGGCCCACTCTGGGTGCCGGTGCCGACGAGGAGGTCGCGATGTCAGCCCTGGCGCTCGTCCTCGTCGGCGCGGTCCTGTGCTTCTTCGGCGCACGGTCGGTCCGGCTGGCGGTGCTGGCCGCGGGCTTCGGTACGGCGTGGTTGCTGGCGGACGTCTTCGGCGCCTCCACCACGACCACCCTGGTGGTCTCCGTGGCCGGGGCCCTGGGCGCGTTCGTGCTGACCCTGGTGCTCTCGAAGATCGTGCTCTTCGTGGCCGGCCTCCTGGTCGGCGCCGTGGTCGGCGCGAAGCTGTTCGTGCTCGTCAACGGCGGCGCTCACGGCAGCGACTGGGTGCTCGCCCTCGTCTTCGTCCCGGCGGTGGCCGTCGTCGTCGGATTCCTCGCCGACCGCTTCCAGCGCACCTTCCTGGCGTGGGCGACGGCGGCCGCGGGTGCGGTCCTGATCCTCTCGGGGCTGGGCCGGGTGGGCAGCGACTCGACCGAGGCCCTGTGGCGACCGCACTCCGCGGGCGGGTCGGTGGTCTTCGCGGTGGCGTGGGTCGCGCTGACGGTGGTCGGGCAGCGCGTGCAACGCGACCACGTCAGGAAGAATGGGAAAGGATGACGCGTCTCGTCGCCCCCTCCTTCGCAGGGTTCCAGCGGTCCTGGGTGCGCCCCGACCTGCTGGCCGGTCTGACGGTCTGGGCCGTGCTCGTCCCGGAGTCCCTCGCCTACGCCACGATCGCCGGCGTCTCGCCCGTGGTGGGCCTGTACGCCGCCGTACCCGCCCTCGCGCTGTACGCCGTGGTGGGCTCGTCCCGGCACCTGGTGGTCTCGCCGATGTCGGCCACGGCGGCGCTCTCGGCGAGCACGATCGCCGCCGTCTCCCCCGGGCACCGCGACACGGCCACCGTCCTGGCGCTGACCGCCGCGCTCGCGGTGGCCACGGGCGTCGTCGCCCTGCTCGCCGGTCTGCTGCGGCTGGGCTTCATCGCGACGTTCATCTCCGAGCCGGTGCTCAAGGGCTTCATCATCGGCCTGGCGCTCACGATCATGATCGGCCAGGTGCCCGACCTGCTCGGCATCCCGTCGGGCAGCGGCAACTTCTTCGAGAAGCTCGGCAGCATCCTCTCCCACCTCGGCGACATCGACCCGCTCACCGTCACGGTCGGTCTGGTCAGCCTGGCCCTGCTGCTGGTGCTCAAGCGCTTCGTCCCGCTGCTGCCCGGATCGCTCGTGGTGGCGCTCGGCAGCATCGCCCTGGTCTGGCTGCTGGACCTGGACGACCACGGTCTCGGAGTGGTCGGCCACATCGAGGCGGGCCTGCCCCAGCTCGGCGTGCCCGACGTCTCGGGTGACAACTGGCGCGACCTCGCCGGGGCCTGCGTGGGCGTGATGCTGGTGGGCTTCGCCGAGGGCCTGGGGGCGGCGAAGACGTACGCGGCGAAGGAGGGCTACGACATCGACGCCAACCGGGAGCTGATGGGGCTCGGGGCGGCCAACCTCGGGGCCGGGCTCGCCAGCGGGATGGTGGTCAACGGCAGCCTGTCCAAGACCGCCGTCAACGGCTCCGCCGGCGCCCGCTCGGAGGTCTCGACCCTGACGGCCGCGGCCCTGACCATCCTGACGCTGCTGTTCCTCACCGGCTTGTTCGAGAAGCTCCCGCAGGCCACGCTCGCCGCGATCGTCATCGCCGCGGTCATCGAGCTGGTCGACGTCGAGTCGCTGCGTCGCCTCTGGCGGGTCCAGTCGGGTCGGCTCGCCCGCCTGTACCGGCTCACCAGCCGGGCGGACTTCCTCGCCGCCGTCGCCGCGCTGCTCGGTGTGCTCGTGCTCGACACCCTCCCCGGCCTGATCCTCGGCATCGTGATGTCGCTGCTGCTGCTCATCTTCAGGACCTCCCGGCCACGCGTGGCCGTCCTGGTGCAGGTGGAGACGAACGGCCGCCCCGTGTGGGTCGACTCGGCGCGGCACCCGGGACGAGAGCTCCCGAGCAACGTGCTCGTCGTACGTGTCGAGGCACCGTTGTTCTTCGCCAACGCCGACTACGTGCGCGACCAGGTCCGCGCCCGGGTGAACGGCCGCGTCGGGTCGGAGCACCCGGTGGGCCTGGTCGTGATGGACGGTCGCGCCACGCCGTCGGTCGACGTGACGGCCGCCAGCATGCTCGTCCAGCTGCAGACCGACCTGCACCGGTTCGGGGCGTCCCTGGCCCTCGCGGGCGACGTCGGCCAGGTGCGTGACGTGCTCGCCACGGCGGAGGCCGGTGGGGAACCGCCCCTCTACCCCGACATCGACGAGGCCATCGCCGACCATTCACGGAAAACGGGTGAGGGCGGCGGGGCCGGTCCGCCGGACAGTGAGGGTGAGACAGCCGCTCGCTCCCCCGACCCCAGGGTGAGTGCGCCGCACTCGGCGCCCCCGGAGGGAGCACGCATGGCCACCCTGACCGTCTGGAAGTTCGACAGCGCGCAGGGCGCCGACGAGGCGACCCGGACGCTCGACGAGCTCTCCCGCGACGGCGTCATCGTCATGCACGACGCAGCCACCGTGTCCTGGGTGAAGGGGAAGAAGAAGCCCACGACGCACCAGCTCACCAGCAGCAGCGCGGCCGGGGCGCTCGGCGGCTCCTTCTGGGGCCTGCTCTTCGGGCTGATCTTCTTCGTGCCCCTGCTCGGCGCCGCCCTCGGAGCCGCCACCGGTGCCCTGGCGGGGTCGCTCACCGACGTCGGCATCGACGACACCTTCATCAACAAGATCCGTGACCAGGTCACCCCGGGCACCTCGGCGCTGTTCGTGCTGACCTCGGACGCGGTCCAGGACAAGGTGCACGAGGCGTTCGCGGGGCACGAGCCCTCCGAGCTGCTGTTCACCAACCTCGACAGCGAGCAGGAGGCCGCCCTGCGCGAGGTCTTCTCCGAGGAGTGAGGCGACCAGCGTGGCGATCAACCAGGAGACGAGCCGAGAGGTGGACCCGTGCCAGGACTGACCGTGTGGCGCTACGACACCCCGTTGGGGGCCGACGCCGGTGAGGTACGCCTCAAGGCCCTCGAGCAGCGCGGCGGGATCAAGGTGCACGACGCCGTCGTCGTGGCCTGGTTCCCCGGGGAGGACACCCCGAGGATCGGGCACATGCGCCACCGCACCGCCAGCGCCGCCGGAAAGGGCTCGCTGCTGGGCGGGCTCATCGGCACGCTGGTGCTCACCCCCGTGGGCGGCGCCGCTGCCGGGGCGGCGATCGGGGCGGTGGCCCACAAGCTGCGCGACACCGGGGTCGACCGGTCGTTCCTCGAGGAGATCTCCGGGGCGATCACGCCGGGCACCTCCGCGCTCGTGCTGCTCTCGAGCGACGCCGTCCTCGACCAGGTGCGGCCGATACTCGAGCGCGGCGACGCCGTCCTGATCCATGCCGAGCTCGAACCGGAGGCCGCGGCGAACCTCGCCACCGTCCTGCCCGACCTCGCGGTGGACCAGCCCGAGGGCGACTAGTTCGCCCGTTCCGGGTGACGTCGTACGGCGAGCCTGTTCCGAATCCCGCGCCTGACACTCCATGCTGGAGCGTCCGCAACGACAGCGCACGAGCACCGGGAGGGCACATGAGCACGTCGCGAACCGAGTACGAGAACAGCAGCAGGCGCGGCTGGGCCGAAGGTGGCGCAGTCTTCGCGGGCATCATGCTCGCGACCCTCGGGGTGTTCCAGATCCTGGAGGGCATCGCCGCGATCGCCAAGGACGACGTCTTCGTCCGCGGGGTCAACTACACCTTCGAGTTCGACCTGACGACCTGGGGCTGGATCCACCTGCTGCTGGGCGTGGTCGCCGTCCTCACCGGCATCGGGCTCCTGATGAACCAGGTCTGGGCCAACATCGTCGGGCTCGTGATCGCCTTCCTCAGCGCCTTCAGCAGCTTCGCGTTCCTGCCGTACTACCCGCTCTGGTCGCTGGTGCTCCTGGGCTTCGACATCTTCATCATCTGGGCGCTGAGCACCGAGATCGCCAACTCGTAGCCGCGCGCGCAAACGCCCCAGGTCTGGCGCTGGGTGGATTACGAGCCCTAGCATCTCGAATAAGGCGGACGCGTACGACGCCATGCCCACGGTCCTCCGTTCGAGGCGGTCCCGACTCACTGCGGTGCGTCGGGACCGTGCGGAGGGGCGGGAGTCCAGGAGGGGGCTTGTGGGCACGACACCGAGAGGCCGGGCATCGTCGGTGGGCACACAGACGATGGCGTCCGCGATCCAGGCTCCGCGCCTGCCGCGCGTCTACGTGCCACGCACGCGGTTGTGGCGCCAGCTCGACGAGACGTCCGACGCGAGCGTGCGACTGCTGGTCGCTCCCGTCGGAGCCGGCAAGACCCTCGGTGTCGGTGGCTGGGTGCGCTCCACGGACCACGCGCAGGAGACCCGCTGGATCAGCGGCGACCGCTCGTGGACCCCGGAGCGGCTGGCCGAGCTCCTCGACGAGGCCGGCGCCCGACACTCCGGTCCCGCCGACTCCCTCGGGCGCACGCTCGTCGTGGTGGACGACGCCCACCTGTTGCCGTCCTCGACACTGCGGCTGATCGACCAGCGGCTCGCCACCGCGCCCGAGCAGCCTCAAGCTGCTGCTGCTCGCGCGCTACGACCTGCCCTTCACCCGGTTGATGCCCGAGCTGCTCGGTCACTTCGCGGTGATCCGGGGCGACGTCCTCCGCCTGGACGAGGCCGAGGCGCACGCGCTGGTCAAGGAGCACGCTCGCACCGAGCAGCCCGAGGTGCTCGACGCCGTGACCCGGCACGCCCAGGGCTGGTCGGCCGCGCTCGTCCTGACCGCGCGCGCGGTCGCCGCGGCGTCCGACCCGGTCGCGACCGCACGGCGCTTCGACAGCGGCGACGCCTCCATCGCCGCCCGGCTGGGCAGCGACGTGTTCGCCGCCCTGCAACCTCGCGAACGGCACCTCCTGCTGAGCACCGCCACCGAGGAACGGGTGACCACCGACACGGCGGTGCACCTGTCGAACGACGCGGACGCCGCCGAGATCCTCGCCGGGCTGGAGTTCACCGGTCTGCTGGTCTCGCGGCTGCCCGCGGGGTGGCGACCGGTCGCCGAGGCGCAGGCGGACGACGACACGACGCCCTGGTACCGCATCCACCCCCTCCTCGTGGAGGTCGTCCGACGTCGCCTCCGGGCAGGCGGGGTGGACGTCGCCCGCGCCCAGTCGACGGTACGGCGCGCCGTGCTGCTCGACATCGACGCCGGCCACCCGACGTCCGCCTTCACCAGGTTGCTGGCCACCCAACAGGTCGACGAGGCAGCGAACGTGCTCGGCCGGCACGGGGCGAGCATGCTCATCCGGGGCGAAGGCACGGGCATCGCCGGCTTCGCGCGCCACCACAGCGACACGATCGACGCTCATCCCGACACCTGGTTCGTGCTGGCGCTGGAGCGCTGGCTGAACAACGACACCACGGGCGCCGGGCACTGGCTCGACCGGATCATCGAGGGCGCCGACGACGAGCTTCCCGAAGACTCGGACCACGCCGTACGACATGCCTGCGTCCGGTTGATGCGTGCGCGGATGGGTGCGGAACCGACCGAGCCCGCCCTGTCACACGCCCGCCGCGTCGTGGTGGCTCACGTGCGCCGCGCGGCACCGCAACCGCTGCTCCCCCTGCTCTTCGTCGAGCTCGGCGTCGCCGACACCTGGCGGGGCGACCTGGCCAGGGCGGAGACGAGCCTGACGACCGCGGTGACCCTGTGCCAGACACGCGGCCTCACCACGCTCCAGGCCGCGGCGATGTCGCACCTCGCGCTGACCCTGCACATGCAGGGCCAGGAGCGCGCCAGCGGCGAGGTCGCGGCGGCGGCGCAGCGACTGATGACCCGCGATGCTGCGTGGAAGCCCGTGTTCATCGAGGCGCGAGCCGGCCTGGCCGCCGACCTCGCCCGCCTCAACGACGCCACCGCGAAGCGGTGCTTCGACGCGCATGACGCCACGACGCGGCGACCGGTACGGGGGGCGGCCTCCGACTCGCCGGAGTCTCCCTGGGAGACGGTGCACTCCGCCGACCCGGTCGCACAGTTCTGGCACCGCATCCGCCTGGCCCGCCAGGCGCTGACGTCGGGCTCGGTGATCGACGCCGAGCGGGTGCTCCAGCTGCAGCCCGCGACGGGGCTCTCGGACCACCTCCGCGTCGTCCTCCTCGTCGAGCACGCGCTTCCTGTCCTACCTCGCCGACGACGAGCACGCCCTGCTGCCGCTCGAGGCCGAGCTGGAGGCCCTCGGCGCCTCCGGCGAGGCGGCCCTGCTCGCCGGCATGCGCCACGAGCTGGCGGGCGAGCGCAAGCCCGCGGCGACCGCCTACGCGACCGCCGCCGAGGAGGCGACCTACCCGCAACCCGCCACCCGTGCCTTCGCCCTGGCCGCGCACGCCCAGATCCTCGACGTGCTGGGAGAGGGTGACCGGGCGCTGGAGCTCCTGCGGGAGGCCACCACCACCACGGAGGTACGGCGCAACGCCGCACCGTTCCTGGGCTGGAGCAGGCAGGGAACGCCGATCCAGACCCTGTTGGGCCGGCTGCTCGAGCAGGCTCCGACGGAGTGGGTCAAGGAGCTGGCCGACGCCTCGGCCGGGAACCAGGACATCGTCACGGTGCTCGCCGCGGTCACCGCCGCACCGCGCGAGCGGGCCCGCGCCTCCGAGCACCTCGTCCGGCCCACCCTCAGCGCGCGCGAGCGGGAAGTGCTCAACGAGCTCGCCCGGGGAGCCACCTACGCCGACATCGCGGCGGCCCTGTTCGTCTCGGAGAACACCGTGAAGACGCACGTCTCCAGCCTGTACGGGAAGCTCGCGGTCAGCCGTCGCAGCGAGGCCCTGGCCGTGGCCAGGAACATCAACCTCCTCTGAGCCCAGCGGCGCTCGACCGCGGTGAATCGCCGGGCGGGCAATCCCCGCTGCGGGCGCCGCGGAGTGTCACCATGCGGACAGAGCACCCCAGTGCTGCCGAGGAGGACGCCATGACCGAACAGCCTCGCGAGCACCGGCGCGAGACCGAGCTGGAGTTCGTCACGGTCTCCCCGCAGCAGCGACTCCGCGAGCACTGGGGACTGGTGCTCGCCTACGGCATCGTCACCCTCGCCGTGGGCGTGGCCCTGGCGGTGTGGTCACGCGAGACCGTGACCGTGGTCGCGGTCCTGTGGGCGATCCAGCTGGTCATCACCGGATGCATGCGACTGTTCGTCGCCCTCGTCCCGAGCGAGGCGAACGGCGCGGTGCGCCTGATCACCGGGCTCGCCGGTCTCGTGGCGATCGTCGTCGCGGTGCTCTTCTTCATCGACCCGCTGCAGACGGTCGGCTTCATCGTGGTCGTGGCGGGGTCACTGCTGATCCTGCTGGGCTTCGCCGACCTGGCCGAGGCCCTGGTCTCGGACGATTCCGAGCACCGCGTCCGGGACGTGGTCGGCGGCGTGCTCAGCGTGGCCGCCGGCGGGTTCCTGGTGGTCAACCCGCAGGGTTCCCTGCACCTCCTCGTCGTCATCACCTGCGCGTGGCTGCTCTGCTACGGCTTCATGACCGTGGTGGCGGCGCTGGTGCTCCGCTCGACCGCCAAGCGCGCGGAGGCCCTGGCCCAGTCGTAGGAGCAGCCGGCGGATCATCGGGTCCTCGGAGACCACCCGGCCCAGCACGGCGCAGACGACCATCACGCCCGCGAACCCGACCAGCCACGTCGCCACGGCGAGCACCACGCCCAGGGTGCCGAACTGCTGGGCCTCGGCGCGGACGTACGCCGCCATCACCAGGCCCGACCCGGCCGTGTAGACCGACACCATGACCCCGGTCAGGAACGCCGGGAACGCCAGCTGCCCCCAGGGCACCCGCCCGGCCAGCAACAGCCGCATGGACCACCACCAGATGACGCCGGCGAGCGCCGCCCGGAGCACCCAGAACACCGGATGGAGGAGGGCGAGGTCCACGCGGCTCGAGAGGAACCCGACGAGCGCGACCACCTGCAGCGCCAGGACCCACACGAACAGCCAGCCGAGCGACCGCCGCAGCCCGGACACCCCGCCGAGGTGCGGCCTGTCCCAGACCCGCTCGTAGAGCCGTTGCACGGCCCGCCCGAAGCTGGTCGCCGAGAGCAGCGTGATCAGCAGCCCGGCGTACCCCGTGGCGGTGCGGATCTGGTCGGCATCGGGCGTCGCGCCGGAGGTGGAGCCCGTGACGCCCTTGGTGATCTGGTGGCCCACGTCACCGATGCCGGTGACGTCCTCGATGCGCTCCAGCCCCACGCCGGTCACCGCGTGCGGGAGGAACGCGGCGAGCACGAGCACCAGCGGGACCAGCGCGAGGAGCGCCTGCGCCCCGATCGCCATCGAGCGGTCGATGACCTCGATCCGGACCAGCTCGTCGACGCTGCGTCGTACCGGCGGCACCGTGTCGAGCACGCGGTAGACCAGGGTCCGGATGCGCTCGACCCACGCCCGCCCCCGCGCGACCTCCCGGGTCCACCATCTCTCCGGCGGATTCTGGGAGGATGACCCCGCCTCGACCATGGGTCACACGGTGTCACGACACCCGCCCGGCCGATCACCCTCTCCGGGTGAACCGGTGCAGCACCGGCAGACTGACGGACGAGGCAACGACGGGGAGAGCAGAGGGAGCGAACGTGACGCGACGCGTGTTGACGGTGGCTGCGATGGTGTCGCTGATCCTGCTGGCCTACTTCGTCATCCCGGTGGACAACCACTTCCACGCCGACAACGCCGTCCGCGCGGGTGTCGCCGTGCTGTCGCTGGCAGTGCTCGCCGGCGGCATGATCCAGCTCCTCCGGGTGCACGCCGAGGACAACGAGCGGCGCGTGGAGGGCCTGGTCCTCGGCATCGTCGTCGTGGTGGTCTTCTTCGCCTTCGGCTACTTCCTGATGGCCCGGCACAACCCGGCCGAGGTCGCCGGCCTGCACACCAGGATCGACGCGCTCTACTTCGCCATGTCGACCATGTCGACCATCGGCTTCGGCGACGTGCACGCCACCGGGCAGGCCGCCCGGGTGCTGGTGATGGTCCAGATCGTCTTCGACCTGGTCTTCATCACGGCCGCCGCCAGGTTGGTGACGCTCCACGTCCGTCAGGCGCGCCTGACGCAGCGGAACCCGAGGTGAGAGGTCGTGTCGCGGACGCCGTGACCCTGGCGGGAGCCGGGCCGGTAGCGCTGGCAGTAGTACGGCGAGCAGAGGTGCGAGCCGCCCTTGGTCACGAACCGGTCGCTCTCCTGGACCACCGGAGACACGGAGCCCCCGCAGCACGGTGACGGGGCCGCCCGCCCCGCCGGACCCCACGACGTCGAGGTCCACTCCCAGGTGTTGCCGATCATGTCGAGCAGGCCGTGCCCGTTGGGCGGGTAGCTGCCGACCGGTGAGGTGCGGTGGTGACCGCCGGGGTCGTCACTGCGCCACGGGAACGGTCCGATCCAGGTGTTGGCCAGCACCTGTCCCGCCGGGTGCAGCTCCTCGCCCCACGCGTAGTCCGCGCCGACCAGGCCGCCCCGGGCAGCGTGCTCCCACTCGTCCTCGGTGGGGAGCAGCTTGCCGGCCCAGGCGGCGTACGCCGTGGCGTCCTCCCAGCCGACGTGCACGACGGGGTGGTCGGGGATGTCGGTCCACGCGCTCCCCGGCCCCTGCGGCGCACGCCACGAGGCGCCCGGCTGCCAGCGCCACCACCGCGTCCAGTCGTTCAGGTCCACCGGTCCGGGGGTCTGGGTGAAGGCCTGGGAGCCGGGGACGAGCAGGGCAGGGTCGGCTCCCGGGAAGTCCGCGGCGTCGGGGGCCACCTCGGCCACGGTGACGTGCCCGGTCTCGTCGGCGAAGCGGGCGAACTCGGCGTTGGTCACGGGATGCTCGTCCACCCAGAGGTCGGGCACCGCGACCTCGCGGGTGGGCAGCTCCTCCGGGTAGAACCGCCTGCTGCCGAGCTTCGTCGTTCCCCCGGCCACCAGCACCATGCCGGCACGCTGGGCGTCGGTGTCTCCACGCATGGGACGAGTCTCCCCTAGTGTCCGTGAAGGACGCGGGGTGACCCGATCAGCGAGGGGCGCTGACGTCACTCACCCGGACAGGGTGAGGTTGGCTCCACCGCCGCGCCGCTTGAGTGAGGTGTGGCCGAGGTGGAGACGAGCAAGCAGCCGAGCTGGCTCTTCCCCACCCTGCAGGGCTACTCGCGCAGCTGGGCGGGACGTGACGTCGTCGCCGGCGTCGCCACCGGCACGGTGGTGATCCCCCAGGCGATGGCCTATGCCACGATCGCGGACCTCCCGGTGCAGATCGGGCTGTACACGTGCATGGCGCCGATGCTGCTCTACGCCGTCCTCGGCGGCTCGCGCACGCTGAGCTTCTCGACCACGTCGACGATCGCGTTGCTGGTGGCGACCTCGCTCGCCGGCCTCACCGGCCACAGCGAGGCCGACCTGCTGCGCGCGGCGTTCACGCTCACGTCCCTGGTCGGGGTGTGTCTGCTGGGCATGCGCCTGCTGCACCTGGGCGCACTGGTGGAGAGCATCTCCCCCGCGACACTGGCGGGCGTACGCGTCGGGGTGGGCCTCACGGTCGCTGCGAGCCAGCTGCCGGCTCTGCTGGGAGTGCCGGCCGACCCCGACGCCAACGGCTTCTTCGAGAAGGTGGCCGACGCCCTGGGAAAGGTGGGCGACGCGAGCGGGGTCACCGTGCTTGTCTCCGTGGTCTCCCTGACCGTCCTCCTCGTCCTGCGGCGGTTCCTGCCCCAGGTGCCGGGGCCCCTGATCGTGGTCGCCGGCGGCATCGCCCTGGTGGCCTTCACCGACGTGGAGCACCACGGGCTGGCCCTGATCGACCACGTGCCGACGGGGCTGCCGTCGGTGAGCCTCCCGGTGCCCGGTGAGGTCTTCTCCCTGCTCCCGGCTGCGCTGGCGATCGCGGTGATGGCGTTCCTCGAGACCGTGCTGGTCGCGCGCACCAACCGGGAGCGGCACGAGCCGCCGATCGACGTCGACCGCGAGCTGCTCGCCAACGGGGTGGCGGCCCTGGGCGGAGGGCTGACGCAGTCGCTCCCGCCGGCTGGAGGGTTCTCGCAGAGCGCGGTCAACATGCGCTCGGGCGCTCGGTCACAGCTCGCCGGACTGGTCACGGCCGTGCTGGCCTGCCTGGTGGCGCTCTTCCTCGCCCCCCTGCTCGACGACCTGCCCAGCGCGGTGCTCGCCGCCGTGGTGATGGTGGCGATCGTGGCGCTCCTCGACCCGACGGAGTTCTACCGGTTCGCCCGCGTGGACCGGACCGAGCTGTGGGTGGCGGTGATGGTCGCCTTCATCGGGCTCACCGGCGGCATGCTGCTCGCGGTGGCCGTCGGTGTCGCGCTGACCCTGTTCCTGGTGATCCGCACGGTGAACCGCCCACGCGTCGCGCTGCTGTTCCCACGAGCCGGCGGTGGCTGGACGACCGAGCCGGCTCTGGTGGCGCCCCCCGGAACCTCCGCCGACGTGGGCCCGGGCATCCTGCTCCTGCGGCTCGAGGGCTCCGTCTACACCGGGAACGCCCAGGTGACCCGCGACGCGGCAGCAGCTGCCGCCGCGGAGGCAGGCGGGCTCGACGGCGTCGCGACCGTCGTGATCGAGGGTTCCGCCGTCCGGGCGGTGACCGTGCCCCTGGTCGAGACCCTCCGCGGGATCCACGACGACCTCAGGTTGATCGGTGCGACGCTGCTCTTCGCGGAGTTCTCCCCCGCGGTGCTGGCGGCCCTGCACCGCTCGGTCTGGTTCGCCGAGCAGGAGGACGCCGGACTGCGTCTGGCCGACGGTCGAGGCTGCCCTGGACCACGCCGATGCGCTGCGCGGCGACGCCGGCACGGACCACTGAAACGCCCTCAGGTCTGGCCGGAAAGGGACGAACAGGACTAACGTCCCTGGGAGGACGCACGCGTTCGACTCTGGGGAGGGCCGATGCGACCACGACGCTTCGCTGTCGGGAGCGTGCTGGTGACACTCGTCGCGGGCACGCTGCTGCTGATCGCCCCGCCGGCAGCGGTCGCACTCGACCCCGGTCAACCCGGTGACGACCCCGATCAACGGGCATCCCGCCAACAGCGGCTTCGGGGTGTTCGTCGAGGGCAACGTCCGGCTGGCCAACGACGAGTCCGAGAGCACCATCGCGGTCGGCGGCGACCTCACCCTGGTGAAGAACTACCAGATCGCGGCCGGCGGCACCCCGGTGCCGACGTTCACCGCACCGGGTGACGCCCGGCAGACGTTCCTCTACGTGCGCGAGGCGTCCCTGGGGAGCGGGCTCGTACGCCGTCAACGTGGAGAACCAGGGGTTCACCAAGATCGCCGACAACACGACGTACGACGCGTTCAACCGCGACAACAACAACGCGCTGGTCAACTACCGGATCGTGCCGAAGGGACAGACCTACCAGTCCAGTCGCTTCATCGACGGGCGGACCAACCAGCAGACCCCCGCCTCGATCGGCACCCCGGTGCCGACCAGCCTGATCGACATGGATGCCGCGTTCACGCGGTACCGCACGCTGACCCAGCAGATGGCGGCCTGCCCGGCGAACATCCAGCTCCGGGACACCCAGGGCACCCCGCTGCCCCGGCCGATCGCACCGGGCGCGTCGGGACGCCTGACCCTCACAGCGGGACAGACCAACGTGCTCACCCTCACCGGCGACGAGCTCGACAACCTCTCCGAGATCACCTTCACCAACGCGCCGACCGCGTCGACGCCGCTGCTGGTCAACGTCGTCGGCAACTTCTCCGGCACCACGCCCAACCTTGCCGGGGTCTCCGGCAACCAGGCGCCGTACATGCTCTGGAACTTCGCGACTGCCACCTCGGTCGTGGTCACCGGTGGCGCCACGCTCGAGGGCACGATCTACGCGCCCAACGCCAACGTGATCTGGGCGCCGACCCAGAACATCGAGGGCAACGTGATCGCCGCGAGCTTCTCCCACGGCCCGGTCACCCGGGGCGCCGCCCTCCGCGAGATCCACAAGTTCCCGTTCGACACGACGCTGTCCTGCGCCAGCTCGGCCCGGCTCACCCTGGTCAAGAAGGTCGTCAACGACGACGGCGGCACCGCGGCGGCCACCGACTGGAACCTCTCGGCATCCGGCCCGACGACCATCAGCGGGGCCACCGGCGCCGCGCCGGTCACCGACGCCACGGTGACTCCGGGCCAGTACGACCTCGCCGAGAGCGGCGGCCCCGACGGCTACGCCACCGGGCCGTGGCACTGCGACGGCGGCACGCTGGACGGCAGCCGACTGACGCTGACCGACGGTGACGACGTCACCTGCACGATCACCAACAACGACATCCCGGTGCAGCCGCCACCTCAGGCGCAGCTGACCCTGGTCAAGGAGGTGATCAACGACGACGGCGGCACGGCCGACCCCACCGACTGGACCCTGACCGCCGACGGTCCCACCACCATCACCGGGAGCACCGGCGACCAGGCGATCACCAACGCCGACGTCGCGCCGGGAAGCTACACGCTGAGCGAGAGCGGTGGACCGGACGGGTACGACGCCGAGCGACTGGGACTGCAGCGGCGGCTCGCTCTCCGGCGACACCCTGACCCTGGCCGACGGCGACGACGTCACCTGCACGATCACCAACAACGACATCCCGACCGAGCCGAGCGACGCCGCGCAGCTGACCCTGGTGAAGGAGGTGATCAACGACGACGGCGGCACGGCAGTCGACACCGACTGGACGCTGTCGGCCACGGGACCTTCGACCATCAGCGGGGTCTTCGGCGACCCCGAGATCACCAACGCCGTCGTGGCGCCGGGGACCTACGCCCTGGCCGAGAGCGGTGGCCCCCCGGGGTACGCGACCAGCGACTGGGACTGCACCGGAGGCACCCTGGCGGGCGCCGACCTCACCCTCGCCGCCGGCGACGACGTCATCTGCGCCATCACCAACAACGACATCCCCGACCTGCCGCCCGACACCGCCCAGCTCACCCTGGTCAAGGAGGTGGTCAACGACGACGGCGGCACCGCGGCCGCGACCGACTGGACGCTGTCGGCCACCGGACCCACGAACATCAGTGGGAACACCGGCGACGGAGTGGTCACCAATGCCGACGTGACGCCGGGTGCCTACACGCTGGCCGAGAGCGACGGCCCCGACGGCTACGAGGCCGGCGACTGGAACTGCACCGGAGGCACGCTCGACGGCACGACCCTGACCCTCGTCGACGGCGGACGACGTGATCTGCACGATCGTCAACGACGACGCCCGGGTCTCGCCGCCGACACCGTCGCCCAGCCCCACGCCGACACCCGCGCCGGACACGAACGGCTCCTCCGGCAGCAACGGGGTCTCCGGAGTCAGCAGCCTTCCCGACACCGGTGGCCCGGACGCGTCGTGGGTGCTGCTCGGCCTCGTGATGAGCGGACTGGGTGTCGTCGCGGTGTCGTTCTCCCGTCGGCACTCGCGTCGCAGCTCGCTCTCGCGCTGACCGAGCGGGCCAGCGGACGTGAGACGGCGGGTCATCATCCAAGATCGGGCGGATTGTCCGTGGCGCTCGGACTCCCGGAGTCGTAGATTTGCAGACACTCCACCAGCCAATCCGACTGCCTCGTGGCCCGACAGGACCGAGCCCGGACCCTGCCGCCCGCCGGACCAACCCGACAGCCGCCTCGCCACGGGATGCGATGCGTGTGGGTATTTCCTCCTCGGGACCGCGCGTACGACGCAGGGTCGTCGTGCACGGGACGGTCCAGGGTGTCGGCTTCCGGCCGTTCGTCTACGCGCTCGCCCGGTCACTCGAGCTGTCAGGCAGCGTGTGGAACACAGGTGCCGGAGTGGTCGTCGAGGTCGAGGGGTCTGATCAGGACCTCGACTCGTTCGGTCGCCGCCTGATCGACGACGCCCCGCCCCTCGCCACCGTCAGCGAGGTGAGCTCGACCTGCGTGGACGCGGTGGGCGGCACCGAGTTCACCATCCGCGAGTCCGAGCAGTCGGCGGGACGCACCTTCGTGGCCCCGGACGTCACCGTCTGCGACGACTGCCTCGACGACCTCATGGACCCCGACAACCGCCGCTACCGGCATCCGTTCGTCACCTGCACCAACTGCGGCCCCCGGTTCACCATCACGACCGGGCTCCCCTACGACCGGCCGACCACGACGATGGCCGAGTTCGCGCTGTGCGCCGAGTGCGCGCGGGAGTACGCCGACCCCGCCGATCGCCGGTTCCACGCCCAGACCGTGTGCTGCCCCGGATGCGGACCACGGCTGCGCCTCACCCGTCACGACGGTGGGCCGTCGTACGACGAGGCGGCACTCCAGGAGGCTCGGCGGCTGCTGAGCGACGGGGCCGTCCTCGCGGTCAAGGGGATCGGGGGCTACCACCTCGCCTGTGACGCCCGCGACGAGCAGGCCGTCGCGATGCTCCGCAAGCGCAAGCAGCGCGGCGACAAGCCGTTCGCGGTGATGGTGCGCACGCTCGCCGAGGCGGAGAGCCTCGTCGACCTCGACGAGGCGGAGGCAGCACTGCTCGGCAGCCGCAGCCGGCCGATCGTTCTCGTGGCGCGCAGGCAGGGTGCCGTCGCGGCGTCGGTGGCGCCCGGCAGCGACGACCTGGGGGTGCTGCTCGCCTACGCCCCGTTGCACCACCTCCTGCTCGGCCTTCCCGGCGACCCACGCGGTCCCCGGGCGCTGGTGATGACCAGCGGCAACCTGTGCCGGTGAGCCGATCGTGACCGACGACGCCGAGGCCCGTGCCCGGCTGGGCGACCTGGCTGACGCATGGCTGGCCCACGACCGGCCGATCCACGTGCCCTGCGACGACTCGGTGACCCGGGCCGTGGCCGGCGTGGAGTCGCCGGTCCGGCGCTCACGGGGTCAGGCGCCGCTTCCGCTCGCACTCCCTTTCGAGGCACCGCCCGTCCTCGCCGTCGGCGCCGACCTCAAGAACACCTTCTGCCTCGCCGAGGGCAGGCTCGCCTGGATGTCCGGCCACGTCGGCGACATGGACGACCTGCGCACCCTGACGGCGTTCACCGCGGCCGAGGACCACCTGGAGATGCTCACCGGCGTCTCCCCCGGGGTCCTTGCCTCCGATCGTCACCCGGCGTACCGCTCGCGCAGGTGGGCGCTCGAGCACGCCCACGGCCGGGCCGTCGAGGAGGTCCAGCACCACCACGCCCACGTGGCCTCGACGATGGCCGAGAACGGCCTGACCTCGCGGCAGGTCCTGGGTGTCGCGTTCGACGGGACCGGCTACGGCGACGACGGCGCCTCCTGGGGCGGCGAGTTCCTCGTCGCCGACTACGCGTCGTACGACCGCGCGGCCCACCTCTCCTACGTCGACCTCCCCGGCGGTGACGCCGGGGTCCGCAACCCGTGCCGGATGGCCCTCTCCCACCTCCGCAGTGCCGGCGTCGACTGGGACGACAGGCTGCCCAGCGTCCGCGCCTGCGACGACGTCGAGCTCGGCCTGCTCGAGCGCCAGCTGGAGTCCGGTCTGCGCTGCGTGCCCACCTCGAGCATGGGCCGCCTCTTCGACGCCGTCGGGCTCGATCGCCGGCATCTGCCACCGCGCCGGGTACGACGCCCAGGGCGCGATGGAGCTCGAGGCTCGCGCCCGGCGGTTTCGCGGGGGCCGCCGGGTACTCGTTCGGCGACGGGCGCCGACCCCGCCCCGGTGGTGGCCGCAGCAGCTGCCGACGTGCTGGCCGGTGCCGACCCCGGCCTCGTCGCCGCCCGCTTCCAGCAGGGCGTGGTCGACCTCGTCGTCGACGTGCTCGTCCGGCTGCGGGAGCAGACCGGCCTGGGCACCGCCACCCTCAGCGGCGGCGTCTTCCTCAACGCGTTCCTCACCTCGGCCTGCGCGGCCGCCCTCGGCGACGCCGGGCTTCGAGGTGCTCCGCCACACGAAGGTCCCGGCCAGCGACGCCGGGATCGCCCTCGGTCAGGTTGCCGTGCTCGCGCACCGCAGCAGCACCACGCAGTCACGACTCGAGCAGGTCGAGCCGTCTCGAGAGGAGTCAGCATGTGCCTAGCCGTGCCAGGTCAGGTCCTGGAGATCAGCGAGCGCGACGGGACCCGCATCGCGCAGGTCGACTTCGGCGGGGTCACCAAGGAGGTGTGCCTCGAGTACGTCCCGGACCTCCAGGTGGGTGAGTACACGATCGTCCACGTCGGCTTCGCCCTGCAGCGGCTCGACGAGCAGTCGGCGAAGGAGACCCTCGAGATCTTCCGCCAGATGGGTGAGCTGGACATGGAGTTCGGCGACCACTGGGGGATCGCGGCCGAGCAGGCCGGACTGCCGAGACCCGATCTTGCTCCGCAGATGGCCGATCCGACCGACCCCGAGGGGGGATCACGATGAAGTACCTCGACGAGTTCTCCGACCCCGAGCTGGCCAAGCGGCTGCTCGACGACATCCACGCCACCACCACGTCGCCGTGGGCGATGATGGAGGTCTGCGGCGGCCAGACCCACTCGATCATCCGGCACGGACTCGACCAGCTGCTGCCCGACGGCATCGAGCTGATCCACGGACCCGGCTGCCCGGTATGCGTGACGCCGCTCGAGGTCATCGACAAGGCCTTGGAGATCGCCGGCCGGCCCGACGTCATCTTCTGCTCCTTCGGCGACATGCTGCGCGTCCCCGGGAGCGAGAAGGACCTGTTCCGGGTCAAGAGCGCCGGCGGCGACGTACGCGTCGTCTACTCCCCTCTCGACGCCCTCACGATCGCGCGGCAGAACCCTGACAAGCAGGTGGTCTTCTTCGGGATCGGCTTCGAGACGACGGCGCCGCCCAACGCGATGACCGTCTACCAGGCGAAGAAGCTCGGCATCGAGAACTTCAGCCTCCTGGTCAGCCACGTACGGGTGCCACCCGCCATCGAGGCGATCATGACCTCACCCGACTGCCGGGTGCAGGCCTTCCTGGCGGCGGGGCACGTCTGCACGGTGATGGGGATGGGCGAGTACCCCGGACTCGCCGACCGGTTCGGCGTGCCGATCGTGGTCACCGGCTTCGAGCCGCTCGACATCCTCGAGGGCATCCGCCGTACGGTCCACCAGCTCGAGGCCGGACGCCACGAGGTCGAGAACGCCTACGCACGCGCCGTCACGCCCGAGGGCAACCCCGTGGCGATCAAGATGCTCGAGGACGTCTTCGAGGTCGTCGACCGCTCCTGGCGCGGCATCGGGATGATCCCGCAGAGCGGCTGGCGACTTTCCGAGCGCTACCGGGAGTACGACGCCGAGCACCGCTTCCAGGTCGGCGACATCCACACCGAGGAGTCGAAGATCTGCCGCAGCGGCGAGGTGCTGCAGGGTCTGATCAAGCCGCACGAGTGCGAGGCCTTCGGCAAGGAGTGCACGCCGCGCAACCCGCTCGGCGCCACCATGGTCTCCAGCGAAGGGGCGTGCGCGGCCTACTACCTCTACCGGCGGTTGCAGGTTCCGGCGCAGGCCAACGCCGAGCGCACTGCGCAGGCGGTGAGCTCCGTTGGTTGAGCAGATCGCGCTCTCCGAGCCGCCGGCCAGCTTCGAGGGCTGGACCTGCCCGCTGCCATTGCGCGACAGCCCGACGATCGTGATGGGCCACGGTGGCGGCGGAGCGATGTCGGCGGAGCTGGTCGAGCACGTGTTCCTGCCGAGCTTCGCCGACGACACCACCGACAACCCGCTGGGCCAGCTGGGTGACTCCGCCGTGCTCGACGTGAACGACACCCGGCTCGCCTTCTCCACCGACTCCTTCGTCGTACGCCCGCTGTTCTTCCCCGGAGGCAGCATCGGCGACCTCGCCGTGAACGGGACGGTGAACGACCTGGCGATGAGCGGAGCGCAGGCGTTGGTGCTGTCGACGGCGTTCATCCTCGAGGAGGGCACCGACGTGGCCAAGGTCGGCGCCGTCGCCGAGCGACTCGGGGCCGCGGCCCGCCGGGCCGGCGTGCGCGTCGTCACCGGCGACACCAAGGTCGTCGAGTCCGGTCACGGGGACGAGGTCTACGTCAACACCGCCGGGATCGGGCTGGTCCCTGCCGGTGTCGACATCCGGCCCGACCGGGCCGAGGTCGGCGACGTGGTCATCGTCAGCGGCGACATCGGGGTCCACGGGGTGGCGATCATGAGCGTCCGGGAGGGGCTCGAGTTCGGCACCCAGATCGAGAGCGACTGCCAGCCGCTGAACGGGCTGGTCGCCGCGATGCTCGCCGTCACGAAGGAGCTCCACGTGCTACGTGACCCCACCCGGGGCGGGGTGGCCACCTCGCTCAACGAGATCGCGTCCGCCTCCGGCGTCGGGGTCCGGCTCCGCGAGAAGGACCTGCCGGTTCCCGAGGTCGTCGGCAACGCGTGCGCCTTCCTGGGGCTTGACCCGCTGCAGGTCGCCAACGAGGGGAAGCTCCTTGCCTTCGTGCCGCCCGAGCACGCCGAGGCGGTGCTCGAGGCGATGCGGGCACACCCCGCCGGCACCGGCGCCACCGTGATCGGCGTGTGCGTGGACGACCACCCCGGGATGGTCTCGACGGTCACCGGCTTCGGGGCCTCACGAGTCGTCGACCTCCCCATCGGCGAGCAGCTCCCCCGGATCTGCTGATGAAATTCCTCGTGCTCTGGCACCTCGAGCAGTCGCTGCTCTCCGACTCGATGGTGCGCTCGATCGCGCGGATGCCGCAGTACGGCAGTCAGCTCGAGGAGCAGGGCAAGGTGCTGATGCGGTACCACGTGGTCGGCGCCCACGGCGGCGCATGGATCTACGACGTCGAGTCGCACGAGGAGTTCGAGCGACTCCTGGCCGTGGCGCCGGTCTTCAACTTCTCCAGCTACACCGTCTACCCGTTGGCCGACATGACAGGAACGGCGCCGTGACCACCGAGCTCACCCCCACGTCCCCCGGCCGCCTCGTCTCGTACGACGAGCTCGGGGCCCATCGACACCTCGTCATCAGCGAGCGTCTCCGCACCCGGCGCCGCGACCTCGGGCTGACCCAGAAGGAGGTCGTCGCCCGGCTCCGCCGCATCGGCGTGGCCACCACCAACAAGGCGCTCTCCTCGCTCGAGCACGGCGCGGGGCTCGACGTGTGCAAGCTGCCCGAGCTCGCCCGCGCGCTGGACTGCTCGCTGACCTACCTCGTCGGCCTGAACGACGACCCCGCCTCGTGGGAGCCCGACTTCGAGAGCTGGCCGGGACGCCGTCCCTCCAGCGAGCGGCCCACCCACCTGGTCTCCCCCGGCAGGAGGATGCCCCCGGGCGCGGGCCCGCACATCCTCGGCCCCCTGTGAGAGTTCGCGGCGCTACATGCGGCGCATCTCCAGGTAGCGCTTGATGTCGGGCAGGGTCGCGTACAGGGCGGCTCCGATGGCGGCCAGGACGGCCAGGCTGAACAGCTTCTTCATGCCTCCTCCACCTCCTCAGGCGTTCGAGTGCTCGGTCGCGGTGAGCCGGGCGAGCTCGCGGGCCGCGACGTCGATGACCAGGTCGGCAGCCTTGTCCACGACGGCCGCGACCGCGTCGGAGAGGCCGATGCCGTCGTCGAGGTTCTCGGGCTGGCAGCCGACCACCACGATCCGGTCGACGTGCCCTCCGAGGGTGGGGATCAGCGACATGGCTCCCGCGGGCGCGAGGTCGTGCGGGTCGAGCATCACCTCGGGCAGCACCGTGTCGTCGGCGGGACGTCGGGCAGGGAGGTCGGGCTCGATCACGTAGAGGGTCCCCGCCGGCCCCTCCTGCTGCCCGACCGTGTCGACGAGGACCAGGACGTCGTACCCGTCGAGCAGCTCGTAGACCAGGTGCACCGAGCGGATCCCGTAGTCGACCGCGCGGACCCCGTCCGGCAGGTGTCGCCGGGCCAGCCGGGCGGCGACCTCGACGCCGAACGCGTCGTCGCCCTTGAAGATGTTGCCCACGCAGGCCACCAGCACCCGGGCCATCAGCCGCTCGCCTCCGTCTGCTGGTGCGCGAGCGGCTCGACCTCGTCGGGGGCGAAGTACAGGTAGCGCCCGTGGGCGGTCTTCAGCTCGGCGCCGGGGTCCTCGTCGACGGTCACCGCGAGGTGCTGCTTGCCGTCGACGTCGTGCAGCACGGCGGCCACGGTGGCGGTGTGCCCGGCGAGGAACAGGTCGTAGGCATCCGCCCGTCGTACGCCGGGACGCAGGATCACCCGCGAGCCGCGTCGTACGTCGACCTCGCCGATCCGGATCGAGTCGTTCTCCGGGTCCACCGAGCTGTCGGATCCGGGATCCCACCACGGTACGTCGAGGGGTGCCGAGGGTTCGGGCGGCGGCGCGAGCCCGGGGACCGGCGCCGTCATCGAGTCGAGGTAGCGCACCGTCCCGTGCAGCCGGTCCCAGAGCTCCGGGGGCATCTCGTCGACCTCGTCGAGCAACGCGGCGGCGCGCGGGTCGGTGCCGCGGACCTCGCGCTTCTCCTCCTCCGAGAGCGTCATGGTGCGCAGGCTGAGCAGCTCGTCGATCTCCAGCGAGTCCATGAACGAGCTCTCGCTCTGCGGCGCCAGCTCCGGGTGGTCGTAGAGGATGATCGGCGAGCTGAGCACCACCTGCTGCTGCTCGGCCGGCCCTGCCAGGACGGGGAAGACCGCCTCGTTCGTGCAGCCGCCGACGAAACCCTTGGCCCACTCCGGCGGATCGAGCTGCGAGACGAACGACGCGCCGTCGACCTCGACCAGCAGGTGGCAGGCCACCAGGGCGCGACGCAGCCACACGGGTCGGTCCGGCCCCGGGTCGTCGGCAGCCGGGGTGCGGTTCTCCACCCGCAGCGACACCAGCAGCACCGGGAACGGCGAGACCGGCTCGTCGACGGTCGTCACCAGGGCGACGCTGACCGGCTCTCGCACCCGCACCAGGCGCCCACCGGCCACGCCCTCGACCTCGGTGCCACCCGGCACCTCGACGACCGTCACGGAGCTGCCCTCGAGCGGTACGTCGACGACGTGCTCCTGCTCGAGCGCCTCGTCCCACGCCGCGTGCACGACGTCACCGGCGTCGAGGCGTTCCACCCGGTTGCCGGAGGCGTCCTCGACGTGGCGTCGCTGCACCTGCAGGAACCTGATCGTGACCCGCAGCGACGAGGCCCGCCCGTCGACGACGAGGTCGGTGCGGTTCCAGGACCTCTCGGAGTCGTCCTGCGCGACGACGTCCTCGGGCATCAGCACGCCCCACTGCCACCGGACCCGGTTCTTGGGTGCGCTGGCGCGGTAGGGGTAGAGCACGTAGCCCTCGTAGAGCACGGCATCGGCCACCGCGCGGGCGTCCTCGACGGCGGCCGGGTCGCTCATCGGTCGCCCTGCTCGAGCAGGCGGTGCAGCACGTCGTCCCAGCCGACCAGCCCGTGGCGCCCGCGGTAGACCGACAGCTCGTCGTACGTCGACCGGCTCATCCGCAGCCATGCCTGCCCCGGGAACAGCGCGTCCATCGCCTCGCGCCACACAGCGACCGGCATCCGCACCGTCGCCTCCTTGTGCCACGGCACGGGCTGCACGCTCAGGGAGCCATGGCCAGAGGAGGAGACACTGCCGGTGAACACGGTGCCGCTGAACAGCAGGATCAGCGGGACCAGGCCGTCCTCGAGCGCGGCGAGGTACTTGTGAGCCGCCACGTCGATGTCGTAGCTCAACGGGAGCACGAGGTCGAACTCGCACTCGCCGGCGAAGCCCGGCAGCACCTGGCTCAGGAACGCCAGCTGCAGCGGTTGCATCGTGGTGCCCCAGCGGCCGCGGTCGCCGAAGAGGTCGACGACCTTGTCCGCCTCGGAGTCGGAGTAGGACCGGCGCAGGGGCTCGACCCGCACCTGGCAGCGCAGGGCGGCCGCGTGCACCCGGGCGCCGGTGCTCTCCGTGGCCCGCATCTTCAGCACGACCGTCGGGCTCGCGGCGTACCGGTCGGCGACCACGTCGACGCACTCGAAGTCGAGCTCGGCCAGCTGCGGCGGGTCCGGCAGACCGGTGGGGGCGCTCATGCGGCGCCGGCCCTCGAGACGTCGTCCGAGCGGGCGTCCAGGCCGGCGAAGAACTCTGCGATCCGGGCCCACACCTCGGGGCCGCCGCCCAGGCCGGTCCACGACTGGCGGACGACACCCACCAGCTCGTAGCAGACGTCGACCGGCACCAGGTGGCAGGAGAAGCCGTTGTCGTGACGACGCAGCAGGACGGCCTCGACGTCGGGCTCCACGGTGTCCACCACCGGGTTGGCGTCGCAGATGCCGGACCAGGCACTCAGGTCGAGCTCCGACTCTGTCGCTCCTCCGGGTCCGGGGTAGAAGCACAGCAACCCCTCGACACCTGACTGCCGGAAGAAGAAGACCAGGTCGACCGGGATCCTCAACGCGTCCCACCGGGCCTCGTCGAGCTCCAGGTCCTCGACCCGGCGCACGTCCTCACCCACCCCGCGATAACGACCGCCCCCGGCGCCCTGGGGGCCGAACAGCAGGTAGCAGGGTCGGCAGACGCACAGCAGGCGGTGGTCGTGCAGGTCGGCCACGTGCCCGTGCCGCTCGTCGACGGCCACCGCGCAGAACTCGCAGCGCTCGACCTGCTCGGCCTCCGGAGTCGGTGGAGCAGGTTGCGAGAGGCGGCGGAGCGCACCGAGGCCGGTCGTCGGGGCGGTCACGGCGCCACCGCCTGGGGGACGGCCATCTTCCAGCGGCCGTGCTCAGGGAGCAGTGGGACCGGCACGAGCGCGGCCGCGTCGTCGACGAGGGCTCGGCCGGCGAGGTGGACGTCGTACGACGCCCCGCAGGTGCAGGTGAGCCCACTGCCGGCGAGGGTGCCCTCGGAGAGGGCGGTCAGGCAGGCAGGGCAGCGGTCGACGTAGGAGACCAGCGTCCCGTCGAGGTTGGCCACGAGGACGGCCTCACCCCCGGCCTCGACGCTGCTCATCGTGCGGGGCGGCACATCGAGGTCCAGTGACACCCACTCGCTGCGCGCCCGCGCGGTCTCCTCCTGCGGGCGGTAGGGCTCGATCTGCAGCAGCGTCGGCCCCTTGTCCGCCGGGTCGACCATGCCCTCCACCATTCCCTCCGCCTCGACCGCGACCACGTCGGGCGCCGCCAGCAGCACGGCGTCCTCGATCGCGTTCTTCACGGTCAGCGCCGACGACGGACACCCGTCGCAGCTGCCCTCGAGCTGGAGGTGGACGATGCCGTTCTCGTCGACCCCGGACAGTGCGACCCCACCGGCGTGGGAGCCGAGGTAGGGCCGCACCTGGTCGAGGGCGCGCTGCACCCGCGTGTCGACGTCGTCGGGGTGCAGGTCGTGCAGCACCAGCAGCGGTCCGACCAGCTCGTCGTCGGCCAGCTCCCGCCTGGTCTCCGGGTCGAGGTGGTCCCCGATCCGGTCGAGACCCGCGCCGTACAGGGCGAGCACGCACGAGAGCAGCTCCTCGACGCGCTGGGTGACTGCCGGCACTGCGCTCTGCGACAGGTCGTCGAGCAGGGTGCCGATCTGCTCGCTCATCTCACGGACGGACGGCTGCTCCACGCGGAGCTCCCCTCTGGTCGGCGGTTCCGGGCTCGAGCCAGGAGAACCAGGCGGCGAGGTTCTCGCCGGTACGGACGGACAGCGGCATCACGGTGACGCCGGGGCTGAGCTCACGCGCCTGCACCGAGAGACGGTCGACGTCGAAGTCGACGTAGGGCAGCAGGTCGACCTTGTTGACGACGACGAGGTCGGCGACGGAGAACATGTGCGGGTACTTCAATGGTTTGTCGTCGCCCTCGGTCACCGAGATCACCACGACCTTGGCGTGCTCCCCGATGTCGAACAGCGCCGGGCAGACGAGGTTGCCGACGTTCTCGATGAACAGCAGCGAGTCCTCCGGCGGGTCGAGGTCGTGCAGCGCGCGGTGCACCATCTCCGCGTCGAGGTGGCACCCCGCGCCGGTGTTGATCTGCACGGCCCTGGCCCCGGCGCCTCGGATGCGGTCGGCGTCGAAGGAGGTCTCCTGGTCACCCTCGATCACGCAGACCTCGCGACGCGGGAGCAGCTCGGTGATCGTGCGCTCCAGCAACGAGGTCTTGCCGGCACCCGGGGAGCTCATCACGTTCAGCGCCCTCACCCGTTGTACGTCGAGCGACTCGCGCACGTGCGCCGCGAGCTCGTCGTTCTTGGCCAGCAGCCGCTCCTCGATGGCCAGCGTCTCGACACCCTGCACGACCCGAACGGTGCCCTGTTCGTGGGTCGAGCCGCTGTCACCGCAGCCACAGGTCACGCACACGACGGCTCCTCCTTGAGCATCTCGACCGAGGCCACCGACAGGTCCTCGCCCGCGACCTCCTCGATGTGCAGCGCAGCACCCGCCAGCGGGGTCTCGACAGTGACGACGTCGAAGCAGAAGGCGAGCGCGTCGGCGATCACCCCCGACCGGTCCCCCACCCGCAGGTTCACCGCGACCACCTGGCGACCGGCAGTGCGCTCGGCCACCAGGTCGACGAGGCCTTCGGCGAGGGACAGCTCGTGCACGCCCCGGTCCTCAGTACGGCTTCACCGGGACCGACGGCGTGTGCAGCTGCTCGACGACGTTGCCGCCGCCGGTGTACATGTGCACGCCGCAGGGCAGGCACGGGTCGAAGCTGCGCACGGCGCGCATGATGTCGATGCCCTTGAAGTTGTCGGGCGGGTTCTCCTCGAAGATCGGCGTGTTCTGCACCGCGTCCTCGTAGGGACCGGGCGTCCCGTAGGTGTCGCGGACGCTGCCGTTCCACGGGGTCGGCGGGTAGGGGTGGTAGTTGGCGATCTTCCCGTTCTTGATCACCATGTGGTGGCTCAGCACCCCGCGCACCGCCTCGGTGAAGCCCACCGACACGGCCTCGTCAGGCACCTCGAACTTCGTCCACGTGTCGGTGCGGCCCTGCCGGACCTCGGCGAGCGCCTTGTCGCAGAAGTGCAGGGCCAGCGCGGCGGCGTAGGCCTGGAAGTAGGTGCGCGCCCGGTTGCGCTCCAGGGCGTTGCTCCACTTGGGGATCTTCCACTCGAACCTGGCCTCGGGCTTGAGCGCGGTGCGCGGCAGGTCGATCACCACGCTGTTGCCGGTGGCGTTGACGTAGTCGGTGTGCACCAGTCCGCTCAGCGCCGTCGACCAGAGGCGCGCGATCGGGCCGCCCCCGGTGTCCAGCGCCAAGTGGTCGGTGCCGTCGAACCAGCGCGGCGACATCGTCCACGAGTAGGCGTTGTCCCAGTCGCGCTTCTGCGGCTTGGGGATCGTGTGCTGGTTCCAGGGGTGCCGTTCGTCGACGGGGTTTCCGAGCGGGTCCTTCGTCACGAAGACCTCGCGCCCCGACTTCACCCAGTCGTCGTAGTACGAGTGGCCGAGCAGGATCCGGATGCCGAGGTTGATGTCCACGAGGTCGTTGGTGACCAGCTTGCCGTCGACGATGATGCCCGGGGTGACGAACATCTTCTTGCCCCAGTTGCTCATGTTGGCGTAGGTGAAGTCGCAGTACTGCGGGTCGTTGAGGCTGCCCCAGCAACCCAGCAGGATGCGCCGCTCGCCGACGTGCTCGTAACCAGGCAGGGCCTCGTAGAAGAAGTCGAAGAGGTCGTCGTGCAGCGGTACGACCTTCTTCATGAACTCCACGTAGCGCATCAGCCGGGTGAGGTAGTCGGTGAACAGCTGGATCGTCGCCGTCGTGCCGACCCCACCCGGGTAGAGCGTCGAGGGGTGGACGTGGCGCCCCTCCATCAGGCAGAACATCTCCCGCGTGTAGCGGCTGACCTGCAGCGCCTCGCGGTAGAACTCCCCCTCGATCGGGTTGAGCGAGCGCATGATGTCGCCGATGGTGCGGTAGCCGTGGTCGCCCGCGTGCGGCGCCTCGGTGTTGTTCGCCTTCTCCAGCACCCCCGGGTTGGTCTCCTTGACCATCCGCTCGCAGTAGTCCACCCCGACCAGGTTCTCCTGGAAGATGTTGTGGTCGAACATGTACTCCGCGGCCTCGCCGAGGTTGATGATCCACTCCCCCAGGTGCGGCGGTACGACGCCGTACGCCATGTTCTGGTTGTAGACCGAGCAGGTGGCGTGGTTGTCACCGCAGATGCCGCAGATGCGGCTGGTGATGAAGTGCGCGTCGCGCGGGTCCTTGCCCTTCATGAACAGGCTGTAGCCGCGGAAGATCGACGAGGTGCTGTGGCACTCGCGCACCTCCTTCTGCTTGAAGTCGATGGTGGCGTAGATGCCCAGGCTGCCGACGATGCGGGTCACCGGGTCCCAGGACATCTCGACGACGTCGGTGTCCTTGGTGGACGTCTTGCGGGGTTGGGTCATGGTCATGGTTCGGTCCTCACCAGGTCTTCTGGAAGCCGGTCTTGAGCTCGCGGCCCTTGGTGCGCCACTTGGGCTCCTCGTCGAGCGTCTTCTGGGTCACGCCGCGCAGCCGGCGTACCGCGGCGCCATAGACCTTGCTGCCGGCGGACGAGAGCTTCGATCCCGGCGGCTCGTCCATGAACGGCATGAACTTGTCCGGGAAGCCGGGCATCGTGCAGCCGATGCAGATCCCGCCGACGTTGGGGCAGCCGCCGATGCCGTTGATCCAGCCGCGCTTGGGCACGTTGCACTTCACGACCGGGCCCCAGCAGCCGAGCTTGACGATGCACTTCGGGGAGCCGTACTCGGTGGCGAAGTCACCCTGCTCGTAGTAGCCGGCGCGGTCGCAGCCCTCGTGCACCGTCGCCCCGAACAGCCAGCGCGGACGCAGGGCCTCGTCGAGCGGGATCATCGGCGCCTGGCCGGCCACCTGGTAGAGGAGGTACACCAGCGTCTCGGAGAGGTTGTCGGGGTGGATCGGGCAGCCGGGCACGCACACGATCGGCAGCCCGGCCTTGGACTTCCAGTCCCAGCCGAGGTAGTCGGGCACCCCCATCGCGCCGGTGGGGTTGCCCGACATCGCGTGGATGCCGCCGTACGTCGCGCAGGTGCCCACCGCGACCACGGCGGTTGCCTTGGGAGCGAGTCGGTCCAGCCACTCCGAGGTGGGCATCGGCTGGCCGGTGTCGGGGTTGTTGCCGAAGGCTGCCCAGTAACCCTCGTCCTTGATCGCCTCGTTGGGGATCGATCCCTCGACGATCAGCACGAACGGATCGAGCTCGCCACGGTCGGCCTTTCGCCACCACTCGATGAAATTGTCGGCACCCTGCTCGGGACCGCACTCGAAGTCGATCAGGGGCCAGTGCACCGCGATCTTGGGCAGGCCTGGCAGCGCGCCGAGCACGATCTCCTCGATGCTGGGCTGGGTCGCTGCCGTCAGGGCGACCGAGTCGCCGTCGCAGCTGAGTCCCCCGTTCATCCAGAGGATGTGGACCGGGGCCTCCTCGGCCTCCGCCGCCTTCTCCTGCTCGGCCGTGCTGGTCATCTCGCATCGCCTCCAGTCGGGCACGCTCCACGATTGGCCGAGCCCGCCTGCCCATCCTTCGCCGGAGAGGGACTCCGTTGCCACGGGCAACGGCCGGTCCCTTTCGCCTCATTCGGGGAGTCGCCGACTCCCCGACAAGGCGATCCTCAGCGGAGCCTGGGGCGCCGGCGAGGACGAGTCGCCGACGTGCGGTCGCGTCGCTGCGCAGCCGTGGCGAGCTCCTGCTGACGCTCGCGCATCAGCACCTGGGCGATGGTGTGGGTGTACATGGGGCACCTTCTCCGGTTGGTTCTCGGTCCTGATCGAACGCTTCGAACCTAGGCCTGAGCACCGACAGTTCTCATCGGGGAATTGCCCTACCTGCTGCAGGTGGTGGGTGACTCAGGGCTCGAACCGGTAGCCCATGCCGGGCTCGGTGAGCAGGTGGCGCGGCCTCGCAGGATCGGCTTCGAGCTTCTGGCGCAGCTTGGCCATGTAGACCCGTAGGTTGCCCCCGGCGGTCTCGTACCCCGGGCCCCACACCTCACTGAGCAGCTGCGCCGGGCTCATCAGCTTGCCGGGGTGTCGCAGCAGCACCTCGAGGAGATGCCACTCCGTGGGCGTCAGGCGGACGTCGACCGTCTCGTCACCGTCGTGCACGACCACGCGACGCGCGGCCAGGTCCACCGTGGTCCTGCCGAACGTCACGACGGGTTGGACGTCGTCCGGGGTGGCGCGCCGGGCGAGGGCGCGCATCCGGGCCATCAGCTCGTCCACGCCGAAGGGCTTGGTGAGGTAGTCGTCCGCTCCGGCGTCGAGGGCGTCGACCTTGTCAGCGCTGTCGGTCCGCCCGGAGAGGACGACGATGGGAACCGAGGTCCACCCGCGCAGCCCGCGGATGACGTCGACACCGTCGATGTCGGGCAGGCCGAGGTCGAGAATCACCAGGTCGGGTGGGTGCGAGGCGGCGGTCGCCAGCGCGTCGGCGCCGTTGGCCGCCGTGAACACCTCGTAGTGACGGGCGCGCAGGTTGATGGCCAGGGCACGCACGATGTGCGGTTCGTCGTCGACCACGAGGACCCTGTTCATGACGGGTCCGAGGTGATGCTGGATCGCTGGCTGTCCGCCTCACGTTCCCTGCGACCGGGGTGCCCGCTTGTCGCCGCGCCTTCCTCCGGCGGCGCAGCGGTCATGGACAGCACCATGGTGAGACCTCCTCCTGGAGTCTCCTCGGGGGTGAGAGTCCCTCCCATCGCTTCACTCAGTCCTCGTGACAGGGCCAGTCCCAGGCCCACCCCGGTGGTGTTGTCGGTGTCGCCGAGTCGCTGGAACGGTGCGAACACCCGGTCGAGATCGGCCCGCGGAATGCCGGGCCCACGGTCGATCACCCGCAGCTCGACGCGCTCGCCGAGACTGCTGCCCGTCACACGCGGCGGATCGTCCGGGGGGCTGAAACGGACCGCGTTGCCGACCAGGTTCGCCACGACGCGCTCGAGCAGCCCGGGATCCGCCATCAGCATCGGCAGCGTGTCGGGGACGTCGACGACGACGCCCGCCCCGGCAGGACCCAGGTCGTCGAGCGCGATCGGCACGACCTCGTCCAGGGCGACTCGGCGGGTGATGACCGACAGGGCCCCGGCCTGCAGCCGGCTCATGTCCAGCAGGTTGTCGACCAGGCGGGTCAACCGGTCGAGGGACTCGTCGGCAGCCATCAACAGCTCGGCACGGTCCTGCGCCGACCACTCGATCTCCTTGCTGCGGAGGCTCGTCACGGCAGCCTTGGCCGCCGACAGCGGTGTGCGCAGGTCGTGCCCGACCGCGGCGAGCAGTGCCGTCCTCATCCGGTCGCCCGCAGCGATCGGGACCGCGGCGGCGGCAGCCTCGCTGAGCCGGTGCCTCTCGAGGATGACGGCGGCCTGCGCCGCGAAGGCACCGGCGACGCGCTGGTCCTCGGCGTGAAGGGGGTGCCCGCGCAGCGCGAGCATGAGGGTGTCACCGGCGGCCACCTCGGTGTCGGCGTCCTGAGGACGGGTGCACCCGTCCGGCCCGGCGACGGCCACCACCGTCCACTCGTCGGCGGGGCTCCGTGGGACCGGCCCGCCGTCCGACGTCTCCGGCGAGGTCCGCTCCAGCAGCGTGACCGACGTGAGTCCCAGCGCCTCGCGGAGCCGCTCGAGCATCGCCGGCAGCGCCGTCTCGCCGCGAAGGATGCTGCCGGCCAACGTGCCCAGGGTCTCGGCCTCGGCCTTCGCACGCGCCGCCTGCCGGGTACGGCGCGCGGCCAGGTCGACCACCGAGCTGACGAGCGCGGCCACCACGATGAAGACACCGATCGCGAGGGCGTTGTTGGCCTCTCGGATGGTGAGCGTGTGCAGGGGTGGGGCGAAGAAGTAGTTGAGGAGCAACGATCCGCCGATGGCGGCGAGCATGGCCGGCAGCAGCCCGCCGACCAACGCCACCACGACGACCACCAGCAGGTACAGCAGCACGTCGCTGACGAGGTTGAGTGGACCCCTCGCGTTGGCCAGCACGACGGTCAGGACGAGCGGGAGCAGCAGCGCGAGCGCGGTGCCTTCCAGCCTGCGGCGCAGGGTGAGGCTGCCGTGGACTCGCGGCAGCCCCCGACCCTTGCCCATCTGTGCGTGGGTCACCAGGTGCACGTCGATGTCACCGGACTCGCGGATGGTGGTGCTCCCGATGCCCGGGCCGCTCAGCAACGCCGCCAGCCGCGATCGCCGGCTGGCGCCGAGCACGAGCTGGGTGGCGTTCTCCGCGCGGGCGAACTCCAGCAGGGCACCGGCCACGTCGTCGCCGACGATCTGGTGGTAGCTGCCACCGAGGGTCTCCACCAGCTGACGCTGCGTGGCCAGGTCGGCGGGGCTGGCGCCGGTGAGCCCGTCCGAGCGGGTGACGTGGACCGCCAGCAGGTCCCCGCCCGAGGATCGCGCAGCGATCCGGGCGGCCCGCCTGATCAGGGTCTCTCCCTCCGCACCTCCGGTCACCGCGACGACCACCCGTTCCCTGGTCTCCCACGTGCCGGCGATGTCGTGCTGGGCCCGGTAGGCCTGCAACGCCTCGTCGACCTTGTCCGCGGTCCACAGCAGCGCCAGCTCCCGGAGGGCGGTCAGGTTGCCCACCCGGAAGTAGTTGCCCAGGGCCGCGTCGACCTTGGCCGCGGGGTAGACGTTGCCGTGCGCCATCCGCCGTCGCAGCGCCTCCGGGGCCATGTCGACGAGGTCGACCTGGTCGGCCGCCCTGACCACGGCGTCGGGCACTCGTTCACGTTGCGGTACGCCGGTGATCTTCTCCACGACGTCGTTGACCGACTC
This sequence comes from uncultured Actinomycetota bacterium, assembly GCA_963794725.1. GTDB lineage: Bacteria > Actinomycetota > Actinomycetes > Propionibacteriales > Nocardioidaceae > Marmoricola. The sequence goes on from CAWCFR010000005.1 coordinate 83,001, forward strand.
CAGGTGCTGGATGTTGACCGTGGAGATGACGTCGATCCCGGCAGCGAGCAGCTCCTCGATGTCCTGCCAGCGCTTCTCGTTGCGTGAGCCGGGCACGTTGGTGTGGGCGAGCTCGTCGACGAGGGCGACCGCCGGGTGGCGCGCCAGCACGGCGTCGACGTCCATCTCGGTGAAGGCGGCGCCCCGGTGCGTCATCTCGCGGCGCGGCACGACCTCCAGCCCGCGCAACATCTCCGCCGTGTGCTGCCGTTCGTGGGTCTCGACGAACCCCACCACGACGTCCGTGCCCCGCTCGGCCCGACGATGCCCCTCGCCGAGCATGGCGTAGGTCTTGCCCACTCCCGGGGCCGCGCCGAGGTAGATGCGCAGTCTGCCTCGTCTCATGGTGCCTCCCGCGCCGGTCCCGCAGTCAGACGGATCCTCAACCCCGTGACGCGCGGTCGAGGGCCAGGTTGAGCTCGAGGACGTTCACCCTCGGCTCCCCCAGGAAGCCGAGTATGCGTCCTTGGGTGTGCTCTGCGACCAAGGCTCGCACCCTGGCCTCGCTCAGACCACGTTCGCGGGCCACCCTGGCGATCTGCTCGCGGGCGTACGCCGGGCTGATGTGCGGGTCGAGGCCCGAACCACTCGCCTGGAGTGCATCAGCGGGGACGTCCGCGGGCCGGACGCCGTCGAGCCGGGCCGCTGTGGCGCGGCGCTGCTTCACTGCGTCGACGAGGTCCTTGTTCTCGGGACCGAGGTTCGACGCCGATGTCGAGAGGGGGTCGTACCCGGTGCCCGCGGCCGACGGCCGGCTCTGGAAGTACCTCGGGTCGGCCTCGACCAGCGGGTTGCCGTCCGGGTCCAGCTTGGGCTTGCCGTTCTCCACGACCGGGCGGGTGAACGCCTGCCCGATCAGGTCGGAGCCGAGGGTCCTGCCTCCCTCGTGCACCAGGGACCCGTTGGCGTTGTCGCCGAACGCGACCTGTGCGATGCCGGTCATCGCCAGCGGGTAGGCCAGGCCGAGGAGGACGGTCAGCGCGAGCAGGGTCCTGATCGCAGCTCCGTACTGCCGGATGCTCGTGGGTGTGCTTGCCATGGTGTGTCTGCCTTCTTCAGCTGAGACCGGGGATCTGCGAGACCAGCAGATCGATGAGCTTGATGCCGATGAACGGGCTGATGATGCCGCCGAGGCCGTAGATGCCGAGGTTGCGGCGCAGCATCGACGCTGCCGAGGAGGGCGTGTAGCGCACTCCGCGGAGCGCGAGCGGGATCAGCGCGACGATGATCAGTGCGTTGAAGACGACCGCGGAGAGGATGGCCGACTCGGGCGAGTCCAGACGCATGACGTTCAGCGTGTCCAGGCCGCCGTACACACCGGCGAACATCGCCGGGATGATCGCGAAGTACTTCGCGATGTCGTTGGCGATCGAGAAGGTGGTCAACGACCCGCGCGTGATCAGCAGCTGCTTGCCGATCTCCACGATCTCGATGAGCTTGGTCGGGTTCGAGTCGAGGTCGACCATGTTGCCGGCCTCCTTGGCCGCCGACGTGCCGGTGTTCATGGCCACCCCGACGTCGGCCTGGGCCAGGGCCGGAGCGTCGTTGGTGCCGTCACCGGTCATCGCGACCAGGCGCCCGCCCTCCTGCTCGCGCTTGATCAGCGCCATCTTGTCCTCGGGGGTGGCCTCGGCGAGGAAGTCGTCGACACCTGCCTCCTCGGCGATCGAGCGTGCCGTCAGCGGGTTGTCCCCGGTGATCATCACGGTGCGGATGCCCATGCGGCGCATCTCGGCGAACCGCTCGCGCATGCCCTCCTTCACCACGTCCTTGAGGTTGATCACCCCGAGCGTGCGGGCCGTTCCGCCCCGCGGGCACTCCGCGACGACCAACGGCGTCCCACCGGCGGTGGAGATCCCGTCCACGATGTCGCCGACCTCCTCGGTCGGGTGACCGCCGTTGTCGCGGACCCACTTCATCACGGCGGTCGCGGCGCCCTTGCGGATCTGCCGGCCGTCAGCCAGGTCGACGCCGCTCATCCGGGTCTGCGCCGTGAAGCCCACGAAGCTCGCGGTGTTCAGCTCTCCCGGGGCGCGTTCACGCAGGCCGTGCGCCGTCTTGGCGAGCACGACGATCGAGCGGCCCTCGGGGGTCTCGTCGGCCAGGCTGGAGAGCTGGGCCGCGTTGGCCAGCTCGTCGGCCCCGACACCGCCGACGGGCAGGAACTCGGCCGCCTGCCGGTTGCCGAGCGTGATGGTGCCCGTCTTGTCGAGCAGCAACGTGTTCACGTCTCCGGCGGCCTCGACGGCGCGACCGGACATGGCGAGCACGTTGTGCTGCACCAGACGGTCCATGCCGGCGATGCCGATCGCGGAGAGCAGCGCGCCGATGGTCGTGGGGATGAGGCAGACCAGCAACGCGACCAGCACGACCAGTGACTGCTCCGCCCCGGAGTAGATCGCGAACGGTTGCAGGGTGATGGTCGCCATCAGGAAGACGATCGTCAGGCTGGCCAGCAGGATGTTGAGCGCGATCTCGTTCGGCGTCTTCTGGCGGGAAGCACCCTCCACCAGGGCGATCATCCGGTCGATGAAGCTCTCCCCCGGCTTGGCCGTGATCTGCACGACGATGCGGTCGGAGAGGACCTTGGTGCCACCCGTGACCGAGCTGCGGTCGCCACCGGACTCACGGATGACCGGAGCCGACTCACCGGTGATCGCGGACTCGTCGACACTGGCGACACCCTCGACGACGTCACCGTCGCCCGGGATGACCTCCCCGGCCTCGACCACGACCCGGTCGCCGATGGTGAGCTGGGGTCCGGGGACGGTCTCCTCGGTGCCGTCCGCGCGCAGCCGGCGTGCGACCGTCTCGGTCTTGGCCCGCCGCAGCGTCGCGGCCTGCGCCTTCCCCCGGCCCTCGGCCACGGCCTCGCTCAGGTTGGCGAAGACCACGGTCAACCACAACCAGACCACGATCAGCCAGGCGAACAGGCTGGGCTGCGCCACGGCCAGGCCGGTGGAGAGCACCGCGCCCGCTTCGACGAGGAACATCACGGGGTTGTGGGCCATCACCCGCGGATCGAGCTTGCGTACGGCGTCCGGGAGCGAGGTGAGCAGCATCCTCGGGTCGACCGACCCGGCGCTCGACCCGGGAGCCGGTAGTGGTCGTCGACATCAGAGTCCTTCCGCCAGCGGTCCGAGTGCGAGCGCCGGGAAGAAGGTCAGGCCGGCAACGACGACGACGACGCCGGTGAGCATCGCGACGAACAGGGCGCCGTGGGTCGGCAACGTGCCTGCGGTGGCCGGGACCGGTTGCTGCCGGGCCAATGACCCGGCCAGGGCGAGCACGAAGATGATCGGAAGCAACCGCCCGGCCAGCATGACCAGCCCCAGGGAGGTGTTGTAGAAGCCGGTGTTTGCCGAGATGCCCGCGAACGCGGAGCCGTTGTTGTTCGCCGCCGACATGAAGGCGTACAGGACTTCGGAGAGCCCGTGTGGACCAGGGTTGAGGATCGACTCCTTGGGCTTGCTCAGCGACATCGCCAGCCCGGTCCCGGCGAGCACGAGGACCGGCATCGTCAGGATGTAGACGGAGACGAGCTTGATCTCGCGCGCGGTGATCTTCTTGCGCAGGTACTCCGGCGTGCGGCCGACCATCAGGCCGGCGATGAACACCGTGACGATGGCCAGCACCAGGATCCCGTACAACCCGGATCCGGTGCCCCCGGGCGCGACCTCGCCGAGACCCATGTTGAAGATCAGCAGGCCGCCGCCGAGGGCGGTGAACGAGTCGTGGAAGGAGTTGACGGCCCCGGTCGAGGTGCCTGTCGTCGAGGTGGCGAAGAGAGCGGAGGCCCATTCGCCGAACCTGGACTCCTTGCCCTCCATCGCTGCCCCGGCGAGCTGCAGAGCCGTGCCGCGGTGCATGTGCTCGGCGATCGTGACACCCGCGAGGATCAGCCCCCACAGGGTGGTCATCACTCCGAGGACCGCGTAGCCCTGCCGCTTGTCCTTCACCATCCGGCCGAAGGTGTAGGTCAACGCCACCGGGATCAGCAGGAGCAGGAAGATCTCGAGCAGGTTGCTGAGGGCGTTCGGGTTCTCGAACGGGTGCGCGGAGTTGACGTTGTAGAAGCCTCCGCCGTTGGTGCCGAGCTCCTTGATCGCCTCCTGGGACGCGACCGGACCGCCGGTGATCACCTGCGACGTCCCGTCGAGGGTCGTCGCCCTGGTGCCGGACGAGAAGTTCTGCACGGCGCCCATGCTCAACAGCGCGAGTGTGCTCAGGACGGCGAACGGCAGCAGGATGCGCAGGCAGCCACGGACCAGGTCGACCCAGAAGTTGCCGATCCGGTCGGTGCGGGAACGCATGAAGCCGCGGATGAGGGCGACCGCCACCGCCATGCCGACCGCGGCAGAGGCGAAGTTCTGCACGGCGAGACCGGCCATCTGCACCAGGTGGCCCATGGTCGACTCGCCGGAGTAGGACTGCCAGTTGGTGTTCGTGACGAACGAGGCGGCCGTGTTGAAGGCCTGCCCGGGCTCGACGCCCGGGAAGCCCAGGCTCAGCGGCAGGTGCGACTGGAGGCGTTGGAGTGCGTAGAGGCCCAGGACGCTGACGGCGGAGAACGCGAGGAGCGACCGCGCGTACACCGGCCAGCGCTGGTCGGCCCTCGGGTCGACGCCCATGACTCGGTAGATCACGCGCTCCACCCGGGAGTCGTGCTCGCTCTCGTAGACGCGGGCCATGTAGGCGCCGACCGGGCGGTAGCAGGCCGCGAGCGCCAGGAGCAGCAGGCCGACCTGCAGGAGACCGGCAGTGGTGTCGTTCATGTCAGAAGCGCTCCGGGAACAGGAGGGCTACCCCCAGGTAGCAGAGGAAGAGGACGGCCACGATCAGGCCGATGGCGTTCTCGACGCTCACAACCGCTCCACTCCTTTCACGATCAGCGCCGACACGGCGAAGAACGCGATCGTGAGGATCACGAAGACGAGGTCTTGCATGGGGGCTCCAGTCATCCGGTGACCAGTTCTGGCCACCTGACGAGTCTCTGTCCGCCGCGAGCCGAAATCCTCGCTGTTAACGGGCCTCTAACAGCGAAGGGCGACATGTAGGCGCGCCGCTAACAAAGCCATCGCTTCGACGGCTCGATCGACTGCCGCAGCGGCGTTAACAGGTTGTTAGAGAAGCGGCGGGATCCTCGTGCAGGACGCTCTTTCGACCGACCATGGGTGCATGTCCACGACCAACGGTGAAGTGCGGTGGTTCAGGGAGGGTGTGGACGTGCCCCGGGTCATCGAGCGGCACAGGTCAGCGGTCGTCGCAGGCGCCGCGATCGTCCCGCTGGTCGACGTGTGCCGTGCTCTCGGCATTCCGGGAGAGCCTGCCCGCGGCGACCAACGTGCTGATCCTCGTGCTGGTGGTGATCGCCGCGGCAAGCACGGGCGTCCGTGCTGCCGGCCTGGCGGCAGCCGTCTCCGCAGGGGTCTGGTTCGACTTCTTCCTGACCCAGCCCTACGGCCAGCTGGCGATCAACGATCCCGACGAGGTGGAGGCCGCGGTGCTCCTCGTGGTGATCGGCGCGGCCGTCACCGAGGTGGCGCTGTGGGGACATCGCCAGCAGGCGCGAGCCAACCGCCGGGCCGGGTACCTCGACGGAGTCCTGGGGACCGCAGAGATCGTGACGTTGCGCAGCGAGGCGCCGGAGGCCCTCACCGCCCACGTCGCCGACCAGATCAAGCAGGTCCTGGCGGTGAGCCGGTGCCGGTTCGTCCTCGGTCCCGTGCGCGACCCGCGGATCCCCCTCCTCGGCCACCAGGGGGACATCACCCGGCTGGGCAAGGCCGTCGACGTCGACCGGGACGGTCTTCCCACCGACGATGACATCGCTCTCGTGGTCACGCACTCGGGTACGAGGGTCGGTCACTTCCTGCTCACGTCCGCCTCGCACGTCGCACGGCCGACCCTCGAGCAGCGGCGGATCGCCGTCCTGCTCGCCGACCAGGTCGGCCAGGTCCTCGTCGAACCGCGCTAGCGGCGCGTGACCCACCGCTGCTCGTAGGGCTCGGCTGACACACTGGGCATCCCCAGGCGCCGACACGAGGAGAGCTCACATGCCCACGTTCGACGGGAAGAGCGTCATCGTCACCGGTGCCGCCGGTGCCCTCGGCGGCGGCCTGTGCCAGGCGTTCGCCGAGGCGGGAGCCACGGTCACCGGGCTCGACCGGGTGACACCCGAGGGAGAGCGCGCGCTCGACGGGGTGTCGTACGTCGCCGTGGACCTGGCCGACGACGCCGCGGTGGGTGCTGCCTTCGACGAGGCCCCACTCCCCTGGGCCGTCGTGCACACCGTGGGCGGGTTCGCCCCGGCCGCGCCGCTGGCCGAGCTCGACGTCGAGGACCTGCACAAGCAGCTGTCGCTGAACCTGACCACCTCGGCGCTGGTGGTCAAGCACGCGCTGCGGCTGCTGCAGGAGGAGGGGCACGGCCGGATCGTGCTGACCGCCAGCAAGGCCGCCTTCCAGAAGACGAAGGTGGCGTTCTCCTACTCGGTCAGCAAGCTGGGCGTCGTGCACCTCGTGGAGATGGCGGGCGCCGAGGTCGCCGGCACCGGCGTCACGGTCAACGCGGTCTCCCCGTCGATCATCGACACGCCCGCCAACCGGAAGGCGATGCCCGACTCGAACCACGACGCGTGGCCCACGGTGGCCGAGCTCGCGCACGCCTACCTGTTCCTGGCCTCCGAGGAGGCGGGTCGCGTCAACGCGACCATCACCTCGGTCTGAGCCCTTCGATCTGGGACAGTGGTCGGGTGGACCGGCTCGACCCGCAACCACTGATCACCTACCGCTACCTGCGGATGTCGCTGGTCGCCGTCCTCGTGATGCTGTTCGCGGGGGTGATCCTGCAGACCGTCGCCGACCACGCCTGGCAGCCGTCGATCTCCGACTACTACTGGACGCCGGTGCGCAACGTGTTCGTCGGCGCCCTGGTGGCGCTGGGTGCGGGCATGGTGGTGCTCAAGCCGGACAGCGAGCTCGAGGACGTCGCCCTGAACATCGCGGGCATCCTCGCCCCGGTGGTGGCCTTCGTGCCCACCCCGGAAGCCGGCACCTGCAACCCGCTGCCGGGCGGCGGCTTCACCCCGCCGACCCCCGAGACTGTGGCCGGGATCGGCAACAACATCCAGGCGTTGTTCATCGCCGGTGCGGCCGCGCTGCTCCTGCTCGGGCTGAGCCGGTTCGTGCCCGAGAAGGTGGCGTTCCCGGAGCTGACCCCGGGTGCGAAGCTCGGTCGGCGCATCGGGTTCGTGGCCATCGCGGCCATCTTCGGCTACGCAGTGATCTGGTACCTCGTCGACAACGAGGCGTTCCAGTGCCAGGCCCACCTGCGGGCGGCGTTCACGCTGTTCGGCTTCATCATCCTGGTGGTGCTCGTCAACGCCATCGGCAAGACGCGCAACCCCGGCGCCAGGCACCCGGCGAACCTGCCGGCGTGGCTCAACATCTACACCGCGATCTTCGTGGCGATGATCCTCGGACTCGTCGCGGGATGGATCCTGTACCGGGCGGACTGGGGTTACTGGGTGCTGTTCGTCGAGGCCGTCGAGCTCGGGCTGTTCCTGTTCTTCTGGATCGTCCAGACCTTCGAGCTGTGGAACCGCGGGCTGCGCTCCCCGCGACCCGGACCGCGGTCGCTGCTGCCGCAGTCACACGAAGACAGCAGCGCCCTAGAGCTCAGCCGCCATGAAGGCGGCCACGGCACGACCGAGCTCGGGCCCGGCGTCCTCCTGGAGGAAGTGCCCGGCGTCCTCGAGCACGGGGTGCTCGAGGCCCCGCGTCCCGGGCACGTGCTCGCGCAGGATCGGTGCCATCGCCCCGGTGATCGGGTCGCTGTCGCTGAAGGCCACCAGGAACGGCTTGTCCCACGCGCCCAGCGCAGTCCACGCGGCGCGGTTGGCCGGCGTGGCCGGGTCGTCGGTCGACGTCGGCACGAGGTCAGGCATCGCCCGGGGGCCGGCCTTGTGCGCCTCGTCGGGGAACGGGGCGTCGTACGCCGCCCGAACGTCGTCGAGCAGCGGCCGGACGCACCCGGACTGGACGAAGCGCCCGATGTCGAGAGTCTCGGCCTGCGCGACGGCGTCGTGGAAGAGCCACCAGATGTCCGGCATGGTGACGTCACCGGTGGGGAGGCCGGTGTTGGCGGCCACCACGCGGGCGAAGCGGTCCGGGTGCTCGGCGACCAGGCGCAGCCCGATCAGGCCGCCCCAGTCCTGGCCGACCACGGTGACCTCGGTCAGGTCCAGCACGTCGAAGGCCAGGGCGCGCACCCACTCGACGTGGCGGGCGTAGGAGTGGTCCGCCACCTCGGTCGGCTTGTCGGAGCGGCCGAAGCCGACGAGGTCGGGGGCCACGCACCGCACGCCCGCAGCAGCGAGCTCGTCGATGACGTGGCGGTAGAGGAAGGACCAGCTGGGCTCGCCGTGCAGGAGCAGGGCGACCGGCCCGTCGGCGGGTCCGGCCTCCACCCAGGCCATCCGCAGGTGGCCACCCTCGCCGTCGGGCACCTCGGCGTAGCGCGGCTCGTGATCGAAACCGGTGAGGCCCTCGAACCGCTCGTCGGGAGTCCTCAGGACCTGCACGCTGGGCTCGCCCGCCTGCTCAGCCGCGCTCGTCGAGGGCGTCGGTGAGCAGGCCCACCAGCGCCTCGAGCTGCACGTCGGCCGAGGCGGAGACCTCCTCGTCGGAGCCGTCGAGGGCACGGGCCGCGAGGCCGGCCTTGCTGTCGATGAGCTCGGCGATGCGCGCGTCGATCGTCTGGGCCGCGATCACCCGCCACGCGGTCACCGGGTCGCCCTGGCCGATGCGGTGCACGCGGTCGATGGCCTGGGTCTGCTCGGCATCGGTCCACGACAGCTCGGCGAGCACGACGTTGGAGGCCACCTGGAGGTTCACCCCGACGCCGGCGGCGGTGAGGGAGCAGACGATCAGCGGGACGTCGGGGTCGTTCACGAACGCCTCGATGTTGCGCTGCCGGACGGCCGTGGTCTGGTCGCCGCGGATCGAGGAGCTCTTCAGGCCGCGGTCGGCGAAGAGCTGCTCGGCGGTGTCCATCACGTCGATGTGCTTGGCGAAGAAGACGACCTTGCCGACGCTGCGCGCCAGCTGGGCGGCGTAGTCCGCGGCCAGCCCGGCCTTGGCCTGGCCGATCCGGCGGACCATCGCGAAGACGTTCTCCTCGCTCGACTCGTTCTCGCTGGACTCGTCGCGCTCCCACGTGGCGACCTGGCGGACCAGGGACCGGTCGATCCCCTCGATCGCCTCGCCGCTCTCGGCGCTGCGGGCGGCGAGGACCCGGTCGTAGCGGGCGACCAGCCGGCGGGCCAGCTCGCGCTCGGCGTCGCGGATGGAGCGACCGACCTCGTCGTCGAGCTCCACGGGCAGGTCGGCGATACGGCGGGCAGGGATGTCCGCGGCGACGTCGACCTTGCGGCGGCGCACGATGCCCAGGTCGATCACCGCGCTGCGGGCGGCCGGGTAGAACCCGCGGTCCAGCGGGGTCAGGCCGGTCTCCTCGAGCTTGGCCATCAGCGCGGGTCGTGGCTTCTTCTGGTCGATCCACCCGAGGAACTGCCAGATCGCGCGGAAGTCCTCGATGTCGTTGATCAGCGGCGTACCGGTCAGGGCCATCAGCAGGGGCCGCGTCCGCCGCGACCGGATGCGGTCGGCGATCTGGAGCACGTGCCGCGAGCGCTGCGAGGTGCGGTTCTTGATGAAGTGGGCCTCGTCGACGACCATGCTGCCGAATCCGAAGTCGCCCAGCCACTCCGCGTGCCGGTCGAGCACCTCGTAGTTGACGACGATGATGTCGGCGAAGCCGTCGACGTCGTGCCCGTCTCCGTGGATGACGGTCGCACGGCGGCGTGGGGTCCACAGGCCGGCCTCGTGGACCCAGTTCATCTTCACGACGTTGGGGACGACTGCCAGCAGCGGGAAGGCGTCGGCAGCCTGCGCGGCCAAGCAGGGCCTGCGCGGTCTTGCCGAGACCGGGCTCGTCGGCGAGCAGGAAGGTGCGGTGGCCGGCCTTGGCGGCGGCGACCACCTCGGCCTGGTGCTTCATCAGCTCCTGCGCCCCGGGCACGGCCAGGCTGGTCGGCTCGGGCAGCTCCATGCAGGACGAGACCCCGCCGGAGGCCTCCTCGAAGGCGCGGAAGAGGGGACCGAGCAGCTCCCAGCTCGCGAGCGCGCCGGCTCCGACGCGTCGTGGGGCGGACTCGGAGAAGTCGGGGGCCAGGAAGGGGCTGGCCAGCTTCCGCGACATCACCGACTGGGGCACGACGCGGCGCTCGCCCTCGGCGGCGAGGGCGCGGTCCGGGCCCTCGTTGCTCACCTCGGGCTCCGGTGCGAAGCCGGCGGCGGCCTGCATCTGACGCTTCGTGGCGGCGGTCTCGGCGGAGATGACCGCGTCGTCGGCCAGCAGGTCGAAGAACGCGGGGTTCACGGCTGCGGTCGTGGCCAGGATGGTGCCGATGCCGTCGAGACGCTTGAGCTGCTCGGCGACGTGGGCCTCGCCGAGGGTCTTGTCACCCTTGACCCGGGTGCGCTCCTCGCGGGCGAGCAGCGCGATCGCCTGGAAGGTGGCGTGGTCGGAGGCGCGGGTGCTGCCACGCCGTACCCGTCCCTCGACCTCGCGGACCGTGCGGGCGAGGACGGGGATGATGCCCTCGTTGTCGCGGGCGCGGTTGTTGTTGCTGCGTCCACCGCGACGGGCGTTCGACGTACGTGTGCCTGCTCGAGACACGAGACTCCTCTCCGGGACCCGACGCCAGTGCGCGTCACCGACGCACGACTGCTCATGCAACGGATCCCAGACCGCCACCGCCGGTGGAGGTCTTCGGCTACGACACGGACCGGCCGACGAGGTCGATGACCTGCTCAGTGGCTTGCCCACACGGTTCGAGATGCATCGGTGGGGATGCCAGATGACGGTTGGTCCGCCTTCGATTATCCCTCCTACCGGACGCGTTCACAACTCGAACGCGCGAAGTTGCCCTCACCGGCCCGTCCGTTCGCGCAGCCATGCCTGGGTGCCGGGCAGCAGTCCCTTCGCCTTGGGCGGCACCTCCAGGGGTACGACGGCCAGCGCTGTCCCGTCGGGCAGACGACCACTTCAGCTCGTGGTAGACCCGCGACAACGTGTCCTCGCTGTCGACGAAGAACAGGCCCGGAGCCGCCGGCCTGATCTCGCGCCAGGGCCCGGGCGTCTCGGGCGGGAGCTCGGCCTGGGTCCATGCCAGGAAGACGGTCACGGCTACAAGCGGGCACGGTCCGCGGCCAGGGCGATCGCGTTGAGCGTCGCCCAGCCGAGCGTGGCCGACAGCATCTTGGTGCGCACCTTGCCGTTGGGAGCCGCGGAGCCCAGGACGGCGGCGTCCGTCAGGTCACCGGCCAGGCGCAGCAGCATGGCCGCCGAGACCAGGGCGGGTGCGGGCGACACGAGCGCCAGCCCCGAGATGGCGAGGTCGCGACCGCCGTAGGTCCGCGCCATCTGGTCGTAGCCGGAGACCTCGTGGACGGGCACCTCCATCTGGCGACCCAGGTGTCGCGGCTTGATGAGGGCGAAGACGCCGTAGCCCAGCGTGAGGGCGGAGACCAGCTTGGACCAGAACATGGGGACTCGATCGGGTGACATGACGAGGCAGTACCCAGCCAGCGGGCAGTCGTACAAGCGCCGGCCAAGGGGTCTCGCGACCACGTTCCGGGCGAGACGGGCCGCGGCTGAGCCGAATAGGACAAGATGAGGCCCGTTGCGCGGCCGTCTAGAAGAGGAGCTCGGATGGGACGACTCGATGAGCTCGACCTGTCCCTGTCGCTGCCGAAGAAGAAGGCGAAGAAGCGGCTGAAGAAGGAGCAGCGCCGGCTGCTGGCCCTGCGGCTGCAGCTCGCGGGACTCGTCGGGAGCGACGAGTCGGGCCGCCGGTGTGCGTCGTGTTCGAGGGCTGGGACGCCTCCGGCAAGGGTGGCGCGATCAAGCGGCTCGTCATGAAGCTCGACCCCCGCCACGTCCGCGTCCGCGCCTTCTCGGCACCCACGGACGACGAGAAGCGGCACCACTGGCTGTGGCGGTTCTGGCCGACGCTTCCCGGATGGGGAGGCATGGCGGTCTTCGACCGCTCCTGGTACGGCCGGGTGCTGGTCGAACGCGTCGAGGGGTTCGCCGACGACGACGCCTGGCAGCGGGCCTACACCGAGATCCGCGAGTTCGAGTCGATGCTGGTCGCCGAGGGCACCATCCTCGTGAAGTTCTGGATCCACATCTCCGACGAGGAGCAGCTCCGGCGTTTCGAGGCGCGCAAGGACGACCCGCTGAAGTCGTGGAAGCTCACCGACGAGGACCTGCGCAACCGGAAGAAGCGCGACGCCTACACCGAGGCGGTCGAGGACATGCTCGAGCAGACCAGCACGACCCAGGCGCCCTGGCACCTCATCGAGGGTGACTCGAAGCGGTTCGCCCGCCTGCGCGTGGTCGAGACCGTCAACCAGGCCATCGAGGCAGCGATCGGTGGCGGCAAGAACGGCGAAGGCAGCTAGGGCTGCCGTCGTCTCGCACACCGGCGTCAACCCGCGGTGGTCCGGTCCCCGTTGTTCGCACACGCGCGGACACAAGTCCGGCCGCGGCGGATCGGCTGAGCGTGCGGAGTCGGCTGGATCGCGACTTCTGTCCGCGCGTCTACGAAGAGCCGACAGCCGGGTCCACCCGACTTCTCGTGGGAAGCCGCTGAATCGGTTGCCGAACCAATGCCTCGGGGCGCCTCACCGCCTGTGCCCAGGATGTTTACGATACGTTCAGTATCGAAAGTAACTCTTGTTGGCAGAAAGCGATTCAGACGTGGCGCAGCGAACGGTCATCACCCTGGTAGACGACCTTGACGGCACCGAGATTGCCGAAGGCAAGGGCGAGACCGTGACGTTTGCGCTGGACGGCAAGGCACTACGCGATCGACCTCACCGACAAGAACGCGAGTGAGCTGCGCAAGGTCCTGGCGCCATACCTGGACGCGGCATCCCGCGTCACCGGCAAGAGCCGCACCATCGGCAACTTCAAGAAGGACACCGGCCCCACAGCCTCCGATGTTCGAACATGGGCCAGGGGGAACGGCCACGATCTCCCCGACCGCGGTCGTATCTCGGCGGCTCGTGCGCGAGGCCTACGACGCAGCGCACTGACTCTTCGAGGCAAGTGGCGCGGGACAGGGACCTCGATCGGCGGCGGTTCAGGCCTCGAGGTAGATCGACTTGAGCTCGGTGTAGGCCGAGAGACCCTCGGGGCCGAACTCGCGGCCGATGCCGGAGGACTTGTAGCCGCCGAAGGGGGCGGCGAAGTCCATCGTGTAGGTGTTCACGCCGTAGGTGCCGGCGCGCACCCGGCGGGCCACGTCGAGACCGGCCTCCTGGTCGCCGGTCCAGACGGTGCCGGCGAGGCCGTAGTCGGAGTCGTTGGCGATGCGGACGGCGTCGTCGACGTCGTCGTAGGGGATCACCGAGAGCACCGGGCCGAAGATCTCCTCCTGGGCGATCCGCATCCGGTTGTCGACGTCGGCGAAGACGGTCGGGCGCACGTACCAGCCGCGGTCGAGGCCGTCGGGCATCCCGTTGCCGCCGAGCACCACGCGGGCGCCCTCCTCCTGGCCGAGGGCGATGTACTTCTCCACCCGCTCCTGCTGGCGCTGCGCCACCATCGGGCCGATCTCGGTGGCCGGGTCCGCGGGGTCACCCACCTGCATCGTGCCGACGGCCTGACGCGAGCGCGTCGACGACCGCGTCGTAGTTCGCCCGCGAGGCGAGGATGCGGGTCTGCGCGACGCACGCCTGGCCGCTGTTCATCAGGGCGGTGAACTTCAGGCCCTCCATGGTCGCGGCGAGGTCGGCGTCGTCGAGCACGATCGCCGCCGACTTGCCGCCCAGCTCGAGGCTCACCCGCTTCAGCTGCTCGCCGCACACGGCCGCGATCCTGCGACCGGCCGCCGTCGAGCCGGTGAAGGCGACCTTGTCGACGCCGGGATGGGCGACGAGGTGCTCCCCCACCTCCCGTCCCGGCGGCCACGATGTTCACGACGCCCGCCGGCACACCCGCCTCCTGCAACAGCTCGGCGAGGAGGTAGCCGTCGAGCGGCGTCTCCGGCGCCGGCTTGACGACGATCGAGCAGCCGGACAGCAGGGCGGGGACCAGCTTGGACATGATCGTGAACTGCGGCACGTTCCACGGGGCGATGGCGGCCACCACCCCCACCGGCTCACGTCGTACGACGACCGGGGAACCGAGCGCGCCGGGCCGCGACTCCTCCCACGGGAACTCACGCGCGACCGCGAGGAACGCCTCGATCTGCATCCACGGCGCGGGCGACTGGGCCAGGTTGCTGAACGAGGTCGGTGAGCCCATCTCGACGGTGATCAGGTCGGCCATCTCGCCGAGCCGGCCGGCGTAGAGGCCGGAGAACGCCTGCACCACGTCGATCCGCTCCTGCGGCGACATCCGCGCCCACGGACCCTAGTCGTGGGCACGACGAGCAGCGGCCACGGCGGCGTCGATGTCGTCGACGGTGCCCTCGGGAACGGTGGCGACCACCTGCTCGGTGTGCGGCGAGACCACCTCGAACAGGGCCGCCCCCGCCGGTGCTGCCCAGTCGCCGTCGATGAAGAACGCGTCGCGGTCGAGAGTCATGGTTCCTCCGAACAACAGGGGTCAGGGAGCGAGGGTGAACCAGTCGGCGAAGCCGCTGGGGTCGTGCCGGCCGAGGGCGCCGTGCTCGAACAGCCCCCAGCCCTCGTCGGCGTCGCCCCCTTCTTGGTGGCAGAGGCCGCGCGCGGCATGGTCGATGACGCCGAACATCACCCGGCCGGCGACGTCCGGATCGGTCAGGTCGTAGGTGACCCGTTCGGTGAAGGCCGGGCCCTTCCACATCCCGTGCGTCCAGTCGGGGTCGCCGCCGTAGCCGCCACCGACGTGGATCGGCACCGGCAGCAGCGACTCGACCTCGAGGTGCACGGGCGTCCCGGTCGGGGTCGTGCAGGTGATGGTGGCGCCGGTGGGCACGCGCGTCCCGGAGGCGTAGCGGATGTCGACCCTGCGGCCAGCCGAGCTGCTCGCGCCGGCCGTCCTTCCAGATCCGGGTGCAGTCGTTGAGCGTCCGGAAGCCGTCGGGGTCCTCCTGGAGGATCAGCACGACGGCGTACTCCTCGAAGCGGAGCGGCACGTAGAGCCACCACATGCCCTCGAAGGGCGGGTCGGCGGGCGCACCCTGCGGCTCGGCCTCCCCCACCGGCCGGATCCCCCACGAGCGGTCGCGCGTGCCGACCCATCGGTCGGGAGTGACCGCGACGTCGGTCCCGTCGATCGAGACGGTGCCCTCCCAGGTGCCGACCTGCGCGAAGCGCTGGGCGTCGAGGGTGACCCGCGACCCGGCGCGCATCACGTGCGGCTGCTCCTGCACGACGTCGAAGGACCCTTCCCAGGTCAGGTCGAGCGCGATGCCCTCGGTCTCCTCGAGCGTGATCCGCAGGCGGCGCAGCGGTTCGACCACCTCGAGGCGGTAGCCGCCGACGTGCTGGTGGAGCCGGTCGTCGTCCACCGCGTCCGAGAGGTGTACGGCGGTCTGCTGATCGCCCCGGCGGACCAGCACGAAGGCGTCCTTCGTGCCGAGGTTCGGGTAGTAGCCCAGGCCGGTGACCAGGAAGATCTCGCCGCTCCGGTCGTGGGCGTTGAAGTAGCACCGGTCGTAGAAGTTGCGGTCGCTGGTGCCTGCCCACGTGACCGGCAGCGGCACCTGGTGGAGGGGGTACTCGTCGAGACCGCTGACCATCAGCCCGTCACGCCCCGACCTCGGCCAGCAGCTGGTCGAGCAGCGGCTTGTGGTGGAACAGCGTCTCGATGTCGTCGGGGCGCTCGATCTCACCGAAGTGGATCTGCCGTGCGCCGGTGCGCATGAAGACGACGCACCACTGCACGGCGTGGTGGACGTGGAACCAGGTGAGGTCCGCGAGCGCGACGCCGGTGAGCTGCTCGTAGGTCGCCCGGACGTCCTCCTCCCTCAGGAAGTCGGGCATGCCGGGGAGCTCGAGCGCACCGGTGATCGTCTCGAAGACGCGGTGCGCGAAGACCAGCCAGGACACGTCCTGCTCGCGCGGCCCGAGGGTGGCCATCTCCCAGTCGAGCACCGCCACCGGCTCGAAGTCGCGGTAGATCACGTTGCCGATGCGCGAGTCGCCCCAGCAGAGCACCGACTCGCTGGTCTCCGGGACCGTCGACTCCAGCCAGGCAAGGGCTCGCTCGACGGTCGGCGACCGGCCGATGTCGGCGACCGCGAAGTCGTACCAGGCGCGCGTGCGGGCCAGGTTGCGCAGCAGCGGGGTGGCGCCTGCGTGCCCGTCCGTCGCGGGGTCGAGGTAGTCGAAGGTGGTCTGCGCGTCGGGCACCGCGTGCAGCCCTGCGATCACGGCGACGGTGCGCTCCTGCAGCCGCCGCTGGTCCTCGGGGTCGGCGTCGAAGAGCCAGTTGTCGCCGAAGTTGTAGGGCAGCACGTCCTGCGGGACCACGCCCTCCACCTGGTCCATCAGGAAGAACGGCGTGCCGAGCACCTCACCGGTCGGCTCCATCCAGCGCACCGCCGGGACCGGGACCGCGGTGTGCTCGCCGACGTACCGGATCACGTCGAACTGCTCCTGCAGGGCGTACGACGGGAACACCGGCAGGTCGTCGTCCGTCGGCGCCACCCGCGCCACGAAGTGGCCGACCCTGGTCTGCCCGTCCTCGGTCCAGGTCGCGTCCAGGACCATCGTCTCCGAGGACATGCCGTTGGCGTCGATGCCGCTGCGCAGCACCACCGAGGGGTCCGCGCCTCGGGAAGGACGGTGCCGAGCCAGCCGGCGAACCTCTCCGCGAGCTCACCGCCGTCGCGGCTCGACCGCTGCATCTTCATGTCGGCCGGCGGCGGGACCTGGGTCACCCGGCCACCCTCGTTGGAACACGTTCTAAAAGTCAACGGAGCCTAGTTGTCAACGAAGTGGCTGACCGCGGCTCAGCGCACCGGACCCTGACCGAGGGTGATGCTGCCGGTGTGCCGCGAGCCGGACTGGTCGGTCCACGTCACGCTCACCCGGTCACCCGGCCTGGTGTGCGGCGACGACCGCGCGCAGCTTCGCCGTCGTCGTGGTGGCCGTGCCGTCGATGCTGGTGATCGTGTCGCCGGCGACGATCCCGGCGTCGGCGGCGCCCGTGCCGTCGTACACCTGGCCGACCGTGGTGCCGCTGCCGAGGCCGATGCCGAGGAAGGCGGGGTAGCCGTAGACGTAGGCGCTGTCGGTCACGCCGGACTCGAGGTCACCGGCGATCTGCAGGACGGTGGCGATCGGGATCGCGTAGCCCACGATGTCGCTGGTGCCGCTGGAGGCCGCCGTGGTCATGCCGAGCACCTCGCCCTGGGCGTCGTACGTCGCGCCACCGCTGAAGCCGCCGACGACGTCGGAGCTGATCTCGATCAGCCCGGTCAGGCTCTCCCCCTCGGCCGTGCCCTCGCTCTGGGTGGTGATCGACTGGTCCGTGGCGAGGACCTGTCCCGCGGCAGCACTCAGGTAGTCGACCGTGCCGTTGCCGTCGCCGACGGCGGTGACCTCGTCGCCGGTGCTGACGGCGTCCTGGTCGGTGGTCACGGTGTCGAGGCCGCTGGCGTCGGAGAGCTGGAGCACGGCGACGTCGGCGGTGGGGTCGGTGCCGACGACCTGGGCGGTGTAGGTCTGGCCGGTGGACATCACGGTCACCTTGATGCTGGTGGCGCCTGCGACGACGTGGTGGTTGGTGACCACCTCACCGTCGGAGGTGAGCACCAGGCCGGTGCCGGCGGCCTCCGCGCCGGCGTACTTCATCGTCGAGTCGATCCGCACCAGGCCGGTGAGCTGGTCGCCGGAAGCCCGCGTCGTCGTGTCGCTGGACTGGCCGTCGCTGGACTGGCCGTCGCTGAGCTGACCGCCACCGAGCTGACCGTCCGTGGACTGGCCGCCGTCGCCGAACGGGTCCGTCGGCATGCTGGGCAGCTGCTGGTCCCCGCCGGACTGGTCGTCGTACCCGTAGCCGTAGGAGTAGCCGGGCGGCAGCATCTCGCTCGACGTGGAGCCCTGGTTCGCGGTGGCCGTGCTCGTGGACGGAGCGGCCTGTCGGACGGCCGCGGCGTAACCGACCCCGGTGCCCGCGACCCCGACCGCGAGGACGGCCGCGACGGTGGGGATCAGGTGGCGCCGACGGTGGCCGGGGCGGCTCGGTCGGGGGCTCGTGATCGTGCTCGGGGGAAGCGGTCGTCTCGTCCATGGCCAGAGCGTCACGCCGGATCCCGAAAGGAACCTGTGAACCGGCAGGGTGCTTCCTGTGGCCGGCCGAGAAGTGGCTGAGAAGCCTCAGGCGGCTCGCTCCACGTCCAGCGTACGACGAGCAGCGCAAGGCCGAGCAGCGCAGCGACCACTCCGGAGACGACCAGCGGCAGGCTGCCCGTCCCCGCCCCAGGCCAGCCCTGCCCAGAGCCCCGCGGCCAGCACGCCGGCGCCGGTGATCCCCTGGAAGAGTCCCTGGCCGGTGCCTTGGGCGTCGCCCGGCAGCAGCCGCGAGACCCAGGCCTTGCCGACCCCGTCGGTCAGCCCGCTGTAGGCGCCGTACGTCGCCAGCAGCAGCCAGGCCGCGAGGTGGCTCTCGGTGAGCCCGAGGCCCGTGTAGGCGAACGAGAAGACGAGCAGCCCCACGGCGACCACGGTGCGCGCACCGAGCCGGTCGGCCACCACGCCCGCCGGATAGCTGAGCACGGCGTAGACGAGGTTGTAGCCGGCGTAGGCCAGGATCACCTCGGCCACGGTGAAGCCGATGTCATGCAACCGCAGCAGCAGCAAGGCATCGGGAAAGTTGACGAGGCTGAAGACGCCGAGGACCGTCACCACCCGCCAGAACCGCTCCCCCAGCGGGCTGGTGCGCTCGCGGGAGGTCGGCCGCGGGTGCGCTACCGGCGGCTCGCGGAGGGTGAGCACCAGCAGGGCACTCAGCACCGCCGGCACGACCGCCACCCAGAGCAGCAGCCTCAGCCGGTGGTCGAGCAGCTCGTAGCCGACCAGCGCCAGCAGCGGGCCGACGACGGCGCCCGCCGTGTCGGCAGCGCGGTGGAAGCCGAACGCACGGCCTCGGTCCTCGCGCGCGATGCCGACGACCAGCAGGGCGTCACGGGGAGCGCCGCGGATCCCCTTGCCCACCCGGTCCACGCTCCGCCCGAGGAGCACGGCGGGCCACACGGTGGCCGCGGCCACCACGACCTTCCCGACAGCCGCCAGTCCGTAGCCGGCCCCCACCCAGGGAACCTTCCGGGTGCGGTCGGACCAGCGGCCGGAGAGCACCTTGGTGAGGGCCGCGACGCCTTCCGCCACACCCTCCACCACACCGACCACGGCCGCCGGCGCGCCCAGGGTGACGGTCAGCAGGATGGGAAGGAGCGGGTAGAGCAGCTCCGAGGCCGCGTCCTGCAGGAACGAGACCACCGAGACGATCTTCAGGTTGTGCGTCAGCCAGCGAGGTCCGCCTGCCTCGGTCACCACGGCGTCATCGTCCCTGCTCAGGCGGCTCGCCACCAGGTGGGGGCCACGAGGAACGCCTCGGCCCGCGAGCGTCAGCAGGCTCACCCTCGGCCCCAGAGCTTCCCGACCCAGGGCGCCACCGGCAGCGTGCAGCCGCTCGCCCGGGCCGCGGCCGCGGTCGGAGGCGTGGGTGTCGCGCGGTCGACGCCGTCGCGCAGGTAGACCGGACGGCCGCAGACGTGTGCCACGACGTGGTAGCGCTGCTCGAGCAGCTCCCCGGCGCCGTTCTGGTCGAGGAAGGCGGCCGTCTGCGGACCCCTGACCACGACCCAGGTCGGTGCCGCAGGGCCGGCCAGGAGGTCGTCGAGAGCGATGCCGCGCGGGTCCAGCGTGTGGGCGGGCAGGCTCCACAGGTAGGTGTACGGCGAGCTCAGGCCGGAGGCCTCGACCATGTCGGCGTCCCCCAGCGCGCTGACGAGGGTGTCCCCCGGCTCGGAGACGAGGCGCAGCGAGTCGCCGACGACCTGGCCCTCGGCCTTCACCGAGACGAACAGGCTGGCACCCCACGCCACGACCGAGGCGGCGACCATCAGGGCCACGCAGGGGTCGCAGCGCGCGTCGGGAGAGGCTGGCCGCCACCAGCCCGGCGGCGAGGGCGGTGGGCACGACGAGCTCGACCAGGTAGTGCTGCCAGTAGCTGCCGCCCGGCGACGACCGAGACCACGTCGTACGGCGATACGACCAGGACGGCGATCGCGACGGGCGCCGCGCCGGCAGGGCGCAGGCGCCGGGCGACCAGGACGACGAGCAGGGCCAGCAGGACGACCGGCCCGAGCGAGGAGAGCTCGCGCTCCCCAGCGCGGACAGGTGGGCGAGCCTGAGCGAGATGCTCTGGTGGGTGATCACCGCGGCCGCCTGGAGCCGGAAGGGGTACATCGCGTAGAAGACGCCGGCCGGGCTCGTCCCCCGGGCCAGGGCGAGGCCGAGGACGGCGCCGACGACGAGCAGGAACCCCACCAGCGCCGACCCGGCGTCGTGCAGCAGGGTCCGGGCCAGCCCACGCTGCCGCCAGGCCAGCACCGCGGCCGAGTGCCACGGCGAAGACGACGACGTCCAGCATGTTCTGCTTCACCAGCAGCGCGGCCGCCGCGCAGGCACCGGTCAGCCCGGCTGCCCGCGCCCGCAACGGCCCGCTCGACGTCGACACCGTGGTGACGGCGGCCCAGACTCCCCCGGCCACGAAGGGCGCGGCGACGAGCTCGCCGTTGGGCACGGTGGTGCCCGAGCAGCGGGGAGACCAGACAACGCGCCGGCAGCCAGCGCGGCCCAGAGGCCGGCAGCGGGATCCGGCGACCCTGCGCGCCGCCATGCCGACGCACACCACCGTGACGGCAACGGCCACCGCACCGATGAGGCGCCAGGCGATCACCCCGCCGAGGGCGTCGGCCACGCTGAACAGCTCCAGCAGCAACGGCGGCCGGTCGACGAAGTACGGCCCGTACAGGGAGCCACCGCCCGCGTGCCAGTGCTTCGCCACCTGCAGGAAGCCGGACTCGTCGGCCGACAACGGGGCTCGGAGCACTGCCAGGCGGAGCACGACCGTCACCAGCGCGACGATGGTCAGCGCGAGCCCGAAGCGGGGGTCTCCGGGCTCGCGCTGGGACCTCGTGCCCGGCTCGAGGACGACGCCGGACGCGCGGGAAACCCGGTACGACGTGGCACTCGAGTCGACGGTCACGTACCGACTCTGCCGAGCGCCGATGAACCGAGGCTGACTACGGCAGCCGGCTCCTCCGGGCTACCGGTCCCGGGCGACCATCTCGTCCTGACCTGCTTCGTCCGCCTCCGGCTCGAGCGCCGACTCGGCCGTGTCGCGCGTGAGGATCCACAGCCCGACGAGCATCGCCACCAGCGCCAGCCCCTCGATCACCAGGACGCCCGGGGAGTGTCGGGGAACCTCGTGGAAGACGACGTACCCGAACCAGAGGGCGACCAGGCAGTCGACCACGTTGAGCACGGGCATCGAGGAGGCCAGGCGAGCGGACCGGTAGGCGAGCTGGTTGCACAGGATCCCGCCGAGCGCCCGCCAGGACCAGCAGGTAGACGGGCCAGTTCGTGACGACCCCGACGAGCCCGTCCTGGGAGAACAGGTCGAGCGACATCTTCAGCAGCACGGCGACCAGCGCGAAGAGGATGCCCGCGGCCGCCCCCAGCAGGAACGCGCGCCAGGTCGGGTCGGCGATGCGCCGAGCGCCGAGCACGGCCAGGCCGGCGACCACGAGACACCCGAGGACGAGCAGCAGCGCCTTGGTGCTCAGGCCGGTGCCCTCACCCGGACGACGGGTCGGAGACCACCAGGAAGGTGGCCAGCCCGATGGCCGCGATCAGCACGGCCACCACGTCGCGACGAGGCGGCAGCTTGTGGGCGATCGCTGCCCGGACGGGGACCGCGAGCACGATGCCGCTGATGACGAGCGGCTGCACCAGGGCGATGGGGCCGGAGCTCAGGGCCAGTGCGTGGAACACCAGCGCCATGGTCCCCAGCACCTGGCCCACCAACCAGATGGGCCGGCGGACCAGGTGACCGAGCAGCCCCCACGCGCCGGTGACGCTCGGTGGGGCCGCCTCGGCTGCCTGGTGCTGCACCGACGTGGAGAATGCCGCCGCCGAGGCGCTCAGCAGCGCGAAGGTCACGGCAAGGACGGTCACAGGGCCAGCGTAGGAGCAACAGCACCGACTCCCCGCCTTGGTAGGTTCGCGCGATGAACCCTGGGTCGGGTCCCCCCGCTGCTTCGCCACTGGACGTGGCGTTCCTGGGGTGCGGGTTCATCACCGACCTGCACAGTCGTCACCTGCGCTCGATGCCCGATCTCTGGCGACCCAGCTACGCCAGCCGCGACGGGGCCGGGGCGGTGGTCTTCCGCGAGCGCTTCTCCGGACGACGGGCCTACGACGGCTACGCCGATGCCCTCTCGGACCCCGAGGTCGACGCGGTCGTGGTCGCCGTACCGCCGCGATGGCACCTCGAGCTGACCCTGGCGGCGCTCGAGGCGGGCAAGCACGTGCTCGTGGAGAAGCCGGCGTTCCTCGAGGAGTCGCACTACGCCGAGGTCATCCGCGCGCGTGACGCGGCCGGGAGGACGGTGATCGTCGGCGAGAACGACCACTACAAGCCGTTGGCCGTGACGCTGCGCCGGCTCCTGGCGGACGAGGCAGTCGGCGAGATGCTGATGGCCAGCTTCACCTCGGTGGCCGACAAGCCGAAGGCCGCCGTCGGACTGGCGCAACGACCCCGACCTCGCCGGCGGCGACGCCTTCTTCGAGGAGGGCGTGCACTGGCTGCACCTCGCCGGGTCGCTCGGACCCCGGATCGTCCGGGTCGACCCGCACACCCCGACGGTCGACCCCGGGCCGGGAATCGCCGACCGCCGGCGACGCAGCCAGCTCGTGGCGATGGACTACGACAACGGTGCCGTGGGCGCGATCTTCTACAGTCGGGAGGTGCCTTCCCTCCTGGGCGGCCTGCGACTCTCGAAGATCTACGGTCGCCGGGGCGTCATCACCTTCGAGTCCAACGGCGGCGCCGTCGTGGTGCACACCCGCGGCCGGCTCCCTCGGCTCGGTCCACCCCGGGTGGCGTGACATCCGCGGCTACCGGGCGATGTACCGCGACTTCGCGGACGCCGTCCACTCCGGCCGGCCGCCGCAGATGAGCGTCGAACGCGCGCTGGAGGACCATCGGCTGATGGCACAGGTGGCCCGTGCCTGACCCACACTTCGACGTCGTCATCGTCGGCAGCGGCGCCGGTGGCGGGACCATGGCCCGCGCGCTCGCCGGCAAGGACGCCAGCGTCCTGGTCCTCGAGCGCGGCACCTGGGTGCCCCAGGAGAAGGAGAACTGGGACCCCGCAGCCGTGTGGGGCGAGCAGCGCTACCGCGCCGACGAGCGGTGGGTCAACCGCAAGGGGCGGGAGTTCCGGCCCTTCATGCACTACGTCGTCGGCGGGAACACCAAGGTCTGGGGTGCCGCGCTCTTCCGGCTCCGTCCGTTCGACTTCGACGCCATCGAGCACGAAGGCGGCGTCTCCCCGGCCTGGCCCATCGACTACCGCACCCTCGAACCCTGGTACGACGAGGCCGAGGCCCTGTACGCCGTCCGCGGCGAGCACGGGGTCGATCCCACCGAAGGGGACCGCAAGCCGTTCCCCTACCCGGCCGTCCCCCACGAACCCTTCGTCGCCGACCTCGTCGAGCGGCTCACCGCCAACGGCGTCCACCCGTTCCCGCTGCCGTTGGGCCTGCTCTCCCCCGGCGAGTTCGGCGGCTGCCTGCTCTGCGACACCTGCAACTCCTTCCCCTGCCTGGTGCGGGCGAAGTCCGACGCGGACGTCTGCGGGATCACGCCGGCCGTGGAGGCCCAGAACGTGTCGCTCTGGACCGACGCGAAGGCAGAACGCCTCCTCACCGACCCTTCCGGCAAGCGCGTCACGGGCGTCGAGGTGACTCGCGGTGGTGAGCGCGTCCTCGTCACGGCGGACACGGTGGTGCTCTCGGCCGGTGCCGTGAACTCCGCCGCCCTGCTCCTGGCCAGCCGCACCGACCGCCACCCGGCCGGCCTCGGCAACAGCTCGGGGCTGGTCGGCCGCAACTACATGGCCCACATCTCCACGATGATGGAGGCCTTCCACCCCTTCCAGGTCAACCCGACGTCGTTCCAGAAGACGGTCGCGATCAACGACTTCTACTCGGCCGGCCCGGGTCGTCCCTACCCGTTGGGCCACATCCAGTCGCAGGGCCGCGCCCACGCCTCCATCGTCACGGCCGTGCGCCGCGGGTTGCCGTTCTGGGCAGCCGACGCGTGGGTACGGCGCGGGGTGGACTGGCTCGCCATGAGCGAGGACCTGCCCGACCCCGACAACCGCGTGACCCTCACTCCCGACGGCCGCATCCGGCTGGACTACCGCCACAACAACCTGAAGGCACACCGGCAGCTGGTCCAGGAGGCCACCCGGCTCATGCGCGGGCTCGGGTACTGGCTCGTCGTACGCCACCGGTTCAAGCAGGAGAACACCACCCACCAGTGCGGCACGATGGTCTTCGGCGACGACCCGCGGCACTCCGTGCTGGACCCGTTCTGCCGCAGCCACGACGTCGAGAACCTGTTCGTCGTCGACGCGTCGTTCTTCCCGTCCGCCAGCGCCGTCAACCCGGGCCTCACCGTGGTCGCGCAGGCGCTGCGGGTCGCCGACCACCTCGTCCGCAACGATCTCGCTGGAGCCCGATGAAGGTCCACTCGTTCAGTCACGTCGCGATCACCGTGGCCGACTTCAACCGGACGATCCGGTTCTACAGCGACGTGTTCGGCGCCCACGTCGTGGGTGTCAACTGCGACCACGACCCCGAGCGCCTGCGCTCGTTCTTCGGTGTCGACGCCGACGCCCCCGAGCTCAAGATCGGCTGGATCCGGGTGCCGGGCGGGGCGACCATCGAGGTCTTCGAGTTCCAGCCCGGTCGTCCCGGCGAGCCCGTCGAGTGGAGCCGCCAGGGCCTCACCCACCTGTCCTTCAACGTCCGCGGCACCGACCGCTGGCACGAGTACCTGCGCGACAAGGGGGTCGAGATCGTCGCCCCGCCGGAGCAGTCGCCCAAGGGCCACACGTTCTTCTTCGTCAAGGACCCCGACGGCAACCTGATCGAGCTGATCGACAACAAGCACATGCGCGCGGTCCTGAAGTGGCTGGGGCCACTGGGCGGTCCCGTTGTTCCGCCGCACGCTGTACCGCAAGTACTACCGGGACTGATCAGTCGGCCGCCAGCGCCGTGGGAACGGTGACCGTCAGCTTCAGGTGGGCGAGCCGATGAGGCAGGTCCTGGTGCAACCGCGTCGCCCAGGGATGGGCGGCCACGGCCAGGATGATCTCGTCAACAGGCTCGTGATCGATGATGTGCTCGATGGCGTCCATGGGGTCGTGGAAGACCGACACCGAGCCGATCACGTGCGTGCCCGCTGCCGCCTCCACCGCGACCAGACTCTGGCGAAGCACCAGCTCCGCCTCCCGAGCACGTTCGTGGCGCTCGGGGTGCAGCAGGTGCACCTCGGCCCTGGCGGGGTTGGTGACGATGACGCGGAACTGGCAGGCCGAGGCCGCAGCGCGGTCCCGGATCGCATCGAGCAGGGTGTGGTCGGGTGTGGCGGTGTCGGTGACGACCAGGACTCGGGTTGCGTGCTCGTTCAACATCTCAGGCTCCTGGCTCGGTTCCGGCTTCGATGAGGCGATCCTCTTCCTCGGTGCGGTCCACGCGCGTCCTGGTCAGGTAGATGACCGTGGCGAGGATGGCGCCGAGGAAGATGAGGCTGGTGACGAGGGTCCCCAGGCCCAGGCCGCCGTCGGCCTTCGGCGAGGCGAGGAAGTCACCGATGTTCGCACCCAGCGGCCGGGTCAGGATGTAGGCCAGCCAGAAGCACAGCACCGGTCCGGCGCCCAGCTTCCAGGCCACGAAGACAGCGGCGATCAGTCCCGCCGGCAGCAGGATCGAGACACCCGGGCTCCATCCGGTGAGCTCCAGGGTCCAGTCGCCGACGGCCGTGCCGAGGGCGAAGGTGACCAGCACGACGAGCCAGTACCAGCCCTCGCGCGGGGTGGTGTTGATCGAGTGGATCGAGAGCGTGCGCTCCCGGGCGTACCAGGCGGCGAACACACCGGCGAGCAGGACGGCGAACACCGTCGAGCTGATCCACAGCGGGACCCCGCGGGCGTCGGTCAGGTTGTCGGTGAGCAACGTGCCCACCACGCTGATCAGCACCACAGCGAGCCAGTAGATCGACGGCACGTACCGGTCCTTGCGGAACTGGACGACCAGCGCGATGACAAGCGCCACCGAGAACAGGATGGTGGTGTTGGTCAGGCCGAACTTGAGGGTCTCGTTGACGTAGTCGGCGAAGCTCTCGCCGACCGTGGTGCACAGGATCTTGATGATCCAGAAGTACAACGTGACCTCTGGCACCTTGTTCAGCATGAATCGTCGCGTGGACGTGGATGTCGTGGTCATGCACGCACCGTGCCGAACCGCCATGACGGGAGCCTGACGAGCACTGTGACCCGGGCCGCTCAGCCCACGGTCGAGATCACTGCCCGGTGGTCCGACGGCGTGTCGACGAGCGTCACGGAGCTCGCGGCGGTGGGCCAGAAGACCGCGTCGACGAGCCTGGTCCCGAGCGTTCCCGGTGCGGAGTGCCCGAGCCAGCAGGAGACCAACCCGGGAAGCCGGAAGTCGTGGACGTTGGCGTCACCTGCGGCGCACACGCAGGTGCCCCTCCTCGGTGAGCTCAGCGACCAGGCGACCGAGCCTCGTCGCCTCCAGCTGATGGCGGCTGACGAGTCGCCGACGGTCGGGGCGGTACGCGCCGCCGCTCTCGACGCCGGAGACCAGGTGGAAGGAGACCATGGCGATGCTGCAGCCGCTGGCGCGCTCTCGGCAGACCGCGACACCGGCGACGCGGCCGGGCTCCGGCCGCCACTGGTGCGGCGCTCGCAGGGCCCAGCCCGGGCGGCTGAGCACGCGCGTGCGACGCTCGACGATCTCGAGGCGATCGCGTCGTACGCCGACGGGACAGCCGCCCACGACCGGCGCGTGCCACGCGTAGTCGGGAGCAGCCCGGCGCAACAGGCGACGCCGCAGGATCGACCACTCCTGCAGGGCGATCAGGTCGGGGCTCCCCTCGGCCACGAGCCTGAGCGCGAGGAAGGCGTCCCGCCGCGACAGGCCGTCGCGAACGTTCGCGGTCGCCACGACGAGCGGGCCGAGCGCACGACGCATCACCCCTGGTCGGCCTCCGAAGGCAGGCTGACCGCGAATCGTGCCCCGCCGGACGGTGAGTCCTCCACCGACACCGTCCCGCCCAGGTCCTCCACCACCTTGCGGACGATGGCGAGGCCCAGGCCGGTGCCGCCCTCGTCACGGTTGCGGGCCTCGTCGAGTCGCGCGAAGCGGTCGAAGATCAGCGCCCGCTGTGACGGCGCCACCCCGTTGCCGTCGTCGTCCACGAGCAGCCTGACCTCGCCGCCGGACTCCTCCAGCGTCACCAGGACCTCGCTCCTGGCGTGGCGTACGGCGTTGGACAGCAGGTTGTGCACGACCTGCTCCAGCAACACCTCGTTGCCACGGACCTGGGCTGCGTCGAGCTTCGCGCTCTCGACCCGCACCCGTGGTCCGGTGCCGCGGATCCGGGAGATCTCCGCCACGACGAGCTCGTCCACGTCGACGACGCGGGGCGCCCCGGAGGCGACGCGGTCGTCCAGCCTGGCGAGGGTCAGCAGCGCGGTGACCAGCTGCTCCATCCGTTGCTCCTCGAGCATGACGTCGGACGCGAGCTGGCCGGCGTCCGCCCGGTCGGGGTAGCGCTGCGCCACCTCGGTCACCTGGCGCATCGCGGCGAGCGGCGATCGCAGCTCGTGGGAGGCGTCGGAGACGAACTGCCGCTGCAGTCGCTGGGCGGCGTCGATCCGGTCGAGCATCTCGTTCAGCGTGCGGGCGAGCCGGGAGAGCTCGTCGCTGCCGCCGGCCGACGGCAGCCGGCGGTGCAGGTGCTCGGAGGTGATCGCCGAGGCCTCCCGTCGCATCTCCTCCACCGGCCGCAGGGCCCGCCCGGTGCTCACCCACACCGCGAGGGCCAGCAGCGCCAGGCCCACGGGCACCGACACCGCGAGCAGGGTCGTGGCAGTGCGGGTGGCTCGGTCCACCTGCTCCTCGGAACGACCCACCAGCAGCAGTCCGCCTGCCGTGGCACGGCGTGCCACCAGCGCGTAGTCGTCGTGCAGGCCGTTCACGTGCACGTCGTCCCGGACGCCGGGTGAGCGTGCGCACGGGGCTGGTGATCTTCGGGTGGTCGCTCGCGACGACGTTGCCGTCGGCGTCGATGATCTGGGTGATCACGTCGTCGTGCCCACTGACGACGGCCTGCTCGGGAGTGCTCCCGCGGGCGAGCTGCGCCTTCACGGTCTGCAGCTGCTGCGAGGCAGAGGACACCAACGCCTGCTCGAGGCTCTCGTGCAGCGAGCCAACGAAGAGCAGCGAGCCGGCGGTCGCCGCGACGGCGGCGGCCAGCGTCGCCGCCACCGTGATCCGGATCCGCACGTAGCGACCGCCCAGGCGGCGTCGCCAGCCGCTCACCGACGGCTCGCGATCCTGCTTCACCGTTCGAGCCGCATCCGGTACCCCGTCCCGCGCAGGGTCTCGATGTCGTCGCGCCCGAACGGCTTGTCGATCTTGCGCCTCAGGCGGCCGACGTACACCTCGACGATGTTGGAGTCGCCCTCGAAGTCGAAGTTCCAGACGTTGGCCATGATCTGCTGCTTGGTGACGACGTTGCCGCGCTGCCGCATCAGGTACTCGAGCAGCGCGAACTCACGCGCGGTGAGGTCGATGCTCTCGTCGGCGCGGGTCACGTACTTGCGCGCCGGGTCGAGCACGAGGTCGCCCATCACCAGGTTCACGGGGCGTTCCGCAACGCCGCGGCGTACCAGCGACCGCATCCGGGCGAGCACGACGCCGAAGCTGAAGGGCTTCATCACGTAGTCGTCGGCGCCGGTGTCGAAGGCCTCGATCTGGTCCCACTCGCCGTCCTTCGCCGTCAGCATCAGGATCGGCGTCCAGTCCTTCTCCTCACGCAGGGTCTGGCACACCTTGTAGCCGTTCAGCTTCGGCAACATGATGTCGAGCAGGATCACGTCGTAGTCGTTCTCCCGGGCGAACCACAACCCGTCGAGACCGTCGTGGGCCACGTCGACGGCGTAGCCCTCGGCCTCCAGCCCCGTCTGCAGGCCGCGCGCCAACCGTGGCTCGTCCTCGACGACCAGCACCCTCATTCGTCCCACTCCCTGCCACAGACGTCGCTCCAGCGTCGCACGCGCGGAAGTGAACAACGCCTGGCTGTCAGTGCGCTGACAGCGCTAGCCGATCTGGTCGACGACGTGCGCCGCGATGGCCAGGCTCGAGGTCGCCGCCGGCGACGGGGCGTTGCGCACGCTGGTGACCGCGTCGCTGCGGGTGATCCGGAAGTCGTCGACGAGCGAGCCGTCGCGGTCCACCGCCTGGGCGCGGACGCCCGCCCCCGCCCGGACGACGTCACCTGCCCCGATCTCGGGCACGTAGAGCGTCGCGCGGCGCATGTACGCCGACATGGAGAGCGATCCCCGCACCTCGGTGATCCCGGTGCGCCAGTGGCGGCGCGACATCCGCCAGAAGCCCGGCCACCCGAGCATGCTGCCGACGTCAGCGGGGCTCACCGACGTACGCCGGTAGCCCTCGCGCCGCAGCCCCAGCACCGCGTTGGGACCCACCTCGAGCTCCCCGGTCACGCGTCGCGTGAAGTGCACGCCGAGGAAGGGGTAACGCGGATCGGGTACCGGGTAGACCATGCCCCGCACCAGGTCGCGCTTGGCGGCCGCGACCGCCAGGTACTCGCCCCGGAACGGGACGATCCGCGGACCGTCGACGCCGTCCGCCAGCCGCGACACGCGATCGGCCTGCAGCCCGGCACAGATCACGAGGTGGTCGACGCGGTGCGGACCACGCGAGGTGCCGAGCTCGACCCCGAAGGCCCGCTGCTCGATGGAGGTGACCTCGGTGGCGACGTGGACCTGCCCGCCGGCCGCCTCGATGTCCGCGCCGAAGGCCCGGGCCACGGCCACGAAGTCGGTGATCGCGGTGGCAGGCGAGTGCAGGGCGGCGATCCCCGCGGCGTGCGGCTCGACGTCGCGGATCGCTGCTCCGTCGAGCCGGCGGAGTCCGGGCACGCCGTTGCGAGAGGCACTCTCCTCGAGCGCGTCGAGGCGTGCGAGCTCGCTGTCCTCGACCGCGACCACGAGCTTGCCGCACTCGTCGTACGGCAGGCCCTGCTCCTCGCAGTACTCGCGCAGCAGCAGGCGCCCGCGGGTGCACAGCTCGGCCTTGAGGCTGCCCGGCGCGTAGTAGATGCCGGCGTGCACGACGCCGGAGTTGTGCCCGGTCTGGTGCGCGGCCAGCCGGTCCTCCTTCTCGAAGAGGACGACCGAGGAGCCGGGATGCCGCCGTGCGAGCTCGCGCCCCACGGCCAGCCCGACGATGCCGCCGCCGACCACCCCGAAGCTGCTCACGTTCCCAGTCGACCATGTGCGGAACATGACGCGCGGCTGACTCCCCGCTGTGCGTGCCGCGTTCTCACAGTGACCTGCCAGCGGCGGCCCAGTACGTCGGCAGCCTCGCGGACCACGCTCGCCGGACGGGCCGGTCGACCCGCGACCGGCCGGGAAGGAGTGGACATGAGGAAGCGACGTTACGGACTCTGGGGCGCGATCGCGGCTGGTGCCGTCGGCATCGTGATGGGAGGCGCACTCGCTCTCACCGCGGGAGCGAACGCGGCGAGCACCCCGTCGGGGTCGTCCGGCTACACCAGCAGCGAGGCACCCGGCGGGGGCGATCACGGCGGTCCCGGCGGCCACGCCGGCGAGTCGTCGCTGAGCAGCTCGGTGACGGCGAAGCTGAAGGCCGAAGCCCTCAAGGCCGTCCCCGGCGGGACGGTGGACCGGGTCGAGAGCGACAGCGGTGACGCGACGTACGAGGCGCACGTGACCAAGTCCGACGGCACGAAGGTCACGGTCAAGTTCGACAAGTCGTACAAGGTGACCGGTGTCGAGGACGGCATGGGCAAGTAGCAGCCCTGGCACGAAGCTGGGCGGCCCCGGACCCGACGGCCGTGTGCTCACAGGTCCGGGGTCGCGTCAGCGTTGCGACAGATTGCGCGTGCACGCTGAGACGATGGAATTCGCATCGCGCCTCCTCCGGGCGCTGGACTGGCTGACCTCGAAGTCGTGGGTGGCGGTCACGGTCGTCGTGCTCGACCTCGTCTGGGTGGCGTTCTCCGCCCGCTTCGAGTTCCCGCAGCGCCTGGAATCGGTGTTCCAGACCATGGTGGCGGCCGTGACGCTGGCGATGGTCTTCGTCATCCAGCACACGCAGGCGCGCCAGCAGGCCGTCACCCAGCGCAAGCTCGACGAGATCCTGAATGCTCTTCCCGAGGCCGATCCTGCCCTGATCACGCTCGAACGCGCGACCGGCGCCGAGCTTCGCCGCGCAGCCGTACGTCACCGCGAGGTTCGGGAGACCTCCTCCGACTGACCGCTCGTGCCGGCGTGTCCGGCACACTGGTCACGTGGTGCTGGCAGATGCGTTGGTCGTGCTCGTCGTGGTCGGGCTGCTGTTCTACGTCGGCATCCGGGCCGTGACCGGCGCCGGCAACCGGGCGCTGTCGGTCGGCCCGGGGCAGTGGCGCACGACCCACTACGACGTCAAGGGGAACACCCGCGTCGTGGTGCAGAAGGTCTCCCCCGGCGGCACGAACATCCTCAACGAGCACATCGTCTCGACCATCCGGGTCGACGACCCCGAGTACGACACCAAGTTCCTCGCCGCCATGTCCGCGGCCCGCGAACGTCGCTCGGTGTTCGAGTCCGAGGACGACACCTGAGTCTCGCGCCGGACGTCATACGAACTGGCTCCTATAGCGACCACTTCGTATGACGTCCGCGGGGACGCAACGACTCAGCGGTCGAAGTAGGAGTGGAGGCCCGCCACCAGGCGGTCGACGTCGTCGTCGTTGCTGTACGGCGCCAGGCCGATCCGCACCCCGCCGGTCTCGCCGAGGCCGAGATGGCGGGACGGCTCGTAGGCGTAGAACGAGCCCGCTGGTGCGTTGACCCCGAGCCCCGCCAGGTGGGCACTGACGTCACTCGGCGACTCGCCCTCGAAGGTCACCAGCAGGGTCGGCGTACGGCGGGCCGCGCGCGAGTGGACGACGGCGCCCGGGAGGGCGGCCAGCTCCTGCTCGATGCGGTTCCGGAGCCTGTCCTCGTGCACCTCGAGGGCCTCCATCGAGGTCATCAGGCGCTCGCGACGACTTCCGTGCCCCGGCACCAGGTCGGCCAGGAAGTCCACGGCCGCAGTCGTGCCGGCCATCAGCTCGTAGGGCAGCGTGCCGAGCTCGAACCGCTCGGGGACGCGGTCCGGGGCGGGCAGCAGCTTGTCGGGGCGCAGCCGCTCGAGGAGCTCGACCCTGCCCGCCACCGCACCGCAGTGCGGACCGAGGAACTTGTACGGCGAGCACCCGAGGAAGTCGGCGCCGAGGGCGACCACGTCGACGTAGGCGTGCGCGGTCAGGTGCACGCCGTCGACGTAGAGCCAGGCGTCGGTGGCATGCACCAGGTCGGCGATCGCCACCAGGTCGGGCCTCGTGCCGATCAGGTTCGAGGCACCCGTGACCGCCACCACGCGCGTGCGGTCGGTCAGCAGGGCTCCGATCGTCTCCGGCGCGAGCTCGCCCGTCGCGGGGTCGAAGTCGGCCCACCTCACCTGCGCCCCGACCGCCTCGGCCGCGACCACCCAGGGACGGACGTTCGCGTCGTGGTCGAGACGCGTCACGACCACCTCGTCACCGGGCCCCCAGTCCTTGGCCATCGTGCGGGCCAGGTCGAAGGTCAGCTGCGTCATGCTCCGGCCGAAGACGATCCCTCCAGGGTCCGCACCCAGCAGGTCGCCGAGTGCCGCCCGCCCGGCCTGCACCGCCTCCTCGGCGTTGCGCTCGGCCGCGGTGACCGAGCCGCGGTTGGCCAGCGGTCCCGTCAGGGTCTCGCCGATCGCCCGCGCCACGACGTCGGGCGTCTGTGATCCCCCGGGGCCGTCGAAGTGGGCCGCCCCCTCGCGCAGGGCCGGGAAGTGCTCGCGGACGGCGGCGACGTCGTACGTCGGATTCACGACTCGAGGGTAGTCACCACGCAGGTAGCACGACATCCTGCGCGACACGCCAGCGTCTCAAAGTGTAGTCAATTACTAGTTTTACAAGACTTTGCGGCACAGTAGGCCGCATGACCTCCACCGCACCCGCCGTCGGGCTCTCCCCGACCGGCGATCCGGCGCCGGGGACCCAGCGGACGACGCGACGCCGACCTCGGCGCGGGACCGCGGCCCTGCGCCGGGCCATCAGCCCCCTGGCGCTCCTCGCGCTGTGGCAGGCCGCGTCGGCCACCGGCGTCCTGCCCGAGGACAAGCTCGCCCCGCCGGTGCAGATCTTCCAGGCGATGGCCGAGGAGTGGCACAAGGGGACGTTGCAGGCGGCCACCGGCATCTCGCTGCAGCGGGTCGTGATCGGCTTCGCCCTCGGCGCCTCGGTGGCCCTCGTGCTCGCCGCCGTCGCCGGGCTCTCGCGGATCGGTGACGACGCCGTCGACCCGCCGATGCAGATGCTGCGGACGGTGCCGCACTTCGGCCTGCTCCCCCTGCTCGTGCTGTGGCTCGGCATCGACGAGGCGCCGAAGGTGGCCCTGATCGCCCTCGGGGTCGCCTTCCCCCTCTACGTCAACACCGTCGCCGGCATCCGCGGCGTCGACGCGAAGTTCATCGACGCCGCGCGTGCCCTCCGCCTGTCGTGGTGGGGCCGCCTCCGGCACGTCGTCGTACCGGGTGCGCTCCCGTCGGCGCTGGTCGGCCTGCGCCTCAGCCTGGGTGTCGCCTGGCTCTCGCTGATCGTCGCCGAGCAGATCAACGCCTCGAGCGGCATCGGCTACCTGGTCTCGGACGCGGCGTCCTTCGGCCGCACCGACGTGGTCGTCGGCGGCCTCCTCGTCTACAGCCTGCTCGGTCTCGCGACCGACGCACTCGTCCGATCCATCGAGAGGAAGGCACTGGCATGGCGACACGGCTGATCGAGCCACGTACGACGCAGGACACGACTCCTGCGGTGCGCGTGCAGGACCTGCGCAGGGCGTTCGGCGACCACGTCGTCCTGGACCACCTCGACCTCAGCATCGCGCCCGGCGAGCTCGTCGCCGTGCTGGGCCGCAGCGGCTCGGGCAAGTCGACGCTGCTGCGCACGCTGGCCGGTCTCGACCCGGTCCAGCAGGGCACCGTCGACGTGCCGGGCTCGGTGGCGGTGGCCTTCCAGGAGCCTCGGCTGCTGCCCTGGAAGCGGGTCGCCGACAACGTCGCCCTCGCCCTGCACACGCGTCCGCGCGCCGAGCGACAGTCGCGCGCCCGGGCCGTGCTCGACGAGGTCGGCCTCGCCGACAAGCAGCAGGTCTGGCCGGTCACCCTCTCCGGAGGGCAGGCCCAGCGCGCCTCGCTGGCCCGCGCGCTCGTCAGCGCCCCCGGCCTCCTGCTGCTCGACGAGCCGTTCAGCGCCCTGGACGCCCTGACCCGCCTCGAGATGCACGACCTCGTGCTCTCGCTCTGGAGCGAGCACCGCCCCGCGGTGCTGCTCGTCACCCACGACGTCGACGAGGCCCTCAAGCTCGCCGACCGCGTCCTCGTCATCGACGAGGGCCGCGTCCGCCACGAGACCGTCGTACGACGCGAGCGGCCACGTGACCCGGGCGACCTCGCCGACCTGCGCACCGAGCTGCTGCAGGTGCTCGGCGTGCACGAGGGCGCCGGCCGAGGCAAGGCCGTGCCCGACCAGAAGCTGACCGATGACCACCACACCCACCAGGAGAAGGCCTCGTGAGACGACCTACCCACCTCCCCCTCGTCGCTGCGCTCGTCGGCGCACTGATCTCGGCTGCCGCGCTCAGTGGCTGCGGCTCGAGCGCCAACGCCGACGCGATCCGCAAGGACGGTTCCGTGGACCTCGCCAAGGTCACCCTGACCGTCGGCGACCAGAAGGGCGGCTCCCAGGCCCTGCTCAGCGCGGCCGGGGACCTGAAGCACCTGCCCTACAAGATCGACTGGAAGCCGTTCACCTCCGGCCCGCCGATGCTGGACGCGATCAGCAGCGGCGCCGTCGACGTCGGCGGCGTCGGCAACACCCCTCCGCTGTTCGCCATCGACCAGGCCAAGAAGCTCAAGGTCGTCTCGGCGTACTCGCAGGGCGCCACCGGTGACGCCATCGTCGTGCCGAAGGGCTCCTCGGTCAGCGACGTCAAGGACCTGAAGGGCAAGAAGGTCGCCGTCGCCAAGGGCAGCTCGGCCAACTACAACCTGCTGGCCCAGCTCGACGATGCCGGCCTGAAGTTCAGCGACATCACCCCGGTCTACCTCCAGCCCGCCGAGGCCCTGGCGGCGTTCAAGGGCGGCTCGGTCGCCGCCTGGGCGATCTGGGACCCGTTCACGTCGCAGGCCGAGCTCGACGCCGGTGCCCACGTGATCTCCGACGGCAAGGGCCTGGTCAACGGCCTTGCCTTCCAGGTCGCCGGCAACGACGCCCTGAAGGACAAGGCCACGCGCGCTGCGCTCCAGGACTACCTGGGTCGCCTCGCTGCCGCCCAGGTGTGGGCGGGCAAGCACAAGGACGCGTGGTCGGCCACGTGGGCCAAGGAGACCGGTCTCGAGCCGGCGGTCACCGACAAGGCGGTCGTCCGTCGCAGCTACACGCCCATCCCGATCGACGACAAGGTCATCTCCTCCGAGCAGGAGATGTGGGACGCGTTCAAGTCGCAGAAGCAGGTGTCCGCGGACCCGACCCTGAGCGACTGGTTCGTCACCGACTTCAACGCCGTCATCGAAGCAGCCACCAAGAAGGCAGAAAGCGAGTCGTCATGAGCTCCGAGTTCCACTGGTTCCTGCCCACCACGGGCGACAGCAGGTCCCTGGTCGGCGGGGGGCACTCGGTGCCCCGCGGCATCGGCCAGTCCGGCCGGGGCATCGGGTCGGCCTCGCAGTTCCGGCCGCCGACGATCGACTACCTCGCCCAGGTCGCCCGGACGGCCGAGCTGCTCGGCTTCTCGGGCGTCCTGACGCCGACCGGCACGTGGTGCGAGGACGCCTGGCTGACCACCGCCGCCCTGATCCGCGAGACCGAGCGGCTGAAGTTCCTGGTCGCGTTCCGGCCCGGGTCCATCCACCCCACGCTGGCCGCGCAGATGGCCTCGACGTACCAGCGGATCTCCGAGGGTCGCCTGCTGCTCAACATCGTCAGCGGCGGCGAGCCGTCGGAGCAGCGGCGGTTCGGTGACCCGGCGTCGTACGGCTCGGCCGAGCGGTACGCCCGCACCGACGAGTTCCTCACCGTGCTGCGCGGCGCCTGGCGCGACGAGGGCATCGACTTCGCCGGGGACTTCTACGACGTCACCGACGCCCGCGTCCGCGACGTGCCGGACCCGCTGCCCCAGCTGTACTTCGGCGGCTCCTCGGCCCCGGCCGGCCCGGTCGCGGCCAAGCACGTCGACGTCTACCTGACGTGGGGCGAACCGCCGGCCGACGTCGCCGAGAAGCTCGACCACATGCGACGCCTGGCCAAGGACGCCGGCCGCAGCCTGCGCTTCGGCATCCGGCTGCACGTCATCACCCGCGACACCAGCGAGGCGGCCTGGGCGGTGGCGCAGCAGATGCTCTCCGAGCTCGACCCCGCCGACGTCCGCAAGGCCCAGGAGGCCCTCGCCTCCAGCCAGTCGGTCGGGCAGCAACGGATGCGGGCGCTGCACGGCGGCGCGACGTACGCCGACGCCCACGAGCTCGAGGTGCATCCCGGTCTCTGGGCCGGGGTGGGGCTCGTCCGCGGAGGTGCCGGCACCGCACTCGTCGGCAGCCACGAGGAGGTGGCCTCGCTGATCGGCGAGTACGCCGCCCTCGGCATCGACGAGTTCGTGCTCTCCGGCTACCCGCACGTCGAGGAGGCCTACTGGTTCGCCGAGGGGGTCAAGCCCATCGTCGAGCAGCGGAGCCTGCGCCAGCAGGGCCTCATCGCCTGATCCGCCCACCAGCCAGGAGGAAACATGGCACGCATCCTGACCGTCTCGGGGTCCCCTCGAGTGCCGTCGCGCTCCGCCAAGCTGCTCGACCACGTCGCCGCCGAGGCGGAGCTCGCCGGGCACGAGGTCGACCAGCTCCGGCTCATCGACCTTCCCGCCGACGCGTTGCTGCGCGCGCGGGTCGACGACCCCGACATCCGTGAGTCGGTACGACGGCTCGAGGCCGCCGACGCCGTGGCCCTCGCGACGCCGGTCTACAAGGCGTCGTACACCGGGGTGCTGAAGGCGTGGCTCGACCTGCTCCCGCAGTTCGCGCTCGCGGAGAAGGTCGTCCTGCCCCTGGCCACCGGCGGCTCGCTGGCGCACGCGCTGATCCTCGACTACGCCTTGCGACCGGTGCTGCAGTCGATGGCCGCGCGGCACGTCGTGCAGGGCTACCTCGTGGTCGACCGCCACATCGAGTCCGACACCGACGGCGTCACCACGATCAGCGGCGAGGCGCTGCCCGGGCTGACCGACGTGGTCGACGGTTTCCTCCAGGCACTCGAGCTCGCCGGCCGTCCGGCACTCGTCTGACCAGACCACCAACCGCAAAAGTGCGCCGGAAGGGGCACCATGGGGTGATGGACGCGGACTGGACGTCGCTGAACCCGCTGGCACCCGCGCCCGGGCACCTCCTGGTCGCCACTCCCGTGCTCGGCGAGCCGACGTTCCGACGGACGGTGATCTACCTGCTCGAGCACCACGACGAGGGGACGCTGGGGGTGGTGCTGAACCGGCCCAGCCGCACCTCCGTCGCCGAGGCGCTGCCGTCGTGGCGCGACGTGGTCAGCCAGCCGGGCATGGTCTTCGAGGGCGGACCCGTCCAGCAGGACGGCGCCCTGTGCCTCGGCGCCGTCGAGGCGGAGGCGCCGAGCGGTGAGCAAGCTGCTCAACGGCATCGCGAGCGTCGACCTGGAGGGCGACGCCGACGACGTCGTGGGCGTTGCCTCCGCTCTGCGCATCTTCGTCGGGTACGCCGGCTGGTCACCGGGCCAGCTCGACGACGAGCTCGTCGAGGGCGCCTGGTGGGTGGTGCCGGGCTCGCGCGCCGACCTGTTCAGCGACGAGCCCGAGCGGCTGTGGTCGCGGGTGCTGCGCCGCCAGCAGCCACCCCTCGCCTTCTTCGCCACCTATCCGGACGACCCGAGCCACAACTGAGCGACGCCGGGCATCGGCCTGACAGGATCCGTGGCGTGACCACGACACCGGGCTCCCCCGCCAAGCCGCTCCGCGTGATCCAGTGGACGACCGGCAACGTCGGCCGTCGCTCCCTGGAGGCGATCATCCAGCGCGACGACCTCGAGCTCGTCGGCGTCTACGCCCACGGCGCGGGCAAGGTCGGCAAGGACGCCGCCGAGCTGTGCGGCCTGGCCGAGCCCACCGGGATCCTGGCCACCGACTCGATCGACGAGCTGATCGCCCTGCGGCCCGATGCCTGCTGCTACAACCCGCTCTGGTCCAGCACCGACGAGCTGGTGGCGCTGCTCGGTGCGGGCATCAACGTCTGCACGACGGCGGGATGGATCACCGGCGGAAAGCTGCCTGCCGCCGAGCTCGACCGCATCCGTGCCGCCTGCGAGTCGGGTGGCAGCACCATGTTCGGCAGCGGCGCGCACCCGGGCATCACCAACATGGTCGCGATGGTGCTCAGCGGTGCCTGCAACCGCGTCGACGAGGTCCGGATCACCGAGTCGGTCGACTGCTCGACGTACGCCTCGGCCGGCACGCAGACCGCGATGGGCTTCTCGCAGGATCCCGCCACCCCGGGCCTGGCCGAGTCGGTACGCCGGGAGAGCGAGGTGTTCGCGGAGTCGGCGGCGATGATGGCCGACGCCATGGGAGCGACCCTGGACCGGGTCACCTTCGACGTCGAGTTCACCACCGCCACCGCCGACAGCGACCTCGGCTTCATGCAGATCCCGGCCGGCACCGTCGCGGGGGTCTACGGCTTCCACCGCGGCTGGGTCGGCGAGCGCAACGTCGTCAGCGTCGGCTTCAACTGGACCATGGGCCAGCACGTCGTACCCCCGAAGCCGCTGGCGCACGGCCACGTGATCCAGGTCTTCGGCGTGCCCAACATGCGCAGCGTCATCCACTGCCTCCCGCCGAAGGACGGCAGCTTCCCCGCCGAGGAGTGGATGGAGCTCGGGATGATCTACACCGCGATGCCGGTGACGAACGCCGTCCCGCGGGTCGTCGCCGCTCCCCCGGGCATCGTCA
>CAWCFR010000006.1:0-62859 GCA_963794725.1 uncultured Actinomycetota bacterium
GGTGATCCCGGTCGGCGACAACAAGTTCGCCGCGCTGAACACCTCGGTCTGGTCGGGCGGCTCGTTCATCTACGTGCCCAAGGGCGTCCACGTCGAGATCCCGCTGCAGGCCTACTTCCGGATCAACACCGAGAACATGGGCCAGTTCGAGCGCACGCTGATCATCGTCGACGAGGACGCCTACGTGCACTACGTCGAGGGCTGCACCGCGCCGATCTACAGCTCGGACTCGCTGCACTCCGCGGTCGTCGAGATCATCGTCAAGAAGGGCGGCCGCTGCCGCTACACGACCATCCAGAACTGGTCGAACAACGTCTACAACCTGGTCACCAAGCGCGCGACCTGCGAGGCCGGCGCGACCATGGAGTGGGTCGACGGCAACATCGGCTCCAAGGTGACGATGAAGTACCCGGCCATCTACCTGATGGGCGAGCACGCCAAGGGCGAGACGCTCTCGATCGCGTTCGCGGGTGAGGGCCAGCACCAGGACGCCGGCGCCAAGATGGTGCACGCCGCCCCGAACACCTCCTCGAGCATCCTCTCGAAGTCGGTGGCCCGTGGTGGTGGCCGGACGTCGTACCGCGGCCTGATCCAGATCAACGAGGGCGCCCACGGCTCGAAGAGCAACGTGCTGTGCGACGCCCTGCTGGTCGACCAGATCAGCCGCTCCGACACCTATCCCTACGTCGACATCCGTGAGGACGACGTCTCGATGGGCCACGAGGCGAGCGTCTCCAAGGTCTCCGACGACCAGCTCTTCTACCTGATGTCTCGCGGCATGCAGGAGGACGAGGCGATGGCGATGATCGTGCGCGGCTTCGTCGAGCCGATCGCGAAGGAGCTGCCGATGGAGTACGCCCTCGAGCTCAACCGGCTCATCGAGCTGCAGATGGAAGGTGCCGTCGGCTGATGGGTCTGGAAGTCTCCTCCCACCTGCACCCGGTGGGCTCGTTCGACCTGTCCGACCACCCGGTCCCGACCGGGCGCGAGGAGGTGTGGCGGTTCACGCCGCTGAAGCGGCTCCGCGGGCTGCACACCGACACGCCCCTGTCCTTCGACCAGGGCTACGACACCAAGGTCGAGGCGCCCGACGAGGTCAGCGTCAGCAACGTCGCGGTCGCCGACTCGCTCCGCGGCACCAGCGGCTTCGTGCCCACCGACCGTGTCAGCGCCCGCGTCTGGGACATCTCGACGCAGGTGGGCACGGTCGACATCCCCGCCGAGACGGAGCTTGCCGAGCCCGTGGTGATCACCTTCACCGGCACC
Source organism: uncultured Actinomycetota bacterium (assembly GCA_963794725.1). GTDB lineage: Bacteria > Actinomycetota > Actinomycetes > Propionibacteriales > Nocardioidaceae > Marmoricola. The sequence continues at coordinate 1,267 of CAWCFR010000006.1, forward strand.
GGTGGCGAGCAGGCGGTCGGCGGTGAGCTCCTGGTCAACGTCGGCGCGCACTCGAAGGCGACCGTCGTGGTCCGCTTCCAGGGCACGGCCGCCTGGGCCGACATCGTCGAGATCGTCGTCGGTGACGGGGCCGAGCTGACCTACGTCACCATCCAGGACTGGGAGGACGACGCCGTCCACCACTCCACGCAGCACGCCAAGGTCGGTCGTGACGCCACCCTGCGCCACGTCGCCGTCAGCTTCGGCGGAGACCTGGTGCGCCACGACGTCATCGCGACGTTCGGCGGTCCCGGCGGCTCGGTGGAGATGCTCGGCATGTACTTCGCCGACGAGGGCCAGCACATCGAGCACCGGCTGTTCGTCGACCACAACGCCCCGCACACCAAGAGCAACGTCAACTACAAGGGCGCGCTCCAGGGGCAGGGCGCCCACACCGTGTGGATCGGCAACGTGCTGATCCGCAAGGAGGCCGAAGGCATCGAGACCTACGAGGAGAACCGCAACCTCGTGCTGACCGACGGCTGCCAGGCCGACTCGGTGCCCAACCTGGAGATCGAGACCGGCGAGATCGAGGGCGCCGGGCACGCCTCGGCGACCGGCCGCTTCGACGACAACCAGCTGTTCTACCTGCGCTCGCGCGGCATCGAGGAGGCGGAGGCCCGCCGCCTGGTGGTGCACGGCTTCTTCCACGACCTGATCCGGCGGATCGGCGTACCCGAGCTCGAGGCGCAGCTGACGCAGACCGTCGAGGCCGAGCTGGAGAAGAACGTATGAACACCCCACGACGTTCTTCTCCTCCGCTTCGCTCCTCCGAACAACGCCGCAGGACCCCGTAGCTTCGCCCGTGCCTGCTCCTTCGCCGAGCTGGTCGACAGCACGCCGCTCAAGGCCACCGTCGACGGCCTCGACGTGGCCGTCGTACGCCACGGCGACGAGGTCTTCGCGATCGAGGACGAGTGCAGCCACGCCGCCGTGGCGCTGTCCGAGGGCGACGTGGAGGACTGCACCCTCGAGTGCTTCCTGCACGGGTCGCGCTTCGACCTGCGCACCGGCAAGCCCACCGGCCCCCCGGCCACCGAACCCGTACCCGTCTTCGCCGTCCAGATCACCGGCGACGACGTGCTCATCGACATCGACCAACCGCTAGGAGCATGAGCCACATGGCAACCCTGGAGATCAAGGACCTGCACGTCTCGGTCGCGACCGAGGACGGCGACAAGGAGATCCTCAAGGGCGTCGACCTCGTCATCCGCGAGGGCGAGACCCACGCGATCATGGGGCCCAACGGCTCCGGCAAGTCGACCCTCGCCTACTCCGTCGCCGGCCACCCGAAGTACAAGGTGACCAGCGGCTCGGTGACCCTCGACGGCGTGGACGTGCTCGCGATGAGCGTCGACGAGCGGGCGCGCGCCGGGCTGTTCCTGGCGATGCAGTACCCCGTCGAGGTGCCCGGCGTCTCGGTCTCGAACTTCCTGCGCACGGCGAAGACCGCCATCGACGGCGAGGCCCCCAAGCTGCGGACCTGGGTCAAGGAGGTCAGCGGCGCGATGGAGCGGGTCAAGATGGACCCCGCCTTCGGCCAGCGCTCGGTCAACGAGGGCTTCTCCGGCGGCGAGAAGAAGCGGCACGAGATCGTCCAGCTCGAGCTGCTCGACCCCAAGGTCGCGATCCTCGACGAGACCGACTCGGGCCTCGACATCGACGCGCTGAAGATCGTCTCCGAGGGCGTCAACCGCTTCACCGAGGCCGGCGACAAGGGTGTCCTGCTGATCACGCACTACACCCGGATCCTGCGCTACATCACTCCCGACTACGTGCACGTCTTCGTCGACGGCCGGGTCGCCGAGGAGGGTGGTCCCGAGCTCGCCGAGCAGCTCGAGGCCGAGGGCTACGACAAGTACGTCGCGGCGGCGAAGGCCTGACCATGTCGGTCGACGGACTCCTTCCCAACCTCGAGGTCATCCGCAAGGACTTCCCGATCCTCGAGCGGCGGCTGTCGGGCGACCTGCCGCTGATCTACCTCGACAGCGCCAACACCTCGCAGAAGCCGCAGGTCGTCATCGACTCGATGGTCGACCACCTCGAGCGGCACAACGCCAACGTGGCGCGGGCGATGCACCAGCTCGGCGCCGAGTCGACGGCTGCCTTCGAGGAGGCCCGCGACACGGTGGCGCGGTTCCTCAACGCCCCCTCGCGCGACGAGGTGATCTTCACCAAGAACGCCTCCGAGGGCCTCAACCTGGTGGCCAACACGATGGCGTGGTCCGGGCCCCTCGAGGTGCGCGCCGGCGACCGTGTGGTGATCACCGAGATGGAGCACCACTCCAACATCGTCCCGTGGCAGCTGCTCACCGAGCGCAAGGGCGCCGAGCTGCGCTGGTTCGGTCTCACCGACGACGGCCAGCTCGACCTGTCGAACATCGACGAGCTGATCACCGAGAACACCCGGGTCGTCTCGCTCGTCTGGGTCTCCAACATGCTCGGCACCGTCAACCCGGTGGCCGAGATCGCCCGACGTGCCCACGAGGTGGGCGCCGTGGTCGTCCTCGACGCCTCCCAGGCCGCACCGCAGCTCCCGGTCGACGTGCAGGCCGTCGACGCGGACTTCCTCGTCTTCACCGGCCACAAGGTCACCGGCCCCACCGGCATCGGCGTCCTCTGGGGCAAGGCCGACCTGCTCGGCCAGCTGCCGCCCTTCCTCGGCGGCGGCGAGATGATCGAGACCGTGGCCATGGAGCGCTCGACGTACGCCGGCATCCCGCACAAGTTCGAGGCGGGCACGCCCCCGATCGTCGAGGCCGTGGGCCTGGGCACCGCGCTCGACTACATCGGCGAGATCGGCCTGGACCACATCCACCGGCACGAGCAGGCGATCACCGCCCTGATGCTCGACGGCCTGGCCTCCCTGCCCGGCGTCACCGTCCTCGGACCGCTCGACGCCACGCAGCGCGGGGGAGCGGTCTCCTTCGAGGTCGACGGCGTGCACCCGCACGACATGGCGCAGCTGCTCGACAGCCGCGGCATCGCCGTGCGCGCCGGGCACCACTGCGCCAAGCCCGCGCACAAGCGCTACGGCGTGCAGAGCTCAACGCGCGCGTCGTCGTACCTCTACACGACGCCGGCCGAGATCGAGGCGCTCGTCGAGGGAATCTCCTACACCCAGAACTACTTCAAGGTGAGGTGAGCGACGCCGTGGACCTCGACAGCCTGTACCAGGAGATCATCCTCGACCACTACCGCAACCCCCACCACCAGGGGCTGCGGGAGCCGTACGAGGCCGAGGTGCACCACGTCAACCCGACCTGCGGTGACGAGGTCACCCTGCGGGTCCACCTCGAGGACAGAGCCGGCAGTTCCGTGATCTCGGATGTCTCGTACGACGCCGAGGGATGCTCGATCAGCCAGGCGTCGACCTCGGTACTGACCGACCTGGTGATCGGCCAGCCGGTGGAGAAGGCGTTCGCGACCCACGAGGCGTTCCTGGAGCTGATGCAGGGACGCGGCGAGGTCGAGCCCGACGAGGAGGTGCTCGAGGACGGCATCGCCTTCGCGGGCGTCTCGAAGTTCCCGGCGCGGATCAAGTGCGCCCTGCTCTCGTGGATGGCGTTCAAGGACGCCACCGCCCAGGCACTCACGAAGGAGGAAGCATGACCGAGCACCAAGACACCGCCACGGACCTGCCCGACGTACCCGAGGCCACCGGTGGCACCACCACCGCCGCCTCGCGCGACGACGTCGTGGAGGCGATGAAGGACGTCGTCGACCCCGAGCTCGGCATCAACGTGGTCGACCTCGGCCTCGTCTACGACGTGCACATCGACGAGCACTCCGCGGCCGTGCTGGACATGACGCTGACCTCCGCGGCGTGCCCGCTCACCGACGTCATCCAGGACCAGACCAACAGCGCTCTCGAGGGCCTGGTCAGCGACGTGACGATCAACTGGGTCTGGATGCCGCCGTGGGGGCCTGACAAGATCACCGACGACGGCCGCGAGCAGCTCAGGGCACTCGGCTTCAACGTCTGAGCGCAGGAGTACACGATGACCGGCGGCACCGACCAACCCTCCCCAGGCCGCCGTGGCATCTTCGGCTGGCGCGAGCACGTCGCCGAGGACCAGGAGCTGTCGGTCGACTTCGGCGTCGACTTCTCCGAGCACCTCGAGGCGCTGCGCGAGTCGCTCGACTCCTTCGTCTCCGACGTTCGCGGCGCCGGGCTCGACGCACCGGTGCCCACCGCTCCGGAGTGGGACGTCCGGGCGCTGATCGCGCACCAGGGCATGGTGCACCGCTGGGCGACGGACTGCATCCAGGGCAAGCGGGTGGACGCCAGCGCCTACGAGACCGAGGGACTCGAGTCGTGCCGACCCGGTCGCCTGGCTGCGCGACGGCGGCCGGCGCCTGATCACCGCGCTGAACGAGGCACCCGTCGACCTCGAGGCCTTCGTCTTCCTCAACGACGCCCCGGCGCCGCGCCTGTTCTGGGCCCGCCGGCAGTGCCACGAGACCACCATCCACTCCGTCGACGCACTCGCCGCGAAGCTCGGCCGGACCCCGACGGCCGACGAGACCTGGGTGACCCAGCAGGTGGCTCTCGACGGCATCGACGAGCTGCTCACCGGCTTCATGACCCGTCCGAAGTCCGCGCTGCGCACCGACGAGCCGGTCAGCATCGCCGTCCGGCCCAACGACGTCAGCCGTACCTGGCTGGTGCGCGTCAGCGAGGAGCCGCCGGTCGTCGAGCGCGGCGCGGGTGCGCATCGTCGGCTGCGCCGCGGCGACGCGGACCTCGTGCTCGAAGGGCACTGCCGAGCAGCTCTACCTCGCGCTCTGGAACCGCTCCGACGAGGTGACGGGCGAGGGGTACGACCTGTGGCGTCGTACCGCCAAGGTCGGCTGGGCGTGACGCCGCCACCGCTAGGTTGTCGGCCATGGCCAGCGAGCAGACGACCGTGGCGACCCCGGACGGCACCATGCCGGCTCACCTGTGGCTGCCGCTCGTCCGGTACCGGCCCCGGGATCCTGCTGCTGCAGGAGATCTTCGGGGTCAGCGCGCTACATCGAGCGGCGCGCCCAGGATCTCGCCGACCTCGGCTACGTCGTCCTCGCTCCGGAGATCTTCTGGCGGCTCGGGGTCTCCCGGGTGGAGGAGGGTCCCGACGCCATGGAGCAGGCGTTCGGGCTGCTCCAGCAGGTCGAGCTGGAGAGCCGCCGTGGCCGACGCAGGACGCGCCCTGGAGGCACTCCGGGAACGGCCGGAGCGTGACCGGCGGTGCGGGCATCGTCGGCTTCTGCTTCGGCGGCGGGCTCGGCTTCAACGTCGCCGTCGAGAACAGCCCGGACGCGTTGGTGAGCTACTACGGCTCGGCGCTTCCCGAGCTGCTGGGGCTGGCGCCTCCCGACCCGCACATCGACGCCTACGACGCAGCGGCAGTCACGGCGCCCGTCCCTGCACCACTTCGGCCTCGCCGACAGCTTCATCGAGCGACCGATGGTCGAGCAGGTCCGGGACCAGCTCAGCGCGCTCGACCAGGTCACCTTCGAGAGCTACGACGGCGCCGACCACGCCTTCGACAACGACGACTTCCACCTCTACGACGAGGCGGCGTCCCGACTGGCCTGGGCGACGACCACCGCGTGGCTGGCCCGGACGCTGCCCGTCTGAGCGTTCATGAGCTCCACGGTGCTGGTGCCGCTGGCGCGGCTGCCGCGGTGGACGGAGAACTTCGCGACGCGCCACGGGCCGACGACGCTGAGCACCGACGGCGCCCTGGTGGGGGTGGCGGCCGACGGCTCCACCTACCGCGCCGAGCTGCCCTTCGGCCGGCCCTTCGACGGGGCCGCGTCGGTGGCGGCCTTCGTCGAGGCGGCCGGGCCGCCGTCGTCGTGGGGTGTGCTGCTCGTCCGCAAGGGCGGCTTCGCGGTGGCCCGGCTGGAGCGCGAGCGCACCGTCGAGTCCAAGGTCGGTCAGCGCCACGTGCAGGGACGCACCAAGGCCGGCGGGCAGAGCCAGCAACGGTTCGCCCGGCGGCGCGACAACCAGGCCCGGGCGGCCTTCGAGGCGGCAGCCGAGCACGCCGCCCGGATCCTGGCCGGCGTCGGCCTCGCGGTCACGGGCGGGGACCACGCCGCGGTCGAGGCGGTGCTCACCGACCGGCGGCTGCAGCACCTGCGCGTCGTACCTCCGTGGCTGCCGGTGCCCGACCCACGCCGCTCGGTCCTGGAGCAGGCGGTCGCCGATGCGTCGTCGGTGCGCGTCGAGGTGCAGAACGTAGAGTCCTCGCCATGAAGCTCTCGACGCGCAATCAGCTCCCAGGGACGGTCACGTCCGTCACCTCCGGTGAAGCGATGGCCGTCGTCCGGATCAAGCTGGACGGCGGGGCAGAGATCACCTCCTCGATCACCAAGGACGCCGCGGACGACCTCGGTCTCACCGAGGGCAGCAAGGTGATCGCCCTGATCAAGTCGACGGAGGTCGCGATCGGGATCGAGTAGGCCGTGTGGGAGCCCGACCCCGCCTGGCGACCCCTGCTCGGCGGTCCCGGCAGCAGTGGCCTGTGGCTCGTCACCGACGGCGGCCGCTCCTGGGTGGTGAAGCGGCTCCCACGTCCGGACGTCGACAACCCCTGAGCTGCAGCGACCCGACCACGCCGGCTACTGGCGTCGTGAGGCGGAGGTGGCCGCGCACCCGGAGTTCGTCGACGGGCCCGGCCTGGTGCCGGCACCGTTCGGTCAGGTCGAGGAGGACGACGACGGCGTCACCGTGTGGACCGAGGAGGTCCTCGGTGAGCCGCCGCCCGGGCTGTTCGTCGCCCGTGCACTCGGACGCTTCGCGGCAGGGGAGCACGACGCCCCGGAGTGGGCCTCCCGTCGCCTGCTGGCCGACCGGCTCGAGATGGCCGCCCGGCGCGGAGGATGGCCGACGCTCGCCCGCACCACCCTGGCCGACGTGACCGACCACCTCTGGCAGCGGCGCGGGCACTGGCTGGGCCGCCTCGACGAAGGCCCCCAGGGACGGCTCCACGGCGACGCGGTGCCGGGCAACTTCGTGGCACGCGCCGGCGACGACGTCGTGGCCGTCGACTGGCAGTGCGTCGGGGTCGGGCCGGTCGGCTCCGACGTCGGCTACTACGCGCTGTCCGCCCGGGAGGAGCTCGAGGTGCTGCTGGAGCAGTTCCTCGAGGGTGTGGAGCAGGTGCGGCCCGGGCTCGATCCCGCGGCCGTCGAGCTGGCCGCTCGCGTCACGGCCGTGTACTCCGTGATCTCACGCGCGGAGTGGGCGCTGGCCCAGGTGGCCCGCGGCGAGGGCGCGCTGGCCGGCAAGTACCGCCACCCGGCCGTCGCACCCCACCTCCGCGCGGTCGAGCGCCAGTTCCCCCAGATCGAGCGACTGCTCGACTGAGCCGAGGATTATCGTCGGAGCCATGGCATCGAGCTCGGTGATCGAGGTGCAGGGGCTGGTCAAGACGTTCGGTCGCGTGCGGGCCCTCGACGGGCTCGACCTCGACGTCGGGCCGGGCGAGGTGCACGGGTTCCTCGGCCCCAACGGCGCCGGCAAGTCGACCACGATCCGCGCGCTGCTCGGCCTGCTGCGCACCGACTCGGGGACGGCCACCGTCTTCGGGCGGGACCCGTGGACGGACACGGTGGCCCTGCACCGGCGGCTGGCCTACGTGCCGGGCGACGTCTCCCTGTGGCCGAACCTCTCGGGCGGCGAGACCATCGACCTGCTGCTCCGGATGCGCGGCGCCGACCCCGCCGCGGGACGGCGGGAGGAGCTGCTCGAGCGGTTCGACCTCGATCCGCGCAAGAAGGGACGCGCCTACTCCAAGGGCAACCGGCAGAAGGTGGCACTGGTGGCCGCGTTCGCGGCCGACGCGGAGCTGCTGATCCTCGACGAGCCCACCTCCGGGCTCGACCCGTTGATGGAGGAGGTCTTCGACGAGTGCGTGGCGGAGCGCACGGCGGCCGGCGCCACCGTGCTGCTCTCGAGCCACATCCTCAGCGAGGTGGAGCGGCTGGCCGACCGGGTCACGATCATCCGTGACGGCCGCGCCGTCGAGAGCGGGTCGCTGGCCGACCTGCGCCACCTGCGGCGCACGCACGTGCGTGCGGAGGTGACTCGGCCCGTCGACCTCTCGGCCACGGCCGGTGTGCACGACGCCACGGTCGAGGGATCCACGGTCTCCTGCACGGTGGAGCCCGAGGCGCTGCCGGGCGTCCTCGAGGCGCTCACCCGCAGCGGCGTGCTGGCCCTGACCTGCACCCCGCCGACGCTGGAGGAGCTCTTCCTCGACGCCTACCGGGCCGAGCCGCAGGAGCGGGCCGCCCGATGAGCTCGATGGCCGGGGTCGGGCAGATCGCGCGGCTCTCGGTGAGGCGTGACCGGGTCCTGGTGGCCACCTGGTCCCTCGTGCTGGTCGCCGTCTGCTACGCCTCGGCGGCCGCGACGCCGCCCCTCTACCCGACGGACGCCGACCAGGTGGCTGCGGCCGAGGCGATCAACGGCAGCCCGGCCGTGGTGGCGCTCTACGGACCGATCCTCGACGTGCACAGCCTCGGCGAGCTCTCGATGACCAAGATGACCGTGCTGTACGCCGTGTTCCTCGCGATCCTGGTCGTGGTCGTCGTACGCCGGCACACCCGCACCGAGGAGGAGTCCGGTCGCGCCGAGATGCTCGGCGGCACCGCGATCGGCCGGGACGCGCTGCTCGTCGCCGCCGTCGCGCAAGGCGTCGCCATCTCCGTGGTGGTCGGCCTCCTCGCCGCGCTCGCCGAACATCGCCGGTGGGCTGCCGGTGGAGGGCTCGCTCGCCTTCGGTGCCTCGTGGGCCGGACTCGGGTCGGTGGCGGCCGGCCTCGCGGCGGTGGCGTGCCAGCTCTCGGCGAGCTCGCGTACCTGCGGTGCCATCGCCGCAGCCGTCACTCGGGGTGCTGTACGTGCTGCGCATCGTCGGCGACACCACGTCGCTGTCGTGGCTGAGCTGGCTCTCGCCGTTCGGGTGGGGCACCCAGCTCCGGGCCTGGTCGGACCCGCGCTGGTGGGTGCTCCTGCTGTACGTCGCGACGGGTGCTGCCCTGATCGCGCTGGCGCACGTGCTGCGCTCGCGTCGCGACCTGGGGTCGGGGCTCCTGGCGCCGCGACCGGGACCCGCGACCGGCTCGCCCCGGCTCGGCGACGCCGTGGCCCTGGCGATCCGGCTGCACGGGCCCACCCTGGTCACCTGGACCGCCGCGATGGCCGTGCTGGGCCTGGTGCTCGGAGCCATCGCACCGAACATCGGCGACGTGCTGGACTCGTCGGGAGCGCGCGACATGATGCAACGACTCGGCGGGGAGGGCGCCGTCCAGGACACGCTGCTGGCGGCCGAGCTGTCGATCATGGCGGTCGTGATCACCTGCTACGCGGTCGCCGTGGTCGGCCACGGCGGCTCCGACGAGCACGACGGCCGGACCGAGCAGGTGCTGGCCACCGCCACCTCGCGGACGCGGTCCTACGCGGCTCTGCTCGTCGTGGCCGTGGCGGGCTCCGCGTGGCTGCTGCTCGTGACCGGGGTCGCGGTCACGCTGGGGTTCGGTGGTGCGGCCGGCGACCTCGGCGACGCGTTCGGACGCGTGCTGCCCGCCGCCCTGGTGCAGGCTCCCGCGGTCTGGCTGGTCACCGCCTCGCCGTGGCCGCCTACGCCTGGCGCAGCGGTTGGGCCCTCGCCGGGTGGGTCTTCGTCGCGGCGTTCCTGACCGTCGGACAGCTCGGGGAGCTCCTCGAGCTGCCGCAGTGGGTGGTCGACCTGTCGCCGTACGTCCACGTCCCGCGGATGCCGGTCGAGGCGTTCGTGGCCACGCCGACGGTCGTGATGACGCTCCTCGCGGTCGCGTTGCTGGCGGTCGGCCTGGTCGGCTACCGCACCCGGGACATCGGGTGACCGGCGGTCTCGAGCCGGAGGCACTGCTCGGCACCTGGCGGCTCGCACGCACCATCGACGACCGCCGGGACGAGGACAGCACCCTGACCGGCGTCCTGGAGCTGGCGGAGGACGAGCCGGGGCTGATCCGGTGGGAGGAGCGGGCCACCTGGCACCGATCCACAGGCGACGTCGAGGTGACGCGGGGCCTGCGACTGGTGCTCGCCGACGACGGCTGGTGGGTGCGCTTCGACGACGGTCGCGACTTCCACCCGTGGTCGCCGGGGGAGCCGGTCGTGCACGACTGCGCGCCGGACACCTACCGCGGTCAGGTGAGCGGTACGCCGGACCGGTGGACCGTCGTGTGGGAGGTCAGCGGGCCGTCGAAGGACTACACGATGACGACGGTCCTGACGCCGGAGTGAGCGTCAGCTCTTCTTGACGGCGTCGACCACGCGCCACGCCAGCGGCAGGCAGCCGGCCGCGAGCAGGATCTTGAACGCGTCGCCGAGCAGGTAGTTCTTCATGCCGATCTCCCACGCGGTGGAGAGCGTGATGTTCAGGTCGAGCATCAGGTAGGAGAGGCCCACCGCGTAGATGACGAGGTTGCCGACGGCCATCGTCCCGATCGTCCGCAGGGGTGAACGGTCGCCACCCCGGCTGGCCAGCGCCCCGACGATGCCGGCGGCCAGGACGAAGCCGATGACGTAGCCGAGGGACGGGATGTGGATGCCCGAGGAGTGGTCGGCGTACCACGGCACGCCGGCCATGCCGGCGAACAGGTAGAGCAGCATCGAGAGGACACCCCGCAGCGAGCCGAGCGCCGCGCCGACCGTGAGGGCGGCGAACGTCTGGCCGGTGATCGGCACGGGGGAGCCTGCGACCGGGATCGAGATCTGGGCCATCAGCCCGGTGAACGCGGCACCGCCGACGACCAGCAGCACGTCGCGCACCAGCGCGCCGGGGACGACGTCGGCCAGCACGAGCGGGCGACGGGTGTGGAACGGGGCGGGCAGGGCGGAGCTGGACATCAAGATGTGCCTTCCGGGTTGACGACCTTCGCGACTGCAGGCCCATTTCTACCAGAGCACGGACCCGCCACCGCTGACCTGAGTCGCTACTGGACAGTCACAGCCGGCTCGCCGAGAAGGTGTCACAACCGCGGATCGTGCCCTCGCGCATCCCGGTCTCGAACCAGCGCACCCGCTGGGCCGCCGTGCCGTGCGTGAACGAGTCCGTGTCGACCCGCCCGGACGTGCGCTGCTGGATGCGGTCGTCGCCGACCGCCTGGGCGGCGTCGATCGCCCGGACGACGTCGTCGCGGTTCAGCTCGGCGATGATCGGTTGGCCGTCCTGGTCGACGGTCTGCTGGGCCGACTTCGCCCAGACCCCGCCGAGGCAGTCGGCCATCAGCTCGAGACGGACGGCGTCGCTCTTCGCGCCGCGTTGCGTGCGCACCTGCCGGAGCACGCCGAGCTGGTCCTGCACGTGGTGGCCGTACTCGTGCGCGATCACGTAGCCGATCGAGAACGGCCCGCCCTTCGCGCCGAGCTGGCCGGTGAGCATGTCGTCGAAGAAGTCGGTGTCGAGGTACACCAGCTTGTCGTTCGGGCAGTAGAACGGCCCCATCCCCTCGCTGGCCTGCCCGCAGGCCGACGCCGTGGAGCTCTGGAACCTCACGGTCTTGATGGGTTCGTACGGCTTCCCGGTCTGGTCGGGGTAGGCACGCGACCAGAAGTCCTGCACCGAGTTGGTGAACAGGTCGACGGCACACGCCTCGGACTTGTTCGCGTCGGCGCCCGTGCGACAGCTGTTCGTGGCGGCCTGGTCACCGCCACCGCCGGCACTCCCGCCGCCCCCGCCGCCTGCCAGCTGCTGGACCACCACCACGACGATGATCAGCACGATGGTGCCGAGGCCGATCCGCCCGCCCCCACCGGAGGGGATCGGGATCCGCATACCGCCACTGCCGCCACCACCGGATCGGGTCTCGATCTGGCTCTGGTCGATCCTGGCTCTCGGGTTGAACCGCACGGCCGTACAGTAAGGGACTCGTGATCACCGTCTCCGGGCTCGACGTTCGAGCCGGCGCCCGCCTCCTCATGGCCGACGTCTCCTTCCGCATCGCCGCCGGCGACCGCATCGGTCTCGTCGGCCGCAACGGCGCAGGCAAGACGACCCTCACCCGCATCCTCGCGGGGGAGGCCCTTCCGGCGGCCGGGAAGGTCACCTCCCCGGGCTCGGTCGGGTACCTGCCGCAGGACCCGCGGACCGGCGATCCCGACGTCCTCTCCCGCGAACGGATCCTCTCCGCGCGCGGTCTCGACTCCGTCGTACGCCGCCTGCGCGAGGCCGAGGTCGAGATGGGCAGCGACGACGCCGAGGTCCGCGACCGGGCGATGGGGCGCTACGAGCGGGCCGACGCCGCCCTCCACGCCGCCGGCGGCTACTCGGTCGAGGCGGAGGCGGCCCAGATCGCGTCCTCGCTCGGGATCGAGGAGCGGCTGCTCGGCCAGCCGCTGCGGACCCTGTCCGGCGGGCAGCGCCGCCGCGTGGAGCTGGCCCGGATCCTGTTCTCCGGTGCCGAGACCCTGCTCCTCGACGAGCCGACCAACCACCTCGACGCCGACTCGATCGTCTGGCTGCGGGAGTTCCTGCGCAGCCACAAGGGCGGCCTGGTGGTGATCTCCCACGACGTCGGACTGCTCGAGGCGTGCGTCAACCGGGTGCTCCACCTCGACGCCAACCGCGCGGTGATCGACGTCTACAACATGGGCTGGGCGAACTACCTGGCCCAGCGCGAGACCGACGAGAAGCGGCGCAAGCGCGAGCGGATGAACGCCGAGAACAAGGCGAAGACCCTCACCGACCAGGCCAACAAGATGCGCGCGAAGGCGACCAAGGCCCAGGCGGCGCAGTCGATGCTCAAGCGGGCCGAGAAGCTGATGGAGGGCATCGAGGGGGAGCGCAAGGCCGATCGCGTCGCCCGCATCCAGTTCCCGGCCCCGGCGCCGTGCGGGAAGACCCCGCTCAGCGCCAACGAGCTGTCCAAGAGCTACGGCTCGCTGGAGGTCTTCACCGACGTCGACCTCGCCGTCGACAAGGGCAGCAGGGTGGTCATCCTCGGCCTCAACGGCGCCGGCAAGACCACGCTGCTGCGGATCCTGGCGGGCGAGGACGCCTCCGACACCGGCGCCGTCGAGCCGGGGCACGGCCTCAAGATCGGCTACTACGCCCAGGAGCACGAGACCCTCGACACCTCGCGGACGGTGCTGCAGAACATGCACGCCGCGGCACCGCAGCTCACCGACACCGAGGCCCGGTCGGTGCTGGGCTCGTTCCTGTTCTCCGGCGACGACGCCCACAAGCCGGCAGGAGTGCTCTCCGGCGGCGAGAAGACCCGCCTCGCCCTGGCGATCCTGGTCGTCTCCAGCGCCAACGTGCTGCTCCTCGACGAGCCGACGAACAACCTGGATCCCGCGTCCCGCGAGGAGGTGCTCGCCGCGATCCGCTCCTACGCCGGGGCCATCGTGCTCGTCACCCACGACGAGGGCGCCGTACACGCCCTGGAGCCCGACCGGGTGCTGATCCTGCCCGACGGCGTCGAGGACCTCTGGAACCCCGACTACGCCGACCTGGTGTCACTCGCGTGACGCGACCCTTCGCCGACTTCAGCTGGGACCTCCGCGCGTGCGGGCGGCACGGACACGCCACCTACCGACCGGACGAGCCCGCGCTGGCCGAGCGGCTGACGGTGCAGACGGCCGTCGGACCTGCGTGGCGGTGCCTGAGGTGCGGCGACTTCGTGGTCGGTGAACCGCGGGGGAGTGGTCCGGCCGAGGACGCCCCGCTGGTGCTGCGCGGCCGGGCGCTCCGGGACGCCTTCATCCTGCGGTTGCTCGCCGATCGAGCGGGGCGTGCGCGGCGTGCTGCTCGTCGCCCTCGCCTACGGGATCTACCAGTTCGACGGCGCCAAGAACTCCCTCAACCGGGTCTTCCAGGAGTACCTCCCGCTGCTCCGCCCGGTGGCCGATCGGCTCGGCATCGACCTGCAGGACGCGGGTCCGGTGCGGCTCGTGCAGAAGGCGCTCGACACGTCGCACGGCACCCTCGAGCTGGTGGCGCTCGGCGTCCTGGCCTACGGCGTGCTGGAGCTGGTCGAGGCGGTGGGCCTGTGGCTGATGAAGCGGTGGGGCGAGTACGTCGCCGTGGTCGGCACCGGGATCTTCATCCCCCTCGAGATCTACGAGCTGGTCGAGAGCGTGACCTGGCTGCGGGTGCTGGCGTTCGTGGTGAACGTCTTCGCCGTCGTCTACATCGCGTGGACCAAGCGGCTGTTCGGCATCCGGGGTGGACGCGAGGCGTTCGAGCAGGAGCGGCAGTCGGAGTCGCTGCTCGAGATCGAGGCCGCCGCCACGGAGCGCGAGAAGCAGCCGCTGGCGACCCCGGCCCGGGACTGATCGCCCCGTCACTAGGCTGCGCTGCATGACGATCGTGGACCCCGAACGGCTCGCGAGGGCCGGCCTCGCCGTGCAGCACGACGGTGCGGTGCTGACCGTGACGCTGGACAAGCCGGAGCGGCGCAACAGCCAGACCCCGACGATGTGGCACACCCTCGCCGAGATCGGTGCCGCCGTGCCCGACGAGGTGCGCGTGGTCGTGGTGAAGGGGGCCGGCGACTCCTTCTCGGCCGGCCTGGACAAGGCCCTGCTCTCCCCGGACGGCCTCGAGGGCGAGGACTCCGTGCTCGAGCTGATGACCCGGTCGGACGACGTCATCGCCGACACCATCGACGGCTACCAGCGCGGGTTCGTCTGGCTGGCCGACCCGCGGTTCGTCTCGATCGCGCAGGTGCACGGCTACGCCATCGGTGCCGGCTTCCAGCTGGCCCTGGCCTGCGACCTCCGGGTGGCCGCCGACGACGTGCGCTTCTGCATGAAGGAGCCCGCGCTCGGCCTGGTGCCCGACCTCGCGGGAACAAAACCGCTCGTCGACCTTGTTGGGTACTCGCGAGCGCTGGAGATCTGTGCGACCGCGAGGTACGTCGAGGGTGACGAGGCCCGCGACCTGGGCATCGCCACCGCCGTCGTACCGCGCAACGAGCTCGACGCCACCACGTCGGCCCTGGCGGCAGCGATCCTGGAGAACAACGCAGGAGCGGTGCGTGGGACCAAGGCGTTGCTGCAGTCGGCTGGATCCTCGAGCCTCGAGGACCAGCGTCGGGCCGAGCGGGTGGCCCAGGTCGGCCGGTTCCGCGACCTTGTCGGCGGTGGCTGAGACAGTGGTGATGAGCGAGAGGAGGCCCCATGAGCGGGATGCATCCATGGGCCATGCTGCGCTCGGAGCGCGAGCGCAACTCCCTCGACTCACGCCTCTCCCGCGACACGGTCCGCCGCGTCGTCGGGTTCGCACTGCCGCACCGGGGGCTCATCGCCGGCTTCCTGGTGTTCGTGGTGCTCGATGCCTGCCTCGTCGTCGTCAACCCGCTGCTGATCAGGCGCCTCCTCGACGACGGGGTTCTGGCCAAGGACGTCAGCGTGGTCGTCTGGGTGGCGGTTGCGATGGCAGTGGTCTCGGTCCTCGATGCCGCGCTCGGGGTCGGGTCGGGCTACCTCTCCTCCCGCATCGGCGAGAGCCTGATCTTCGACCTGCGCACCAAGGTGTTCGGCCACGTGCAGCGGATGTCGCTGGCCTTCTTCACCCGCACCCAGACCGGTGCCCTGGTCTCCGGCTCAACAACGACGTGATCGGCGCCCAGCGCGCCTTCACCTCGACGCTGTCCAGCACGGTCTCCAACTCCATCAGCGTGGTGGTCGTCGGCATCACGATGTTCGCGCTGAGCTGGCAGGTCACGCTCGCCTGCCTGCTCCTCTTCCCGTTGCTGCTGCTCGCCTCGCGCTGGGTGGGCCGCCAGGTCAGCGGGCTGACCCGCCGCCAGATGGACGGCAACGCCGACCTCGGCAACATGATGACCGAGCGCTTCAACGTCGGTGGCGCGCTGCTGCTCAAGCTCTTCGGCCGCCGCGACGAGGAGGACGAGAAGTACGCCGAGAAGGCCGGCCTGGTGCGCGACCTCGGCATCCGCATCTCGCTGATCACCCGGGTGTTCATGGCCGTGATGCTGCTGATCCCGGCCTTGGCGACCGCGCTCGTCTACGGCATCGGCGGCACCCTGGCCATCAACGGCGTCCTGACCATCGGCACGCTCACCGCCCTCGCGACGCTGCTGCTGCGGCTCCTGGGACCTCTCCAGGGCCTCTCCAACGTGCGCGTCGACGTGATGACCGCCCTGGTCAGCTTCGACCGCGTCTTCGAGGTGCTCGACCTGCCCTCGACGGTGCAGGAGCGGCCCGACGCCGCCCCCCTGCCCGCGAACGCCGGCCGGGTCGAGTTCAGCGGCGTCGAGTTCACCTACCCGCGCGCCGACCAGGTCTCCCTGGCCAGCCTCGAGACGGTGGCGCGCGCCGAGAGCCGCGACAACGGCCAGGTGCTCCACGGCGTCACGTTCACCGCGGAGGCGGGGCAGATGATCGCGCTCGTCGGCCCCTCCGGTGCCGGCAAGACCACGATCACCCACCTGGTGGCGCGTCTCTACGACGTCGACTCCGGCACCGTCCGGGTGGGCGGGCAGGACGTCCGCGACGTGACCCTGCAGTCCCTGGAGGACGCCGTCGGGTACGTCACCCAGGACGCCCACATGTTCCACGACACCATCGGCGAGAACCTCCGCTACGCCCGGCCCGACGCCACCGACGAGCAGATCTGGTCGGCCCTGGAGTCCGCCCGGATCGCCAACCTGGTCCGTTCGCTGCCCGACGGCCTCGAGACGGTCGTCGGCGACCGTGGCTACCGCCTCTCCGGCGGCGAGCGACAGCGCCTGGCCATCGCCCGGCTGCTGCTCAAGGCACCGGGCATCGTCGTCCTCGACGAGGCCACGGCCCACCTCGACTCCGAGTCGGAGTTCGCCGTCCAGCAGGCGCTGGACCGGGCGCTGGAGGGCCGCACCTCGATCGTGATCGCCCACCGCCTCTCGACGGTGCGCAGCGCCGACCAGATCCTCGTCGTCGACGACGGCCGGATCGTGCAGCGGGGCACGCACTCGCAGCTGCTCGGCGAGAGCGGGCTCTACCAGGAGCTCTACCGCACGCAGTTCGAGGAGGACGCCCAGCCCGCCTAGGCTGGCTGGATGGACCTCGGACTCAGCGATCGGGTGTACGTCGTCACGGGCGGAGGGCGTGGACTCGGCCGGGCAACCGCCGACCTCCTCGTCTCCGAGGGGGCGCGGGTGGTGCTCTCCGGGCGCAGCCAGGACAGCCTGGACGCTGCCGTCGCCGAGCTCGGTGACGGGGCAGTGGCCGTCGTGGGCGACAACGCCGATCCCGAGACGGCCACCCGGGTGGTCGACGCGGCCCAGGACGCCTGGGGCCGCCTGGACGGGGCCCTGGTCTCCGTCGGCGGGCCACCACCGGGGCCGGTCCTGGAGATCACCGACGACCAGTGGACCTCCAGCTTCCAGTCCGTCTTCGTGGGCGGCCTGCGCGTCGCGCGGACGGTGGCCGCCGCCATCACCGGACCGGGCTCGATCGCCTTCGTCCTGTCCACCTCGGTGCGCGTCCCGATCTCCAACCTGGCCGTCTCCAACGGCCTGCGGCCGGGGCTCGCGATGGCCGCGAAGATGCTCGCCGACGAGCTCGGGCCCCGCGACATCCGCGTGAACGGGCTCCTGCCCGGCCGGGTTCAGACCGAGCGGATCGACGAGCTGGACGACGCGACGGGCGACGCCGCTGCCGCCAGGGAGAGGGCGATCGCCGGCATCCCGCTGGGTCGCGCCGGCGAGCCCGCCGAGTTCGCGGCAGCGGCCGCGTTCCTGCTCAGCCCGGCCTCATCCTTCGTGAGCGGGGCGATGCTGCCGGTCGACGGGGGCATGACCCGCGCCCTCTGAGAGGTCGTCGGGCGTGCGCCTCATGCGGCGGAACTCGTCGTAGGCCAGGTAGCAGAAGCCGAAGACCGCCAGCACCCCGAAGAACCACCACTGCAGCCCGTAGAAGAAGTGCGGGCCGTTGCTCTTGTCGTCCGGCAGCTCCACGGCGCCCAGCGAATGGGCGGGTCGCGGGCTCTCGGCGGCCAGGTCGAGGAACCCCCGGTAGAGCGGGTAGGGGACCACCGCGCCGATCGTGCGCGAGGAGACGGCGCGGGTCGCCAGCTCGCTGACCCGGGTGGATCCGCCGGTCGCGTCACGCCGTACGTAGCCGGTGATCGTGACCGTGCCGGAGGCGGCCTTCGGCAGCTTGGGACGTGCCGCCCCGGAGTTCTCGCTGGTCATCCAGCCGCGGTCGACCAGGATGGCGCTGCCGTTCTCGGTGACCAGCGGCGTGACGACGTCGACGCCGGCACCCGCGTCGCGGGTCTGGTACTTCAGCACGATCGTGTGCTTGTCGTCCCAGTGGCCGTGGACGGTCACGCGCTGCCACTCCGTGTCGGCGCCCGGCGCCCGGTCGGGGGAGAGCACGTCCTGCACCGGCACCGGCGGGGCCGCCAGGTTGCGCGACACGACGCCGTTGGAGTGCTCGCGCTCGTGCAGGCGGTGGAACTGCCAGCGGCCGAGGAGCACCGACCCGTACGCGAGGATCACGACGGCAAGGGCGAACAGCACCCAGCGGCGTGACAGCAGGAACCTCACGCCGCGAGGGTAGTTCGCGGGCCTGTACCTAGACTGGCCGGGTGAGTACCTCCCACGAGCTCGGGCTCGTCGACACCTGGGGACGGGTGGCGACCGACCTCAGGGTCTCGCTGACCGACCGGTGCAACCTCCGGTGCAACTACTGCATGCCCGCGGAGGGGCTCGACTGGCTGCCGACCGAGGACGTGCTCACCGACGACGAGGTCGTCCGGCTGGTGCGCATCGGCGTGGAGCAGCTCGGCATCCGCGAGGTCCGGTTCACCGGCGGCGAACCGCTCCTGCGACGCGGACTGCCCGACATCGTGCGGCGCTCGAAGGAGCTGGAGCCGGCCCCGGAGGTCTCGCTGACCACCAACGCGCTCGGCCTGGCGCGTACGGCGACGACGCTGGCCGAAGCGGGGCTCGACCGGATCAACGTCAGCCTGGACACGGTCCGGCCCGACGTGTTCGCCACGATCACCCGGCGCGACCGGCTCCACGACGTGCTGGCCGGGCTCGAGGCGGCCAAGCAGGCGGGCATCGGCCCGATCAAGGTCAACGCGGTGCTCCTGCGGGGCGTCAACGACGAGCTGGGGCCCGAGCTGCTCCGGTGGTGCCTCGACCAGGGGTTCGAGCTGCGGATCATCGAGCAGATGCCGCTGGACGCCCAGCACGACTGGTCGCGCGAGGCGATGGTCACCGCGGAGGAGATCCTGGCCTCCCTGGAGACCGAGTTCACCCTGACCGCCGACCCCGAGCACCGCGGCAGTGCTCCCGCGGAGCTGTTCCTGGTCGACGGCGGCCCGGCGAAGGTCGGCGTGATCGCCTCGGTCACCCGGCCGTTCTGCGGCGACTGCGACCGGGTGCGCCTGACCGCCGACGGGCAGGTGCGCAACTGCCTGTTCGCCCGCGACGAGTCCGACCTGCGCGCGGCCCTGCGCGGGGACGCCACCGACGACGAGATCGCCGACCAGTGGCGCCTGGCGATGGTCACCAAGCGCCCCGGCCACGGCATCGACGACCCCCTGTTCCTCCAGCCCGCCAGGCCCATGTCCGCCATCGGCGGCTGAAGAACTCCGCCGAGCGGGGGATTGCTGCACGCCTGAGACCGGCGAGCGGGGGATTGCTGCACGCCTGAGACCGGCGAGCGGGGGATTGATGCACGTCGGGTGCCCAGGCGGACGTACACGGATCCCCCGGTCACCGCGTTCCGGCGTACACAGATACCCCGCTCACCGACTTGGGGCGTACAGGAAAGCCCCGGTCGGCGGGATTACGAGTGGGGGACGACCTCCTTCAGGAAGCCCCGGGCGCCGAGGAAGTCCGAGAGGCTCTCGCGGTGCTCGTCGCAGGCGAGCCACACCTTGCGGCGGTCGGGGGTGTGCAGCTTCGGGTTGTTCCAGCGCAGCTCGTGGACGGCCGGCTGCTGGCAGCCCTTGGCCGAGCAGGTGTCCTCCGACACCTAGCCGAGCTCCTTGCGGCCCGAGACGGGCGCGACCAGGTCGGTGCCGGGGATGCGCGGGTTGGTGGCGTTGGCCATCACCACGGCGACGTACGGCAGCACGAAGGCACCGATCAGCAGGATCCACCGCAGCCAGCCGCCGACGAAGATCGCGCCGACGAAGCAGGCGGTGCGGACCCCCATCGAGATCAGGTAGCGCTTCCGGCGGCGATTGATGTCGTCGTGGTGGCTCTGGGGCGCAGTCGTGATGCGGACGGGCTCCGCCTCGCGCCGAGATCTGCGTGCTGCCACAGTCCTCAGCCTACGTCGGGGGAACCGAGCCGAGTCCCGGCCCCGAGGGCCATGGCATCCTGAGGCCATGAGCAACCGGACCTATCGCGTCACCGAGATCGTCGGCACTTCCCAGGATGGCATCGACCAGGCCGTCCGCAACGGCGTGGAGCGGGCGGCCAAGACCCTGCGGCACGTCGACTGGTTCGAGATCACCCAGGTGCGCGGGCAGGTCAAGGACGGTCTCGTGGAGCACTTCCAGGTGGGCATCAAGGTCGGGTTCCGGCTCGAGGACGACTGAGTTGGGGGCACTCGTCGAGCTGCGGGTGCTGGAAGGGCCGAACCTCTACTTCCCGCGGGCAGCGATCAAGCTGACGCTCGACGTCAACGCGCTCACGACCTGCGACGAGCCACGGCTGCGTGCCCTGGCCTCCGCCCTCGGCACCTCGGTACGGCCCGGCGGGGTGCACAGCGGCTTCCGGCAGCGGGCCGTGACCCGGCTGGTCACCCGGCTGGTACGCCGCATCGCGCGCGAGGCCGGCACCACCAGGCTCGGCCTGCGGGTGCGAGGGACCAGCGACCCGGACACCATCGTGGTCGCCTACCCGTGGCGCGACCGCAACCGCGCCCGGGCGCTCGGCGAGTCCGTGGCCGTCGTCCTCGACACCCTGGAGACCATCGACCCCACCGGGGGCGAGAGCGCGTCGGCCACCCTGGCCTCGCTGGTCGCCGAGGCCGCCGCGACGGTGTCCGGCACCGAGCCCGGTCCGGGTCCGACCACGATCCGGCCCCGGGTCCCGGTGGTCGCGGTGACCGGCACCAACGGCAAGACCACGACCTCGCGGATGATCGCGCACATCGCCCGCGAGGCCGGGCACCTCGTCGGCTGGTCCAACACCGACGGCATCTACGTCGACGGCGAGCTGGTCGAGGGCGGCGACTACTCGGGGCCCTCGGGCGCCGGGCGCGTGCTGGCCCACCGGGAGGTCGACTTCGCGGTCACCGAGACCGCCCGCGGCGGGATCCTGCTCAAGGGGATCGGCGTGGCCAGCAACGACGTCTCCGTGGTCACCAACGTCAGCGCCGACCACCTCGGGATGCAGGGCATCGACACCGTCGACCAGCTCGCCGAGGTCAAGGCCGTCGTACCCCGGATCACGAAGAAGTCCGGCTGGGCCGTGCTCAACGCCGACGACCCGCGCGTCTTCGCCATGCGCCTGACCACGCCCGCCCGGCCCTGGGTGTTCTCGCGGGACCCGGACTCACCGGGTCTGCGCGAGGTGCTCTCGCACGGCGGCCGGGCCACCACGGTGATCGACGGCTGGATCAGCGTGCTCGAACGCGGCGGCACCGACCCGTTGATCGAGCTGGTGGACGTCCCGATGACGCTCAGCGGGCTGTCCCGCTTCAACGTGGAGAACGCCCTCGCGGCCGCGTCGGCGGCCCTGGCGGCCGGGATCTCGCGCGACCACGTCGTGCGAGGGGCTGCGGTCCTTCCTCCCCGACGCCGAGCACAACCCGGGCCGGATGAACTTCTTCACGCTGCCCCGGTCGGGCGGTGCGGTCACCGTGGTGATGGACCTGGCGCACAACGAGGCCGGCCTCGAGGCGCTGGTCGAGATCATGCGCGGGGTCCGGCCACCGGAGCACCGCCTGCTGCTCGGGCTGGGCGTGGTCGGGGACCGTCAGGACGACCTGATCGAGCTGCTCGGCGAGATCGCCGCCCGCGACGCCGACGTCGTCGCGATCGGGCACAAGGAGAAGTACCTGCGGGGCCGGACCCTGGAGGAGCTGGACGGACTCCTGCGCACCGGCGCGGAGCGCGTCGGCGTCACCGACATCGAGACCTACCCGACCGAGCTCGCCTCGCTCCAGGCCCTGGTCGAGCAGGCCGAGCCCGGCGACGTCGTCGGGCTGATGTGCCACGCGGAGCGACAGGCGGTCTACGACTGGCTGGCCGAGAACGGCGCGACTCCCGACACCCCCGAACAGCTACGGGACAAGGTGCGTCGTGCCGACCCCCGCCGCTGAGCTGCTCGACCTGAAGTCCGCCCGCGGGCGGCTGGTCCTGGCCACGGTCACCCTCGGGACGGGCATCGCCCTGCTCGACGGCACGGTCGTGAACATCGCGGTGCGCCAGATCGGCCTGCACCTCGACGCCTCCCTCGACCAGCTGCAGTGGGTGGTCAACGGCTACGCGCTCAGCCTGGCCTCGCTGATCCTCGTCGGCGGCGCCCTCGGCGACCGGCTCGGCCGACGGCGGCTCTACCTCATCGGGATCGCCGGCTTCGCCATCGGCAGTGCGCTGTGCGCCTTCGCCCAGGACCCCAATCAGCTGGTGGCGTTCCGGGTGCTGCAGGGAGTGGCGGCGGCGCTGGTCGCCCCCGGCGCCCTGGCGATCATCCAGTCCTCGTTCGCCCGCGACGACCGCGCCAGCGCGATCGGCACCTGGGCGGGCATGGCCGGGATCGCGGCGGCCGCGGGGCCGTTCATCGGTGGGTTCCTGCTGGAGCACGGCGGCTGGCGGTGGATCTTCGCGATCAACCTGCCGCTGTGCGCACTCGTGCTGCTGCTCGGCCTCCAGATACCGGAGTCACGCGACGAGGACGCACCACGGCACTTCGACTGGCGCGGCGCCCTCACCGGCGTCCTGGCGCTGGGTACGGCGACGTACGTGCTCACCTCGTGGCCGAGCATGCCGACCGCTGGCCGTCTGGCTGGTGGCGGCGTTCGCGATCGGCGCCATCGTGCTGTTCGTCTGGATCGAGGACCACCCGAACGCGATGGTGCCGGTGGACCTGTGGCGCTCGCGGGTGTTCTCGGCGGCGAACGTGATGACGCTGCTGACGTACGGCGCCCTGGGGGTCATCCTCTTCTTCCTCGTGCTCAACCTGCAGGTCACCTCCGGCTACAGCGCCATCCAGGCCGGGCTGTCCACGCTGCCGATCACGCTCGCGATGCTGCTGCTGTCGTCGCGGTTCTCCCGCCTCTCGGTCAGGACCGGCCCCCGGCTGCCGATGACCGTCGGTCCGCTCGTGTGCGCGACCGGCACCCTGCTGCTGTCCGGCGTGGGCAGCGACGCCTCGTTCTGGACCGACGTCTTCCCCGGCATCACGATCTTCGCGCTGGGGCTCTCGATGCTGGTCTCGCCCCTGACCGTGGCCGTCCTCGCCGCTGCACCCGACCGGCACGCCGGCATCGCGAGCGGGGTCAACAACGCGGTCGCCCGCACCGGCAGCCTGCTCGCGGTGGCGGCGCTGCCGGCCGTCGTGGGCCTCACCGGCGACGACTACCGCAACCCGGTGGCCCTGCAGAGCGGCTACCACCAGGCCCTGCTGCTCTCGGCCGGCATGCTGGCCGCCGGCGGGCTGGTCTCGTGGGTCGGCCTCCGCGGTGTCGGCCGGATGGGACACGATGTCAGTGCAGCGACCACGGGGGACACGACGACGGAGGACACATGAGCGACTCGGACCGCCTGGCGGTGCTGATCGACGCCGACAACATCTCGGCCAAGGTGGCCAGCGACCTGTTCGAGGAGCTGGCCGGCTACGGCAACCTCACCGTCAAGCGTGCCTACGGCGACTGGACGACCACCCACCTCAGCGGCTGGAAGGACCAGCTGCACCAGTTCGCGATCTCCCCGATGCAGCAGTTCGCCTACACCACCGGCAAGAACTCCACCGACTCGGCGCTGATCATCGACGCGATGGACCTGCTCTACTCCGCCAACCTCGACGGCTTCGTGCTCGTCTCCAGCGACAGCGACTTCACCCGGCTGGCCACCCGGCTCCGTGAGTCGGGGATGACCGTCTACGGCATCGGCGCCCGCAAGACCCCGCAGGCGTTCCGCGACGCCTGCGACAAGTTCACCTTCCTGGAGGTGCTCCGCGACCAGCAGGCCACCGAGTCCTCGCCCGATGCCGGCGACCGCCACCGAGTCGGTGCGCGACCTCGGCGGGCTGCAGAGCCTGCTGGTCAAGGCCCTGAACAAGACCGCGTCGGACGACGACGACTGGTCGGCGCTGGGCGCGCTCGGCAGCCACCTGAACCGGATCGATCCCTCGTTCGACTCACGGGCCTACGGGTTCGCGCGCCTGACGGACCTGGTCCGCGAGCAGCCCTTCCTGGAGACCCGCTCGGTGGAGTCGGCCGAGGGACGCGGCCAGCTCTGGGTGCGGCAGAAGCGTCGCCCGGCGCCGCAAGCGGGCGGCCAAGAAGACTCAGGAGTCGACGGGCCGGTAGTCCGGGTCGGAGCCGGGGGCTTCCTCGGTGCCGCCGTACGACGCCCCTGCCTGCGCGACGTTGGACCAGCTCTCCAGCTCCTCCATCACGGCCGGGTGCTTGTCGACGCAGACCACCAGGAGGTCGCCACGGTTGGCACGGCTCAGCGCGTGCCGGACCGCCTCGATCTCGTCGAGGATCACCTCGAGCTGCTTGCAGCGCGAGCCGGCCTCCATGGCCTTGCGCACGCCGTCGGCGACGAACCCGGCGGTCTCCCCGAGCGGTCGCCGGCGCAGGTTGTGGTCCTCGCGCACGATCACGACGTCGAAGTGCTGCGCCGCGATCTCGCCGAGCTCGACCATGTCCTCGTCGCGGCGGTCGCCCGCCGTGGCGATGATGCCGATCCGGGACGGCTTGCCGAGCTCGCTGCCGGAGTCGAGGCTCTCGCCGACGCGGTCGACGAAGTCGCCGAGCATGCGCATGCCCGGCGCGTTGTGGCAGTAGTCGACGATGACGTTGATCCCGTTGACCTCGACCTCGTTGAGGCGGCCGGGGGAGAGGTAGTAGTTGGTCGAGAAGGTGCGCAGGCCCTGCCGGATGTCGTGCAGCGGGGCGCCGGCCGCGAAGGCGGCGGCAGCGGCGGCCAGCGAGTTCTGCACGTTCATCCGCGCCCGGCCCGCGAAGGTGGCGGGCAGCAGGTGGGTGAAGGCGAGCTGCATGTCGCGGCCGCCGTGGCGTACGACGATCATCTCGCCGCGGTCGGTCGGCTGGAGCACCAGCGCCTTGCCGCCGCGTCGGCAGTGCGCGTCGATCATGTCGCGCTCCTCCGACCCCGGCTCGGCCATCGAGAACCACACCACCTGGCCCGAGCAGCGGCGGCGCATCTCGCGCACCAGCGGGTCGTCGGCGTTGAGCACGGCGTGCCCGTCGCGGGGGACCGCCTCGACGAGCACCGCCTTGACGTCGGCGAGCTGCTCGACCGTGTCGATGCCGCGCAGGCCGAGGTGGTCGGGCTGCACGTTGAGCACCACGGCGACGTCGTTGCGCTCGTAGCCCAGGCCCTCGCGCAGGATGCCGCCGCGGGCGACCTCGAAGACGGCGAAGTCGACGCGGGGGTTCTGCAGCACCATCCGCGCGCTGCGCGGGCCGGAGGCGTCGGCCCGGATCAGCAGCCGCTCGTCGATGACGACGCCGTCGGTGGAGGTCATCCCGACCTTGTTGCCCATCCCCTTGAAGATGTGGCTGATCATCCGGCTGGTGGTCGTCTTGCCGTTGGTGCCGGTCACGGCCACGATCGGGATCCGGCTCGGTGCGCCGGGCGGGAAGAGCATGTCGACCACGGGCTTGGAGATGAACTGCGGCTCGCCGATGGTCGGGTGCGTGTGCATCCGGAATCCCGGTGCGGCGTTGACCTCGCAGATCGCGCCGCCGGTCTCGCGCACCGGCTGGGTGATGTCGGGGCAGATGAAGTCGATGCCGGCGATGTCGAGCCCGATCATCCGGGCCGCCTCCTCGGCGATCTCGGCGTTCTCCGGGTGGGCCTCGAAGGTGCGGTCGATCGAGATGCCGCCGGTGGACATGTTGCCGGTCAGGGCGAGCTTGACCATCTCGCCCTCGGCCGGCACGGAGTCCAGGGTGTGCCCCTGCCCGGCCAGCACCTCCTCGGCGGCCGCGTCGACCTTGATCCGGGTGAGCACCTTCTCGTGGCCGACGCCTCGCCGCGGGTCGGCGTTGGTCAGGTCGACGAGCTGCTGGACGGTGCTGGTGCCGTCACCGGTCACGCTCGCCGGCACCCGCTCCGCGATGGCGGCGACCCGGCCGTCGATGATCAGGCAGCGGTAGTCCTTGCCGGTGATGAACGACTCGACGACGACGGTGCCGCGACGGGACTGCTCCTTGGCGATGTCGAAGGCCTCGCTGACGTCCTCGTCGCTCTGCAGGTCCAGGCACACCCCGCGGCCGTGGTTGCCGTCCAGCGGCTTGACGACGACGGGGAAGCCGATGCGTCGGGCCGCACGCACCGCCTGCTCCGCCGTACGCACCGAGTCCTGCTGGGGCACCGGGAGGCCGGCGGCGGCGAGCAGCCGGGTGGTGAGGTCCTTGTCGGAGGCGATGTCGACGGCGATCGAGCTGGTCTCGCTCGTCATCGTGGCGCGGATCCGCTTGGCGTGGACGCCCTGGCCGAGCTGCACGAGCGAGGCCTGGTTGAGGCGGATCCACGGGATGTCGCGCGAGACCGCCTCGTCGATGATCGCCTGGGTCGACGGCCCGAACGCGGTGCGCTGGGCCCGCAGGATGAAGGCGTCGAGCTCCTCGGCGAAGTCGAAGGAGGGATCGGCCTCGACGAGGTGGTTGACCAGGCGTACGGCGAGCCGCCCGGCCGCCAGCCCGACCTGCTCGTCGACGTAGCCGTAGATGATGTTGTAGCGGCCCTTCTCGCCCTTCACCTGGCGGGTCTTGCCGCGCCGGATGTCGTGGCCGACGACCTGCTGCAGGGCGAGCGCGACGTGCTCGGCGACGTGTCCGAGCCAGGTGCCCTCGTTGAGCCGCTCGACGAAGCCGCCGCGGCGACCGCGGGAGCAGGAGTGCTCGCGCAGGCCGGGGAGCGCCTCGAGCAGGTGGTCGGTGAAGCCGGGGAGGGTGTTGGTCGGGTACTCCTCCAGCACGCCGAGGTCGACCACGAGGTGGATCGCCTTCTCGTAGGACCACACGTTGGCCCCGCGGTAGACCCGCGTCTCGACGATCGCGAGGTCCGGACTGGGGCGGCTGGTCACTGATCACTCACTGGGCAGCTCCTCTGCTTCGGCGGGCGATGCGGCGGCGCAACGTCGACGGGGACGCGTCGTCCGCCGCGATGTCCCGCGCCATCTTGCGGAGGTCGCGGTTGGCCCGTTCCAGCTCCTGGGCCAGCTCGTCGGCCTCGGCCGGGTCGACCTCCGTCTCACTGCGTATCAGGACCCGACGGGTCAGGTCGAACTCGGCGCCGGCGGGCAGCGCGTGCAGCACCACGCCCGAGGCCAGGATCGGGCGTCGCTCGTGGGCCGCGTGGGCGTCGGTCACCATCTGGCGACCGTCGAGGATGGTCACCGAGCCGCGACCGAACACCGTGAGCCGCTCGCCCGTCGTCGTCCCGCGTGATCACCGCGGCGGTGTCCTCGTCGACGCCGATGCCGAGCAGCTGGGGGCTCTGCGCGACGATCATCAGCAGCCGCCCGTAGCGGTTGCGCTGGGCGAAGTGCTGGTCCACCACGCAGTTCGCGATCAGCCCGAGGCCGGCCGCGACCTGCGTCATCCGCTGCTTGGGCGTCGCACCACCGGGGCCGAAGGCGACCATGTGGCTGGACTGGATGCTCGCGCCCGCGGAGGTGCCGCCCACCGTGACGCCGCTCTCGCGGGCCGCGACGATGGCGTCGCCGAAGGGGGTGCCGGCGATCACCGTCGAGAGCTTGAGCTGGTTGCCGCCGGTCATGAAGATGCCGGTGGCCCGCGAGAGCGGCTCGACGTACTCCGGCGAGGCCGCCTGCGCCCGGTCCTCCGGACGCACGCCGTAGACCTCCTGGGCACCCAGCTTGGTGAAGAGGGCCTCGTAGACGTCGACGATCTCGGGCCCGAGCGAGGAGGCGGTCGGCACCACGGCGATCCTGGCGTCCGGACCGCCCGAGCGGCGTACGAACTCCTGCAGCACGGTGCGCCGGCCGAGCTTGTCCTCGGCACCCCCGATGACCAGGAGGTCACCTGCGCGTGCGGCGTTCTCCTCCGGGCTCCCCAATGGCATGACAGGAAGACTAACGGGGTGGCACCCTTGCGAAATGAGCCCGTCTTCTCCCGATTCGTCCCGTGAGGGTGCGAGCCGGGTCCTGATCGTGCTCCGGCACGGCAAGGCGGAGGCGTACGGCGCCGAGGACCACGCGCGGCACCTGATCGCCCGGGGATCGCGGGAGGCCACCACGGTCGGCACCTGGCTGGCGTCCGCCGGGCTGGGTGCCGACGCACGCCATCGTCTCCTCGGCCGCACGCACCCAGGAGACCTGGGCCTGTGTCGCGCGGGGCTCCGGCTCGTCGGCCCGCCCCGAGATCTCCGACGCGGCCTACGCCGCCGGCGCGGACAGCGCGCTCGACATCCTGCGCGGCGCCCCGGACGAGGCGAGCGTGCTGATCTTCGTCGGGCACAACCCCACCGCGTCGTCGCTGGCCCTCCTGCTCGACGACGGGGACCCCGACCCCACGGCCCTGCGCGCCCTCAGCGGCGGCCTGCCGACCAGCGGCGCGGCGGTGTTCGAGGTCGACGTCCCCTGGCGCGACCTCGACGTCGGCAGCGGCCGGCTCGTGGCCTGCTACCCCTCGTGAGCGCCGCCGGACGTCATACGTTCTGGTCGCTATAACAGCCACTTCGTATGACCTCCGTCGGGACGTCATACGTTCTGGTCGCCATAACAGCCACTTCGTATGACGTCCTGGGCCGGCGAAGCGCTCAGACCGGGGGAGCCGGGGTGGTGATGCCTGCCTCGGCGTCGGCGGCGACGACCTCCTCGCGGCTGATCCCGAGCAGGTAGAGCACCGCGTCCATGTACGGCACGTTCACCGCGGTCGACACGGCGTCCTGGACGACCTGCTTGGCGTTGAACGCGATCCCGAGGCCGGCCTCGTTGAGCATGTCGAGGTCGTTGGCGCCGTCGCCGATGGCGATGGTCGCGCTGAGCGGGAGTCCGCTGCGGGCCGCGAAGTCACGCAGGGACGCCGCCTTGCCCGCCCGGTCGACGATCTCGCCGAGCACGCGGCCGGTCAGCCGGCCGTCGACGATCTCGAGCTCGTTGGCCCGCGAGTAGTCGATGCCGAGCTCGTCGGCGAGCCGGTCGACCAGCTGGGAGAAGCCGCCGCTGACGATGGCGAACCGGTACCCGAGCCGCTTCAGCACGCGCACCGTCGTCCTGGCGCCGGGCGCGAGCACCAGCTCGTCGTACACCTGGTCCAGCGCGCGCGGCGTCCAGGCCGGCCAGCAGCGCGACCCGCTGGCGCAGGCTCTCGGCGAAGTCGACCTCGCCGCGCATGGCCTGGCCGGTGACCCGGGCGACCTCCTCCTCGACGCCGGCATGCCGCGCCAGCATCTCGATCACCTCGCCCTGGATCAGGGTCGAGTCGACGTCCATCACGATCAGGCGCAGGCCGCGACGCTGCAGGTTGGCCGGCTGTACGGCGATGTCGACACCCTGTGCGGCAGCCTCTCGCGCGAGGATCTCGCGGAGCTTGTCCGGGTCGTAGCCGGACACGTGCAGGTCGATCGCCGTGATCGGGTAGCGGGCCATCCGCTCGATGCGGTCGATGTTGGCGCCGGTGTCGGCGATGCGACCCGTGATCGCCGCGACCGCCGACGAGCGCAACGGCGTGCCGAGCACCGTGACGTGGCTGCGACCCTCCGGGCGTCGCCGGTTGTCACCCGAACCACGCTCGACGTCCAACGTCATCCCGAGCTGCTCGGCGACGTCGGTGAGGGCGGTGCGCAGCGAGCGCCAGTCGCGGGGCGAGGTCACCAGCAGGCCCAGGACCAGCCGGCGGCGCAGCACGATCTGCTCGATGTCGAGGACCTCGACGCCGAACTGCGCGAGCGTGTCGAAGAGCATCGAGGTCACGCCCGGCCGGTCCTTGCCGGTCAGCGTGATCAGCAGCGTGCGTGACGTCGGCTCCGCCGTCTCGGGTTCTGCGTGAGGTTCCTCGAGCACGGGACGAGGCTAACGACTCTCAGTCCCGCCCGGAGCAGGCGCCCACCAGTGCCCGGCGTGCGGCCCGGTCGAGGTCACCGAGGGCCTCACGACGCCGGGATGCCTCGTACGCCGAGACGGCACCGCCCTCGTCGGCCAGGGCGAGCGCGACGATCTCGAGGCAGAGCACGGCCCGGTCGACCGTCTCGACCTGTCGGGGCGCGAGTCCCGGGGGAAGCGGCAACCGGGGTCGCTTCCGGAGGTTCATCAGCAGGTCGGGGATCTCGGGCTGCCACGAGGCGACGTCGAGCTGCACCAGCCGACCGGTCACCTCGAGCAGGGCGGTGCGCAGCTCGATGGCGGTCTCGCGCTCGTCGACGTAGGGGACCGGGCCGACCTCGTAGGCACGCCACAGCACCGTGCGGGCGTCGAGCTCCGGCACCAGCCCGACGTCGCCGAGCACGACCGCCTCGCCGCTCTCCAGCGCC
This sequence comes from uncultured Actinomycetota bacterium, assembly GCA_963794725.1. GTDB lineage: Bacteria > Actinomycetota > Actinomycetes > Propionibacteriales > Nocardioidaceae > Marmoricola. Next base: position 31,962 of record CAWCFR010000006.1, read on the forward strand.
GCCAGGTTGAACTCCGGCGGGCCACCCAGCCCCAGCGGGTCACCGGGAACCGGTAGCGCGAGACGGGGCGCCGATGCGCAGCGTCTTGGGCAGCTCGCGGAGCTCGACGGCATCGGCCACGCCCGCGACCAGGTGCCGCGGGTCGTCGCCCCGCACGGTCGCCTCGAGGTCGTCCGGGCCGGCAAGACCCGTGCGGACCGCCTCGAGCCAGGCGCACAGCAGCGCCGAGGCCGGAAGTCCCGGCGACGGGAGTCTGGACACCCGAGGGGCGGTCATCCGACGAGGGTAGAACGGGTTAGGTTGGCGCACGTGTCCGCCGTCCTCGAGCTCGCCGACGTCACCGTCCGGCGGGGGACGGCGACCTTGCTCGACAAGGTCAGCTGGTCGGTCGAGGACGACGAGCGCTGGGTGATCCTGGGCCCCAACGGCGCCGGCAAGACCACGCTGATGCAGGTCTGCTCGGCCCAGGTCCACCCGACCGACGGGGTCGCCGGCATCCTCGGCGAGGTCGTCGGCACCGTCGACGTCTTCGAGCTGCGGCCGCGGATCGGCTGGACGAGTGCCGCCGTGGCCGACCGGATCCCGCGGCACGAGCTCGTGCGCGACGTCGTCGTCTCGGCGTCGTACGGCGTGGTGGGCCGGTGGCGCGAGCGCTACGAGGAGCTCGACCACGAGCGGGCCGGCGAGCTGCTGGTCGAGGTGGGTGCCGGCGCGCTGCTGGACCGGACCTTCGGCACGCTCAGCGAGGGCGAGCGCAAGCGGGTGCAGATCGCGCGTGCCCTGATGACCGACCCCGAGCTGCTGCTGCTCGACGAGCCGGCGGCGGGGCTCGACCTGGGTGGCCGGGAGGATCTCGTCGCGACCCTGTCGCGCCTGGCCCTCGACGAGTACGCGCCCGCCACGGTGCTCGTCTCGCACCACGTCGAGGAGATCCCACCTGGTTTCACCCACGTCCTGCTGCTGCGTGAGGGCAGGGTCGTGGCGGCAGGACCGTTGCCGCACGTGCTCACCGAGGAGCTGTTGTCGGAGACGTTCGCGATGCCGCTGGTGCTCTCGCAGGCCGACGAGAGGTACTCCGCGCGCCGCCGCAGAACGCCGTGATCGTTCGTCACGTCCGGCTAGGCTCGTGGCATGGACTGGCTGGCGGACCACATGTGGGTCGGCTGGCTGACGGCTGCTGTCGCACTCGCTGCCCTCGAGCTCGTCAGCCTCGACCTGTTCCTGCTCATGCTGGCAGGCGGTGCGCTCGTCGGAGCGGTGACCGCGCTGGTCGGCGGCCCGCTCGCGCTCCAGGTCGTGATGGCGCTGATCTCCTCGGTCGCCCTGCTCTCGGTGATCCGCCCGAACCTCGTACGCCGCCTGCACAGCGGGCCCGACCTGAAGACCGGCACCGACGCACTGATCGGCAAGCGGGCCACCGTGCTGCGGGAGATGTCGCACTACGAGCCCGGGCGCGTGAAGATCGGCGGCGAGGAGTGGACCGCCGCGCCGTACGACGAGGACGACCGCATCGAGGCCGGCGAGGTCGTCGACGTGGTGCAGATCAAGGGTGCGACGGCGTACGTGCTGCGCACCCACCGGCTCGAGCCGTGACGACTCGGGTCATGTCGAGAGAAAGGCACAGTCGATGGCCGTACTGATCGTGTTCCTGGTCCTGCTGGTGTTCGTGGTGCTGGTGCTGGCCAAGACGATCCGGATCGTCCCGCAGGCACGGGCCGGCATCGTCGAGCGCTTCGGCAAGTACAAGACGACGCTGCAGCCGGGCCTCAACGTGGTGACCCCGTTCGTCGACCGCGTGCGCTACGTCATCGACATGCGCGAGCAGGTGGTCTCCTTCCCGCCGCAGCCGGTGATCACCGAGGACAACCTGGTGGTCTCGATCGACACGGTCATCTACTTCCAGGTGACCGACCCGGTGGCGGCGACGTACGAGATCGCGAACTACATCTCCGCGGTCGAGCAGCTCACCATGACCACCCTGCGCAACATCGTCGGTGGCATGACCCTGGAGCAGACCCTGACCTCCCGCGAGGACATCAACCGGGGACTCTCCGGCGTCCTCGACGAGGCGACCGGACGCTGGGGCATCCGGGTCGGCCGGGTCGAGATCAAGGGCATCGACCCGCCGCCCTCGATCAAGGACTCGATGGAGAAGCAGATGCGCGCCGACCGCGACAAGCGCGCCGTCATCCTCACCGCCGAGGGCCAGCGCCAGTCGTCGATCCTCACCGCGGAGGGCAACAAGCAGGCCGCGATCCTGTCGGCCGAGGGTGACCGGGAGGCGCTGATCCTGCGTGCCCAGGCCAACCGCGAGGCGGCGATCCTCAAGGCCCAGGGTGAGGGACAGGCCATCCAGACGGTCTTCCAGGCCATCCACGACGGGCAGCCCGACCAGGCGCTGCTGGCCTACCAGTACCTCCAGATGATGCCCAAGATCGCCGAGGGCTCGGCCAACAAGGTCTGGGTGGTGCCGTCGGAGATCACCAAGGCCCTCGAGGGTCTCGGCTCCTCGGTGCACGAGATCGCGGGGATCCCGCACAAGGTCGACGGACCGCGCAAGCGGGTCGAGGTCCCGACGATCGATCCGAGCACGAGCCCCGGACTCGTCGTTGTCCAGCGCCCACGAGGAGGTGCAGCGGGCGATCGCCGCGGCCGAGGAGTCGGCACGCGCGGCGAGCGGCTCGCAGGTGCCTCCTCCGGCGACGCCTCCGCCAGACGACACCGCCTGCGGACGCCGGTGACGCGGCCGGAGAGCCACCCGCCACTCCGTGAGCTTCTGGGAGGTCGTGGCCATCCTCCTCGCAGGCATGGCCGCCGGCACCATCAACACCGTGGTGGGGTCGGGAACGCTGATCACGTTCCCGACCCTGCTGGCGTTCGGCTACCCGCCGGTCATCGCCAACGTGTCCAACACCGTCGGGCTCGCTCCGGGATCGCTGTCGGGTGCCATCGGCTACCGCGCCGAGCTCGTGGGCCAGCGCCGACGGCTGCTCCGGCTGGGCAGTGCGTCCCTGATCGGCGGGGTCGTCGGCGCGCTGCTGCTGCTCGTGCTGCCCTCGGCGGCGTTCGACGCCATCGTGCCGGTGCTGATCCTGCTCGGCTGCGTGCTGGTCCTCCTCGGCCCGCGCATCTCGCGGCGGGTGGCCGCGCGCGCGGAGGAGCGCGGTGGTCTCCCCGAGCACGGTGCGGGCTGGGTGTGGCCGGCGGTGCTCGGGACGGGCGTGTACGGCGGCTACTTCGGCGCCGCCCAGGGCGTGCTGCTGATGGCCGATCCTGGGCATCGGCGTCGACGACACGATGCAACGGCACAACGCCACGAAGAACGTGCTGGCCATGCTGGTCAACGGCATCGCCGCCGTGGTCTTCGTCTTCGTCGCGCACGTCGACTGGGCCGTGGCCGGCCTGATCGCCGTCGGCTCGATCATCGGCGGCCAGCTCGGCGCGACCGTCGGACGACGCCTGCCCCCCGCCGTGCTGCGCGCGGTGATCGTGGTGGTCGGCGTCGCGGCGATCGTGTCGTTCGTCGTCCGCCACTGAGGCGCGGGGAGCTCAGCCCTCCTGCAGGGCCATCGCTCCGCTGGCGACGGCACCGCCGGCGACGAGGGTCATCAGCAGGCCGGCCGGCTTGGAGACCGAGCCGTTCACCGTCCCGATCAGGCCGGTGACGGCGTCCGCGCTGTCGATCGCGATCCCGACCTGCACCAGCTGGCGCCGTGCGGCTCCCTTGGAGGCCAGGGTGAGCCCGCCGAGGGCGATCTCGCGCGAGCCGAACAGGCGGGTCACGAAGGGCACCTGCGGGTTGGTCGTCGGGTTCAGCAGGAACAGCTTGGCCGCGAGGCCGGGGGAGAGCAGCGAGATGGTGCCGACGGCGATGCGGCCGACGGCGAGACCGGTGATGGGATCCATGTGCCGGAACCTAGCGGATGCCGGGCGGGGTCACTTCTCGACGTACGCCGAGAGCCAGCGGCCGATCTCGTCGAAGACCCGGGAGCGGGCGGGCTCGGGGGAGAGGGTGGCGTCGTGCATGGCGCCCTCGACCTGGGCGACGTCACGTGGCGAGACAATCCGCACGGCCTTGCGGCGCATCCGCTCCACGTCCAGGACGACATCGGTGTTGCGCAGCGCCGGGTCACTCGTCGCCGGTCGGGTGGTCCCGAGCGTCGCCGAGCTGACCACGAGCACGGAGCACTGCACGTCCAGCCCGCGGCTGATCCGCGCCTGGCCGCGCCGGACCGCGCGGAGCCAGCCGGCGTGGACGGGCCAGGAGCTTGCAGCGGCTTCCACGTCCTCGTTGATCGTCCACTCGCCGCCGTACTTGTTGCTGAGCGCGCGCAGGTAGCCCCCGCTGCGGTCGCGCGGCACCTCGCGCATCGGCTGGTACCTCCCGAGCCGCTCGATGACCGGCAGCGCCAGCAGCCGGGTGAACGGTCGCCGTGCATGTCGATCCACGGGGCGTTGAGGAACAGCCCGTCCGGGCGGAGCCGCCGGTCGTGCAGCCACAGCGGGACGGTCAGGCCGCCGGTGGAGTGGGCGGAGACCACCACGTGGTCGTGGTGCTCGTGCACCCGCTGCCACGCGAGGTCGAGCTCCTCGTAGTAGGTGCCGAGGTCCGCGACGTAGTTCGGCGTCTGGTGCGGCCGGATCGAGCGGCCGTACTTGCGCAGGTCCAGCGCGTAGAAGTCGTACCCGCGCGAGACCCAGAAGTCCGCGGCCGCGGTCTGGAAGAAGTAGTCGGCGAACCCGTGCACGTGCAGCACGGCGCGACGACGCGTGCGCGCCGTCGGCCGGTGCACGAGGGTCGCCACGACCTCGCCCTCGTCATCGGGCCTCAGCCGCAGCGTCTCGCAGGTGTACGGCGCCCCGAGGACGTCCTCGTCGGGCAGGGCGCGGCTGGTCGTCGGCACGCGCAGATCCTCGCACGCGCCGACGACGAGCGTGGGTCAGCTCGAGGCGTGGGTGTCCGACTCGACGATCGGGTCCTGGGCGTCCTCGAGGGCCTTGTCGTCCTGGGCACCCGGCGCGCCGAGGTCGGCGTCCTGCCGGACGAGCTCCTCGATGCGCTTGCCGCACTCGGCGTCGACGTGGTTCCAGTACTGGAAGGCACGCTCGAGCACGTCGCCCTCGACCCCGCCGAGCAGGTGCCCGGCGACCGTCTTGACGAAGGTCTCCCGCTGCTCGTCGTCCCAGACCTCGCGCACGAGCGTGCCGGCCTGGGAGAAGTCGTCGTCGTCCGGCCGCAGCGTGTAGGCCTGCCGCACCATCGCGCCGTCGGTCTCCCAGCCGGGGTCGACCTCGCCCACGTTGTCGGCGTATCCGCGGCCGAACGAGTTCGGGGCGTAGACGGGGTCGTCGCCACGGTGCTCGTAGGCCATCGGGCCGTCCTGGGTGTAGGTGTTCACCTCGACGTGCGGACGGTTCACCGGCAGCTGCAGGTAGTTCGGGCCGATCCGGTGGCGGTGGGTGTCGGAGTAGGCGAACGCCCGCCCGAGCAGCATCTTGTCGGGGCTGAAGCCGATGCCGGGCACCAGCGCGCTCGGCTCGAAGGCGGCCTGCTCGACCTGGGCGAAGAAGTTCTCCGGGTTGCGGTTCAGCGTCATCGTGCCGACCTTGATCAGCGGGTAGTCGCTGTGCGGCCAGATCTTGGTCAGGTCGAACGGGTTGATCCGGTAGGTCTTCGCGTCCTCGTACGGCATCGCCTGGATCGACAGCGTCCAGCTCGGGAAGTCGCCCTTGTCGATCGAGTCGTACAGGTCGCGCCGGTGGAAGTCGGCGTCCTCGCCCGCGATCTTGGTGGCGTCCTCGTCCTTGAGGCCCTCGACGCCCTGGTCGCTGTGGAAGTGGTACTTGACCCAGTGCTTGTCGCCGGCCTCGTTGACCCACAGGTAGGTGTGCGAGCCGTAGCCGTTCATGTGGCGGTAGGTCTTCGGGATCCCGCGGTCACCCATCAGGTACGTCACCTGGTGGGCCGACTCGGGGTTGAGGCTCCAGAAGTCCCACTGCATGTTGTTGTCGCGCAGCCCGTTGCCGCCACGACGCTTCTGCGAGCGGATGAAGTGGGGGAACTTCATCGTGTCGCGGATGAAGAAGACCGGGGTGTTGTTGCCGACCAGGTCGTAGTTGCCCTCGGTCGTGTAGAACTTCAGCGCGAACCCGCGCGGGTCGCGCCAGGTGTCGGGGGAGCCCTGCTCGCCGGCCACGGTCGAGAAGCGCGCGAGCATCTCGGTCTTCACGCCCGGCTGGAACAGCGCCGCCTTGGTGTACGCCGAGACGTCCTCGGTGGTCTCGAGCTCGCCGAAGGCACCCGAGCCCTTCGCGTGCACGTTGCGCTCGGGGATCCGCTCGCGGTTGAAGTGCGCCATCTGGTTCAGGAAGTGGACGTCGTGCAGCACGATCGGGCCGTCCGGGCCGATCGTCAGGCTGTTGCGGTCGCTGGGCGCCGGCGCCCCGGTGTCGGTCGTCGAGCCGAGCCCTGCCTCCTCGGACGGGGCGGTCTCGATCGAAGTTCCGTCGTTCGGCTGGGGCAGGTCAGGCATGTCGCAGTCACTCCTCGTCTGGGGGTCGTTCCAGACTGGTACCCGATCCTGAATGATTCAAGACCCTGCGTGTCGGGTCAGTGCTGGTAGGTGCCGTGGACGATCGCGCGGCCGGCGGTCTTGAAGACGAGGTTGAAGCTGACGACCGCGGGGGAGGCGTCGGCGTCGACCCCGAGGGACTCCTCCTTCACCGCGTGCACGACGAAGTAGTAGCGGTGCACCTGGTCGCCCTCGGGCGGGGCCGCGCCCATGAACGCCTGGGTGCCACCGTCGTTGCGGCACATGAACGCGTTGCCGGGCAGGTCGGCGCCCTCGGCGCCGGCGCCCGCGTCGAGCGAGGTGACGTCGGCCGGCAGGTCGACCAGCACCCAGTGCCAGAACCCCGACGGCGTCGGTGCGTCCGGGTCGAAGCAGGTGACCGTGAAGCTCTTGGTGCCCTCGGGGACGTCGCTCCAGGACAGCTGGGGAGAGCTGTCGCCGGCGGCGTTGACCTGGTCGTCCTTCAGCGGCTGACCGTCGGTGACGTCGTCGCTGGTGACGGTGAAGGAGGGGACCTCCGGCAGCAGGTCGTAGGGGTCGGGGCTCACGGGACGGTCGAGGTCGCTCATGGGTCCCGAACATAGTCCGCGGGCTGGGCCCGGGAAACCGGCGTACCAGCCGGTGTCAGCACAATGGGCGGGTGGACGACACCGGCACGGACTTCCCGACCTATCCCGTCGGGCTGCGGCTGGCGGGGCGCAAGGTCCTCGTCGTCGGGGGTGGCAGCGTGGCGCAGCGCCGGCTGCCGACCCTGATCGCCTCCGGTGCCGACGTCCACGTCGTCTCACCGCAGGTGACGACGGCCATCGAGGGGCTGCTGGTCGTCGGGCGAGGTCACCTGGCACCAGCCGCGGCTTCGCCGACGGCGACCTCGACGGGACGTGGTACGTGATGGCCGCGACCGACGACCCGGAGGTCAACCGCGCCGTGAGCCGGGTCGCGGAGCAGCACCGGATCTTCTGCGTGCGCGCCGACGACGCCGACGCCGCCACGGCGTTCACGCCCGCCGTCGGGAGCCACGGCGGCGACACCGTCGCGGTGATGGCCAGCGCGGCCGCCGACCGCGACCCGCGGCGGCACGCGGGCCTGCGCGACGAGATCGTCACCGGCCTCCGCGAGGGCTCGCTGGCCGTGAAGGATCATCGCGAGCGGACACCGGGGGTGGTGCTGGTCGGGGGCGGACCGGGCGACCCGGAGCTCATCTCGGTGGCCGGGCGCAAGGCCCTGATGGAGGCCGACGTCGTGGTGGCCGACCGGCTCGCGCCCCGCGCGCTCCTCGCCGAGCTGCCCAGCGACACCGAGATCATCGACGTGGCCAAGCTGCCGCGCGGGCGGGCGGCACAGCAGGAGGAGATCAACCGGGTCCTCGTCGACGAGGCCCTGGCCGGCAAGCGGGTGGTGCGGTTCAAGGGGGGCGACAGCTTCGTCTTCGGCCGCGGGTACGAGGAGGTGCTCGCCTGCCAGGAGGCCGGCGTGCCCGTCACGGTGGTCCCGGGCATCAGCAGCCCGCTCGGCGTCCCCGCCATCGCCGGCATCCCGGTCACCCATCGCGGCATCACCCACGACCTCACGATCGTCTCGGGCCACCTCCCGCCAGGACACCCCGAGTCGCTGGTCCAGTGGGCCGCCCTCGGAGCCCTGCGCGGCACGATCGTGCTGATGATGGCGGTCGAGAACGCTCCGCTGATCGCCGAGGTGCTGATCCGCGGCGGGCGGGCCGTGGCACGCCGGTCGCCGTGGTGTCCGACGGCACCATGCCGACCGAGCGCACCGTGCTGTGCACGCTGGGCGACCTGGGCGCGACCCTGGCGCGTGAAGGGGTCGTGCCGCCCGCGGTCATCGTGCATCGGGGACGTCGTCGCGCTGGCCCACCCGGAGCAGTTCCCGGAGTCTCGATCGCTCGACCGGCATGGGCGATCGCTCGACCGACGACGGAACCTGAGCATGGCGACGTACGTCGAGGTGGAGGACCCGGCCGATCCCCGCCTGGCCGACTACCGCGACCTGCGCGACGTCCAGCTCCGGCAGTCGCTGGAGGCCGAGCACGGACTGTTCCTGGCCGAGGGCGAGAAGGTCGTCCGGCGGGCGGTCGAGGGCGGCTTCCCGGTGCGGTCGTTCCTGATGGCTCCACGCTGGCTGGCGGGCCTCGACGACGTCCTGGGCTCCACCGATGCCCCCTGCTACGTGGTCAGCGAGGAGCTGGCCGAGCAGGTCACCGGCTTCCACGTGCACCGGGGCGCCCTGGCCTCCCTCCAGCGGACACCGCTGCCGAGCCTCGACGACGTGCTGGGGGAGGCCCGGACCGTGGTCGTCTGCGAGGACATCGTCGACCACACCAACGTCGGCGCCATCCTCCGCAGCGCGGCCGCACTCGGCGTCGACGCCGCCCTGCTGTCGCCACGGTGCGCCGACCCGCTGTACCGCCGGGCGGTCAAGGTGGCCATGGGCGCCGTGTTCACGCTGCCCGTGGACCCGCCTCCCGGACTGGTACGACGCCCTGCCGGACCTCTCCGCACGGGGGTTCACCACCGTCGCCCTGACGCTGGCCGACGACGCGGTACCCCTCGAGCAGGCCGTCGACGGGCTCGACCGGGTGGCCCTGGTGCTCGGGTCGGAGGGTCACGGCCTCTCCGAGCGGTGGCAGCGGTCCGCCGACCGCCGGGCCGTGATCCCGATGCGAGCGGGCGTCGACTCGCTCAACGTCGCGGCTGCGGCAGCGGTGTCCGCGTATGTGACCATCCGGAGGAAAACGCGTCAGATCGACCAGCGTCCCCTAGGCTGAATCCGTGGGTGGGGAGCCTTGTGACGAGACCGGCATGCCTACTGGCGTGCCGGAACGTCGCGTGGACGACATCGTCGCCCAGGTGCAGGACTACGCGATCATCGGGCTCGACCCCCAGGGCGTGATCGAGAGCTGGAACCTCGGCGCCGAGCGGGTCAAGGGCTACACCGCCGAGGAGGCGATCGGCCGCAGCTTCGCGATGTTCTACACCGACGAGGACCGCCGCAGCGGCCTGCCGCTGAGCCTCCTGCTGCAGGCGCGCGACGAGGGGCGGGTCGAGCACCTCGGTTATCGCGTGCGCAAGGACGGCACTCGGTTCTGGGGGGACGTCGTGATCACGGCCGTCCACGACGCCCAGGGCAACCACGTCGGCTACACCAAGGTGACCCGCGACCTCACCGAGCAGCACGAGCTCGAGACCAAGCTGCGCTCGAGCGAGGAGCGCCTCCGGCTGCTGGTGGGGCAGGTGCAGGACTACGCGATCATCGCGCTGGATCCCCAGGGCACGATCGAGACCTGGAACCTCGGCGCCGAGCGGGTCAAGGGCTACACCGCCGACGAGGCGATCGGTCGCAGCTTTTCGATGTTCTACACCCCCGAGGACCGCCGCAGCGGGCTCCCGCTGAAGCTGCTGGCGCGGGCCCGCGACACGGGCCGCGTCGAGCACACCGGCTGGCGCGTGCGCAAGGACGGCACCCGCTTCTGGGGCGACGTGATCATCACCGCGCTGCACGACGAAGGCGGGAACCTCACCGGGTACGCCAAGGTGACCCGCGACCGCACCGACCTCAAGGCCCTCGAGGACGCCCAGGACGCCTTCTACGCCGCGTTCACCCACGACTTCCGCACTCCGGTCCACGCCCTGATGGGGTACGTCGACGCGGTTCGCGACGCGACCGACGAGGAGCGACCCGACCTCATCGACCGGGTCGAGACCAACGCCAAGCGACTGCTCGACATGGTCGGCGCGCTGGTGGAGTTCGCGACCCAGCGCGCCGGCCACGCCTCGCTGCTGATGGACGACATCGACGTGGCCCACGTGGCGCGCAACGCGGTGCACGACATCTCGCCGGTGCTCGACCCTGCTCGGGTGCACGTCGCCGACGAGACGGTCATGGGCAGGGCCAACACCGTCGCGCTGCACCGGGTGCTCACGAACCTGGTGGTCAACGCGCTGAAGTACTCGGGGCCGGGCAGCCCGGTGGAGGTCTGCTTCGGGCACGAGGGGACCGACCGGGTGCAGATCACGGTCGCCGACCGGGGCCGGGGCATCGACCCCGGCGACCTGGAGTCGATCTTCCAGGAGTTCAACCGGGGTCGGATGGCCGAGAACGACGGCGGCACCGGCCTCGGACTGGCCAGCGTCCGTGAGCTGGTCACCCAGATGCGCGGCACGGTGCACATCGAGAGCGAGGTCGGCGTGGGGACGACCGTCACCGTCGACCTCCCGGCGGGCAAGGTGCCCGCCCCCGCGGACTCCCGCGACCCGGTGGTCAACGGGGTCTGAGGCGAGCTACAGCCCGTCCGGGTCCGACCGCCCCTCGAAGCCGACCGGCCACTGCGGCGGGGTAGTGCTCGGCGTTCGACTCCATCTGCTTGCGGAGCTTCTTGCGTGCCCGGTCACCGATGCGGTCGCCGAACACGCGCCCCTGGGTGTGGTCGGTCTCGTGCTGCAGGCAGCGGGCGAGCAGGCCGTCGCCCTCGTGGCTGACGTCGCGGCCCTCGAGGTCCTGCCCGGTCACGCGCGCGTAGTCCGGCCGGGCGCACTCGACGAAGGCACCGGGGTAGGACAGGCAGCCCTCGTCGCCCTCGTCGAGCCGGCGCTCACGACCTTCGGGCAGCTCCACCACGGGGTTGCAGACGACGCCCCGGTGGATGGTCCCGTCGTCGTCGGGGCAGTCGTAGACGAAGACCGCGAGGTCGACCCCGATCTGGCAGGCCGCGAGCCCGACCCCGTTGGCGGCGTACATCGTGACGACCATGTCGGCGACCAGGCTGCGCAGCTCGTCGTCGTACGACGTGACCGGCCGCGCCGGGCGATGCATCACCGCCTCGCCCCACCGGGTCATGGGTCGCACGGTGCCGCCCTCGGGGAGGGCGTCCGACGTGGTGGGGAGCGGCCGCGAGTCGGCGTCAGGCATGAGCGCATCGTAGAAGGTCGCCGGCGCGGCCGGTCACCGGCGTGACCATCGCCACGCGGCGCGGGTGTGGCGCCGCGTGTAACTCCGAGTTACATTTCGAGGCATGCCCTCCTCCCAACGACCGGCTAGACAGACCTTGCCGTGGACCCTGCTCCGAGCAGGCGGACGCCACGGCCTCGCCGACAACGAGACCCGTGACCCGATCGGCCTCGCGGTGGCCGCGCTGAACAAGATCGCCGCCTCCGACATCCTCGACTCGCTCGGCATCCGCAAGGCCAGCGAGCGGGGCGTCTACCGGGTGACCAGCGCCGGCTTCCGCACCGCCGGGGCGGTGGGCCGCAGCTTCAAGCGCGCCGGCCGCGCCACCCGCGGCAACCGGGTCCCCGCGGCCAGCGGGACCGGCCAGTTCGACCTCACCCCGGGCGAGGACGAGCAGATGATCGTCGACGTCGTCTCGGAGCTGGCCGAGGAGCTGGTCCGCCCGGCCGCCTCGGAGGCCAACGAGGCCTGCGCGGCTCCCCAGGAGCTGCTCGAGGCGACCCTCGAGGTCGGCCTGCCCATCCTCGGCGTCCCCGAGGAGCTGGGCGGCATCGCCACCGAGCGCTCGGCCGTCACCGGCGTCCTCGTCCACGAGGCCCTGGCCAAGGGCGACATGGGCCTGGCCGTCGCCGCCCTCGCCCCCGGCGCCGTGGCCACGACGATCTCGCTCTTCGGCACCGACGAGCAGCAGTCGACGTACCTGCCGGCCTTCACCGGCGACGAGGTCCCCGCGGCCGCGCTGGCGATCGCCGAGCCCACCCCGCTGTTCGACCCGGCCGAGCCGGCCACCACGGCGGTGGAGAAGGGCGACGGCTACGTCCTGAACGGCGTGAAGTCCGGCGTCGTCCGCGGCGCGGAGGCCGAGCTCTTCGTGGTCAGCGCCCAGCTCGACGGCAAGCCCCAGCTGTTCCTGCTCGAGTCGAAGGCCGACGGCATCACCATCGAGTCCGACCCGTCGATGGGCCTGCGCGCCGCCAGCCTCTCCCGGCTCGTCCTCGAGGACGTCGCCGTGGAGAAGATCGCCCTGCTCGGCGACGCCGACGACCACCGCGAGGTCGTGCGGCTCTCCCGCCTGGCCTGGTGCGCCCTCGCGGTCGGCACCGGTCAGGCCGTCCTCGACTACGTGACGCCCTACGTCAAGGAGCGCACCGCCTTCGGTGAGCCGATCGCCCACCGGCAGTCGGTCGCGTTCATGGTGGCCAACATCGCCATCGAGCTGCAGGGCATGCGCCTGGTCACCTGGAAGGCCGCCTCGCGGGTCGCCCGGGGCAAGCCCGCCGAGCGCGAGATCGCCCTGGCCCGCCGGCTCTGCTCCGAGCGCGGCATGCAGATCGGCCTCGACGGCGTCCAGCTGCTCGGCGGCCACGGATTCGTCAAGGAGCACCCCGTGGAGCGGTGGTACCGCGACCTCAGAGCAGTCGGACTGATGGAAGGAGCCGTGCTCGTATGATCAATCTCGAGACCCCCAAGAAGCTGCGCCCGCTCATCGAGCAGGCGCACCAGCTGGCGATGAACAGCCTGCGGCCCATCTCGCGCAAGTACGACCAGGCCGAGCACGAGTACCCCAAGGAGCTCGACATGCTCGCCGCCATGATCGACGGCGTCTCCGAGACGGGTGCCACCGGCGGCGCAGGTGCCACCGGCGTACGGCGCAGTGAGTCGCCGGAGGAGAAGAAGGGCAACAAGAACGGCGCCAACCTCGCCAGCGTGCTCTCCATCATGGAGATGTGCTGGGGCGACGTCGGCCTGCTGCTCTCGATGCCGCGACAGGGGCTGGGCAACTCCGCCATCGCCTCGGTCGCCGACGACGAGCAGCTGGAGCGGTTCGCCGGCACCTGGGCCGCGATGGCGATCACCGAGCCGGAGGTCGGGTCGGACTCCGCCAACATCAGGACCACCGCCACCAAGGACGGCGACGAGTACGTCCTCAACGGCGAGAAGATCTACGTGACCTCGGGCGAGCGGGCCGACAGCGTGGTCGTCTGGGCGACGCTGGACCGGGACCAGGGACGTGCCGCGATCAAGTCCTTCGTGGTCGAGAAGGGCACGCCCGGCATGCGGGTGGAGCGCCTCGAGCACAAGCTCGGCATCCGGGCCTCCGACACGGCCGTGATCATCTTCGAGGACTGCCGCGTGCCCGGCCGCGAACCTGCTCGGGTCACCCGACATCGACAACAAGCAGGGCTTCGCGGGTGCGATGGCCACCTTCGACAACACCCGCCCGCTGGTCGCCGCGATGGCGGTGGGCTGTGCCCGGGCCTCGCTCGACCTGACCCGCGACATCCTGGCCGAGGCCGGCGTCGTCGTGGACTACGACAAGCCGGCGATCACGCAGTCGGCGGCGGCCTCGACGTTCCTGCAGCTGGAGAGCGACTGGGAGGCGGCGTACCTGCTGACCCTGCAGTCCGCGTGGATGGCCGACAACCGGAAGCCGAACTCGATGGAGGCCTCGATGGCCAAGGCCAAGGCCGGCCGGGTGGGCTCCGACGTCACCCTGCGCTGCGTCGAGCTGGCCGGCACCTTCGGCTACAGCGAGACCGAGCTGCTGGAGAAGTGGGGTCGCGACTCCAAGATCCTCGACATCTTCGAGGGCACCCAGCAGATCCAGCAGCTCATCGTCGCCCGCCGCGTGCTCGGGCTGAGCTCCGCCGAGCTCAAGTAGGAGGATCTGGGCACTGACGTCGGCATGAGGTTCTACGCCGACGCCGCCGTACGCCGACGACTGCAGGTCACGGGGACGTCGTCCTCGTGCTCTGGATCGCGCTGTGGATCGCACTCGCGCGGAAGGTGCACGACGCCGCGCTGCACCTCGCGGGGCCGGGCTACAAGATCGACTCCTCCGCGAGCGACCTCGCTGGTCGGCTGCGCGACGCCGGACGGACCGTCTCGAAGGTTCCCCTGGTCGGCGACGACGTGCGCAGGCCGTTCAACAGCGCCGGCGGCGCGGCCGAGGGCCTCGCCGGCGCCGGGCGTCAGCAGGTCGAGGCCGTCCAGTCCCTGGCGCACTGGCTGGGGCTGACGGTCGCCCTGATCCCGATCCTGCTGATCCTGATGTTCTACCTGCCGGTGCGCATCCGGTTCGTACGGCGGGCGACCGCGGGCCAGCGATTCCTGGACGAGCGCAGCGACCTCGACCTGTTCGCGCTGCGGGCGATGGCGCACCAACCGCTGCACGTCCTCGCCCGCATCGACGAGGATCCTGCGGGCGCCTGGCGCCGTCAGGACGCCGACGTCATCGACCGGCTTGCCCTGCTCGAGCTCCGCTCGGTCGGGCTGCGGCCGCCACCGGGCCTGCTCGCGCGGATGCCCCGCCCCTCGGTCTGAGGGACGGGGCATCTGTCACGGGGCGTGCTGCTGTCAGTGGAAGTCGTATCCGTGGATCCGGACGACCTGTCCCTGACGTCGAGCTGCCGAACGCGCCGGACGTGGCGTACAGCGCACCGCGCCTGATGACCAGGCCCGTCGGGGACGGGACCGTGGCGCGGGTGACCTTGCCGCCCTGGATGCGGGCGACGGCGCCGGGACCGTTGGGCTCACCGAAGTAGATCGCCTTCTTCGTGACTGCCAGACCCACCGGGGCGTTCAGGCCCTTGATCACGCGCTGGACGTGCCCGTTGCGCGGGTTCAGCTTGTAGATGCGACCTGCACCCGGGGCGAAGGCACCGAGCGTGAGCACCCAGACGCTGCCGCGGGCGTAGGTGACACCGGTCGGGACCGGGTCACACCCGACGGTGCCCGGGTTGGCCTGGGCATCCGGCGCGCCGCATGCGGGCACCTCGGAGGGCTTCACGGTCGGCGGCACGAAGAACGTGCTCACCTTGCCCGTGCGCGGGTTGACCCGCAGCACGTCGTTGGCGCCACCGTCGGCGACCAGCAGGCCGCGCTTGTAGGTGGTGACGCTGAACGGGTTGGACAGGGCGTCGTAGGGCTGGTGCGCGGAGTTGAACTGCTTCTGGCCGTCCGGGTTGTGCCTGAGCTCGTAGCTGAGCAGGTTGGCGAGGACCGTCGTCCTGCCCGTGCTCACCTTGGTGCGCAGCACGGAGGAGTAGGGGTACTTGCCTGCCGGCGGGGGAGGTCCTTCCTCCGGGCCTCCCGGCACACCCAGGACGGAGTAGACCTTGCCCTTGCGTGCAGCCACGCCGGAGATACCGATCGCGCCCTTCACGAGTGGGCTCTTGCCGCCGCGCTTGCCGATGACCGTGACCTGGCCGTTTCCTTGCTCCGCGACCACGAAGCCCTTGCCGAGCTTGTCGATCCCGAGTGGGCCGTTGAGACCCGAGGCGTAGACGCCGAGCCGGGCGCTGGATCCGCCACCGCCCGCCGCGTCGGCCACGTTGGCTCCCGACAGCGCCGCCGCCAGTCCGGTGAGGGCCGCGACCCCGATCGCTGTTCTGCGCAGATGCATGCTCAGTACTCCCTTGCGAAGGTGTTCTTGGACAAGTCGCCAGCATTGGGGGAGCACCGGGGCAAAGTCGAGCACCGGTATAGAGCACTCTGTCGCCCGTGATCGGGACACACGCGGAGACTTCGGACAATCCGGGGGCTCCGTCGTCTCGAAATCATCCTTGGGGATGACCCCGGTCAACCCACCCGGGCGCCCGGACCGGGCTCGGCCACGAAGAAGTCCGGCCGACGCCACCCCTGTGCCACGAACGCGGTCGCCACCGCCGCCTGCACCGCCTCCACCCGCTCCTGCGGCACCAGCGCGATCGCCGAGCCGCCGAAGCCGCCGCCGGTCATCCGCGCCCCCAGGGCACCCGCCTCCCGCGCCGTCTCGACGGCCACGTCGAGCTCCGCGCAGGACACCTCGTAGTCGTCGCGCAGCGAGACGTGCGAGGCGTCGAGCAGCGGACCCAGGGCCTCCCAGTCGTTCTCCCGCAGGGCCTCGACGAAGCCATCGACCCTGCGCACCTCGCTGACCACGTGCCGGGCGCGGGGGAGCAGGTGGTCGGGCAGGCGTCGCGACCTGGTCGATCGGTCGCGGAGGCCAGGTGCTCCAGTCCCAGCAGCTTCGCGGCCTCCCAGGCGTCGTCGCGCCGGGCGCCGTACCCGCCGTCGGTCAGCTCGTGGCTCACCTTCGTGTCGATCACCAGCACGGCGAGCCCGTGCTCCGCCGGGTCGAAGGGCACCTGCTCGCGGCTGCCGTCGGCGAAGTCGACCAGCAGGGCGTTCCGGGCCTCCGCGAAGACCGCCGCCGCCTGGTCGAGGCCGCCGGTCGGGGCGCCGACGGTCTCGCTCTCGGCGCGCACGCATGCCCGGACGAGCTGCTCGTCGTCGCTGCCCAGCTCCAGGAGGGCGTCGACCGCCACGGCCACGCTGCACTCGAGGGCGGCCGAGCTGGACAGCCCGGCACCCACCGGCACGTCGCTGGAGATCTCGATGTCGAGCCCCTGGTCGACCTCGAGGGCGAGCAGGACCCCGACCACGTAGAGCACCCAGGACGGGGCGTCCTCGAGCTGGTCGACGCGACCCTCCCAGGAACGCTCCTCGCTGGTCACCGTGACGAGCCCGTCGTCACGGCGGCCCACCCGCGCGGTCGTGGACTGGCGCAGGGCGAAGGGCAGGCAGCGCCCGCCGTTGTAGTCGACGTGCTCCCCGATCAGGTTCACCCGGCCGGGCGCGACGCCCGTGACTGTCTCAAGCACCGGCTCAGCGTAGGGCCGCGCGCGTACGATGAGCGGTCGTGCGCTTCCTCAACGACGCCTCGCAGTCCCACGACCTGACCTACGACGACGTCTTCATGGTGCCGCGTCGGTCGGCGGTCGTCTCGCGCTACGACGTGGACCTCGCGCCCGCCGACGGCACGGGTACGACGATCCCGGTGGTCTCGGCCAACATGACGGCCGTGTCGGGCCGCCGGATGGCCGAGACGATGGCGCGGCGCGGCGGGCTCAGCGTGCTGCCGCAGGACATCCCGCTCGACGTGGTGGAGGAGGTCGTGGCCTGGGTCAAGTCGCGGCACCCGGTCTTCGAGACCCCGATCGTGCTGGATCCGCACGACACCGTCAGCGACGCCCTCGCCCTGCTGCCCAAGCGCTCGCACCGCGCGGCCGTCGTCCTCGAGGAGGGCCGGCCGGTCGGCATCATCACCGAGGCCGACTGCACCGGCGTCGACCGCTTCACCCAGGTCGGTCACGTGATGACCACCGACATGGTGACGCTCAAGGAGACGATGGAGCCGCGCGAGGGCTTCGACGTGCTCGCCTCGTCGCGTCACCGGGTGGCCCCGGCGGTCGACGACGACGGAGCGCTCGTCGGCATCCTCACCCGCACCGGGGCGTTGCGCTCGACGATCTACGGCCCGGCCCTCGACAAGCACGGCCGGCTCCGGGTGGCGGCCGCGATCGGCGTCAACGGCGACGTCGCCGGCAAGACCGAGCGGCTGCTGGAGATGCAGGTCGACTGCCTCGTCGTCGACACGGCCCACGGTCACCAGGAGCGGATGATCGAGGCGCTGGCCGCCGTACGGTCCGTGGCACCGCAGGTGCCCGTCGTCGCCGGCAACGTGGTCTCGGCCGACGGCGTCCACGACCTCGTCGAGGCCGGTGCCGACATCGTCAAGGTCGGAGTCGGCCCGGGCGCCATGTGCACGACGCGGATGATGACCGGCGTGGGTCGGCCGCAGTTCAGCGCCGTCCTGGAGTGCGTCGAGGCGGCCCGGCAGCACGGCAAGCACGTGTGGGCCGACGGGGGAGTGCGGCACCCCCGCGACGTCGCCCTCGCCCTGGCGGCGGGCGCCTCGCAGGTGATGGTCGGCTCCTGGTTCGCCGGCACGCACGAGTCGCCGGGCGACCTCCAGGTCAGCACCGACGGGCGACCGTACAAGGAGAGCTTCGGGATGGCCTCGGCGCGCGCCGTCGCGAACCGCACGTCCAGCGACACCGCGTTCGACCGCGCCCGCAAGTCGCTCTACGAGGAGGGGATCTCCTCGTCGCGGATGTTCCTCGACCCCGCCAGGCCGGGCGTGGAGGACCTCCTCGACGAGATCTGCAGCGGCGTCCGCTCGGCCGCGACGTACGCCGGCGCCCACGACCTGGAGGAGTTCGGCGAGCGGGCCGTGGTCGGCATCCAGTCGGCGGCCGGCTACGCGGAGGGACGTCCGCTGCCCGGCGGCTGGTGAGCGCCACCGCGGAGCCGCGGCCCGATTCGGAGCCCGGGCCGCCCGCTTGCTAATGTTGGCCCGCTCGTCCGGGTGGCGGAATAGGCAGACGCGCTAGCTTGAGGTGCTAGTCCCCGTAAAGGGGGTGGGGGTTCAAGTCCCCCCTCGGACACTCAGTTCCCATCGGTGCGCACGTGCGCACCGATGGGGTTCCAATCCTTCTCGTGACCTCGATCCCCGGCCGCGCTCGTGCTCGCGGGCTGGGCGGCCGCTGTCAGTGTCATCGCCCTGGGCGCCAGCGTGACGAAGGGGGTCCGGTGACGTCGTGACCGGCGGTACGAGGAGTACGCTCGTACCAGAGCACCGGTTCATCGAGGTGATGGTCGGGCTCACGCGTTGCTACCGCCGGGACCCCGCGGAAATCACCCGGGGGTGAGGTTCGTGTCGGTGGTCGAAGAGCGGCTCTCGCACGTCCTCAGCGAGTTCGCGCACACCCTCCTCACCGACTTCCCGATCCAGGGGATCCTCGACCATCTCGTCCTGCGCATCGTCGACGTCCTTCCGATCGAGGCGGCAGGGGTCACCTTGATCTCGCCGACGACCGCACCGCGGTTCATCGCGGCCTCCGACGACGCTGCGATGCGCTACGAGACGCTGCAGACCGAGCTCGGCCAGGGGCCCTGCCTGGCGGCGTACGAGAGCGCGGAGGCCATCTCGATCCCGGATCTTGCCAGCGACGACCGCTTCCCGACGTTCGTCGCGAGGGCTCTCGAGGAGGGGCTCGTGGCGGTCTTCACCTTCCCCCTGCGCGACGGAGACCGGGTCCTGGGCGCGCTGGACCTGTATCGCGGGAGTCCCGGAGCGCTCGGCACCCGTGGCGGCGTACGAGACCGCGGAGGCCATCTCGATCCCGGATCTCGCCAGGGACGACCGCTTTCCGACGTTCGTCGCGAGAGCCCTCGACGAGGGGCTCGGGGCCGTCTTCACCTTCCCCCTGCGTGACGGCGACCGTGTCCTGGGTGCACTGGACCTGTATCGCAGCAGCACAGGAGCACTCGGTGCTCGCGAGATGTCGGCGGCACAGACCCTGGCGGACGTCACGACGGCCTACCTGCACAACGCCCAGGCTCGCGTCGACCTGAGGGCGGCCTCCGACGTCGAGCACGCCGCCGTCGAGCGCCTGCGGGAGCTCGACCAGGCCAGGAACGAGTTCGTGGCCACGGTCAGCCACGAGCTGCGGACACCGATGACCAGCATCTCCGGCTACGTCGAGCTGCTCCAGGACCACTCGGGTGGCGACCTGACCAGCGCGCAGAGCGACTTCGTCGACGCCATCAGCCGCAACAGCGACCGACTCAGAGCCCTGGCCGACGACCTGCTGACCCTCTCGAGCCTCGAACCCGGGAACTACCGCGCGGAGCACGGTGACGTGGACATGGGCGTCGGTGCTCTTCGCGGCTGCGTCGATCGCTCCAGCCGGTGCTGGCCGGCCGGCAGCTCGAGCTGACCCTCGACGCGCCGGAGGGACCGGTGGTCGTCGACGGAGATGCCCGGCACCTCGAGCGCCTGGTGCTGAACCTCCTGTCGAACGCGGTGAAGTTCACCGAGGACGGCGGTTGGGTGCACTGCGTGCTGAGCGAGCGCGACGGCACCGCTCTGCTCGAGGTGAGTGACAACGGCATCGGCATCCCCGAGGCGGAGCAGCACGACCTGTTCACCAGGTTCTTCCGCTCCTCGACCGCCACCGAGCACGCGATCCAGGGGTCCGGGCTCGGGCTGGCCATCGTCCAGTCCATCGCCCGGGGCCACGGAGGCGAGCGTCTCGGTGCGTTCCTCACACCTGCAGGGGGCGACGTTCACCGTCGAGCTGCCCCTGGCTCACCGGGGGGCACCCCGACTGAGGCTGGTGTCGCACGGAGGGAGCCAGCGATGTCACGCGGTGAGGGCCCCTGACCCGCGTGACGTCGAGCCGCAGGCGCTGTCCAGCACCAGCTGTCGACGCCCTGCAACAGGCGGAACCCCGAGTCCTACCCCCGTCTGACTCGGGGTTCCGTCGTTGCCTCAACCCCGCTGCTCAGGAGTGCGCGGCGGGAGGTTCGGGCGACCCCGGGCGGGGTGCGGGCGGCGAGGCCGACGCGCGTGGCGGAGCCGTCGGTCGTGGCGGCGATGCGGCCCGGATCATGAGTGGCGGCCCCCTCGATGGATCGCTCGATCGGTCATGAGTGACACAGAGCCGGGGTCCGGGGCGCTGAAGCCGTATCGTAGGACGTCCAGCGAAAGGGGAGCAAGTGTCCGTGCATGGCTGATCCCCGCCTCGACGGCATCGTGAGCGATCTCCTCCTCGCCCAGGAGGGCGGGCAGAGCCTGACCCAGCGACTCTGCGCGGCCTGCGTCGAGGCGCTCCCCGTCACCGCCGCCGCGCTGACCCTGTCGAACGGCGACGGGGTCAGGGTCGTCGTCGGCGCCACCGACGCCCGCGCCCGCCGTCTCGAGGAGCTGGAGTTCGCCCTGGGGGAAGGCCCCGCCGTCGACGCCAGCAACGACGGGGGACCGGTGCTCGTGCCCGACCTGAGCGATCCCAGGACGTACGTCGCGCTGGCCGGCGTACCGCCCGGAGGCAACGGCCGCGACCGTCGGGTCCCAGTTCTCCTTCCCCCTGCAGATCGGCGCGATCCGGCTCGGGGTGCTGACCCTCTACTGCGACCGGACCGGACGCCTCTCCGATGCGGACCTGGGCCTGGCGCTGACCTTCGCCGACGCCGCCACCGTGGTCCTGCTGCACCTGCAGGACGTGTCGGACACCGATGACGGGGAACTGCCGAAGGACCTCGGCGCCCAGTTCGACATGACCGCCGAGCTGCACCAGGCCACTGGGATGGTCTCGGTGCAGGCGGCGGTCGGCATGGCCGAGGCGCTCCTGCTGCTGCGCGGCCGCGCCTTCGCGAGCGGCCGTAGCCCGGTCGACGTGGCCCGCGCGGTCCTGGACGGGACGCTCAACTTTCGCGACGAGGAGGACCATGATGGACGAGAACCGAATGACGGAGGAGTGAACCGGTGAACCGGGAACAACAGATCACCCAGGCGTTCGTCGAGCTGGCGGACACCCTGGTCGACGACTACGACGTCGTCGACCTGATGCACGTGCTGGCCGAGCGGAGCGTCGCGCTGCTCGAGGCGGACGCGGCGGGAATCCTGCTGCAGGACGCCCGGGACAACCTCGTGGCGGTGGCCTCGACCTCGCACGAGGCCGAGCTGGTCGAGCTCTTCGTCGTCCAGAACGTCGCCGGCCCGTGCCGTGACTGCATCCGCACCGGCGCCCCGGTGGTCAACATCGGCGTCGCCGAGGCGGCGAGACGCTGGCCGGACTTCGTCGCGAAGGTGACCGAGGTCGGCTTCGCCTCCACGCACGCGTTCCCCCTGCGCCTGCGCTCCCAGGTCGTGGGTGCCATCAACCTGTTCAGCCGCAAACCCACGCTGCTCGACGACGACGCGATCTCAGTCGCCCAGGGACTGGCCGACATCGCCACCATCGGACTCCTCCAGCAGCGCGCGATCCGCCATCACGAAGTGCTCTCCGAGCAGCTCCACACGGCCCTGAACAGCAGGATCATCATCGAGCAGGCGAAGGGCGTCCTGGCCGAGCGGGCCGACATCGACGTCAGTGCGGCGTTCCGGTTGATGCGCGACTACAGCCGGCGCGGACACCACCTCCTGCTGGACACGGCCCAGCAGATCATCGCCGGCACTCTCAGCGAGGCGGACCTCCAGCGCCGCTGAGCCCCACGCTCACGGGTGCAGGTGGTGCTTCCGCAACCAGGTGTCCGGGTCGACCGGGCCGCCGTTGTGCGGGTGCACCTCGAGGT
The DNA here is from genome assembly GCA_963794725.1 of uncultured Actinomycetota bacterium. Classification (GTDB taxonomy): domain Bacteria; phylum Actinomycetota; class Actinomycetes; order Propionibacteriales; family Nocardioidaceae; genus Marmoricola. The sequence goes on from CAWCFR010000006.1 coordinate 54,458, forward strand.
GCAGGTGCGGACCAGTGGTGTTGCCGGTGGAGCCGACGTAGCCGATCCGGTCGCCGACCGCGACCCTCTCGCCCGGGTGCACGCCGAACTCGCTCTGGTGGCAGTACCAGAGCACGGTCCCGTCGAGGAGGCGGACGACCGTCTTGTTGCCGTAGGCGCCGTCGTACTCGGTGGAGACGACGACTCCCGCGGCGACGGAGCGGATCGTGGTGCCGTCCGGCGCGGCGAAGTCGAGGCCGGTGTGGGTGTGCGACCACAGGCCGCTGACCTGTCCGAACCGGCCGGTGAGGTGGTAGCTCTGCACCGGGAGCTCGTACTGCGGCTTCGGCCGGGCCTTGATGTGCAGGCCCTGCACGAGGCGGTACGTCGGCGCTGCGGCCGGCGCGGCCTGCGAGGACGGCTGCACGGTCGGGCCAGGCGTGAACGGCCTGCTGACCGAGCCGGCGAGCTCGGCGACGGCATGGTCGCCGCTGAGGGCGTTCGCCGCCGTGGGCAGCGAGACCGCTGCGGTGACGGAGACCAGCAGGCCGGTCAGGACGACAGGGGCGACGACGTGGCGTCGGGGGGCCGCGTGGCGGCCTCGGGAGTGAGTGAGCATGGCGAGCGTGTGTGTCCTCGTCGCGCCGCGGCGGCCGGGGACCAACCCGTACGCCTGGCGCGCTCACAGGTGCGCACCTCGCTGCTCGTCAGAGGTCTTGCGTCGGGGACACCCGGCAGGAGGACGAGCAGGCGGCGCTTCTCGAACCGGGTTGTTCGGCGTCTTGCTTGCTGGAGCAAGCGCAACATCGCTAGTCAGGCAGGTGGACTCGTTACATGCAAATCGAGCCGCTAGCCAGTGTTAGCGCCGTCACACCGATTCCGGCGATCCCCGCTCAGCGGCTTCGCCGACGTGCGAGGAAGGTCACACCCACGTGGCTACCTGCCGCGTAGCTCGTCGCGGGCACTTCCCGACACCTGAAACAAGCGGGCTAGACAGGGCGCGTCACCCACGACGCAGGAGCAACCGATTCCGCAAGCTTTCACCTAATCTCGAATCATGGACGACACGCAGGCGATCTCGGCGCCGGCCACGGGCATCGGCACCACTGCCCTGGGGCGCCTGCAGATGCGGATTCCTGAGGACGACGGCTACGAAGAGGTCGTGGTCGAGCGACGCTGGCCCGACATGGCCTCGGCTCGCGCCTGGTGCGAGCGTGCCGTCGCCCGCGCCGCGCTCGGCACCACGGTCCTCGAGATCCAGGTCTTCGAGGAGAGCTGGTCGCACGCCAAGTCCTGGGAGACCACGCCGCACCACCCCGTGGCCGAGTCCCTGCAGCTCGGGGTCGTCTCCGCCGAGGGCGGCGTCCGCTGGGCCACTCCGCGCTCGATGAGCCCGCACGTCGGCTCCCGCCACCTGATCTGATCGAGCCCCTCCCGCTCGTGCACTATGGGGGGATGAGCACGCCCACCGACGCCGGCCGGTCGCAGGACTACGACCCGGCCGCCGAGGTCGTCGAGATCTGCCGCGACCTGATCCGCATCGACACCACCAACTTCGGTGACCAGCCCGGTCCCGGCGAGCGCAAGGCCGCCGAGCTCGTCGCGACCCTCCTCGACGAGGTCGGGATCGAGAGCGAGCTGTGGGAGGCCGAACCCGGGCGTACCAACGTGCTCGCCCGGTGGGGCGGCAGCACGGGCGACCCGCTGCTGGTGCACGGCCACCTCGACGTCGTCCCCGCCGACGCAGACGACTGGCAGGTGCACCCGTTCAGCGGCGAGATCCAGGACGGCCAGCTCTGGGGCAGGGGAGCGGTCGACATGAAGGACTTCGACGCGATGCTGCTGTCCGTCGTGCGCGCCCGCGCGCGGGCGGGTGCCGTCCCGGAACGCCCGGTCGTGCTGTGCTTCACCGCCGACGAGGAGGCCGGTGGCACCAAGGGGGCGGGCCCCCTGGTCGAGGCCAAGCGCGACTGGTTCGAGGACTGCACCTACGCCGTCGGTGAGGTCGGCGGGTTCTCCACCACGGTCCAGGGCCGGCGGCTCTACCTGATCGAGGCCGCGGAGAAGGGCATGGCCTGGATGCGGCTGACGGCGAAGGGGAACGCCGGGCACGGGTCGATGCGCCACCCCGACAACGCGGTCACGACGCTGGCCGAGGCGGTGGCCCGCATCGGCCGCCACGACTGGCCGATCGAGCTGACACCCGACGGTCCGGGTACTGCTGGCGACGGTCGGCGAGCTCGCCGGGATCGAGGTGACGCCCGAGAACGCCGAGGACCTCGCAGCCGAGTTCGGCTCGGCCTCGCGCATCATCAGCGCTGTCCTGCGGCACACCACCAACCCGACCATGCTCGACGCCGGCTACAAGGTGAACGTCGTGCCCGGCAAGGCCACCGCCCACATCGACGGCCGGTTCCTCCCCGGCAAGGAGGAGGAGTTCGTCGCCACCCTGCGCGAGCTCGCCGGCCCCGACGTCGAGCTCGAGTGGATCAGCAAGATGCACGGCCTCGAGACCCCCTACGACGGGGAGATGGCCGACGCGATGACCGCCTCGATCCTGGAGGAGGACCCGGAGGCCCTCGTGGCGCCGTACCTCATGTTCGGCGGCACGGACGCGAAGTTCTTCGCCGACCTGGGCATGCGCTGCTTCGGCTTCGCCCCACTGCGCCTGCCCGACGACCTCGACTTCACCGCCCTCTTCCACGGCGTGGACGAGCGGGTGCCGGTGGACGCGCTGGAGTTCGGCGCGCGGGTCTTCGACCGGTTCCTGGACAAGGTCTGAGCCGCGCCCTTCGAGACAGGCTCGTCCGACCTCAGGAAGGGCGTCAGACGAGGAAGGCGAACCGCTGCCGGATGATCTTGCGCCGCAGCACCACCCGGCGGGTGCCGTCGTAGGAGATCCGGACGCGGTCGAGCTCCCAGCCGCCCTTCTCCGCGCGCTCCACCAGCATCCGGGTCACGGCGCTGCGCGAGAGCTCGCGCGAGATGAGCATCTTGTCGAACTCGTACTCCACGCCCGGGCGCAGCGCCCGGTGCTGGATCCGTCGTTCCTTCGCTGAGGTCATCGGCCTCGCATCCCTTCGGAGACGTCGTCGAGTGCCCGGAGGATCTCCGCGGGGAGCTCGCACTCCTCCACGCTGAGCAGGCTGCGCAGCTGGGCCACGGTGCGCGCGCCCAGGACAGGTGCGGTGACGCCGGGGCGGTCGCGCAGCCAGGCCAGGGCCACCTCGGCCATCGACCACTCGAGCCCCTCGGCCGCCCGGGCGACGGCCTCGACGACGCGGGTGTGGTCCTCGGAGCGGTAGGCGCCGACGCGGGACTCCAGACGAGGGTCGGCGGCGCGCGAGTCGGCCGGGGTGCCGGTGCGGTACTTCCCGGTGAGCACGCCCATCGCGAGTGGCGAGTAGGCGAGCACGCCCAGCCCGAGCGCACGGGCGGCGGGAATCACCTCGCCCTCGACCCCGCGCTGGAGCAGGGAGTACTCGACCTGGGTGGAGGCGAGGGTGGCCCGGCCCGGGACGGCCTGCTGCCACGTGAGCGCCCGGGCGGTCTGCCACCCCGAGTAGTTGCTGATCCCGACGTACGTCGTCCGCCCGGTGCTGACCGCGAGGTCGAGCGCGGAGAGGGTCTCCTCGAGCGGGACGCGGTCGTCCCACGAGTGCACCTGCCACAGGTCGACGTGGTCGACCCCCAGCCGCCGCAGCGACGCGTCGAGGGTGCGCAGCAGGTGGCCGCGCGAGGCATCGACGACCAGCTCACCGCCTCGGGGCCCGAAGCCGGCCTTGGTCGCGAGCACGACCTCGTCACGGTCGACGACGTCGGCGAGCAGCCGGCCGAGCAGCCGCTCGGACTCGCCGGCCGAGTACCCGGCCGAGGTGTCCACCAGGGTGCCGCCGGCCTCGACGAAGGCGACCAGCTGGTCACGCGCCTCGTGCTCGTCGGTCTCGCGGCCCCACGTCCACGTGCCCAGGCCCAGGCGCGAGACCGAGAGTCCTGTCGCGCCCAGGTACCGCCGCTGCATGGGCACAAGGTAGCCAAATCGGACCAACGACGAGAGGTCGGCTCGCCCACGGCAGACGTCGAACCGGCGAACCGCGTGCCGGTCAGCGCCTGCTCAGGCAGCGCCCCTACCCTTGCTCACGCCATGGACTACTTCGACGCCGTCATCCTCGGGATCGTGGAGGGGCTCACCGAGTTCCTGCCCGTCTCCAGCACCGGTCACCTCACCATCGCCGAGAAGGCGCTCGGGCTCCAGCTCGACGACCCCGGCGTCACGGCGTACACCGCGGTGATCCAGATGGGCGCGATCTTCGCGGTCCTGCTGTACTTCCACCGCGACATCACCCGGATCGCCGTCGCGTGGGTGCGCGGCCTCTTCAAGCCGGAGTACCGCGGCCACGTCGACCACCGGTTCGGCTGGTACGTCATCGTCGGCTCGATCCCGATCGGCATCGTCGGCTTCCTGGGCAAGGACGTCATCTCCGGCCCGCTGCGCTCGCTGTGGTGGGTCGGCGGCGCGCTGGTGCTGTGGAGCGCGGTCCTGGTCTACGCGGAGCGCGTCGCCACCCAGGCGCGTGGCGAGCGTGAGGTCTCGATGACCGACAGCATCGTGATCGGGCTGGCGCAGTGCATCGCCCTGGTCCCGGGCATCAGCCGCTCCGGTGCCACGATCTCGGCCGGGTTGATCCGTGGCCTCGACCGGGTCACCGCGACCCGGCTCAGCTTCTTCCTCTCCATCCCGGCCCTGCTCGCTGCCGGGCTCTACGAGCTGAAGGACGCCATCGGCAGCGACATCGGCATCGGCCCGACCGCGGTGGGCACGTTGGTCAGCTTCCTCGTCGCCTACGCCGCCATCGCCTGGCTGCTGCGCTTCGTCGCCCACCACCCGATCACGTGGTTCGTGCCCTACCGCCTCGTGCTCGGCTTCGGGCTGCTCGGGCTGCTGGCCGCCGGCGTCATCTCGGCGACCTGACGATCTGAGTCGGCCGCTCCACCCTTCTAGAGCCAGCCGGCCCGCTTGCTCACGACGAACACCGCCAGCGAGCTGAGCGCCATCAGCGCGATCGCCGCGGGGTAGCCGTAGAGCCAGTGCAGCTCGGGCATGTGGTCGAAGTTCATCCCGTAGATGCTGCCGACCACGGTGGGCGCCACGATGATGCCCGCCGCCGCGGAGATGCGGCGCATGTCGTCGTTCTGCTGCACCGAGATCTGCGCGATGTGGGCCTCGAAGGCCGTGGAGAGCAGGGAGTCGAGGGTGTCGATCGTCTCCGCCACGCGGGCGAGGTGGTCGGCCACGTCGCGGAAGTAGGGCCCGGCGTCGCCGTGGATGCCGCTGACCGATCCGGTGGTGAACCGGTTCATCGGCTCACGCAGCGGCATCACCGCCCGCCGCATCTCGGCCAGCTCGCGCTTGAGCACGTAGATGCGAGGTCGAGTCGCTCGTGCGCTCGGTCGAGAAGACCGAGGACTCCACCTCGTCGACGTCCTCCTGCAGCGACTCCGCCACCTCCTCGTAGCGGTCGACCACCGCGTCGCACACGGCGTAGACGACGGCCGAGGGTCCGTGGGCGAGGACGTTGGTCATCCCCTCGAGCCGGTGGCGCGCGTCCTTGAGCCCGCCGCCGCTGCCATGGCGCACGGTGACGACGAACTTGTGGCCCACGAACAGGCTGATCTCGCCCGTCTCGACCGCGTCCTCCTCGTCGACGTACCAGAGGGTCTTGAGGACGATGAACAGCGAGTCGGCGTAGCGCTCCACCTTGGGTCGCTGGTGGGCGGAGATGGCGTCCTCGACGGCCAGCTCGTGCAGGTCGTAGAGGTCGGCGACGGCCTCCAGCTCGTCGCTCGTCGGGTCGTGCAGACCGACCCAGACGAAGTCGTGCTGACCGGTGGCCTCGGTGCGCACGCCGGCCAGGTCGTGGGTGTCGAGGTCGAGCTCGACCCGTTCCCCGTTGCGGTACAGCGCGTTGTCGACGATCACCGTGTGCAGGTTATGTGACCAGGGCGTGCGCGTGGCTGACCCCGTACGCTCGCCGCCATGGCCACGTTGATCATCGCCCGCCACGGACGCACGGCGGCGAACAGCAGTGGCACCCTCGCCGGCCGCAGCAAGGGGGTGCACCTCGACGACACCGGGCGGGTGCAGGCCACGGCCGCCGGCGAGCGGATCGCCGGGCTCGAGCTGGCCGCGGCCGTCACCAGCCCGCTCGAGCGCTGCCGGGAGACCGCGAAGCTGCTGGTGCCCGGCCGGACCGTGGTCAGCGACCGCAGGCTGCTCGAGTGCGACTACGGCGAGTGGACGGGCAAGCAGCTCAAGCAGCTCGCCAAGGAGCAGCTGTGGGGCGTGGTCCAGTCGCAGCCCTCGGCCGCCAGGTTCCCCGGAGGCGAGTCGCTGCAGGAGATGTCCGCGCGCGTGGTCGGGGCGATCCGTGAGCGCGACGCCGCGATCACCGACGAGGTGGGGGACCACGCCGTGTGGCTCGCCGTCTCGCACGGGGACCCGATCAAGGCCGTCCTCGCCGACGCCCTCGGGATGCACCTCGACGCCTTCCAGCGGATCGTCGTCGACCCCGGCAGCCTCTCCGTCGTCCGCTACACGCCGCACCGCGCCTTCGTGGTCACGATGAACTCCACCTCGGGATCGCTGACCCACCTCGCCGGCAAGCCGCGCAAGCGACGCCGCTCGCGCGCCTCCGACGCCGCGGTCGGCGGGGGCGCCGGCCCAGGGATGGCACGGGAGCACAGGGGCGGGACGGCGACTTCCGGCACCGCATAGGCTCACATCCATGCCTGTGGTGCACCGCTTCGACCCGCCCGAGCGCTTCGTGCCCGGGACCGTGGGGGAGCCGGGGGCGCGCACCTTCTTCCTGCAGGCACGTGCCGGAGCCCAGGTGACCTCCATCGTGCTGGAGAAGCAGCAGGTGCAGATCCTCGGCGAACGCGTCGCCGAGCTGCTCGACGAGCTGATCCAGACCGACGGAGCCCGGACCACGATCCCGGCGATGACCCCGGTGGGCCTGATCGACAACGAGCCGCTCGAGCAGCCGATCCAGGAGGAGTTCCGCGCGGGCACGATCACGCTCTCCTGGGACGCCGACGACGAGCGCGTGGTGATCGAGGTCTTCCCGGTCGCCGAGGTCGAGGTGGAGCTGCCGGTCGAGGCGGCCGAGCAGGAGCTGATCGACCTGCCGATCGAGGAGCCCGAGCCCGAGGAGCTGCTGCTCGTGCGGATGCCGGCCCCGATGGCGCGCTCGTTCGCTGCCCGGGCCGAGTCGGTGGTGGCCGCGGGCCGCGCCCCCTGCCCCTTCTGCGGGGGACCGGTCGACGTCGACGGGCACCTGTGCCCACGCGCCAACGGCTTCCGCCGTACTCGCGAGTGAGACCGGAGTGAACGGAGCGCCCTGGTGACCGCGGTCGACCTTCTCGAGGAGCCCCTCGTGGTGCTCGGCCGGATCATGCCCGCGTCGAACCACACCTTCTTCGCCCGGCTCGGCACCGAGGGCGCCGAGTGCGTCTACAAGCCGTCCTCGGGCGAGCGCCCGCTGTGGGACTTCACCGACGGCACCCTCGCCGACCGCGAGTACGCCGCCTGGGTGGTCTCCCGACACCTGGGCTGGGACGTCGTACCCCCGACGGTGCTGCGTGACGGTCCCGCCGGGCCCGGCATGGTGCAGCTGTGGATGGAGTCGGAGGAGGCGGCGCCCGGCCGTCCCGACCCCGTCGACATCGTCCCCGAGGGTCCCGTGCCGGCGGGCTTCCTGCACGTGCTGGATGCCTCCGGCGGGAACGACGAGCCGGTGCAGCTGGTGCACGAGGACTGCGTCCCGCTGCGGCGGATGGCGGTCTTCGACCTGGTCACCAACAACACCGACCGCAAGGGTGGCCACGTGCTGCCGATGGCCGGCGGGCACCGCTACGGCGTCGACCACGGGGTGTGCTTCCACGCCGAGGACAAGCTGCGCACGGTGCTGTGGGGATGGGCCGGCCGGCGCTTCGACGACGACGAGCGGGCCGGGATCGAGTCGGTGCTCGACGGCCTGTGCGGCGACCTGCGCGAGGAGCTCGAGGACCTGCTGACGGTCCGCGAGGTCGACGCCGTCGCGCGTCGCTGCGAACGGTTGCTGCGCACCGGCGGGTTCCCCGTCCCGAGCGGCGGCTGGCCCTCCATCCCGTGGCCGCCGTTCTGACCTGACCGCATAGGGTCCGTCCTATGCGTGCGTGGACCTCACCCGGCCCCGGGAGCCTGCCGGACGGCCTGCGAGGCCCAGCGGTCCGGGTCCACGACAGCTCCTCCGGCGGGCTGCGCGAGTCCACGCCCGGCCGACGGCACCGCGCGGATGTACGTCTGCGGGATCACGCCGTACGACGCCACCCACCTGGGGCACGCCGCGACCTACGTCGCCTTCGACCTGCTGAACCGGGCC